>CAMVKW010000007.1:0-117443 GCA_947168155.1 uncultured Lachnospiraceae bacterium | reverse complement strand
GAGCAACGGCCTTCTAAGCCGTGGGTCGGGGGTTCGAATCCCTTCGGGCACGTTTTTTGTAGGTTTTATATAAAAACCTGCAGCTTACTACGCAGTTTCTTTGAAACTGCTAACTCCAAGATTGCAAAGCAATCTTGTAACGTGGTGGGTATGGCGCAGTTGGCTAGCGCGCCAGATTGTGGCTCTGGAGGCCGAGGGTTCAAGTCCCTCTACCCACCCTCTTGTGTGGATGCTAGTTATTACAACTGAATGACATGAGTAATCCTTGGGCTATAGCCAAGCGGTAAGGCACAGGACTTTGACTCCTGCATTCGTTGGTTCGAATCCAACTAGCCCAGTATACCACTTTATTTTGCGAAGCAAAATGAAGTGCTGATAAAACCACGAAGTGGTTTTATCGAGTAGCTGCTGTTACTTACGTAGTATTACGAAGTAATACGCAGTAAGGAACACAGCGTTAGGCTTTTCTGTAGAACGTAGTTCAAAGGATGCCTGTGCGAGTGAAACGAAGCACAGAATTGTCGCGTAGCGACAAAATAGATGCGAAGCATCTATGCACTATACACCACTTTATTTTGTGAAGCATATTTTGAGCCACTAGCTCAGTCGGTAGAGCACTTGACTTTTAATCAAGTTGTCGGGGGTTCGATTCCCCCGTGGCTCACTTCTCTGAAAACTATTTATTGGTTTTCAGTTTTTTTTATCAAAAACGATATAAGCGGATATGGCGGAATTGGCAGACGCGCTAGATTTAGGTTCTAGTGGGGAATCCCGTGCAGGTTCAACTCCTGTTATCCGCAAAATCACTTAAAAGACCATCAATAATTGATGGTCTTTTATTCTTTTCTCTGTTTATTTGTGTTTTTTGTGTGTTTTTAACAAATATAAGTGTCTATATTATTGCTTTTTTATAAATAAAATGATAGAATTTTACATATATGGGCAAAGCAGGAGTGATCTTGTGACGCAAAGCTATAGGGCCTGGAGTCTTTGAGGGTGAGAGCTTAAGAATCAGGTAGCCAGTTGCAATGTTTACTACTGTTTGGCATATTATAACAATAGTTATTATACTGTGCGTCAAATGGTAGTTTTTTTGTCTCATTTTCCAATATCGCAGTTTATTAAGATGCGCGATAGATACACTATTTGTGAGGGTTCCATTATGACAAAAGAATATAACATTTTTCCTGTCAGCCCATACAAATCCAGGAGAAACAGGGGTTTTTCACTTGTAGAGCTGATAATAGTAATTGCTATTATGGCTATTCTTGCAGCAGCAATAGCTCCTGCACTTATTAGATATATTAATAAGTCAAGGAGAGCTTCCGATGTTGAAACAGCTAGTGTTATTAATCACGCTGTGGAATATGCATATGCAGAAGCTTACTCTTATGAGGGTAAAGAGAACAACGTTCAGCAGGATGCTGATCATGTTGGTACTAACATTATAAGAGGAATTACTGGAATATCCGGAGAGGATGCTTATGACCTTGAGATTATTTCTGTTGCAAAGGACAATGAGACTTTCCAAAATGATGAAGATGAAATGATTCATTTTATGGCTCTTGTTAGAAAAACACTTGGCAAGGAGCAAAATAGCGATAAGGTTTTTTCTACTCCTAAGTATAAGAAGGATTCTGGAAATGGACTTCCTGAAGGTTTTATGATTGCTAGAAAGCTTGATGATAATGATGAACCTGTAAGGTTTGAAGTATGGATATCAAAGGATGGAGATGAACCGGCATATCGCCTGTATCCTGATTGTTGTAAAGAGTATAAGTAGCTTTTTTCAGTATTTATATGTTTTACAAGTGAAACTGATTGTGGAGGAATGACATGAATAAAAAGACAAATAATAAGGGTTTCTCGCTTGTAGAGTTAATTATTGTTATAGCTATTATGGCTATTCTATCAGCGGCAATAGCCCCAGCGCTTATTAGATATATAAATAAAGCCCGAAAGGCTGATGATATTGCTACAGCTGATTCAATTGGTACTACGCTAAATGCTGCAATTCAAAGTGATGATGATATGTATGATTATATTTCTGATTGTTCGGGACATAATAATTTAAGTCCAACTTGGCGTGATGGAAGAGATTATAGAGTTATTGCATATATGAACGTTCCAAACAAAAATGCACATCTCCCTATCTATCAAATGCATCTATGTCCTATTGCAAAATATGATTTTGACGGGGATTTAGGCGAGTTTACTGATAAGTTTAATGAATATATAGGAGCAGAGCTGGTATATCCTAAATTCACTACAAGTCCTCATTTAGATCAGTGGATGCTTGCTACTGATAAAGATAGAAATTTGTATGTATTTATAGGTGGTGGAGTTAGTGATTCCAGATGCTGGATAAGTAAGGATGGTAATGTATATAACAATAATGGATTTAAAGCATATATGTTATGGCCTGAGGTTTCCAGGGATTATAATAAGCTTAATACACCAAATGATGCTAATCCTTAATATTATCAATGAATCATTAAATATATATGAACCCTTAAAAGGTTGTCATTTTTGGCGACCTTTTTTATTGCTTATTGATGTATATTTTGATAATATTTTTCTTGATTGCAAAACCTGAACATTATCATTCAAATTTTGGAGATTTTTATGAGCGATACAGAAAAAAAGAAGGCTCTTATACAAGAAACAAATTCCCTTAATTGAATTAAAGGGACTAACCAAAAATTTGGTACTAACATTATTGATAATGTAACCGGTATTTCTGGTGAAGATCCATATAAGTTAGAGATTATCTCGGTTGCAAAAGATGAGGATACTTTTATCGCTAATGATGATGCGATGCTTCATTTTATGAGTCTTGTAAGAAAAACTTTAGGAAAGGAATCAAATAGCGACAAGCTGTTCTCTACTCCAAAGTATAAAAAAGACTCTGGCAATGGTGTTCCAGAAGGATTTATGATAGCTAGAAAACTTGATTCTTCTAATCAACCTGTTCGTTTTGAGGTTTGGATTTCTAAATCCGGAGATCAGCCAGCATATCGTTTATATCCTGAGTGCTGTAAAGAGTATAAATAAAGCATTTCGCTCTACAAAATAAAGTTGTTTATAAAGTTGTTATTTGATAGAATTATTTTATAAACGATGGGAGAGAAGTATGAGTAATATTATTAACAATAAAAAGGGTTTTTCTCTTGTAGAGCTTATAATAGTTATAGCTATTATGGCCATTCTTTCTGCGGCCATCACACCTGCAGTTATCAGGTATATTGAGAAGGCACGTAAGGCACGTGATGTAGAAGTGGCACAGACCATTGTTGATGCAGCTGATCTTGCTATGACAACTAGTGAAGATAATGCTTATCTAGGATGGTCAGTTTGTGTAGATTTTTATGGGACTGATTATCCAGCTCGTATTAAAGCAAATAATGATGGATACCCTGTTTCAATGGGAAATAATAGTGGTTGCAGAGATAAAACATGTAATTCCGATGAATATTTTATTCGCCCGGTTGCTTGGTGCCGAGGTGTAAGATTTGATGGAAACTATGGAGTATGGGAAAATTCATTGTTTAAAAGTACCCTCGACAATACAAGTGGTGGAAAGGAACAAAGGGATTATACTAATGAATTCTTGTGGGCATTATCACAAGAGGTTGCTCAAAATGGAGCTGATAAAACCAATAGAAATTATGATGGTGCCACTGATTTAAATATGTCCATTAAGTATAATAAACCTTTGCTTGCCAAAGTTGGTAAAAAGAAGGGGAAGAAAGTGACGCCAGAGCTTTGGCTCCTTTATAGACGAGATGATACGGGACAGGCTGAAGTTTGGACGGGATATAAAGATGGTAGTGTTACCCCATTGTATAGAGTTTATCCAAAACCTTCGAAAGAATACAAATAAAAAGAGCCGAAAGGCTCTTTTTTATTGCGAAATATCGCATATTTTGTTAATATTTTCCTTGATATTTTTTTAGATTTATGGAGAGACAAATGAGCGAGACAGAAAAGAAGAAGGCTCTTATAGAAATTAAAGGCCTTACAAAGAATTTTGAAGATCAGCAGGTGCTTAGGGGGATAGATTTGAATATCTATGAAAATGAGTTTCTCACCTTACTTGGACCTTCTGGCTGTGGAAAGACAACAACCCTTAGGATTCTTGCAGGATTTGAAGAGCCCTCAAGTGGAGAAGTCCTTTTTGATGGCCTTGATCTTACAAAAATACCAGCATACAAGAGAGAGGTAAATACTATCTTTCAGAAGTATGCTCTTTTTCCGTTTCTGAATGTTTATGATAATGTGGCTTTTGGCCTTAAGATAAAGAAGATGGATGATTCCATTATTGACCATAAGGTTTCCAGCATGCTGGAGCTTATGGGACTTGAAGGATATGCTAAGAGAGATGTGTCCAGTCTCTCTGGTGGACAGCAGCAGAGAGTTGCAATTGCCAGAGCTCTTGTAAATGAGCCAAAGGTTCTTCTTCTTGATGAGCCTCTGGGCGCACTTGATGCGAAACTACGTAAGGGAATGCAGACTGAGCTTAAGAAGATTCAGAAAGAAGTGGGCATCACCTTTGTATTTGTTACACATGATCAGGAAGAGGCCCTTTCAATGTCTGATACTGTTGTAGTTATGAATGAAGGTATTATTCAGCAGATTGGAACCCCTGAGGATATATATAATGAGCCAGAAAACAGATTTGTTGCCAGCTTTATTGGTGAGTCAAATATTATCGAGGCTGTAATGAAAAAGGATCTTCTTGTTTCTTTCGATGGAGAAGATTTTGAGTGTGTAGACAAAGGCTTTAAAGATAATGAGGATGTTGAGGTTGTAATTAGACCTGAAGATATTGATATAGTAAAGCCTAAAGAGGCAAAGGTAAAAGGTGTTGTTAAATCTATTATCTTCAAGGGAGTTCACCATGAGATAGTAGTAGAGACTGAGCACCGCGATTATCTTATTCACACAACTGACTATTACGAACCAGGCCTGAAAGTAGGTCTTACATTTGGACCGGACGAAATTCATGTCATGTATCCAATGGAATGGTAGCCTTACGAATTAGAAAACAAAATTATAATTCCGTGCTTGCTCGCAAGCCAAGGAATTAATAATTTTGTTTTCGTAGCATCGTAGATGCTGCTTCGAAGGTATGAGGAAAGTGCCTCCGAAGGAGGCAGTAGAGTGCGAAGCACGTACTTTCCGAATACCAAAGAAGTAATTCGTTAGAAGAGACAGAAAGGAACTCAAATGAAACATTATACAAAGCTTATCCGTCCATATATCGTCTGGTCCGTACTTGTTATTCTCGTACCTTTGTTTATGATCATCCTGTATGCATTCACAACAGGTGGTAATGGTCTGGTAAATATTAGATTTACTCTTGAAAACTTTAAGAAGATAGGTGAACCAGTCTATCTTGACGTATTGAAAAAGTCCTTTGTTCTGGGCTTTATTTCTGTATTCATCTGCCTGATTCTGGGTTATATTCTCGCATATTTCATAACCAGATTTAAGGATTCCACGCAGGACATCCTTATTCTTCTTGTGACTATTCCAATGTGGATAAATACACTTCTTCGTACATATGCCTGGATTAGTCTGCTTTCAGATAATGGTGTGATCAACAGCTTCCTTAAGCTTTTTGGCCTGAATGCGGGCAGTTTCATGTACACAGACTTTGCGGTTGTGATAGGTCTTATCAGTGACATTCTTCCGTTTATGGTCATCCCTATCCATACATCCATTAGAAAAATTGATCCATCTCTCATAGAAGCTTCTCATGATCTTGGAGCCAATTCCTTCCAGACCTTCACGAGAGTTATTCTTAAGATGTCAATTCCAGGAGTTATTAATGGCGTTACAATGACATTTCTCCTGTCTATTTCAACCTTCGTAATTCCAAAGCTTTTGGGCGGAGGACAATACATGCTGATCGGAAACCTGATCGAAAACCAGTTTATCTCTGTAGGTAACTGGAACTTTGGTTCGGCTATTTCCATCATCCTTACTCTGATTATTCTTGTGGGACTCACACTTATGAAGAAGTTCGACAAGGAGGAAAAGGAGGACCGTGATGCGTGATAATAAAAAAAGAAGACTGGCATATATAATCTATATCGTGTGTCTCTTTATTTTCTTCTATCTTCCAATAGTCGTTATGATGGTATTTTCCTTCAATTCATCGAAGAGTCTTACAAGCATGAGCGGTGTATCTCTTAGATGGTATTCAAGGCTTATTTCAGATGGCTCTATCATGAGAGCGGTATATGTGTCCCTCACGATAGCATTGTTTGCAACCTTTGCTTCCACAGTTCTTGGAACTATTACAGCAATAGGCCTTTCAAAGAGTAGAAAAATAATAAGGGATGTTGTGCTTAATATAAATAATATCCCTATCCTTAATCCAGATATCGTAACAGCTATCAGTCTTATGATCCTGTTTTCATCAGCCATGATAACTAAGGGTTATATGACTATGCTTGTTTCTCATATAGCTTTTTGTACACCTTTTGTTATCACTTCTGTTTATCCTAAGGTCAGACAGCTTGACCCTAGTATTGCAGATGCAGCCATGGACCTTGGAGCTACTCCGTTTGAGGCGCTAATCAAGGTTATAATTCCAATGCTCAGAGATGGCATTTATGCCGGTATTCTGCTTGCATTCACAATGAGTTTTGATGATTTTGTAATTTCATACTTTGTTACTGGTAATGGTGTAGAGAATATATCCATTACGGTATATAATATGACCAAGCGTACAAATCCTACAATTAATGCGCTTTCCACCATAGTTATTCTTGTGATAGCGCTGCTTATAATCATGTCCAGAGTTATCCCTAATCACTTCAAGAATGCTATGAAGAGAATTCTTCTTGTCGGTCTTGTGGTCATAGTTGGATTTGCTACATTTGCCGGATTAAAGGGAAGAGGAAGAACTCTTAGAGTCTTTAATTCAGGAGAGTATATGGATCCTCAGCTGATAGAAAACTTTGAGGAGAAGTATGACTGTAAAATTGTATACGAAACCTTCGATTCCAACGAGTCCATGTATACAAAGCTTATGAGTGGTTCGGAGTATGACATCTTGATCATCAGTGATTACATGATTGAAAGGCTCATAAAGGAAAAAGAGCTTCAACCGGTTAACTGGGATAATATTACTCACAAAGATGACATAGACCCTGCGAACATGGGATATGTATTCGACCCGACAAATAAATACTCAGTTCCTTATTTTGTTGGTACAGTTGGAATTCTTTATGATAAGAACAAGGTAGATCCTGAAGATTTGAATGATGGATGGGAGCTTCTTAGAAATCCTAAGTACAAGGGTGATATCTACATGTATGATTCCGAGCGAGACAGCTTTATGGTTGCCCTTAAAGCCTTAGGATATTCCATGAATACAACTGACAAGCAGGAAATCCAGGAAGCATATCAGTGGCTCATTGATCAGAAGGAAAATATGGACATAGTATATGCAGGCGATGATGTAATGGATAATATGATTGCGGGCAATAAGGCTATAGCAGTTGTTTATTCAGGTGATGGAGCCTACATAATGGCCGAAAATGAAGATCTAGGTTTCATAGAGCCAGAAGAGGGTACAAATGAATGGTGCGACTGCATGGTAATGACTAAAGATTGTACTGATACTGATCTGGCTGAAGCCTTTATGGACTACATGCTTGAGTACGATGTGGTTTATGACAATTCCATTTTTATTGGTTATACAACTCCTGTTGCTCAGGTTCGTGAGGATATGAAACAGGAAGAGTTTAAAGGAATAAATGCATATATACCGAATTTTGGTGCTAAGAATAATGAGGTGTTCAGGTATCAGGATACAGAGACGAGAGCTTTCTATTCAGATCTCTGGACAAAGATAAAAGCTTATTAAGAGGTAGAATGATGTTATATGTTGCAATAGTTATGTATAACAAAAAATTAGAAGATATTGTTGCCAGATATTCTGCTAATCAGCTTCTTGAAGAGAAGAGTAAAGCGGATGCGAAGATAGTCATTATCGATAACTCAGAAAGAGGCTTTACGAGTCATAGCGATGAGAAACTGGCTAATTTCGTTTCGACTCACGGAATTGCTTATATTAATTCCGGTGGTAATATTGGTCTGTCAAAAGCTTATAATAAAGCTCTGGAGTATGCCCTTCATGACAGTAAAGATCCTAAGTCTGATTTTCTTATGCTCCTAGATGATGATACAGATATCAGCTATGACTATATGAGAGAAATCTACAAGGCTCATAAGGATCCTAACAGAGATATTGATGGGATAAATGTCATCACAGGAATAATCGAGAGTGGTGGAAAACCAATGTCTCCTGTTAATGGCTTTACATTTATTTATAACGAAAAGAATTGTATTAAAAAGCCTGGAGTCTATAAGGATGTATGCTGCATAAGCAGTGGTATGGCTGTAAGGCTCGATGCATTGGAGAAGATTGGCGGTTTTGATGAAAGCCTTTTCCTGGATATGATAGATTACACGCTTATGTATAATCTTAGCAAACATGATCTTTGCACAATGCTTGTAGTGAATGCAAGACTAGTTCAAAGCTTTTCAGGCAGACAGAATAGTGATAGAAATGCAGCATTAAAGAGATACAAAATATATTGCAAAGATTTTATGCGGTTCTGCGAGATAACAGGCAGAAGCAAAGCCTATGGCAGACTTCATTTGCTTAAGAGAAAGGTTGCTCTTGAAATTAAAACAAAATAATGAAGTTTAATAGGATTTATGGTATTATATTTATTTGGCGATGGTGACAGGTTAAAGCTTAGGAGGAAAAGTCTTTGGACAACGAAAAAAGGAAAAGAAGACTAGAACTTATAGATGTTAGAAAAATGCTGACACTTGCTGGTGCCGGCTGCATTATAGTGCTTTTCTATCTCCTTATAGGAAAGCTATCTGGCGTCTTTAGTACTATTGGCAAAATCCTTTCTGCTATGACTCCGATCATTTTCGGATTTGTTATAGCATTTCTTCTCAATCCTATTGTTAATAGATTCAGAGTTTCCTTTAGAACACTTCTTACAAAGATAAGACCTGAAGGAAATAAAAAGAAAATATCAAGTACGGCAAATACCCTGGCAGTAGTAGTAGCTTTGTTATTCTTCCTGGCTGTACTCACTGCATTTTTCTGGGTTCTTCTGCCATCGTTGTATGAGAGTATAAATAGTCTTTATACAAACATAGATAGATATGCTACAAATATAGATAATTTTGTTAATAAACTTATTAAGGATAACCCTGATATCATTAATGTAGTCAATAACTATATGGATGATCTGGAAGGAACCATTAAAACAGTGCTTGCAGAAAACCTGCTTCCAAACATGGACAGTATAGTAACTGCAATCAGAGATGGAATAGTTGGTGGTCTGAAGCTTATCTTGAATTTTGTTATTGGTATTATCGCTGCAGTGTATATTCTTCTCAGCAAGGATAAGTTCTCTGCACAGTTTAAGAAGATCATTTATGCAATCTTCGATAGGGAAATGGGAAATAAGGTTCTTGCAAGTCTTGAATACGCAGATGGAGTTTTCGGTGGATTTATAGGTGGAAAGATCCTGGATTCCGTAATAGTTGGTTTTATATGCTATGCTTTCTGCGCAATAGTGCAGATGCCATATGCAATACTTATAAGCGTTATCGTTGGAGTAACAAATATTATTCCGTTCTTCGGACCATTTATTGGAGCTATTCCTTCAGCAATACTTGTATTTGTTGAGTCTCCAAAGATGTGTATTGTATTTATCATTTTCATATTGATACTTCAGCAGATAGATGGAAATGTTATCGGACCGCTTATTCTTAGCGATTCAACCGGACTATCCAGCTTCTGGGTTCTCTTTGCAATCCTTGTGGGAGGCAATTTGTTTGGACCTATAGGAATGGTTCTGGGTGTGCCTACATTTGCCTGCATTTACGCTATACTCACAAGACATCTCAGGGATTCTCTTAACAAGAAGGGACTTGAAAACGATACCGATTATTTCGTTGCCCTAAGGGGATTCGATGAAAATGGAGAACCTATCAGAGGACCAAAAGTAAGGTTCGAGTCTGAGAGGGATAGAAAGAAGAGACTTAAGAATCTCGAAAGATTACAGCATTCAAAAGACCTTATCAATAAGGTTTCTCATAATAAAGATACTAGCGATACGGAGGAAAAATAAATGGCTAGATTCGATCATAAGTTAATCGAAGCAAAATGGACAAAGAAATGGGAGGAGAATCCAGTAAATGTAAACGATGGTAAAAAGCCAAAGTATTACTGTCTGGACATGTTCCCTTATCCATCAGGAAATGGACTTCATGTAGGACATTGGAGAGGATATGTTATCTCTGATGTTTGGAGCCGTTACCAGATGATGCATGGAAAGTACGTTATCCACCCAATGGGATGGGATGCATTTGGACTTCCTGCAGAGAATTATGCTATCAAGAATGGTGTACATCCTGCAATTTCAACTGCTAAGAATGTAGCCAATATCAAAAAGCAGATCAAGCAGATTGCTGCAATATACGATTGGGACATGGAAATTAATACAACTGATCCAGATTATTTTAAGTGGACTCAGTGGATTTTTGTACAGATGTTCAAGAAGGGTCTTGCTTATGAGAAGGAGATGCCAATCAACTGGTGTCCTTCATGTAAGACAGGTCTTGCAAACGAAGAGGTTAAAGATGGTAAATGTGAGCGTTGCGGCGCTGATGTTACAAAGAAGAACCTTCGTCAGTGGATGCTGAAGATTACAGCTTATGCTGACAGACTTCTTGCCGATCTGGACAAGCTTGACTGGCCTGAGAAGGTTAAGAAGATGCAGTCTGAGTGGATTGGTAAATCTCAGGGTGCAGAGGTTAACTTCCCAGTTGATGGAAGAGACGAGGTTATTACAGTATATACAACAAGACCTGACACACTTTACGGAGCTACATTTATGGTACTTGCTCCAGAGTCAGAGCTTGCTTCAAAGCTTTATACTCCAGAAACAGAGGCTGCTGTTAAAGATTACATTTATCAGACATCGCTTAAATCTTCAATCGACCGTATGGCTGATAAGGAGAAGACAGGTGTATTTACAGGCTGCTATGCAATAAATCCATTAAATGGTGCTAAGACACCTATCTGGCTTTCAGATTATGTACTTGCTGATTATGGTACAGGAGCTATTATGTGCGTTCCTGCCCATGATGATAGAGACTTTGAGTTTGCTAAGAAGTTTGATCTTCCAATTATCCAGGTTATCGCTCCAACACTGGACGACGTTCAGGATGGAAATGAAATGACAGAGGCTTATACAGCTGCTTCTGGTATCATGGTTAATTCTGGCGATTGGAACGGTATGGAGTCTGCTGTACTTAAGAAAGAGGCTCCAAAGATCATTGAAGAAAAGGGCTATGGTAAAGCAACAACTAACTACAAGCTTCGTGACTGGGTATTCTCACGTCAGAGATACTGGGGTGAGCCAATTCCAATCGTACATTGTGAGAAATGTGGCTGCGTAGCTGTACCAGAAGAAGAACTTCCACTCAGACTGCCTGAGGTTGAGAAGTATGAGCCAACTGGAACGGGTGAATCACCACTTGCTGCAATTGAAGATTGGGTTAATTGCACATGTCCTCAGTGTGGAGGCCCAGCTAAGAGAGAGACCAATACTATGCCTCAGTGGGCTGGTTCATCATGGTATTTCCTTAGATATGTAGATGTAAATAATGAAAATGAACTTATCTCAAAGGAAAAGGCTGATAAGTACCTTCCAGTAGATATGTATATTGGTGGAGTAGAGCATGCGGTTCTTCACCTGCTTTACTCAAGATTCTGGACTAAGTTCCTTTATGATATCGGAGTAGTAAGCTTCGACGAGCCATTCAAGAAGCTTTTCAACCAGGGAATGATCTGCGGACGTGACAGAGAAACTGGAAAGCCAACTAAGATGAGTAAATCTCTTGGCAACATTGTTTCTCCTGATGACATTGTTCGTGATTATGGTTGTGATACACTTCGTCTGTATGAACTCTTTGTTGGACCACCAGAAGCAGATGCTATCTGGGATGATGCCGGAATAGATGGTATTTACAGATTCATCAAGAGATTCTACACAATGGTTATGGACAACTTAGAGAGGGATGCTCCTGAAACAAAAGAGCTTCTCCGTCTTAGAAACGGTCTTACAAAGGCTGTTACAGAAAGACTTGAGAGCTTTAACCTGAATACAGTTATTTCTGCATTCATGGAATACAATAATAAGTTTGTTGATCTTACAAAGACTACAGGAGTTGACAAGGAAACACTTAAGACTGCTGTAAGACTTATTGCCCCATTTGCTCCACATATTGGTGAGGAGCTTTGGGAGGCTCTTGGTGGAACTGAAACAGTATTTAATGAGAGCTGGCCTTCATTTGATGAGAAGCATCTTGTAACAGACGAGATAACACTTCCTGTTCAGGTTTCTGGAAAGACAAAGCTTACTATCAATGTACCAGCAGATGCATCTAAAGATGACATCCTTGCAGCTGCTAAGGAAGCCCTTGGAAATCGTCTTGATGGTAAGACAGTGATCAAAGAGATTTATGTACCTGGTAAGATTATCAATATAGTTGCAAAGTAGTGGTGAATAGTCTATGTTTTCCAAACTACTCAGAAGAAATCTAATAGCTATGCTGGTTCCCATCTTCATTATAGAAGGTGCACTTCTGATGATGGTATACCAGCTTAGTCTGCTGGAAGATTATTCCTGCCATAACATAACCTCTCTAAACGGACTTGGCGTTATGTACAGCGGGGGAGCGAAGAATGTTTCCTATGAATGCCAGCAGGAGCTTTTGCCCGCAGGCTTTGATGAGATGTCAGAAGGGGAAAAGCTGGGAAGCTATTATTATCTTTTTGAAGGTGAAACCATAAGAATCTTTATCCTGAAGGATAAGACATATGAACAACTGAAGAAAACAGGTTCTGTAACAATATATGGTAAGCTGGAAGAGGATGTTACCAAGAGTAAATACATTGAGCAGTCCTATGCTGAAACAGTAGGAAAGGGCTCTGATGTTTTCTCTGGTTCAGTTCAGACCATTATAATCAATGAACTGAAATTTCCTTACAGAAGAATCCTTATTCTAAATATTGCTAAGAAAGCAGTTCCTGGATTAATAATCGTGACTGTCCTTTATATGATAATCGCACTTATCAGACCAGAGCTGATATTTGGTATTAACAGGATAGGAATTAAGAAATCTAAGAAAAAGCTTATCAAAATTCTAAATAAAGAAATGGAAGATATAGAAGAGCAGGAGGGACATGTATACGCTACAGAACATTATGTTATTGAAGCTTATGTTTCCCATATAGATATTCAGAAAAATGAGTAAAAAAATAACCGGTGCCGAAGCACCGGTTTTAATTTGCTTATTTATCTGTAGCATCCTCAACTGCGTCTTTAACTTCTTCAACCTTGTCCTCTACAGCTTCTTTGACATCTTCAACTTTGTCTTCTACAGCATCCTTAACATCTTCAGCTGCATCCTTAATAGAAACATAATCTCTATCATCTGAGAAGTCGCCATCGATGATTATCTCGTCATCCTCGAAAATGTCATCTTCCTGAGAAGCTTTCCATTCCTCAGCCTTAGCCTTAATATCCTTTGCAGCAACCTTTGCCTTATCCTTAAGATCATAAGCTGTATCCTTGGCTTTTTCTGAATAATCCTTGATCTTTTTATCTACATCATATTTCTCATTCAGATTCTTATATGTTTCAGTTCCTCGGATTTCATCCTTAAAGAGATAAGCAACTCCGGCTACAGCAGCAGCGGCAGCTGTTACAGTAAGTAATCCTCCAAATAAACCTCTTCTTGCCATTATTTTTACCCCTCTTTCTGTTCGAATTATTAGCATAGAAACACTATATGTTATTGTAATTGAATAAGCTTGAAAAATCAATGGAAAATGTGTTAATCTTACTAAATCAGCGATGTGAGGTTTATGTCTAATGAATGACAATATTTTAAAAGAAAAAAATGAGGTGGAACAGGAGCTTTTAGGCCTGGATAAACGTTTTTCACGTATAGCAGGTTTTAGACTTTTGGTCTTTCTGGTAGCTGTTGTTCTTATCTTTGCAGGCTTTGGAAAGCATAGCTTTCTCCTGATTGGCCTGGGAATTCTATTTGCTGTGATATTTATTGTTCTTGTTAAGATTCACGGCAATCTAAATGAAGAGATTCAGAGCATCCGTGCCAAGTCTCAGGTGCTTAATCGTTATCTGATGAGATACTCAGGTGAGTGGAAGAATTTCAAGGATGACGGAAGTGAATTTCTTGGACCCAAGGACAACCTGTCTCATGATCTTGATCTCCTTGGAAGAAATTCTCTTTTCCAGATGATATCTATAGCGCATACTTCTCTTGGAAGAAAGAAGCTTGCAGATACCATTTCTCTTAAGAATCCAGATATTAAAAATGTTGATAAAAGATATGAGGCGGTAACTGAACTTACAAATAAAACTCAGTTCCTTATGAACTTCGAAGCTTCCTCGGAAAGAATACTCGAGAAGCGCGAAAAAGAAATGGAGCGAAGAGGAGAGGAAACAGAGGAGGCGACAGAAAAGCCTAAAACTGAAACCTTCCCAATATGGATGTATCCACTTATGCTCCTTGTTCCGGCTATGAATATAGTTACAATTGTTATGGTTCTGGTTGGAGATATGAGTCCAATGAGGATTTTAACAACATTCATATTAGGTGTGATCATAACATTCGCCCCTAAGACTATTCAGGATTATCTTATTGCTCCTGTCTATAAATATGGTATTGCGGCAAATGATTATCACAGAATGCTGACTCTTATAAGTGAAAATGAATTTGAGTCTGAGCTTCTAAAGGATGTATACGAGAAGACTGCCAGCAAGGATGGACTTCTTAGCTCAATCAAATCCATGGGCAGGATAGCAGCAGTAAATAATATTTCCTTTAATCCGCTTATCCATATAGTTCTGGCTGGTTTCCTTGGCTGGGATTATTATATTGCCCTTGCAGCTTCTAATTGGAGCAAGAAAAACAAGAACGTATTTGAGGATTGTATAGACATAGTTTCTGATATAGAGGAGCTTGGTTCTCTTGCAGTTCTTTCAATGGTAAGAAATACAACTAAGGCTGAAATAAGAGATGATATGACACTTGAAATGAAGAATGTTTATCATCCACTCCTTAGTGTTGATACAGTAATAGCCAACGATGCAAAGATAGATGGAAAGCTTACGATCATCACAGGATCCAATATGTCTGGTAAGACTACTTTCCTCAGGACTGTTGCTGTCAACATGGTTCTTTCCTACATTGGAGCAGGTGTTTGTGCAGATGAGTTCAGCGTTCCATATATGAAGATATTTACATCTATGAGAATTATGGATGATGTGGCAGGCGGAATTTCTACATTCTATGCAGAGATTCTCAGGATTAAGGACATGGCTGAATATGTTGCATCTGGAAATGAGGTTCCAGCCATCTGCCTGATTGATGAAATATTCAAGGGTACCAATTCGGCAGATAGAATAGTAGGTGCAAAGGAAGCGCTTAGCAAGCTGTCCAAAGGAAATGCCCTCGTTATGGTTTCGACTCATGACTTTGAGCTTTGTGACCTCAGTGAAGACAATTATCACTTTGAGGAGCATTACGAAAATGGAGAGCTCAAGTTTGATTACAAGATCAGAGATGGAAGGTGCACCACAAGGAACGCAATGGCCATTCTGGAGATGGCTGGTCTTGTGCAAAACTAACAAATATTTTGGTAAAATATTGACAAAATGACGTTGACTATATTTTACAATTCAAGTAAAATGTAAGGTGCTAGAATAAAAAGAGGAGGATGGGAGTATGGCATTACCAGCTAACATAACGGGCAGTGATAATAATGTTCTATCCATTGCAGCTTCTAACAATAAGGGGTTACTTATTCGTTTCTTGAACGAGCAGGTTGAAGATGGTTTCTATGCTTTAGTTATCGATTATCTGAAGGATAGTAACTTTGACCTTAAGAGCATGAGCGTTGATGATGATGTTAAGGCTCAGTGTACAAAGCTGTATGAATTGGGCGAGTTCGTTGACGAGAATATTAAGGCAAAAGGAAGATACGAGATTGATGAGTGGATTGAGCCACTTTTCAAGTTTGTATATGGCGACATTGATCCATCAGATATCGATGCACCAATTAATACAACAGGTATCTATCGTTACAGTATCTGGCTGATTTACTTATATCAGAGTGAGAAGTTCGGAGAGGCTATGAGACTCATTGGTGAGCGTATAGCACCACTTCTTATCAATGTAAGCTATCAGATACTTGAGGATGATGACAGACCTAAGAACTTTGATAAGGGTCTTCTTGGATATCTTGATCTGATCAACGTAGTAATGGATATGGGTCTTCCTACATCCCTTGCTAATTCAGATGCATATCTTAGCAACCTTGAAGTTCTTTATGATTATGTTGTTGAAGATCCACACGTTGGAAATGATTACAAGACTCAGCTTTCAATAGGTCTCTTCAATACATTTATCGCTAACAAGGATTACAACAAGGCATTTGAGTTCTATGGACTTAATGCAGAGTACATTCCTATCGATAATATGGCTGTATATGAGAGCTTCAAAGAGCTCATCAGAAACATCAATACTACTCAGGATACAAGCGTTCTTAGTAGAAATGTTCTTACAGCTATTTCTAAGCAGGAGCTTTATAACAAGAGAATAGATACTCTTATCAGTGAAGTTTCAGCATTTGTCAAGAAGGTTTATCTCTACATTGAGAATGAGCCTGATATGAAGAAGAACCTTCAGATTCTCGGAGCAGGTGCTCAGCTTACAGGTAAGACTAATATCTTCGAAGGACTTTATGAATACAACCTGGTATTCTATGAGTGCGGTATCAAGGAGCTTGTTAACTCAGAAGTTACAGGACGTCCTTGGGAAGAGAAGTATGAGATTCTTGAAAAGCTTTATACAACACTTAATGTTGTATTCGATGGCTACAATGTATATGAGCTCTCAAATAAGATTGAGCATCAGTATGTTGAGATTACATGGATCAATGATTACGTAAATGCAAATCCTTCACTTCTGAAGATGTTCTTCAGTATCAAAGAGAAGATTAAGGCATTTAAGGTTCGTAAAAATGCAATCCTTGAAAAGTCTAAGACTAATTATGAAATCAAGCAGATGATTGATGATCGTCAGAAGACACTTGTATTCATGGCTGCTGAGGATATGATAGTCAATGGTCTTAACGGTGGTAGAATTGCTATTATTAATAGCGAGTATGATCCAAAGACAGCTGAAAAGCTTCTTGTTAAGACATACGAAGAAATAGTTGTTCCTGCCAGATATAGAAAGGGCGGAAGTGATCATAATCAGAAGCAGGGCGGTGGTCTCTTTGGTAGAGGATCTGCTTCTCCATCAATGGATAATGATCTTAAACAACTTCTTGATGATTCTAAGATAGAGGAAATGCTTCTTAAGTCTGAATGGCTATGGCATCAGCATGAAGGTAAGGGTCAGTCAGAACAGACACCTCAGGAAGCTACTTACTCAGTTGTTTGTCTTATCAAGGCTACAGAGAAGCTTCTTGATAAGAAGGGTGGTGGAGCAAGTGTTAAGCCAGAGTCTACGCCTAATAAGAAAGTTATTATTACTAAAACCGGTAAGGTTATAGAGCTTTCGGATGAAGGCTCACAAACTCCATCTGGTTCAAATACAACCGTTACTCCATCTGTTGTAGATAATATCAATAATATTCAGGCTATTCTTAAGGATAAGTCAGAAGAAAATGTTGAGTATGTTAAGGACTATGTTAATGATTGGATAGATAGTCTTATGAAAGCTAAGTTCGATATGGATACGATGCTTTCGCTTTTCGAGGCAGAAGAGCTTAGAACAAAGACATTCCAGGTTCTTAAGAAACTTAGAGCAGATATCCTGTAAAGGATGTTCGCGAAAATAGGGTGAGAAAAAGTGGATTGGAAATTTCCAATCCACTTTTATTATTCTTTAATCTTGTGATGCATAAGGTAAAGCCAGATAATCGGCTTTTCAATAATTCTTTTTAGGACAATCTGTATTTCTTCCTTTTTGTCGATCTGTTTTACCAGGATAGAGTGGAGATGCGCATTGTTGGCTCCCCAGATATCAGTAAATAATTGGTCGCCCACAAAAAGGGTATTTTCTGTATTCGTTCCCATTTTGATCATGGCTTTTTTGAATCCGGCAGATTTAGGTTTGCCAGCTTTAAAGATGTAATCGCCACCCACCTCTTTATTAAATTCTTTAACTCTTGGTTCCTTGTTATTTGAAACAAAGCAAATTTTATAGCCTATGTTTTTAAGTCTTTTGAATAGCTCTCTGGATCTGTCATCATGCATGGCATTGTGCGGAACGAGAGTATTATCTATATCAAAAATAAGACCACGATAACCCATTCTATAGTATTTCTCAAAGTCTATGCTATATGTAGAGTTATAGTATTCACTTGGAAACAAAAATTTAGCCATTTGAAAGTCTCCTTAATTAAAGAAATTGTACACAGCCTCGGCGGCTTTCTGAGTCATGCCTTCAATACCTGCAAGTTCCTCAAGACTTGCCTTCTTAATGTTATCTACATCCTTGAAGTGAAGTAGAAGAGCTTTTTTTCTGGCAGCTCCAATACCAGGAATATCATCCAGAATGGAATGAGTTTGTCCCTCACTTCTCAGCTGTTTATGATAATTTATGGCGAAGCGGTGAGTTTCATCCTGAAGGGCAGTAATCATATGGATTGCCTCACTTCCAGGTGGAAATTCAACCTCTTCATCTTTGTAGTATAAACCACGAGTGCGGTGATTGTCATCCTTAACCATTCCGCAGACAGGAATGTCGAGTCCCAGACTATCGACTATCATTTCTGCAACATGAACCTGTCCCTTACCACCATCCATCATAATGACATCTGGAAAAGTTCCAATCTTTTCGTCGGTATAACGGCGGGAGAGGACTTCCTTCATGGAAGCATAATCGTCAGGTCCCTCTACAGTACGAAGTCGGAATTTTCTATATGCATTCCTTTTTGGCTTTCCATTCTCAAAAACAACCATTGAGGCAACACTGTGATAACCGGATATATTTGATATATCGAAGGCTTCGAGTCGGGAAACACTTTCAAGCCCAACAATATCTGCGATTTCCTGACATGCACCGGTGGTGCGCTTTTCAAGTCGTTTAATCCTTTCGATATCCTGCTGAAGAACAAGGTTCGCATTATCCTCGGCCAGTTTGATGAGACCTTTTTTCTCACCCTTTTGAGGAACAGTTATATGAACCTTCTGTCCTTTACGTTCTGATAGAAAATCAGTTATAAGATTTTCCTCATTTATAGCGGTAACGGTGAGAATCTCCTTAGGTATAAAAGGAGTACCCATATAGTATTGCTTAATAAATTCAGTGATTATCTCGGAATCAGTATCTGAACTATCTGTGGACATATGGTGGTTCTCTCGTCCAAGGAGAGTACCATCTCTTACAAAGAATATAGATATAACAGTATCTTTTTCATTTCTTGCAAGAGCGATAATATCTCTATCTTCGGAGCTGGTATTTTCAGCCCTCTGTTTTTCAGAGATTTTCTCGATACTTGTCAGTAAGTCTCTGATCTCAGCAGCCTTTTCGAATTCCATATTCTCAGAATAGTTTTGCATCTTTGCCTTTAGCTCATTGGAAATATCCTTTGTATTTCCATTCAGGAAGCTTACGACATTCTCAATCTTTTTCTGATATTCTTCTGCGGATATATTTCCAGAACAAGGGGAGTCGCATTGTCCTATCTGATGATAAAGACAAGGTCTTTCGTTGTATGGACCATAATTCAGGTCTCTATTACAATTCCTTATGGAAAAAAGCTTTTTGACAAGTGCTATTGTATCATGCACAGCTTTTCTATCTGTGAAAGGACCGAAATACAGGGATTTGTCACGGGACATCCTGTGACTCATCATTATACGTGGAAACTTTTCGTCCACAGTTACTTTGATAAAAGGGTAGCCCTTATCATCAGTCATCAATGTGTTGTATTTAGGTCTATGTTCTTTTATGAGATTACATTCGAGAACCAGAGCCTCCATTTCAGAGGCGGTGATGATATATTCGAAATATGATATCTGTGAAACCATTCGGAGTATCTTTGGAGAATTGTTATGACCATGACCGGATCTGAAGTATTGGCGCACTCTATTATGGAGGTCTATAGCTTTTCCAACATAGAGTATAGCCTCGTTCTCATCATGCATTATATAAACCCCTGGTTTATGTGGGAGTTTTGTTAATTCTTCTTCGATATCAAATATTTCCATAATATAAGATTATACACGTTAAGCTCTAATTTTAGTAGTGAAAAATAAGCCTGTATAATGTATAATAGTATGCAGTTTTTACGTAGGAGGGGAGTTATGCAAGAGGAATACAGCATTACGCTTACTCAGTTCATCGAGAAGATGAATCTTAAGAATAATACTCCGGATATTGACACGGACAAAATTCTTATCACAGACCCGGATATTAACAGGCCGGCGCTTCAGCTGGATGGATTCTTCCAGCATTTTGATAATACCCGTATTCAGATATGTGGAAATGTGGAGCATGCATATATTGCGGATATGCATACCAGAGAAGAAAACATTGAGATATTTGACAGGCTCTTTGGTTACGGCATACCATGTCTTGTTTTCTGTAGAGATATAGAACCTTACGATTTTATTATAGAAGCAGGAATTAAACATGGTATTCCAGTACTTACCAGTAGTGCCACAACATCTGGCTTCATTCATGAGACAGTTAGATATCTTCATGAGGAACTGGCACCACGTATTTCAATACATGCGGTTCTGGTAGATGTTTTCGGTGAAGGTGTACTTATCATGGGAGACAGCGGTATTGGTAAGAGTGAGGCTGCTCTTGAACTGATAAAGCGTGGACACAGACTTGTTGCTGATGACGTTGTTGAGATTAAAAAGATCAGTGATGAACAGCTTATTGGTCAGTCGCCAGAGATAACGAGACACTTCATTGAGCTGAGAGGTATTGGTATTATAGATGTTAAGACCATGTTCGGTGTAGAGTGTGTTAAGCTTTCACAGCAGGTTGACCTTGTTATTAAGCTCGAAGAGTGGGACAAGGATGCAAACTATGACAGACTTGGACTTTCAGATAATCATGTTGAGCTTCTTGGTACCAAGGTGGTTTCACATTCTATCCCAATCAGACCGGGTAGAAACCTTGCTATCATCGTTGAATCCGCAGCCGTTAACCACAGACAGAAGAAGATGGGTTACAATGCGGCTCAGGAAATGTATAACAGAGTAACTAAAGGCATCAACAATAATTAAGATGCTTACTTAATAAATAAACGGGAGGACTTACAATTGGCTAATTATGTATTTGGTGTTGATATCGGAGGCACTACAGTAAAGATAGGACTTTTCTCAATAGAAGGTGAGCTTCTTGATAAATGGGAGATAACCACCAGAAAGGATGACGGTGGAGCTTATATACTTCAGGATATAACTGATTCAATTAATGCAAAGCTGACTGAAAAAGGTATTTCAAAGGAAGATGTTAAGGGTGTTGGAATGGGAGTTCCAGGACCAGTAAAAGAAGATGGAACAGTTGTTAAATGCGTTAACCTTGGATGGGGAGTATTCAATGCGGCTAATGAACTCAGTGAACTGGTTGGTCTTCCAGTAAAGGTTGGTAATGATGCAAATATGGCTGCTCTTGGCGAATATTGGCAGGGTGGCGGAAAGTCATATCAGAACATAGTAATGATCACACTTGGTACAGGTGTTGGTGGTGGTATCATCATTAACGGAAAAATGCTTTCCGGTGTTAATGGAGCTGGTGGAGAGATAGGTCATATGCCTATAGATCCAGACGAACAGGATGTATGTAACTGTGGTAAGAAGGGATGTCTTGAGCAGTATGCTTCTGCAACAGGAATTGTAAGACTTGCAAACAGAGCTCTTCAGGCATCTGATAAGCCATCAGTACTTAGAGAGGCTAAGTATGTTTCTGCAAAAGAGATATTCGATGCAGCAAAGAGTGGTGACAATCTTGCTCTTGAGCTTATGGAAGAGCACGGAAAGAGACTTGGTTATGCACTTGCAAGCGTTGCTTGTGTAGTAGACCCAGAGGCATTTGTAATCGGTGGTGGAGTTTCAAAAGCTGGTGACATTCTTCTTAATACTGTTAAGAAATATTATCAGGAATATGCATTCCACGCATGCAGAAATACAGAGTTCTGTCTGGCTACTCTTGGAAATGATGCAGGTATGTACGGTGGAGCTGCTTCAGTACTGTAGAGCTGCCATGGCGGGAAACTGTTTACTTGGTACAAAATTAACAGTAAAACCTTATAAACAAAGAAAAATTTAACAATTTTTACGAATTGAAAAATAAGACTCTATAATGTAAACTTGTACATTGTAGAGTTTTATTTTATTGCTCAAACTATGCGAAAAGTAGGACTGAACATAGATATGGATTATGAATTTTTAGAGAACCAGTCCATGGCTGAATATACTACCTTCAAGGTTGGCGGAGCTGCTAAGAGGCTTTATAAAGTATATTCTGTAGATGGTCTGAAAGAAGTTCTTGATATATGTGGCGATGAAAAGCCGATAATAATTGGAAATGGCAGCAATCTGCTTGTTTCAGATAAAGGTCTTGAGCCTCCTGTGATAGTGATCGGAAACGGCTTCGACAAAATAACTGTTGAAGGCGAAACTATCACAGCTGAGGCTGGAGCGCTTCTTTCAAAGGTCGCAAAAGCGGCTATGGAGAATGATCTGGAAGGAGCTGAGTTTGCTTCTGGAATACCAGGTTCTATAGGCGGAGCTATTTACATGAATGCTGGAGCCTATGGTGGAGAGATTAAAAATATCGTTAAGAGTGTTGATGTTATAAAGGATGGTGAGCTCATTACACTTAGAGGCGATGAGATGGATTTCGGTTACAGACATAGCAGAGCTATGCAGGAGGATATGATAATTGTCTCAGTGGTATTCTCACTTGCAAAAGGAGATAAAGATGAGATAGTTGCCAAGATGAATGATTTTAATTCCAGAAGAAGAGATAAACAACCTCTGGAGTATCCAAGTGCAGGATCAACATTTAAGAGACCTGAAGGATATTTTGCAGGTAAGCTTATTATGGATAGTGGACTCGCCGGTTACAGAGTTGGTGGAGCTATGGTAAGTCCAAAGCACTGTGGCTTTGTTATCAATTATGAAAATGCTACTGCAACAGATGTATATGAACTTATACTTCATGTGCAGGAAGTGGTAAAGGAAAAGTTTGGGGTAATGTTGGAGCCCGAGGTGAAACTCATGGGCGATTTCAGTTAATAAGGAGAAATAAAGGTGCGTTTTGTTATTGTTACCGGAATGAGTGGGGCTGGTAAGACAACTGTTCTTAAGGCATTGGAGGATTCAGGTTATTTCTGTGTAGATAATCTTCCTGTTCCGCTGATAAACAAGCTGGTCCAGCTTACAAGCGACAGTAATTTCAATAATGATAAGGTAGCAGTTGGAGTTGACATCCGTAGTGGTGAAGCTCTGGGTGAACTGTCCGACATACTTAACGGTATGAGGGAGATAAAATTCAACTTCGAGATTCTTTATCTTGATGCATCTAACAAGGCTCTTGTTAAGAGATATAGAGAGACCAGACGTGAACATCCTCTGGCTCAGGGTGGTAATCTGAATGATGGCATTAATGAGGAAAGAAGCAGAATAGATTTCCTCAGTAAGATGGCTGATTATACCATAGATACCACCGGACTACTTACCAGGGAGCTGAAAAGAGAGGTCCTTAAGATATTCTCTAATGATGTGGATTATAGCAACATGATAGTAACTATCATGTCATTTGGATATAAATTTGGTATCCCACAGGATGCCGACTATGTATTCGACGTAAGGTTTATGCCGAATCCATACTATGAAGAGGACCTGAGACGTAAGACTGGTAATGACCAGGAAGTAAAGGATTACGTTATGAAGGCCAAGGAAAGTGGCAAGTTCCTCAAGATGCTTGAGGAGATGATGTCATTTCTGATCAAGGAAAATACAGAAAAGGAAGAACGTCATCAGCTGGTTATAGCAATAGGCTGTACCGGTGGAAGACACCGTTCCGTAACTGTGGCAAATGAACTCTATGACAGGATGCAGGGGCTGCCTTACTCCTTCAGAGTATTCCACAGAGATATAATAAATGATTCATATGTTAAGGGTGAGATGTAATGTCATTTAACACCGAACTTAGAAATGAGCTGGTGAGTATATCAGACAGAGCCATTCATTGCAGGATAGCTCAGCTGGCTGGGTACATCTCCATAAATGGACGAATGGAAGAGTATGAAGATTCGGAAGTTCTGGCTATAAGAGTCGACAGCGATGAATCTGAAGCCATGGTCCAGAGGCTCATAAGAATGATCACTAAAATTCCTGATGATACGGTTCTCTGCAAGAATGAGAAGAAACATCACAGGAAGGTTATTATAACAGGCGATACAGAAGAGTTATTCCAGAAGTTGAAACTCAGGAGATATGATAACAGGCTGTCGGTAGATGGCATTATCACTCAGAGAGGCTGTTGTAAGAAGGCTTATTTCAGAGGTGCATTTCTGGCAGGTGGCTCCGTGGGAGATCCTGAAAAGTCTTATCAGATGGAGATTGCAACTCTTAGTCAAAAAGAAGCTGACAGGCTCATAAATATCCTGAGTGTTATGGATATGAAAGCCGGGCTTGTGGAACATAGAGACCGCTTTGTTGTATATACCAAGAATGGTGATACTATAGCTGATATGCTGGGATTTATGGGTGCTGCTTCAAGTCTTATGAACTTCGAGAACATCCGAATCCTTAAAGAAATAAAAAACAGCATAAACCGAGAGGTTAATTGCGATACCGCAAACATGGCCAAGGTTGCCAGATCCTCTGCGAAACAGATAGATGATATTCAGTATATCGTTTCCACAGTTGGAATGGATTACCTGCCGGAAGGACTTCGCGATATTGCAGTAATGAGACTTGAATACCCCTATTTATCGCTTAAAGAATTAGGCGAGGCGATAACCCCACCCCTGGGCAAGTCCGGAGTCAGTCACAGACTCAGAAAACTCAGTGATATTGCAGATAAGTTAAGAGATGAAAAGTAATACAGTAATATTCAAGGAGAAAAAATTATGGCAAACAAAAAATTCACAGTTAACATTCCACAGTTTGATGAAGCTAGACCTGTAGCTGAGATAGTTCAGACAGCTAGTCAGTTTGAAAGCAAGATCTTCCTTATTTCGGGCAATAAGAAGATAAATGCAAAGAGCATCATGGGAATGATGAGTCTTGGTCTCTGCAACAATGAAGAGATAGAGGTTGAGGCTGAAGGAACTGATGAAAATGAGGCTATTGAGGCCATCATTGACTACATGAATCCTTCAGATAAATAATTGATAGTAAGCAGTTAGTATGTTATAATGAACTAGTTGTGAATTTGCATTTTTTACGGAGGAATTACTAATGGGTTTTTTCAGTGACCTGAAAGAAAAATTTACTTCCCTTGCGCCATTTGGAGGCGGGAAGAAATCCAATAAAAGTACTGTTGAGCTTCAGTATGACAAGGCTATGAGCCTTTTCGAGAATGCTAATGGTATGGATGCTATAGATATCCTGGAGGGAATAGCTGATATAGGTATTAACGATTCTGCCTATAAACAGCTTGGTTTAGATGCCCTCAAGGTTCTTAGTGAATTTTTCGAAACTGGTGAATATAGTAATTCCAAAACAGATAAGGATCTCAATAAAGCAGCTACATATCTTGAGAAGTATACAAACCTCTCAAATGATGCTGATATGACATATAAGGCAGCTAAGATGTATTTGGAAGCTCAGAACTTCTCTAAGGCTATCGGCCTTTTTGAAAAAGCAGCTAATTCAGGTGTTAAGTCTGCATATATGAATCTGGGATCTATTTATGAAAATGGACTTTGCCGCATAGATGAATACGGAAACAAGAGTGAATTCATAGTTCCTATCGATCTTGACAGAGCTATGGCTTGGTATAAGCAATTATCTGATCTTGGTGATGAGAATGCCATGAAGGCATACGACAGAGTTGAGTATGCAAGTCAGCATACAGATTCTCTTGAGTTCGAAGAGAAGGATAAGCTCTATACTGAGATTTCCGAGAAACGTAAGGAGAAGGGTAAGGAGCCTAGATACAAGATTATAGACCCTGCTTCACTCCAGTATCAGTATACCTATGTTCACAATCAGGTTGATGGATATATCCACAAGCTGCCTAAGGACTGGGTGAAAACAATCAACGAAGAAACAGACGAGGAGTACTATGCTCCAAATCTTACTTATAAAGACTTTGAGATGTATGTAAGCTATGACAGTATCCCAAGAGAGTCCAAGAAAACTCTTGAGAATTATCTGAGATATTGTAACGATGCTTTTGATGAAGAGCTTCAGCTTAAATCCTACATCACTGAATATGCAGATGGTATTTGTACAACCTTCTATCATAAGGAAATGAATAAAGGTATTGTTACATTTGCATTCTATCAGGGACGTCGTCTTGCATGTATGAGATTCGTATGTGCTACCATGGAGATTATAGAGCAGTATGAAGAGATTATCTTCGAAACAGCTAACTCCTTTGCATTCGTTAATCCTACACGTGTAAGTGATCAGAGTCTTAACCGTAAAGATAATCAGTACTACAGCGAGGCTGTATATTGCTACTACCTTGAGGACTATGAAGGAGCCATGACAAATGCTAAGCAGGCTCTGAAGCTTGGTTCTATCAAGGCAAGTTATCTGCTGATAGATCTTTACTTCGATAAGGATTCACCTTACCGAGATGTTGATAAGACTATAAGTTATGCTCAGCAGCTCTTTGAAGCTACAAAAGATCCTGATCTTGCATTCCTGATTGGTAATATTTTCGACCAGGAAAGAAAAGATTATACAAAGGCTCTTAAGTGGTATGAAGATGCTGAGAGACTTGGACATAAGAGAGTTCCATTCTACCTTGGAAGATTCTACTATTACGGACTTCTTTCATCAGGAAGAGATGGAGAAAAGGCACTTAAATATTTCCAGATGGCACAGGCAAATGGTATTTCAGAAGCAGATGCTTATATCAATGATATTAAGGAGCTTCATGGCGAGAACCTTCAGAGTGCTATTGAGAAATGGGAAAGAGCAGTACAGGCTGGCTCAGGTGCAACAGCCCTAAAGGTTGCTCTTATGAAGCAGAGCCAGGTATTCTTTATCGCAAATGATTACGAGATAGAGAAAGCATTCCTTGAGGCTCTTGGACTTGGAAGTACACAGGCTGCTTATGAGCTTGGTAAGATTTATGAGAGACAGGAACTTCAGCCTAACTTCTCAGGCGAGAAGAAATCTCTTAAGTACTTCGAGAAAGCATTTGATAATAAGTTTGAAGGCTTCGATAAGGTTAACCTCTTCAAGGTTATTCAGTACAAGGAAGAGAAGGGTGTTTCCGAAGAAGAAGTTATCAATCTCTATATGCAGAATGCTGCAATGGCTTACGAGCCTGCAGTTGATAAGATTGTAGAAAAGGTTAAATATCGTACACCTCAGATTACAGAGCTCTATCAGGTTCTCATGTCAACAGCAGAGGGTGGAGATGATTCAGCTATCATCTGTATGAATAAGCTGGAGAAGACTTATCCTGATCTTGTTATCATCGAACCAAAGAGTGATCAGAAGGTTATCGAGAACAAGTTCTTCAGACTTCTTGTACCACGTTCAAGTGTTGCTACAATTGAGGATGACGGTGGTACTATCAAGATTGCCGATTCAGTTATCGAATTTGCAGTTGCAGAGCTTCCTATCAAGGTTGATTCTGAAGATGATTACCTTAAGATCTACAAGCTGATACTTTCTGAGTATCTTCCTGATGACAGCGCTGAGATCATCATCGCTAATTCAAGAATGATTGGTTCTGGTATGAGAGAGTCGAAGGATAACATCCATTCCTTCAGTATCCTTCTTATCAGTTCTAAGAACCAGTATCTGTTCAAGCTGAGCTCTAAGGATCGTAGACAGATGATCCAGTTCAAGGATGAGGTTATTCAGATAGCTAAATCACTTGTTGAGACTGGTGAGATTTATGTGTCAGAAGATGGAAGCAGAAGAAACATTGGACTTGCTGCTATGCTTCATGCAAACGAAGGTGGATTCCTTTCAATCGGTATGGATTCATCTGATAAATAAATTATATAAAAAATAATCTCAGGGCAGGGTGTGATTCCCTACCGGCGGTATAGCCCGCGAGCCGTTATGGCTGATCCTGTTAAATTCAGGAGCCGACAGTATAGTCTGGATGGAAGAGGTTTTGTAAAAGTATTTATCGCCCTGAGCTTTCGCTCGGGGCGTTACTATTTGCCCGGTGGAGTGGCCGGACGTGACAACGAAAGGAGACTTGAAATGGCTTATAACAAGATTTATATGGAAAGGGCAATAGCTCTTGCTAAGAGAGGTATAGGTAAGGTAAATCCTAATCCCCTTGTAGGATGCGTTATCGTAAAGGATGATGAGATACTTGGTGAAGGATACCATGAGGAGTATGGCGGACTTCACGCTGAGAGACAGGCGCTTGCCGATGCTATGAAACGTGGAAATAATGTATATGGTGCAGATATGTATGTGACCCTTGAACCATGCTCACATACAGGTAAGCAGCCACCATGTACTGAAGCTATACTTGATGCTGGTATTAAAAGAGTTTATGTAGGTTCCAATGATCCTAATCCACTTGTGTCAGGAAATGGAATTTGGCAGCTTAGAATGGCTGAGGTGGAAGTTGTTACTAATTGTATGAAGGATGAGTGCGATGCGCTGAATCCTGTATTTTTCCACTATATAACAGAGAATACTCCATATGTTGTATATAAATATGCAATGACTATGGATGGAAAAATATGTACTGCTAAAGGTGAGAGCCAGTGGATTTCAAATGAGAAGTCCAGAGAAAAAGTACAAACTTATAGAAACGAACTGATGGGTATAATGGTTGGCATTGAAACTGTGCTGGCTGATGATCCAAGCCTCAGATGTCACATGGATGGCGGAAGAGACCCAATCAGAATAATCTGTGACTCTCAGCTTCGTATTCCTATGGAAAGTAAACTGGTTCAGGAAGCAGGCGAAGTTAAGACCTATGTTGCTTCTCTTGCAGAACATGAGAAACAGAACAGACAGAAGATAAGAGAACTTAAGGATCATGGAGTAGGAACACTACTTATACCTGCTGATGAATCTGGAAAGATTGATCTTAATAAGCTTATGTCTCAGCTCGGAAAGATGCATATAGATTCCATTCTCCTTGAGGGTGGTGGAACTCTTGCCTGGAGCATGATAAATGGCGGATATGTAGATGAGGTGAGAGCTTTTATAGCACCTAAGGTATTTGGTGGAAGAGATGCACTTACTCCTGTATCCGGTAAAGGAATAGAGGATATTAATCTTGCCAAGACCTTTGAATTACAAGAATTAGAAAATATTGATGGAGATATATTTGCAAGATATTTAAAGAGGTGACCAAATGTTTACAGGAATCATTGAAGATATCGGAACAGTTCGGTCCGTTAACAAGTCCAGTGATGCATTTGCCCTGACCATTTCTTCTAATATAATGGACGATGTTAAGCTGGGGGACAGCATAGCGGTAAACGGTGTATGTCTTACAGCCAGGACCATTAAGGGAAATGAATTCACAGCGGATGTTATGGCTGAGACCTTGAGAAAATCTTCTTTAGGCCAGTTAAAGCCAGGCAGTAAGGTGAATTTGGAAAGAGCTCTTTCACCTACTGGTAGATTTGGAGGACATATTGTTTCGGGACATATTGATGGCACGGGTACTGTTAAAAGTATTAAGCCTGAAGGAAATGCTATGTGGGTTGAAATTTCAGCTCCTGCATCAATCCTGCGTCTCATCATAATGAAAGGCTCCATAGCGATTGACGGAATAAGCCTTACAGTCGCGGACCTAGGAGATGAGTCCTTCAAGGTTTCCGTTATCCCTCATACAGCGTCAGAAACCACGCTGTTGGATAAGAAGCCGGGAGATACAGTGAACCTTGAGAATGATGTGATTGGAAAATATGTTGAGAGGCTTCTTAGCACTCCGGCGGAACCGGAGAAGAAGGATTCTCAGTTAACTCTAGATACTCTAATGACAAATGGTTTTATCTAAGAAAGGACAGCAGATGGAATTTAATTCGATAGAAGAAATACTGGAAGATATTAAAGCCGGAAAACCGGTAGTCATCCTTGATAATGAGGACAGGGAAAACGAGGGAGATATCATCTTCGCTGCAGAGCATGCTACAACAGAGAATGTTAACCTGATGGCTAAATATGCAAGAGGACTCATATGCATGCCAATGGATGCCTCCTACAGTGATAAGTACAACCTTCCTCAGATGTGCATTGTGAATACAGATAATCATACGACTGCATTTACAGTTTCCGTTGACCATGTGGATACAACTACAGGTATTTCAGCTGTAGAAAGAGGACTCACAGCCAGAAAATTTGCAGATGATTCATCTACAAAGGATGACTTTAGACGTCCGGGACATATGTTTCCACTTCAGGCAAAAAAGGGCGGAGTAATTGAACGTCCTGGTCATACTGAAGCTACAGTTGACCTTTGCAGACTGGCAGGATGTAAGCCGGTGGGTCTATGTTGTGAGATTATGAATGATGATGGAACTATGGCAAGACTTGATGACCTTGTAGCTTTCTCAAAGGAACACAATCTTAAGCTTTCAACAATAGAGCTACTTGTGCAATATCGTAAAGAACACGAAGTATTTGTTGAAGAGGTTACTAAAGCCAAGCTTCCAACAAGATATGGTGAATTTATAATTCACGGATTTATAAATAAACTGAATGGAGAGCATCATGTTGCCCTGACCATGGGGGATGTTGCTACAGAAGATCCACTTCTGGTACGAGTTCATTCAGAATGTCTTACAGGAGATGCCTTTGGATCAGCTAAATGCGACTGCGGACAGCAGTTGGATGCAGCTATGAAGAAGATATCTGAAGAAGGCAGAGGAGTACTTCTCTATATGCGTCAGGAAGGAAGAGGTATTGGTCTTATAAATAAGATCAGAGCCTACGCTCTTCAGGACCAGGGTAGAGATACAGTTGAAGCGAATGTGGAACTTGGTTTCCCTGCAGATGCCAGAGACTATACGATTGGTACTCAGATACTTGTAGAACTGGGAGTAAGAAACATCAGACTTCTTACAAACAATCCTGATAAGGTTTATGGTCTTAAGGGCTATAATCTCAACATTGTCGAGAGAGTTCCGATAGAAATAGAACCATCAGCCTATGATCTTTTCTATTTGAAGACAAAGAAAGAGAAGATGGGCCATATACTTAATGATGTATAGAATTTGCGAAATAATATTTTTCTGTTATATAATAAGGAGGATTTTAAAATGAAGTATGAAGGAAATGTAGTTGCAAAGAAGGATACTAAGATCTGTATAATTGCAGCAAGATTTAATGAGTTTATCGTATCAAAGCTTGTATCAGGAGCAATTGATGGTCTTGTAAGACATGACGTTGCAGAGGATAACATTGATACAGTCTGGGTACCAGGTGCATTTGAAATACCTGTTATTGCAAAGAAGGTTGCTAAGTCAGGAAAGTATGATGCAGTAATCTGCCTTGGTACTGTTATCCGCGGTGAAACAAGCCACTATGACTATGTATGCGCAGAGGTTAGCAAGGGAATAGCTCAGGTAAGCCTTGAGGCAGAGCTTCCTGTTATGTTCGGTATTCTTACAACAGATACTATTGAGCAGGCAGTAGTTCGTGCTGGAACAAAGGCTGGAAACAAGGGTTATGACTGTGCTCTCGGTGCAATTGAGATGATAAATCTTATGCAGGAGCTTTAAGATGGATTATACAAAAGAAACACCCCGTCCACAGAAGGCAGGGATTATGGATATCTTCATGGTATCCCTTATAAGAGCTAAGGAACTGGCGCTTGTCAGTGTTAAGAGTTCTTCCAGATTTATAGGATATGTTATCTTCATGTCTTTTCTGGTATCTCTTATGATATATGCTGTTCCTACAGCTTCAAAAATAACTTCATTTGGAGGCTTTAAAAACCTCTTTATGAATAAGGTTCCAGCTTTTGAATATACTGATGGAACTCTTACGGCTGATAAAGCATTTGAAATGAAGCTTTCAAACGTAAATATAATAATGGATACGAGAGTAAATGAGTTTGCATTTGGGAACTTTGAAAGAGAGGGTATTTATATTGCCATCGGCGCAAAGAATATCAAGATGGTAACCATTACTGATATTAAAGATGACAGCTCATATCAGGAGGTTTATTCATATCCTAATTCTCTTGTTTTAATGGACGGAATGAATAATATGACTCTGGTAAAGATGAGACCATTCTTCTATATAATGATCTTCTTTATCTTCATGTTCAGTACAGCACTAGCGGCAGGAAAGTACCTGCTGGCGGCTCTCTTTTATGCATTCATATTCAAGAGTCTGACCAGTGTAAGTAAGCTGCCTATGACATTCCTGGATTCTTTTCATATGTGTTTTTATGCACAGACTTTGGGAATAATCTTAGTAAACATGAACATGGCTCTGGGTAACCTGGTATCACCACTCATAGCTTCAGCTATAGGAATTGTGATAACAGTTGTTATTATTCATAAAGCTATGGGACCACATATGCCAGATATAGACGAGATAATGGGTGGATTTTCAGATAGAGATTCTAAGTAATTCCTCTATTTCGGAGGAATTCATGGAACTAAGAGAAGAGTTCTGATATATGGGATCATCCGTTACTTCACGAGAAAAATAGTCAGGAGCTACAAAGCTCCTGGCTTTTTCTATGTCCGGAAATTCCACTTCAGCAACAATAAGCCCCTGGAATTTGCCTCCGAAAATATCCAGCTCAACCTTAAGCTCCGGATAATCTGAAAGAGGCAGAAGATAACGCTCCTTGGTAATAAGGTTGCCCTTTACCATAACAGACATTTCTTCATATTCCTCTTTTGAAAGAGGTTTTTCTACTTCAATTCTTTCCATAAGCCCGCTGGACTTGATAGTCAGAATATATTTTTCTCCATATTGCCTAATGCGAAGAACAGGGTCTGTGCTGAGATAACCCTGTGAGATAGTACTATGTGGATATGAATCCAGATTTTCTGGTAATGATCTAAGTAAATATTTCTTTTCGATTTCCATGGCTCATCCTTATTGATTCAGTGTATTTATGATTGTTGGAAGCATCTGCTTTTTACGGGATACAACTCCAGGAAGAGTAACGCTCATATGGTCTCTGGAGGTTACATTAAATCCTGTTTCAAGAGCTATTTCTGATTTTTGTCCGCAGAAAAGAACCTCTGAAGATTCATCAAGAATGTTAGTCAGCATAAACATCAAAACATCTAAACCTTCAGCACTGGCGGTATCTTCAAGGATAGGAGTTATAGCCTGCTTAATATGAGCAAGCTCGTTGGAATTCATTGAACTTATCTGTCCAATTCCTACAGTGGTATCGCCAACAGTAAACTTCTTGAAGTCCTGATGGAGAATCTCCTTAGGAGTCTTATCCTTAAGATCACTTCCTGCTGTAAACATATTCTTGGCAAGCTCTTCCTCATCTACCTGTGCGATAGTAGCAAGAACAGTTCCGGCCTGTTTGTCCATATCAGTGCAGGTTGGTGACCTGTAAAGAAGAGTATCAGAAATGATAGCAGAAAGCATTAGGCCAGCCATCTGAGGTGGAATGTCCACGCCTGCTTCCAGATACATAAGATAAAGGATTGTACAGGTTGAACCAAGTGGCTGGTTTCTGAAATAAACAGGACGGCTTGTAGAAACAGTGCCCAGTCTGTGGTGATCGATTATCTCAAGTATATCTGCTGTTTCCATACCGTTAACGGCCTGTGATTTTTCATTATGATCTACAAGTATAAGCTGCTTCTTGGTTACGCCCAGGAAGTTTCTGCGACTGACCATACCTTTGTATTTACCAGCTGAGTCAACTACAGGGAAGTAGCGGTGTCTTGTAGATGCCATAATAGGCTGAACGTCTTCAATATAGTCATCCATTTTGAATGTCAAAAGATCAGAACACTTCATAAAGTGTCTGATTGGCATACTTTGATAAATCAGTCTGGCAACAGTAAATGAATCGTGTGGAGTAGTGATGATCTTGCATCCCTTTTCCTCTGCAAGATTCTGGATAGTCCTTGTTACAGTACTTCCTGCACAGACAATCAGACAATCAGCCCCCATTTCGATAGCGCAGAGCTGTGACTCGTATCTATCTCCAAGAATGACTATGTCATGTGGCTTAATATATTCTTCTAATATATCGGGGGTTCCAGCGCCGATAAGAACCTTTCCTTCTATCTGAGAATCACTTATATTACCAACTATAAGTGTACCGTCCAGTGTATCAACTATATTAGTGTAGCTGGTCTTTGCTTCGGAAAGAGTTTTTGAATCATAAGAACCCATGTAGGATTCCATGATATCGCCGGTTGTGATAAGTCCCTTTAAATATTTACCTTCAGTAATACAGAGGGTAACAACTTTATTATCCTTCATTATCTTCCAGGCATCTTTAAGTGAAATCTCTTCAGAAACTCCCGGAATATTACGCATATCCATATCACGAACCTGTGTTCTTACATCTCCCACGAATTTAGGAGCTTTAAGACCAAACCTGTCCAGAACATACTGAGTTTCGCTGCTTACATTTCCGCATCTGGCAGCAACGTAATTATGGTGTCCTGTTAGATTTTTTAGATTGGCATATGCAATCGCAGCAGCTATAGAATCTGTATCTGGATTCTTGTGGCCGATAACGTAGACTGTCTTATTATTATTCATTGCAACCCCTCCTGATAAGTAACATAAAAACCTAATAATCATTATATCTTATAGAGCCTTCTTCTTCCATCAAAAAGTTGATTGTTATGTGGTTTTTTTTAGAGGTATGTGATACAATAAGTCCTACGTGTTACAAGAGCTGAGATTAGTCTCAGTATACTTAAATCAAGGGAGTAAACCATGAGCGAAGAGATGACAAAAGAACAGCAGGAGGCAATGGACAAGGCGTTTGAAAGATCAATGCCAGAAGGCCTCAGAAAAGTTCAAAATGAGTATTCAAATGTGAAGAAGGTTATAGGTATTATCAGTGGCAAGGGTGGAGTAGGTAAATCACTTATCACATCCCTTCTTGCAGTAAAAGCTAATAAGATGGGACTTAAGACAGCAATACTGGATGCGGATATAACAGGTCCATCTATACCAAAATCCTTCGGAGTACATCAGAAGGCTTATGGTTCAGATATAGGAATTGTTCCTGTAAATACAAGAGATGGCATTAAGCTTATGTCCATTAATCTTCTTGTAGATAATGAAGAGGATCCAGTTATCTGGAGAGGACCGGTCATTGCCGGAGCTGTTCAGCAGTTCTGGACAGACGTGGCATGGGGCGATGTAGATGTTATGTTTGTTGATATGCCACCTGGAACAGGAGATGTTCCACTTACAGTTTTCCAGTCACTTCCAGTGGATGGAATTATCGTTGTAACATCACCACAGGAGCTTGTTGAGATGATAGTAGGCAAGGCTCTTAAGATGGCTACTGTTATGAATATACCAGTGCTTGGTCTTGTGGAGAATATGTCTTATTTCAAGTGTCCGGATTGTGGCAAAGAACATGAGATATTTGGCGCAAGCACAGTTGCAGATGTTGCAGCAAAGAACAACATTGAACATACTGCAAGAATTCCAATATCACCTGATATTGCAAAGCTTGTCGACGAAGGAAAGATAGAAGATGTAGATGTGGATTGGGTGGATGACATCTACGCTAATCTCATTAAATAGAGGAGAAGAAAAATGAGTAAGGTATATATACTTTTGGCAAACGGATTTGAGGAGATTGAAGGTCTTATGGTTGTAGACCTTATGAGAAGAGCTGGAATAGACATCAAGATGGTTTCTATTACAGATTCACTTGATATTACCGGAGCAAGAGGCATTGGAGTTAAGGCTGATATAACTCTAAAGGAAGCTGGAGATGATGCCGATATGGTTGTTCTTCCTGGTGGAATGCCTGGAACAAACTACCTCAAGGAAAGTGATGAGGTTAGAGCTATGGTTCAGAATTATTATGATTCTGACAAATTCATAGCTGCTATATGTGCCGCTCCAACAGTATTTGGTGCAATGGGACTTCTTAATGGAAAGAAGGCTACATGCTATCCTGGTCTTGAAGCCAGTCTTACTGGTGCAATGTGGCCAGGTGCGGATTATCCTGTAGTACAGGATGGCAAGATCATTACTAGCCGTGGTCTTGGAACAGCTGCAGACTTTGCACTTAAATTAATAGAGAATCTCATTGATTCTAAGAAGGCAGACGAGATAGCTCAGTCAGTTGTTTATTCCAGATAAGTAAAAAACAAAAATTATCATTAAGGATGACAAGATTAAATGAAGAATATAACCATCAGAGATATACTTGAATTTACAAGAGGACATATGGAGGGAGATATAGATCCTGACTTCAGAAGTCAGCTTCTTGAAACCCCTGTAACAGATATAGCTACAGATTCCAGACAGGTTAAGGAGGGTTCCCTCTTTATAGCTATTCCTGGAGAGAACGTGGATGGTCACAAATTCGTTCCTCAGGTAGCAACTATTACAAAGTCAATCCTGGTAGAAGAAGACCTGGATATGATAAGAGCCAAGAGTGATGTGGATGCTCTTCCTGGAAACGTGGCATATATTAAAGTTGATAATACAGTTGCTGCACTTCAGAGGATTGGAACAGCAATAAGAAGTAAATATGATAAGCCGGTTATTGGAGTAACAGGAAGTGTAGGAAAGACTACAACAAGAGAAATGATAACTGCTGCAGTAGCAAGTAATGTAGAAACCTTCTCTACATCAGGTAATATGAATTCCCAGATAGGAGTTCCTGTTACCGTATCCGGAATATGCGATAAGCCAACTGAGGCTGCGGTTATAGAAATGGGTATAAGTGAACCAGGTGGAATGGATAAGCTTGCCTCTATAGTTAAGCCTGATATAGCAGTTGTAACTATAATCGGAGATGCACATATTGAATTTCTTGGTTCTAGAGAGGGCATTCGTACTGAGAAGCTGAATATCTGTTCCAAGATGAAGGATAACGGAGTTGTGTTCCTGAATGCTGATGATCCACTTCTTTTCGCTATGAAGGGCAAGATGAAGGTGAAGACCTTCTTCTATGGAACAAATCCTGAGGCAGATTATAGAGCTGAAAACATTTATTTTGAAAATGGATATAACACTTATACATATGTACACGGAAATGACCGCATAATGGTTAATCTGAGTGTTCTTGGAAAGCATAATGTACTTAATTCACTGGCAGCGATGGCTGTTTGTGATTATATGGGACTGGACCTGATGAAGGCTGCTAAAGCCTTTGAAAGCTTTGTTGGTCTAAGACAGAAGGTTATCAGCTGCGATGGTGGTTATACAATTATTGATGACTCATACAATGCCAGCCCAGATTCTATGAAGGCTGCAGTAAATGTCCTGAGAGATATGAATGTTGCTGGCAGCAGAATAGCTGTTCTTGGAGATATGTTTGAGCTGGGACCAAATACAAATGCATTCCACAAGGAAGTTGGTCAGTATATCAATAATCTTAAGTTTGAGGATGGAAGCTTTGTAATCGACGAGCTTATCACAATAGGTAATTATAGTAAGAATATCTATGACGGCGTTACAGAAGCCGCTATAAATAAGAAACATTTTGAAGATAAAAAACAGGCAGCTGAATATATTAGAGGCCTGCTGAAGCCAGGAGATGTAATTACACTTAAAGCATCTAATGGTATGAAATTTAGTGAGTTAGTAGAACTCCTGAAGTAGTTTGGAGGAAAAGATAATGACACGTGCCTGGGAAGACAAAATAAGAAAGGTAGAACCTTATACACCTGGTGAACAGCCAAAGGATGAAAGTGTTATCAAGCTCAATACCAACGAGAATCCTTATGGTGTATCGCCAGAAGTAAAGAAGATGGCTGAAAGTCTGGAAATGGATATACTACGTAAATATCCTGATCCAAAAGCAGAGGAGCTGGTAAAGGCTCTGGCTGACTACCATAATGTAGATGAATCACAGGTATTTGTGGGAGTAGGCTCTGACGATGTTCTGGGTATGTGTTTCATGACCTTTTTTAATTCTGACAAGCCAATCCTTTTCCCAAATATTACTTACTCATTTTATCCAGTATGGGCTGAGATGATGAGGATACCATTTAAGACTATTGAGCTGAAACCGGATTTTACTATTGATATAAATGATTACAAACAGGATAACGGCGGAATAATAATAGCAAATCCAAATGCGCCTACAGCAATCTATCTGGATAAGGCCGAGATACGTTCGCTCCTTGAAGCTAATAAAGATAGCATTGTCATTGTTGACGAAGCATATATTGATTTTGCTGAGGATGGAGCTTCTGTTCTGGATATGGTAGATGAATTTGATAATCTTATTGTTGTCAGAACTTATTCAAAGTCCAGAAGCATGGCTGGTCTTAGAATAGGATATGCTATCTCAAATAAAGAAATAATCAAATATCTGAATGATGTTAAATATTCATATAATTCCTATACCATGAATTATCCATCCATAAAGCTAGGTAGTGCGGTTATAGCAGATGAGGATTATTTTAGATCAGTACTAGCAAAGATAAAGAATACAAGAGAGTGGTTTGTTTCTCAGATAAAGGAGATGGGCTACACTGTACTTCCTTCATCAGCCAATTTTGTATTTGCTTCTCCAAAAGGCATTTCAGCCAAGGAGGTTTTTGAGGCTGCTAAGGCAAATGGCATCTATTTTAGATACTTTAATTCACCAGGAATTGATAATTATCTAAGAATTACCATTGGAACTGATGAAGAGATGGAAAGAGTAGTTGAGTTCCTAAAGACTCTTTGATAGAATAAAAAAGCATTCGCTTAACCTTATGCATTACATATCGGTTTCTTCGAAAGGAGAAAGATATGGAAAATGAAAAGGTTAAAAAATATAATACAATTCAATACATGCCAGTTCTTTATAATTATGAATATTATAAAGACAAACTAGACTCTATACCTTATAAACGCTTCTATGACATGGTGGCAGTAGTAAAAAAGCTTAGAGTGGGACCCTGTTTAGAAAGATTATACTCAGATGTAACCTTTGAGGATCTTGAAAAACTGGGAAAAGATGAAGATGAAATCTTCGCGGATTCCCTTGTGTCCTGCATAAATGAGGAAAGCTTCAGGCTTTTCAGGATAGCAGATTTTCTTGAGGCAATGGACATGGATGATGTCCCGGCTCCGGATGATTTGTTCGAAGCTCCTAATATCTATTGCCTGACGAATATGTCGCTTGAATATGGTGCTAATGTTTTACTCTATCCAGGTATATTTGAAAAGATATATCAGATACTGAATGACAGCTACTATATTCTGCCTGCGAATATTGATCAGCTTATTGTTGTCACAGACGCTGAGCTGCCTTATGATGTCGCTAATTATTATATGGCCATAGAAGAAGTGAATGAGGTGATTCTGGATGAGTCGCAAATTTTATCACATACAGTATTTTATTATGACGGTTCTTTACATAATCTGTCTTTTGTAAATTGACTATCCTGCCAACATAAGTTAACCTTAAAATTAAGTAATTTATGGAGGTATTGTAATGGCTAGAGGTACTGTAAAGTGGTTCAATGAAAAGAAAGGCTACGGCTTTATCACTGATGAGAATGGGGAAGATGTATTTGTACATTACTCAGGTCTCAACATGGAAGGCTTCAAAACACTTGCTGATGGACAGACTGTAGAGTTTGATCTTTCAGAAGGAGACAAGGGTTCACAGGCTACAAATGTTACTGTCGTAAAGTAATATTTTTATAGAACATAACCTTAAAGAGCAGGGGATTTACCCCTGCTCTTTTTCTGCCTTTTTCGGCGCTTATTGATGCCTCTTAAGGTTGACAAAGAAAGGGATTAGAAATACAATGGTTATGTATGTGAAAAAGATGAGAGGGGGTGTCATTTATAGAAGATTTTATATCGGCTAGAGATAGGATTATAGCTTCATCTATTGACATTATAAGTGACGCCGGACTAGCGTCATTGAACATAAATAATATCTCCAGAAGAACCAACCTGAGCGAGATGATGATCTATAAATGCTTCACCAATACAGATGAGATTCTTGTAGAGGTTGTGAATCTTTATTTCAGGTTTGATAAAGGTATCTTCAGTACATTGGAATCCAGGAATATTACTAATCTGGAAAAGATAAAAATGTATGTAGATAATTATGGAACCTACTATAATAACTATTTCTCATTATCAGCTATCATGCTTCAATATGAGGAGCTGCTGCATAATACAAATACCAGAGAAATAGTTCAGCAGGGATTTCTTGAGAGAAGAGAAAACCTGGCAAAGATTTTTGATAATGCCATAAGTAATGGTGAGATCAAGGCCGACGTCAAAGGAGAGATGCTGGCTGACAGTCTGCTGGGGATGTTTATAGTCTGTTCGCTTAACCGAAGAGTTATGGTTATGAGCAGGTCATTTAAGGATGAGATTGATATCCAATATAGCAAATGGATTGAAAGTTTGTGCAATAATAAGGTATAGAGAGGTATGAGTAATGAGGGTTTTAGTTGCAGAAGATGATATAGCTAGTGGAAAGTTCTTATCTAAGCTTTTATCCAGATATGGTGAGGTAGTTCTTGCTACTGACGGAATTGAGGCAGTGGATGAATTTGTTAAGTCTGTATCAGAGGGCAAGGAGTTCGATCTGGTATGTCTTGACATTATGATGCCAAAGATTGATGGATACAAGGCTCTTCAGTCTATTAGAGATGCTGAGAGAAAGCTTGGAATCCCTCGTATATCAAGATGTAAGGTAGTTATGATATCTGCACTTGATGAGGACTTTGATGCTACATATGCAAGTAGCGATTATGATGATTATGTTTGTAAGCCTATAGACATCATTAAATTTGATGCAATAATCAAGAAACTGGGCTTAATCGAGGCGTAGGCAGGAAAGATGGATCTTTTTGATTACATGAGACAGGAGGAGCAGCGTAAAGAGGCTCCTCTTGCAAGTCGTATAAGACCAAAAACTTTAGATGGGTTCGTTGGCCAGGAGCATATCCTTGGCCCGGGCAAACTTCTTTACAGAGCTATAAAAGCTGACAAGCTTAGCTCTGTAATATTTTATGGACCGCCCGGAACCGGAAAAACTACTCTGGCAATGGTAATAGCAAATACTACCAGTGCTTTTTTTGAGGAGTTAAATGCCTCCACCTCCGGCAAGAAGGATATGGAAGCAGTGGTCGAAAAGGCGAAGCAGAACAGAGGTGCTTATGGCAAGAAGACCATTCTTTTTATAGACGAGATTCATAGATTCAATAAGTCCCAGCAGGATTTCCTTCTTCCTCATGTTGAGGATGGAACAGTTATCCTGATTGGAGCGACTACAGAAAATCCTTATTTTGAAGTAAACAGCGCTCTTGTATCCAGATCAAATGTTTTCGAACTAAAACCTCTTAGTGCCCAAAACATCCGTGAACTGGTAATGAGAGCTGTATATGATAACGAAAGTGGAATGGGAAGCTTTAATGCTACCATTACAGATGAAGCAGCAGACTTTCTTTCGGATGTTGCAGAAGGAGATGCCAGAAAGGCGCTAAATGCCATTGAACTTGGTATTCTTTCTACAGAGCGTAATGAAGAAAGCGGAAAGATAGAGATAACGCTGGAGGTTGCGGAGGAATGCATTCAGCGTAGAGCCATCAGATACGATAAGGACGGAGATAATCATTATGATATAATTTCTGCCTTTATAAAATCCATGCGAGGTTCTGATCCGGATGCTGCAGTTTATTATCTTGCAAAGATGCTTTATGGTGGCGAGAGCGTTACATTTATTGCAAGAAGAATTATGATATGTGCCTGCGAGGATGTTGGAAATGCAGATCCTCAGGCTATTCAGGTGGCGGTTTCCTGTGCTCTTGCGGCTGAGAGAGTGGGAATACCAGAGGCTCAGATTATTCTGGCTCATGCGGCAATCTATGTGGCTACCGCTCCAAAGAGTAATTCCGTAGTAAATGCCATTTTCAGTGCAAATGATGCTGTTAAGAAATATGGTAATGCAGAGGTTCCACCATACTTAAAGGATGCTCATTATGCAGGCTCGGCTGAGCTGGGACATGTGGGTTACAAATATGCTCATGACTATCCAATGCATTATGTGGATCAGCAATATCTTCCTGATGCAATAAAGGATCTTAAGTTCTATGAGCCAGGAGATAATGGCTACGAAGCAGATATAAAGAAATGGTTTGATAAGATAAAGGGTGAACAGAGTGAAGAGAAGTAAGCTTTCCAGAGTGCTGGCTATTTTGCTCCTTGCAATTTATGCAGTCCTCTTAGGAATATTTATATATTTAGTAATAGTTCAAAGTCAGTATATATTAGCTATGCTATTTGTTATCATTATATATCCGATAATCATTTATATAATCCTATGGCTAAATAAAGTATTCAGTAAGAATGAGGAATAGATAATGAAGAAAAAGGTAATAATACCAATAATCATAGTCGTCCTACTGATTATAGCAGCTGTGGTCTTTGTATTCTTATATAGAGGCAGAAACAAGGCTTCGGGAAATGGAAAACTTACCTATGTTGAGTCTGTTGGAATAATATCTACAAAGAGTGTAGGTGTAGAAAGCAGATACATGGGTGTTGTAGAGTCCCAGGAGACAAAGTCCATTAATAAGGACGCTAATAAAACTGTAAAAGAAGTATATGTAAAGGAAGGGGACGTTGTCAAAGAAGGCGACGAACTCTTTAGTTATGATACAACGGATATGGAACTGGATCTTGAGCAGATGAATCTGGACAGGACCGGTATTGTTAATACCATAGCCAGCTACAATACATCCCTTACTGATTACAAAACTCAGAGAGATAATGCGACTAATGAAGATGACATTCTGAGCTATACCAGTCAGATTAATAGTATTAACACATCCATCAAGGAACAGGAATACAATCTGACAGTAAAGGATCTTGAGATTACAAAGCAGCAAAATGCCATCGATGAGGCTACAGTTACGGCTCCTATGTCCGGCATTATAAAGAAGATAAATGAGAACGCAGGCGAGAGCACAAGCTTTGACATGAATGAAGGCTCTACAGAGGACTCGAATGCTTATATCACCATTATTGCTGAGGGTGAATACAGAATAAAGGGAACGGCTGATGAATCAAGTATCAGACTTTTCCAGTCCGGAACACCTGTACTTATCAGATCCCGTGTGGATGAATCTATTTATTGGAAGGGTACTGTTTCCAAGGTAGACCTGGAGCCAGAATCCAATAATACTGATGGCGGTTATGGAATGATGGGTGGTAGCGGAACCATGGCTTCTTCCTACAGTTTCTATGTGAAACCTGAAAATACTGATGATATGATCCTGGGACAGCATCTTTATATAGAGCTGGATATGGGTCAGACTGATGTTAAGTCAGGAATCTTCCTGCCATCATATTACCTGATCCAGGAGAATGATGAGTACTATGTATGGAAGCAGGGCGAAGATAATAAGATAGTTAAGACCAAGGTTACAGTTGGTGATTACGATGAAAACCTGGATGTATTCCAGATAGTTGACGGCCTTAAGGCTGAGGATTATATAGCATTTCCTAATGATGATGTGGCAGAGGGAAATGAATGTACCACAAGCTATGAGGACGTTCAGAAACAGAACGAAGAAGGACCAGATTCTTCAGAGGGTTCTGAAGAAGGAATGGAAAGTACTAATCCTGATAATGAAGGCACAGATAGTACAGGTCCTGGAGGTGAATCTATAGATGATACAGAAGGTTCCGATGGAGATATAATCATTTCTCCTGATGGACCTGGCGGATCTTCAGACGGCAGTGGTTCCGGGGATGGACCATCCTCAGATCTTTCACCAGCAGATGATAATCCGGATGGAAGTGGAACAGTAATATCAGATGAAGGACCTCAGTAGGGAGAGAGAATGCTTCTACGCTTAGAAAATATTACAAAAACATATGTACAGGGTGATATAGAAGTTCCTGCTCTTAAGAATATCAACTTCCAGGTTGATGATGGGGAGTATGTGGCCATAATGGGCCCATCTGGATCAGGAAAATCTACCCTTATGAATATAATAGGTATTCTGGATAAACCAACAGAAGGTTCTTATTTCTTTGGAGATGAAGATATATCCACCATGAATGACCGCAAGATGTCAGACATGAGAAATAAGGATATTGGATTTGTATTTCAGAATTTCAACCTGATGCCTAGACAGACTGCGCTTCAGAATGTAGAGCTTCCACTCCAGTATGCAAAGGTTCCTAGAAAGGACAGGAGAGCTCTTTGTGAAGAGGCGCTTATTAAGGTTGGTCTGGAAGAGAGAATGAACTTTAAAGCCATTCAGCTTTCAGGTGGACAGAAGCAGAGAGTAGCTATAGCCAGAGCTATAGTAAATAAACCACGTCTTCTTCTGGCTGACGAGCCAACAGGTGCTCTGGATTCAAAGTCCGGAGTTCAGGTAATGGAAATATTTGAAAACCTTCATAGGGAAGGAAGTACCATCATAATGATCACTCACGCCAGAGAGATTGCTGAAAGAGCTGAGAGAGTGATCAGTATTTTTGATGGAGAGATCAAGGAGGGAATTGTTTTATGAAACGTAAACTCCTGATCATTGCAATAATACTTCTGGTGGTTTTAGTTGGTGGTGCTGTTGCGATAAAAATGTTTAGAAAGCATAAGAGGAATTCCAATCCTATTGGAGTATATTCTGTTTCATATTATACAGGCTATGGAATGATGGATACGGCAGAGAGCTACAGTGGTTCTGTTTCAAGTAATGGAGACCAGTCCGTAGTTCTGGATAATACAAAGACTCTTAAAGAGGTTCTGGCATCTGAGGGTGATGCTGTTGAGGCGGGAGATGTACTCCTTACATATGATACTTATAAGGACAGCCTTCAGCTGGACAGCATGTATTCTCAGCTTGCTGTATATAATACCAACATGACAATAGCTAAGAAGGCTCTTACAAAGCTTCAAAATACAACACCTGTTGAAAAACAGGAAGGTCCTGCAGCCGAGGAGCCTGCAGATGAAGCTTCTGAAAATGATGCTGCTACAGATGATATAACAGACGATGCTACAGATGGAGATGCTGAAGAAACTTATACAAAGGAAGAACTGGAGCTTGCCATCAAGAAAAAGAATGACGAGATAAACAGCATTCAGAACAGTATAGATAATCAGAATCTTTCTATCAGAAAGCAGGAGAGAAAGATAAGTAAGGGTTCTGTTGTTGCTGAGGCTGATGGAGTGGTTGTAAAGGTAGATATGTCCGATGAGAACATTGCTTCCGGCTTCCCTGTTATAGTTGTCAGCAGCGAAGGAACATATTCCACAACAGTTTCTGTTGGTGAGATGGATATAGACAGCGTAAATATTGGTGATGAGGCGACAGTCTATTGCTATGATACAGGCGAAATGTATATGGGAAAGGTTGTAAGTATTGGAACCTCTCCAAATGGAACTACCTCTTATCCATGTGTTCAGTCTACATATCCGGTTAAGATTTCTCTCAGCGATGTGGAAGATATGGTAGATGAGGCTTATGTAGAAGTCACCATCAATGGTTCTGCTGAGGACTTTGAAGGTGGTGGCGGAGATGACATTATGCTTCCTCTTTACCTGACAAAGAAGGATAATGGCGGTTACTTTGTTATGAAGGAAGTAGATGGCCGTCTTAAGAAACAATATATAGAGACAGGAAAAATTTATTACGGCGCTCAGATAGTAGTTAAGAGTGGTATTACAAGTGAAGACTATATAGCATTTCCTTATGAGAAAGAAGCTGTAGAAGGCAAGGTTACAGTTCATAAGGAAAATGATGATTTATATTAGGAGTAGTTATGATAGAGAATATTAGGCTATCATTTCAGGGTATTTTCAGCCACAAGCTCAGGTCATTCCTGACCATGCTTGGCATTATCATTGGAATTGCCTCTATAATAGCCATCGTATCTACAATTAAAGGAACAAATGACGAGATCAAGGATAGTCTTGTTGGTGCTGGTGACAATGTGGTAAATGTAAATATTACCCAGAACGGCATGGAGGTCACCTCTGATTATGATGTGGATCTTTCTGAGGTCCCTATCATAAATGACAACATGCTGGAGAATATCAAAGCCATTAAGACTGTACAGGATGCTGCCATTTATCATAAGAGACAGATGTATGAAGATGTAACCAGGCTTGGAAACGAGCTGGCTGGTTGTTATCTTTATGGCGGAGATAACAGCTTCATCAATCTTATGGGGTATGATCTTATAAGAGGAAGACTCTTTGCTGATGCGGATTTTGAGAGACATAGAAACGTGACCGTCCTTGACAGTGATACAGCTTATTCCCTTTTTGATGGCGAGGACTGTATAGATAAGACCATAGAGATTAGTGGTAAGCCATTTGTTGTTGTTGGAATAGTAGAAAAGGCTGAGACTGTTGAACCAATCATCAATAACGTTAATGACTGGTATACCTACTATGGAGAGGCTAATTCAGGAGTTGTTATTATTCCGGATACATCCTGGACTGTAATAAACAGCTTTGACCAGCCTTATCAGGTTATCATAAAGGCTACATCTACTGAGGATATGGCAGATGCTGGAAAGAAGACTCAGGACTACCTGAATGAATACATTTCTTCTTCAGGAGAAGAGGGCTCAGTAAAATATACCAGTGAAGATATAATGAAGAAGGCCAGAGAGCTTCAGAAGCTGAAGAATTCTACAAGTAAACAGCTTATCTGGATAGCAAGCATTTCCCTTCTTGTAGGTGGTATAGGCGTTATGAATATCATGCTGGTTTCTGTTACTGAGAGAACAAGAGAGATTGGACTTAAGAAAGCAATAGGTGCCAGAAAGAGTGCAATACTTAGTCAGTTCCTCACAGAGGCTGCTGTTCTTACAAGTATTGGTGGACTTCTGGGTGTTGCTGCGGGAATAGGCCTTGCCTACTTTATTTCAAGGCTGGCTGAGGTGCCAGTTGCCATCAGTGTTCCGGCTATAGCAGTATCAGTTGTTTTCTCAATGGTAATAGGAATTATCTTCGGACTTTTGCCTTCAATAAAGGCTGCAAATCTCAGTCCTATTGAGGCTCTCAGATATGAATAAAATATGGTGCATATTTTTTGACACTTAGATTAGATTTTGATATAATCGCAAAGGTTATATTTCTATATTAAAGCGAAAGGAATTTATTATGGGATTATTAAAAGATTGGAGAGACCATGCTTATGGTCTGGATGATAGAACACCTGAAGGAAAGCAGTTCTGGCTTAACTACTTCGGAATAGAGAAGGGTATTTATGAGCAGCTCCTTAAAGAGCCAACAAAGGTTGTTAAGGGAACAGTAAAGGAACTTGCTGAGAAGTATGAAACAAACATTGAGATAATAGTTGGTTTCCTGGATGGTATAGATGACAGCTTAAAAGAATCTAATAATCTTGATGATATAACAGAAGATTCTGAAGTTACTATCGACATCGATACAGAGAAGCTGTACATGAACATGGTAGGCTGCAATGCTGAGTGGCTTTATACACTTCCTGAGTGGGATGCAATCTTCGATAAAGAGACAAGAAATGCCCTTTATAAGAAGGAGAAGACTTCTCATACAGTTGTAAAGGCACCAAAGGTTGGTAGAAATGACCCTTGTCCATGTGGAAGCGGTAAGAAATATAAGAAATGTTGTGGTAGATAGCGCGATTAATATCGCGCTATTTCCTTAAGTAGTGAGGTTATGGGATTTACAGAGGAACAGATTAAAGCTATAGAGTGGTACGAGGGTCCGCTGATGGTAATAGGTACACCAGGATCCGGAAAGACTACGGTTATAGTTAACAGAGTTAATAACCTGATATATGAATATGATGTAAGACCAGAGAATATACTGGTGATAACATTTACTAAAGCTGCAGCAGTTTCCATGAGGGAAAGATTCCTGGAGCTGAGTGGTCTTACCAGTACAAATGTGCGCTTTGGAACCTTCCATTCATTTTTTTACTGGATCATAAGAACAGCCTATGGTGACAAGCTAAACCTGGGTGTTCTTGATGAGCAAAAGAAGAGAGAGGTTCTCAGGACAATACTCAGAAAGCTTGGGCCTGAAACTTATGATAATGAAGAAACCCTGGTCAGCGTTATGAATCAGCTGGGCATTATTTCCTGCAATATGATCGATATAGAGAATTATTACAGCAGGGACATGTCCGGAAATGACTTTGTCACTACTTATAGGCTTTATAAGGAATATAAAGAACGAAACGGGCTTATAGATTTTGATGACATGGTCACAGAATGTTATAAGCTGCTTAAGGACAGACCGGACATTCTGGAAAAGATAAGAGAGCTTTATCCTTTTATTATGGTAGATGAGTATCAGGATACAAATATGATCCAGTACGAGATACTTAAGATGCTGGCTCATCCAAGGGATAACATCTACGTAGTTGGGGATGATGATCAGTCAATATACGGTTTCAGGGGAGCAAGACCTGATATAATGCATAAATTCACTAAGGAATTCCACAATGCATCTACCTTACAGCTTTCAAATAACTTTAGATGTCCTAAGGAGATAGTTGAGCTTTCTTCATCTATCATTGCAGATAATAAAAAGAGATATGGAAAGTCTCTTAAGTCTGTTGTAAGCTCAAAGGGGCAGGTTACGATTGATGACATGAGGACTCAGACAGATGAATATAATCTGATACTGAGCCGTCTTCAGAAAGCATTTAAGAAAGGTATTTCTCCTTCAGATATAGCTATTATTTACAGGACTAATCTGGGACCTAGAAGGCTTATGTATAAGCTTAGCTCTTACAATGTTCCATTTAATGTGAGAGATGCAATCCCAGATATAACAAATCATATCTATGTAAGGCCAATCCTGAGTTATATCAGATATGCCATGGGAGACCATAGCAGGAAGGTATTTCTTGATATAATGAACAAGCCGGTCAGGTATATAAGCCGTGATATGCTTACCAGTGAAGTGGTTGAATTAGAGGACTTGCTTAGAGCTGCGAAGGGTAAAGACTATCTTCGTGATAATATTAAACGTATGATCTCAGAAATAAGGACTATCTCCAAGCTTAGTCCATTTGCTGCAGTTAACTATATCAGAAGAGCTGTAGACTATGATGGATACTTAAAGAAGCTTGCGGAGGATAGAAATATAGATTATGATGAGATTTCAGATATGTTAGATGAATTCCAGTCTATGATAAGTGACTCGGATACCTTCCTTCAGATGTTTGAAATGCTGGAAACCAGCAGAAAACCAAAGGAAGAAAAAGAGGAAGAGGTAGATGGCATTCAGCTTATGACACTGCATAGTGCGAAGGGACTTGAATTTAGTGAGGTTCATATACTGGATGCAGTGGAAGGAAGTATTCCACATAAGAAATCTAAATCTCCTGATGAGATTGAAGAAGAAAGAAGACTGTTTTATGTTGGTATAACCAGAAGCAGTAATAATTTATATATTTATGTACCAAGAGAAATAGGTGACAGACAGGTTTCGCCTTCAAGATTCCTTGGTAAGAAAGGTGATAAGTATGGGACTTGGAGAAATTAGAAAAGAGATAGATGAAGTTGATAATGGATTAAAAGAGCTCTTTAAAAAGCGTATGGAGATTTCAGAACGCATTATAGAAGATAAAATGCAGAGTGGAGCGGCCATCTATAATCCTGAAAGAGAGCAGGAAATTCTGGATAAAAGATCAGCGGATGTGGATGAGTCCATTAAAAACGAATATAAGATATTCGTTAAAAAGACTATAAGTCTTGGAAGAAAGCATCAATATGAAATCAAATGTGCCGCAGATCCAAAGGCTACATTTGAATTTGTTGAAACTCATTCCTTTATCAAGAACCTGGAAGCAATGAATGATGCAAACAGGATTAAGGTCACATTTGTCTGCAACGATGGAGCGGGCAGTCTGGCCAATGTTCTCAGTATTATCAGTAATTACGGAATCAGCGTAAATGATATTGAGTCTAAGAGAGTGGAGAATGATGTTTATAAGATGCATATTGTTCTTAAGGCTCCAATAAAAGATAATAATACTTTAGCTTGTTTATATCAGCTGATAGTTGAAACGGATAATTTCAAAATACTTGATATTTATACTTACGAGAAATAAAAGGAAATTGTAATGACTAAGTTACTGAAATATTTAGGGAAATACAAAGTTAGGGCAGCACTTGCTCCTTTCTTTAAGATGCTCGAAGCGATTTTCGAGCTTTTGGTTCCCCTTGTAATGATAAAGCTTATCGATATTGGAATAGGGCAGGAGAACCGTTCATATGTATGGTTTTCAGGTCTTATTCTTTTGCTTCTGACAATAGTTGGATATGTTGCATCTATTACTGCTCAGTACTTTGCGGCTAGAGCAGCCATAGGTTTTGGTAAATCCCTCAGGAATGACCTGTTCAGACATATCAATTCCTTATCATATAATGAGATAGATAAGGCAGGAACAGCTACACTCATCACAAGAATGACCAGTGATGTCAATTTTGTGGTTACAGGGGTGAATATGTTCCTCCGTCTTTTCCTACGCTCACCATTTATTGTATTTGGTGCAGTAATAATGGCATTCACGGTAGATGCTTCTGCTTCGTCAGCATTTCTTGTTGTAATGCCTGTTCTTATAGTAGTGGTATTCACTATCACATTTGTATCTATTCCTCTTTACAAAAAGCTTCAGGGTAAACTGGATAAGGTGACGCTTCTTACCAGAGAGAGTCTGGTTGGCGTGCGCGTTATCAGAGCCTTTAACAGACAGAAAATAGAAGAAAGACAGTTTTCAGATGCAACAGATGATTTGATGAGTTCCCAGCTTCTGGTGGGCAGAATTTCAGCCCTCATGAATCCGGTGACTTATCTTATTATCAACCTTGGAATTGCATCTCTTATTTATGTTGGTGCACTTAAGGTAGATGCAGGTGAACTGACTCAGGGGCAGATTGTTGCACTTGTTAACTACATGTCACAGATCCTAGTAGAGCTGGTAAAGCTGGCTAATCTGATAATCACACTTACAAAGGCTATGGCCAGTGCCAGAAGAATCAATGAAATTATGGATATCCGTAGTGAACAGGAGTTTGGAGAGACTATAGACAAGAAGTATGCTCAGTATTCCATTGAATTTGATCATGTATCAATGAGCTATGGAGATGCAAAAGAGCATGCAATAGAAGATATAAGCTTTAAGGCACATGCTGGTCAGACTATTGGTATTATCGGAGGTACAGGCTCTGGTAAATCCACACTTGTTAATCTGATACCTCGTTTCTACGATACTTCGGAAGGAAGCATTAAGATAAATGGGATTGATATTAATGAATATCCTAAGGAAGTGCTTCGTGAGAAGGTGGGAATAGTTCCTCAAAAGTCCGTTCTCTTTAGAGGCACAGTGGCTGACAATCTCAGAATATCAGATACTAAAGCAGATAGAAGAGCTATGGACTGGGCTCTGGATATTTCTCAGTCCATGGAATTTGTATATAGTCATAAGGAAGGACTCAATTACGAGATTCTTCAGTATGGAAAGAACCTTTCAGGTGGACAGAGGCAGAGACTCTGCATTGCAAGGGCGCTGGTAAGACGTCCGGAAATCCTTATTCTGGATGACAGCTCCTCGGCTCTTGACTATGCAACAGAGGCAAAGCTCAGAACATCACTTTCAAAGGCTTCTAATAATAGAATAAACATAATAGTTTCCCAGAGGGCATCTTCTATTAAACATGCAGACCTGATCATCGTTATGGATGATGGTAAGGCTGTTGGAATGGGCAGACATGAAGACCTCTACAGGAACTGTGAGATATACCGTGAGATATATCATACACAGTTTAAGGAGTCAGGAGGTGTGAGTGCATGAAGAAAAATGTAATCCAGAAACTCCTCAGATTCCTGAAGCCATACATTCCATTTATGATACTTTCTCTATTAGCATCTGTTGTTACAGTTGTTATGCAGCTTTATGCGCCTATTATTTCCGGAAGGGCCATTGACTGTATAGTAGAGAAGGGTAAGGTTAATATTCCTGAAGTTACCCGACTGCTTACAACCTTTGTCATAGTTATTGTGATATCCATTTTATTCCAGTGGATAATGAGCATGATAAACAATGCAATCGTATACAGAGTTGTCAGGGATTTTAGAGAGAAAATTTATGAGCACATTAATAAACTGCCTATAGCTTATATTGATAGTCACGAATATGGTGATACTGTATCAAGAACCCTTAGTGATGTAGATCAGCTTTCAGATGGTCTTCTTATGGGCTTTTCACAGCTATTTACTGGAGTGATTACTATAGTCGGAACTATCTGCTTTATGTTAAAGACCAGTGTTCCGGTTGCTTTGGTGGTAATAGTGCTGACCCCTCTGTCACTTCTTGTGGCAGGATTCATTACCAGAAAAACCTATAAGATGTTTACCAGACAGTCTGAGAAAAGAGCTGAGATGACAGGTCTTGTAAACGAGATGGTTGGAAATGAAAAGGTGGTGCAGGCATTTTCTTATGAGGATAGAGCCCAAAAGAGATTTGAAGATATTAATGAAGAACTGACGGATGCAGAATTTAAAGCTACATTCTTTTCATCCCTTACAAATCCTTCAACAAGACTTATTAATAACCTGGTTTATGCAGGCGTGGCTATCGTGGGAGCGTTTATTGTTCTTTCGGGTGGACTTACAGTTGGTCAGCTTACCTGCTTCCTCAGCTATGCTACACAGTATGCAAAACCATTTAATGAGATATCCGGTGTTATGACAGAGCTTACAGCGGCTCTTGCCAGTGCCGCCAGAGTATTTGAGCTTCTTGAAGAGGAGCCAGAGCCATCTGACGCTGAGTATGACGATCTTATCGATATAGACGGGGAGGTAAGTCTTGAAGATGTATCCTTCTCATATACTAAGGATCGTAAGCTGATAGAAGACCTTAGTCTTTCGGTAAAGAATGGTCAGAAGGTTGCTATTGTTGGACCTACAGGAAGTGGAAAGAGTACTCTTATCAACCTTCTTATGAGGTTCTATGATGTTAATAAGGGAAATATCTATATAGATAATCAGGATATTTCTGAGATAACCAGAAGCAGTGTGAGAACTAACTTTGGTATGGTACTTCAGGAAACCTGGTTAAAATCTGGAACAATCAGGGAAAATATAGCCTATGGTTATCCGGATGCTACTGACGAAGAAATAAAAGAGGCTGCAAGAGTATCACATGCCGACAGGTTTATCAGAAGACTGCCGGATGGTTATGATACAGTGCTTTCAGAGGATGGTGGAAACCTGTCTGCAGGACAGAAGCAGCTGCTTTGTATTACCAGGGTAATGCTGAGACTTCCACCAATGCTTATTCTCGATGAGGCTACATCCTCAATAGATACAAGAACAGAGCAGAGAATACAGAGGGCATTTGATAAGATGATGAAGGGAAGAACAAGCTTTGTTGTTGCCCATAGACTTTCTACTATAAAAGAATCAGATATTATCCTTGTTATGAAGGATGGTGCTGTTATAGAAAAGGGTTCCCATCAGGAACTACTGAATTTAAGGGGTTTTTACTACGAACTTTATAATAGTCAGTTTGCCAAATAAGAGAATTTTGTTCTGGTAAGATAAATACTTAATATATATAAAAAGTCGGTATTTTAGGTTAGCTTGAAATATCGACTTTTTTTGCGGTTTATGGTAAAATTATGGTTTGTATTTTAATGAATATTTAAAAGAGGATAATATTATGATTTCAAAGGATTTTAATCTATCAAAAGAAGAACTGATCGAAATGGCTGAAAAATATATGAATGAGACCTTCAAAAGGTACGATTTCATAGCAGATTCAGGTAAGGATCAGTACCTTATTGACGAGAATGGAGAGAAGTATCTGGATTTTCTCGGTGGCATTGCAGTTAATTCAGTTGGTGGATGTAATGAGGCTGTTATAAATGCTATCAAAGAGCAGGCTGATACAATGATCCATGCATCAAACTACTTTTATACAGTACCTCAGATAATGCTTGCAAAGCTTATCAGTGAGTGCACAGGAATGGACAAGGTTCAGTTCCAGAACTCAGGTGCTGAGGCTAATGAAGTAATGATCAAGCTGGCTCGAAAATTTGGTAATGATAGATTTGGTGGAAAGAAGTACAAGATAGTAACTGCTCTTAATTCTTTCCATGGAAGAACTCTTGCAACACTTACCGCTACTGGACAGCCTGGAAGTGCTATCCATAAAGGATTCGAACCACTTGTAGATGGATTTAAATATGCAGAGTTTAACAATCTGAATTCATTTAGAGAAGCTGTAACAGATGATGTTGTAGCTGTAATGGTAGAGCCAGTACAGGGCGAGGGTGGAGTTTATCCTGCAACACAGGAATTCTTAACAGGTCTGCGCGCACTTTGTGATGAAAAGGGAATCCTTCTTCTTCTGGACGAGGTTCAGACAGGATGGGGAAGAACAGGAAATGTAATGGCTTATATGAATTATGGCATTAAGCCGGACGCAGTATCCATGGCAAAGGCTATGGGTGGCGGAATGCCAATAGCTGCTATGTGTGCTACAAATGATGCCATGAGCGTACTTGGAGCTGGAACCCACGGTACAACCTTCGGTGGTAATCCTGTATGCTGTGCAGCTTCCTATGCAGCTATTAAAGAAATTATGGATAAGAAGCTCTATGAAAATGCCCGCGTTGTAGGCGAGTACTTTATGGATAAGCTGAGTATGCTGGATGGAGTTATCGGCGTAAGAGGTATGGGTCTTATGGTTGGCTGCGTATTTGAAAAGAATATTGCAGCTGATGTTAAGCACGATGCATTTGAAAGAAAACTTCTTATGTCAGTGGTTAAGCCAAATGTAATCAGACTTGTTCCACCACTTACAGTAACAAAAGAAGACTGCGATAAAGCGGTTGACATAATTTCAGAAATACTTAAATCATATAACTAAAAGGAGACTGAAAAATGGAAAGAAAAAATGCCTGGAAAGCATATTCTAAGAATGATGAAAAGAAATTAAATGAGCTCTGTGAGGGATATAAGGATTATCTCTTTAAGGGTAAGACAGAGAGAGAAGGTACAGCCTACATGGTTAAAAAGGCTGAAGAGGCTGGTTATGTTTCTCTTGAATCAGTTATCGAAAAGAAGAAAAAGCTTAAGGCAGGAGATAAGGTTTATGCAGTATGCATGGGCAAGACTGTAGCTCTCTTCAATATCGGAAAGAAATCACTTGAAGAAGGAATGAACATACTTGGAGCACATCTTGATTCACCAAGACTTGATGTAAAGCAGAATCCTTTATATGAGAAGAATGACCTGGCTTACCTTGATACTCACTATTATGGCGGTATTAAGAAGTATCAGTGGGTAACACTTCCGCTTGCAATCCACGGTGTTGTGGTTAAAACGGATGGAACAAAGGTAGATGTAATCATCGGTGAGGATGAAGATGATCCAGTATTCTGTGTAACTGATATTCTTATTCACCTTGCACAGGAGCAGATGGTAAAGAAGGCTAATGTAGCTGTTGAAGGTGAGAACCTTGATCTTCTCATTGCTTCAAGACCAATTAAGGTCAGCAAGGATGACAAGAAGAAAGAAAAAGAACTTGTAAAGAAGCAGGTTCTTGAAATCCTTAAGAAGAAATACGACATGGAAGAAGAAGACTTTATGTCTGCAGAGCTGGAGATTGTACCAGCAGGTAAGCCAAGAGATATGGGTCTTGATAAGTCTATGATTCTTGCATATGGACAGGATGATAAGGTTTGTGCTTATACATCACTTATCGCTATGCTGAATGTAAAGAAACCAGAAAAGACAGCTTGTACACTTCTTGTAGATAAAGAGGAGATAGGTTCAGTAGGTGCTACAGGAATGCAGTCTAAATTCTTTGAGAACAGTGTGGCTGAGATTCTTGAGCTTGCTGGATATAACAGTAATCTTTCACTTAGAAGATGTCTTAAGAATTCCTGTATGCTTTCTTCAGATGTTAGCGCAGGCTACGATCCTCTCTATGCAAATTGTTTTGAGGCAAAGAATGCAGCCTTCCTTGGAAAAGGAATGGTATTCAATAAATTTACAGGTTCAAGAGGAAAATCCGGTTCTAATGATGCTAATGCAGAATATATTGGCAAGATCAGAGGAATCCTTGAGAATAATAAAGTATTCTACCAGACAGCTGAGCTGGGTAAGGTAGACCTTGGTGGTGGTGGAACCATCGCCTACATACTTTCCCTCTATGGTATGGAAGTTGTGGACTGCGGAGTAGCAGTACTCAATATGCATGCTCCTTGGGAAGTAACAAGCAAAGCAGATATATTTGAAACGGAAAAGGGATATGAAGCATTTCTCACAGAAGCTTAAATTCATACTTTTATGTGCCTTAATGACATGCGCTGCATGTCTTTTTGGCGTACATAATGTAAATGCAGAAGACGTCCCTTCTGATTATCAGGAAACTCTCTATAATCAGGATAATGGTCTTGGAAGTTCCGAGGTCAATTGCATCTATCAGACTAAATCCGGATATATGTGGATTGGAACAGATGGCGGACTTTATAGATATAACGGTAATGAGTTCCGCCTCTTTAATCTCTGGAACACTGATAAGGCCGATGTTTATTACATAAACTCCCTATTTCAGGATACTCAGGGCAGACTGTGGGTTGCTACAAATAACTACGGTCTCTTCAGAATATCCGGAAATGATATTTACCATTTCTCAGACGAATACTATAGCGGCGTTAAATGTATTAATGACGTGTGCGAAGCTCCTGATGGAACTATTTATGTGGGCACTGCATATGGCGTTTATACAGTTGATAAAGCCAGCGACCACGATATCCTTGTGAGAAATGAAACTCTTGCAAAGCATAATGTTAAAGGAATAACAGTTGCCCAGTCTAAAATCTGGGGCATTTATAATGGTAATACAATTTTCAGCATTGATGAAAGTGGTATTGTTACAGAAAGAAGCTCCTCTGATTATACTGAAGAAGAGCTTTCGTCTATTTCCAGTGATACATCTGGAGTTATTTATATTGGTACCATCAATAGCTCAGTACTTCATATTACAGACTTTGACCATGTTTCGGTCTGGGAGTCAACCAAAGATGGTATTAATAGTATCTATTGCTATAACAATAAAACTTACCTTTGTACTGATAACGGTGTAGGTTATTTTGATGATCATGGCAGCTTTAAATCTCTTACAAAAACAAGTGTAGATAGCTATATTTCTGATATGATCATCGACTACGAAGGTAATTTCTGGTTTGCATCTAGTAAAGAAGGTCTTTACTACATGTCAAAGAGCAAATTCTCAAATCTTAATAAGCTTTATGGTATCCCTGATACACTTACAAACTGTGTGGAAATCTTTGATGGTTCTACATATATTGGAACTGACGAGGGTCTCTTTATACTTGATTCAGAGAAAAACCTTGTAAATAACGAGCTGACAGAATATATGGCAGGCGTATCTGTCCGTGATATCATCCAGGATAGAGAAGGAAATATCTGGTTTGGTACATACAGAAAGTATGGTGTTGTTAAGTATCAGCCGGATGGAGGAATAACAGCTTATAACAAGGCTACAGGACTTCTCAGTAACATGGTCAATTGCCTGTATGAGACAAATGATGGAAAGATAGCCATTGGTACTGAGGATGGAATCAGTATTATCAATTTTAATGGACGTGTATTTGAAAACTATAATTACGATAACGGTCTGGACTATTCAAATATCATCACACTTTATGAGGATTCTGAAGGAAAGCTTTATGCGGGCTCTGACGGTGGTGGTCTTTATGTGATAGAGGAAGATAACATTAAGAATTACACTGATGAGGATGGCCTTAATTCAAATGTTGTTTCCTGTATTACAGAGGGAACAGATGGACTTTGGATAGGTACTAATAATGGACTTTCATATTATGACGGTACATTCAGATCCATCAGTAATATTGACTTTTCCAATAATATTTACAGTCTGATCCTTAAAGACGGTACGCTGTTTATTGTTGGTTCGAAGGGTCTCATTTATTCAACAGAAGATAACCTGCTTTCCACAACCCCTATTTCAGAAAGATATTATTCAGTGGGTGACGGACTGGAAAGTGGTATTTCCAATAATTCTAATAGCTGTATCTATAATTCTGATATTTATCTCTGCACCGGTGCAGGTGTAATGAAATTCAATATTAAGGATATAGAGACAAATGAGGTTCCGCCTAAGATCACAATCTCTGAGATAAAGGTGGATGGTGAAACATATTATTATGACCAGATGGGAGGAGAATTAAACATCCCATCAGATACTCAGCGTCTTGAAATCTCCTTTGCAGTACTTAGTTACTTCAATAGAGAGAATATACAGGTAGAGTATCAGCTGGTTGGATTTGATAAGGAAGCAGAAGTTCTTTCAAGTAATGAGAACTTCGAAGCTGTATATACAAACCTTGACGGTGGTACTTATGTATTCGAGGCCAATGCTGTAAACGGAGACGGTGTGCAGTGTGAAAAGCCTATATCCTTTACCATCAATAAGGAAGAGGGCCTTCTTGAGAAGAAGGCAGTGCGTATAGCCATTCTGGCATTTGTAATAGTAAATATACTTCTTATTCTTGTTCTTATCATAAGAATCTATAGACAGTTCAATAGAAAGAAGAAAGAGCTGGATGAACTGAATAAGAAGCATGAAGATGTGATTAAGAACAGTAGTGCTAAGACAGACTACCTGGCTAATATGAGTAACGAGATAAAGCTGCCTATAAATGCCATGATCTCATTTGCTACCAATATGCTTAAGGATGGAACTGAGAATGAAGAAACTCAGAAGAATCTTAAAGAGATTGTTAATAAGGGATATGACGTTATAGATAGAGTAGACGAGACCATTCTTCTTGCAAGACTTGAATCTGGAGCGGAAGAAGCGGTCAGTGAGCCTTATTCAGTAACAACTCTTATTTGTGATATATCAGACAATATGCTTAATAAGCTGGCAGATATGCCAATTAAGTTCCTTGTTGACCTGGGTGAGAATATACCTGATATCCTGATAGGAGATTTCGATAAGATTAAGAACGTTCTGGATATAATCCTTGATGACTCGGTTAAATACACTAAGGAAGGTTCTATTACACTTTCTGTAGATAACTACGAGGTTCAGCAGGGAGATGGCAAGGGCGATACAAGACTTGTATTCAGCGTTTCCGACACAGGTATAGGTATACCGGAAGAAAAGCTTGAACATCTATTTGAGATTACATATACAGAGGAGTCCAAAAAGACAGGCTCCAGCGAAGGTATGGGCGTAAGCCTTTCGATTGCCAAAAAGTTCGCAGATGTACTTGGTGGAGAGCTTATAGTAGAGAGTACATATGGAGCGGGAACCACCTTTACATTCACTGTAGACCAGAAGAAGCCTGAAACAACTGCGGATATGATACCTATGAACGATAATACTATCGAGCGTGTATCCAGGGAAGAGGCAGAGAAGATGTGGGCTCCAGACCTGCATATCCTTCTGGTAGATGATGTGGAGCTAAGCAGAAACGTGGCTGAAGATGTAATTAAGTCCATGGAGATTAAGTGCGATACAGCAGCAAGTGGTGTGAGCGCTATCGATATGGTCATGACAAATAAATACGATATGGTATTTATGGATGTAGCTATGCCAGTCATGAACGGTATAGATGCACTTAGAGAGATAAGGGATCTTTGTGATGAATATTATACAAACCTCCCTGTTATTGCTATGTCGGAAGATGTTATTGGTAAGAATAAGCAGGAAATCATTGATGAGGGCTTTTCAGATGTTATTCTTAAACCATTTGATATAACAGTCCTTGCCAGTCTGCTTAATAGATTCGTGGATAACAGCAAGATTAAATACAGAACCAGTGATGTAACTCAGTATATCAGAGAGTCCAGATACAGCGAAGGTCTTAAGAAACTTGAAGACCTCTTCGATGTAGTTAGCGTTATTGAGCGTATTGGAGGTAATATTGATGTTTACAATAGAATCCTCAGCACGTTCTATAACCAGAACAAGGATTCAGTAGAAGAGCTGAAGGAAAAACTGGATACAGATTATAGAGGCTTTAGAAATAAGATTCATAACGTTCGTACAGGATGTCAGAATATTGGAGCGGTAGAAGCCGCTGAGATAGCATTTAGAATAGAAAATGCCATCAATATTGGAAATAAAGCCTATGTTAATAACAATATTGAGCTTATTTATGACTGTATAAATGTAATTAATGAGTCAATAGAGAATTATATGAAGTTCGTCGAAGCCCAGAAGGGTGTGAGCGACGAAGAATATGCTAAGAAGCATCAGTCTAAGGCTAATAAGACTGCTATGGAGCTGCGTCTTGAGGAAGATGCTCCAGAAGAAAAACCAGAGGCAGAGCCAGAGCAGAGCCAGGAGCCAGCTATGGAAGAATCCGAATACGATGACGATGAATATGAAGACGATGACGAGTATGAGGATGACGACGAATACGAAGACGATGATGAATATGAAGATGATGACGAGTACGAGGATGACGACGAATATGAGGACGATGAAGACGAAGAGCCTCAGGTAAGTGCCGGTCCTGAAATCATCGACATTAATCTCCTAAAGAAGATGAAGAAGGCTACATATAACGAAGATAAAGCCGCAATTAATGACATTATGTTCGAAATCTGCAAGAAAGAATACGGAAATGATGATGATGAATTCATTAATGTTTTGAATGCAGCTATTCAGAAGGGCGATATGATTGAAATTAACGATCTTCTGATGACATATATCAGCTTAAAAAGCTAAATAGAGTAAGTTTTGTGTGGCTCCGTTCACACAAAATTTACTTTACAAATATTACAAATTTTAATATACTCACAACGGAAAAAGGATGGTATTCGACTTTTTCGAAACTATACCTAAAAGTATCACAATGCTTTATGTAAAAATCGGCATCACCTTTTACACTAAATAGTGAGGGGGTGATAGTATGAGGATTGGATTCATAGGTGCAGGTCGTGTGGGCTACACAATGGGAAAATTCCTAAAGCTACACGATTACGAAGTGAGTGGCTACTACAGCCGCACAAACGAGCATGCGAAGGACGCTGCAGCATTTACCGATACCGTATATTATGAAGATGCCAGGGAACTTATTAAAACAAGTGATGCGATTATACTTACAGTAAGCGATTCAGTAATCTCAAAGGTTTTTGACGAGATCAAGAACTATCCTGAGATTGAAGGAAAGATAGTGTGCCACACCAGTGGCTCGGTTTCATCGCAAGTCTTTGATGAATCACCTATTCCTATTTTTGGGTATTCCATCCATCCTATATACGCTATTTCAGATAAATATGCGTCATATAAAAATTTTTCCAATGCATTTATAACTATAGAGGGTCATGAGAAGTACTTATCAGAGCTAGTAGGTATTTTTAGTCATGCAGGAATTAAAACCGGTACGCTAAAGACTGAAGATAAGTCCAAATACCATGCTTCATGCGTTATGGCCAGCAACCTTGTATGTGGCATCTACGGTGCAGCCATAGAAATGATGAAATCCTGTGGATTTGACTTCGAAACATCCAATGAGATGCTTATAGGTCTGTTCAGGGATAATGCCATGGGTATAGCTGAAAAAGGGCTTGTTAATCAGTTCACCGGACCAATCGACAGAAATGATGTGGTCACGGTACGTTCACATTTAAACACAATCCCAGAGGAGATGAAGACTTTATATATAGAGGCTTCAAAACATGCACTGGAGATAGCTAAGATAAAAAATGCAGATAATGATTATAGCGAAATGGCGCTACTTCTTGAGAGCGCTACACTAAGCGAAAAATAAGGAGGATGGACTTATGAAAAACACAAGCGTTACATTTAAGGAAATGAAGCAGAAGGGTGAGAAGATATCAATGCTCACAGCTTATGATTATTCAACAGCTAAGCTTGTTGATAAAGCTGGAATTAACGGTATCCTCGTTGGAGATTCTCTTGGAAACGTTATGCTGGGTTATCCTGATACAGTATCAGTAACTATGGAGGACATGATCCATCATGGTGCAGCAGTTGCAAGAGGAGCTGAAAATGCCCTCGTTGTTATAGATATGCCATTTATGTCATACCAGGCATCAGTATACGATGCAGTTGTTAATGCCGGACGTCTTATGAAAGAAGGAAGAGCCGGTGCCATAAAACTTGAGGGTGGCGAAGAAATAATCCCACAGGTTGAGGCTATAGTAAAAGCTAGCATCCCTGTTATGGGTCACATTGGACTCACACCTCAGTCAATCAATACAATGGGCGGTTATAAGGCACAGGGACGTGACATAGCTTCAGCAAAGAAGCTCGTCCGTGATGCTAAGCTTCTTGAAGAAGCTGGAGCATTTGCAGTCACACTTGAATGCGTACCTGCAGATCTTGCAGAATACGTAAGTAAAGAAATCTCTATTCCTACCATTGGAATTGGAGCAGGTGCAGGAACTGATGGACAGATTCTTGTATACGCAGATATGCTTGCAATGTTCAGTGACTACAGACCAAAGTTTGTTAAGAACTTCGCTAATGTTGGAGAAATGATGATGCAGGGCTTCAAAGATTACGATGCCGAAGTGAAAGCAGGAACTTATCCTGCTCCTGAACATACCTATGCAATCGACCCAGAAGTCCTTGCCGAAGCAACAAAATAATTTGTCAAAATATTATATATAATAGAAAAAGTGGATAGCCTCGCAATCTGCCAAAAACATTTTCGAGACCGTCGCGGGTGTACCATATCACTTCGTGATATGCAAGTCTTCCTTCGGAAGCCTTGATTCTGCTTCGCAGAATGTATCTGTCCTTCGGACAGCTTCTCGATTCTTCGAATCGAGAACAATTCTCGGTTCTTAGCGATTCACGAGCCTGAAAGGCGAAGTGAGAGCTTAGAAAGCCGAAGCTTCTTTTCGAAGAAAGGAAGCCGGCGTCCGCTAGGGGCTAGCCCGCGCCGAGCGGAAGCGATGTCTCGAAAAGTTTTCTGGCAGATAGGCGAGGCAGTGAACATATTCATAATCATATGGAGGAAGAAAAATGGCAGTAAAAGTGGTACACACAGTACAAGAGGTACGAGACGCAGTAAAGGAATGGAGAAAGGATGGACTTACAGTAGGTCTGGTTCCTACTATGGGATTCTTGCATGCAGGACATCAGTCTCTTATAAAGAAGTCAGTAGAACAGAATGACAAGACAGTTGTCAGCGTTTTCGTTAATCCAACTCAGTTCGGTCCAAATGAGGATCTTGAGGCATATCCAAGAGATTTAGAGAGAGATACAGCTCTTTGTGACGAGACAGGCGCAGACCTGATCTTTAATCCTGATCCATCAGAGATGTATAGAGATGGCTTCGTAACCTTTGTTGATATGAACGGCCTTAAGAATTATCTCTGTGGTCTTTCAAGACCTGTTCATTTTAGCGGCGTTTGTACAGTATGTACCAAGCTTTTCAATATAGTTTGTCCAGATAGAGCTTACTTCGGACAGAAGGATGCTCAGCAGCTGGCAATTATCAAGAGAATGGTAGCAGATCTCAATATGCCACTTGAAATAGTTGGTTGTCCTATTGTTAGAGAAGAGGACGGTCTGGCTATGAGCTCAAGAAATACTTATATGAATGATGAAGAGCGTAAAGCGGCCCTTATTCTCAGTAAATCTATTAAGTTAGGCCAGTCTCTTGTTGAAGCTGGAGAAAGAGATGCTTCTGTAGTCAGAGCAAAAATGCTAGAATTACTTGAAACAGAGCCTATGGCTGATGTAGAGTATGTAAATGTAGTTAATAATCTGACAATGGAAGATATTGATACGATTAAAGGCGATGTTCTTGTGGCTATCGCAGTTAAGATCAATAATAAAGTTCGTCTTATTGATAACTTCATGACGACTGTATAAAAAAGAAAGTATGAGAGTAAAAAATGTTAGGAACATATCTTAAATCTAAAATTCATAGAGCAGTAGTAACTCAGGCGGCTCTTGACTATGTAGGAAGTATTACAATTGACGAAAAGCTTATGGATGCTTGCGGTCTTATAGAGTATGAGAAGGTTCAGGTTGCCGACGTAGATAATGGCAATCGTCTGGAGACATATGTTATAGCAGGTGAGGCTGGCTCAGGTATCATTTGTCTGAATGGCGCTGCAGCAAGACTCGTGAGTGAAGGAGATAAGGTTATCATTATGAGTTATGCTCAGATGACACCTGAGGAATTTGCTGAAAATCCTCCAAAGGTTGTATTTGTTGATGAGAATAACCAGATCGATAGAGTGACAAGGTACGAGAAACACGGACAGCTCTTTGATATTTAAGGGGAAATGCTATGTTAAAAGGTAAAAATATACTCCTGGGTGTTACAGGCGGAATAGCTGCTTATAAGATGGCAGATGTGGCTAGTATGCTGGTTAAACAGCATGCAGATGTACATGTTGTAATGACAGAAAATGCAACTAAGTTCATAACCGCTGAAACATTTAGTGTATTAACAAAGAATAAGGTATATGTAGATGTCTTCGATGAGAATCCAGATGATTACGTTAATGTACCTCATATATCACTGGGAACAAATGCGGATTGCATTCTTATTGCACCAGCTACAGCGGATATAATTGGGAAAATAGCTAATGGTATAGCCGATGATATGGTTTCTACAGTTGTTTTGCCGGCTCGTTGCCCAATTCTCGTGGCTCCATCGATGAATGTATACATGCTGGAAAATCCTATTGTTCAGGATAATTTAGCTAAACTCAAGAGGTTTGGTTATACCATCGTTGAGCCGGCCGAGGGGCATCTTGCTTGCGGATATGATGGAAAGGGTAAGCTCCCTACACCAGAGACTCTTGTAGAACAAGTTGTTTTAGCTGCTGCAAAGGAAAAGGATTACGAGGGTAAGAAGGTGCTTGTTGATGCAGGACCTACTGAAGAAGCTATAGATCCAGTTCGGTTTATTACAAACCATTCTTCAGGGAAGATGGGATATGCTGTGGCCAGAATAGCTGCTATGAGAGGTGCTGATGTGACTCTTGTTTCAGGACCTACCAACCTGGATACTCCTGCAGGAGTTAAGAGAGTAGATGTTACATCTGCTGAGGATATGTATAATGCCATGGTTTCCGAGGCTGAATCTTCAGATGTTATCATTATGTCGGCTGCTGTTGCGGACTTTACTCCTGAAACCGTTGCTGATAATAAAATTAAGAAACAAAGTGATTACGAAGGCATGAGCCTTTCTCTTAAGAGAACTAAGGACATTCTCAAGTCACTTGGTGAGAATAAGAAGTCAGGACAGAAAATCATCGGTTTCTCGATGGAAACCGAGAATCTGATAGAGAATTCACGTAAAAAACTGGATTCAAAGAATGCTGATATGATATGTGCTAACAGCCTTAAAACTGAAGGAGCAGGATATAAGGTAGATACCAATATCGTAACAATGATCACTAAAGAAGATATGGTGGAACTTCCTCTTATGTCAAAGCTTGAGGTGGCAGACAAGATTCTTGATAAGATAAAAGAGCTTTAAGAGTAATCTATTATAGAAAAATCTCTGTTAATATGGTAAAATTCTATGGTACGTTTCTGGTAAGGAGCGTACCATATATTTTTCTTAGGAGGACATCTTACGTGGAAGGATACAAGAAGGAATTTGTAGATTTTATGCTGGACTGCAATGTCCTAAGATTTGGTGATTTTACACTCAAGAGTGGTCGTAAGTCTCCATTTTTCATGAATGCCGGACTCTATGTTACAGGTACTCAGCTGATGAAGCTTGGTGAGTACTATGCTCAGGCTATTCATAATACTTATGGAGATGATTTCGATGTTCTGTTCGGACCTGCTTATAAGGGTATTCCGATCGGAGTTGCGACTACCATTGCATATAGTAAGCTCTATGGAAAAGAAATAAGATACTGTTCTAACCGTAAGGAAGCAAAGGATCATGGCGATGCTGGAATTCTTTTAGGAAGTCCTATCAAGGATGGCGACAGAATAGTGGTTATTGAGGATGTTACAACATCTGGAAAATCCATGGAGGAGACAATCCCTATCGTAAAAGCACAGGGAGATGTGACCATAGTTGGACTTATGGTATCTCTTAACAGATGCGAGCGTGGTAAGGGCGATAAGGGTGCTCTTGATGAGATTAAAGATCTCTATGGCTTTGATACGGCAGCAATTGTTTCAATGGATGAAGTTGTTGGATATCTTGTTGAAAAGGGTATTATTGATGATGAATTAAAAGGTCGTATAGATGCTTATTATGAGCAGTACGGTGTTAAATACGAGGAGGTTCAAGATGGAAAAGGTATATAAGGTATTAAAGAATGCAGGTGGAGCTAATATTACAGTAGGAGTACTTCTTATTGTTATTGGCATTACACTTGGTATTATCAATATTGTTTCAGGAGCATCACTCCTCAGAAACAGAAGAAACATTCTTTTCTAAGAAGAAACAGTGGTTTTAGAGTGAAAGGTTGCAAAAATGGCTGATAAATTAGGACTTGTTGTAGAAGGTGGCGGAATGAGAGGTATTTATGCCTCTGGTGTTCTGGATGAATTATTACTCCGCGGTGTTAAAGCCGACGGATTAGTTGGTGTATCTGCCGGAATAATTCATGGTGTTTCTTATGTATCTAATCAGTTAGGAAGAAACATCAGATATTTCCTGAAATATAGAGAAGATAAGCGATTCATGAGCTGGACATCTCTTTTTAAAACGGGAAATGTATGCGAGACTGAATTCTGCTATGATGAGATTCCTTACAAACTCAGCAAGTTTGATTTTGACACATTTGTCCAGAGAGCTAAAGATATGGAGGTTTATTCAACTGTTACCAGTCTTGATACTGGAAAAGCTGAATATATAAGGCTTTACGATCTGAGAGAGCAGATGGATGCTGTTAGAGCATCTGCATCACTTCCTTTAGTTTCAGAGAATGTTGAAGTAGATGGTAAGTTTTATCTGGATGGAGGTACAGCAGACAGTATTCCTCTTAAGTTTATGCAAAGTGCTGGTTTTGAAAAGAATATCGTTATTCTGACCAGACCAGCAGGCTATGTGAAAAAGCCAGATAAAACATTTCCGCTTCTTAAAGCTAAATATAAGAACTATCCTGGATATGTTAAAGCATGCGAAGATAGACACAAGATGTATAACGAAGAGCTTAGATACGTTAGAGAGCAGGAGTTAAAGGGAAACATTCTTGTTATAAGACCAAGCAGAGTAATTAACGTTAGTCGTACAGAAAAAAATCTCGAAAAAATGAAGAGAATGTACAAGCTTGGCCGCTTTGATGCGATGAATGCATTAAATGATTCAGAAAATATGCAAAAGATATTGACTTAAAGTTTGATATGTGATAACATACCTTTTGTTGCGGCGGAAAGCCGTAAGAAATGCGCGAGTGGCTCAGTGGTGGAGCACCTCCTTGCCAAGGAGGGGGTCGCGGGTTCGATCCCCGTCTCGCGCTCTGAGTAAGAAAAAGGACATCCGTTTGGATGTCCTTTTTTCTTACGCAGAGTCCGAGACGGACTCTGCACCTACGCGCATACAACCCGTATGCGCGGGTTCCGGAAAGGTCCACTGGACCTTTCCGCGCTCTCGCGCTACAAAAAAGCGCTGAAAACTTTCAACTTGAGATAGACAGGGGATCGAACAGAAAACAAAAATTCATTTAATTTTCATGTATAAAGTGTTCGTATTTTGTTGCGGTTTTGTTGCTTTTTAAGTGCTATAATGGTTTTGTTAAATAATGAGATAAGTAGGTGAAGTTATGCCAATTAATGGTAATGTACGAAGAATACTAAATTCGCTTACAAAAGAATATGGTGAAAATCGTGATAAGGGCAGTCTTAATATTGCATATGTTAAGGGTGTTAAGCTTATGATCGACCAGACTTTAAAAGCCAGGATAAGTTCAATTAATTCCAATGAATCTGTTGACTATGCTGAGCTTTTTACTTGTGAGTTTCTTGTTAAGATGAATCAAAATGGCTGGACACCTACAGACCTTCCTATGCTTGCTCATCTTTATGATACTATACATAGCGTTAATCTTGGTGATTCACGCGAGGATGGCGATAAATTAATCGATTTTCTTGAAAAAACAAAGATTAATGATTCTAATACCAGAACAGAATTAATTAACAAAGTTTCTCAATATATAAATACATTTAGTGACACTAAAATAATTGGTACTCTTTCAGAAGAAATTAATTATTGTTTTGTGACAAACGTCTCTTTTGCTGACTATCCGGAGGATTTAGAGCTAAGGGGTAATGCTAAAGTAGAATATATTCCTAATAAACAGACGAAAAAAGGTGAACCTATTCCAGAGTTTAAAGCCCTGGGGGCAATGGCTATGCGTCATAACTTAGATGATGCAAAACGTAAAGAGGAAATTAGATTTAAAAATGATTACGTTATTTCTGATGAGTCTGATAAAACTCTTGAATCCTTTAACGCTAATGAAGGTCAATTAGCTCGAAATATAACAAAGAGTAATCGTGATGCCATTAAAGAGGTATATGGTGACGATATATATGACGAAATAGATGAAATGAAAAAGGGTTCTGAAGAAGAAAGAACCGTAGCTATTTATCATTCCATGGGAAACAGATATCTAAAAAAAGGTGAGGAAGTTCTAGAAATAGACTTTGCTGGATCCGGATATAAGGAAGTAAGAAGAGAGTACCATGGTCAGCATGGTAAAACCTTTACTGATGGAACGAGAAATACAAAGGCATCACTCGATGTTGAATTTGGTAAATTGGTGGATAGAAAAGGTGGAGGTAAATTCAAACACCTTAGGTCCAAAACCACTTCGATTGAAGCTGAAGATGGAAAAACAATGGAGAAGACCAGATACACAATAGCTGGTCCAACACCTGATCTTTGGTTCAAACCAGGTCTCCTTAATGTTGGTGAATACAGTATTGAGAATACCAGAAAATATGGCAAGGAATTCGCTGCTGATTTCCTCGAAAAGATATTTAAGAGGTGGGATAACGGCGAGGTTCTACATGATGTACATATAAATGTAACTGGACATAGCCGTGGAGCTGTAGCTGCTGGAGAAAGCATTAAGCTGATGTACAAGTGGCTGAAGGCCTATGCTGATAATAATCCGGATAAGGCTCATTATATAGATAAGGTTAAATTTGATCTGGTACTTAGAGATCCTGTTCCAGGTATATTTACTAAGCTTCTTCATAGTAAAAATGATCTGAGAAATATCCCTAATCTTGAGATGACTGTTTTCTGCTCTATGGCTCAGGAACATTATGATATGGTTTTTCCGCTTCAGAATGTCAGGGGAGCGAAGAGACTCATTATCGGAACAACTGGCCATAATATGGATCTTGGTCAGATGGATATGTCTCAGGTTCTTCAGGAGAAAGATGGAAAGGTACATAAGTCTGGATTTTATGATGCTGAGACGGGAGAATTCTTCCGCGGAAGTGGAATAAACCAGATGCCAGAGGGCGTTTATATAGCAGATGACAGGTTTAATCTGATTCGTGTAACCAGTTATAGTCAGATTGGGAAGCTTATAGATTCTGTTTACGATGGAAAGTCTAAGCAGGAAGGTCGTGTAGACAATATTCATGAAATGGTTAGAAACTGGTTCCTGGATAATGATCTTAAGCTTAGCTTTACTGATGCTGAGGAACGCCAGATGGCAATGGAAGATAACGATATAAATATGCAGAGGATTCTTGCATCTGATAATTCCAGGTTGAATCCGATCAAGAATGCTATAAATGCACTTAATAGAAGTCGAAGAATAGGCAAAGATAATCATGAGATAATGAGAAAAGAACAGGAACTCATAGATGCTTGTAGAACCTATATGAAGAAGACTGCTATTCCTACAAAGGGCGACAGTGCTTATAGAATGAACCTTGTAAGTGATGTTTTGTCACATACGATGAGAGATAAGAATTATATCAATAAGCTACTGAATCCAGGACTTAGTAATGATGGTACTGAACTGGATAAAAAGATAAGTGCGCATAAAGAACGACTGGCTAACAAGGAAGGCTACAAAGAGAGGAAACTGAATAAAGAAGAGAAACGTCTTAATAATGTTAAAGAAATAAGAAAGCATATTAAGAATGTTGCATCTATCTGCGAGAAGTATATAGTTCTTCTTAGTAAGACCAGAAAGAATAAGAGTGGTAGTAAAGAATATAATGCCATGCTTAATACTCTTAAGGATGGCGAGAAGCTTAATGAAAAAATCACTATTAATGAATTCAATACATTTTTGAATAGATTAATAAAGACTTCTAGAGTTTATAGATCAAGTCATGATATAATAATCGGGCCAAGGTCTGATGATGGAAAAACAAGATTAGATTATTCTAAGAGTTTTGAGGGGTTAGGCCTTGAAATAAGTAGGGATTTGGAGAAGAGGAGCAGGTTTATTCCTGATAAAGATAAATCCGTTGAGCTTCTTGTCGGAGAGAAGAAAAACAGTGTCAAATCTCTTAATGATGAAGTGGAAATGAAATCACCTGAAAAGAATGTGATTTCAACGAAAATGCCTCAGATGCGAATGTAATTTATTAGTTTGGGAGAATTAAATTGGAAAAAAAGAAGACTCTAGAGTATAAATTGAATAGATTGGGAATTGCTGAAATTACAGAGTTTGTTGATTCCTGGATGAAAGACTATAAGGTTCCAAGCAAAAACCGAATTCGTTCTGTTTTCATGATGGAATCTATGCTTCTTGATCTATCTGAACATTTTGGTGAGAAAAAGGATATTACTGTTAAGCTTTATAAAAGGCTGGGTGTATACCGTTTTAAACTAATATACGAGGGTGAGAAGTTTAACCCTACCAAGGAAGAAGATGCAGGTCTTACTCATAACCTGATATCCAACATGGGTATGAACCCAATTTGGAGATACAAAGATAATTCGAATGAAATAACATTCGAAATTCCAAGAAATAAGATGAAGGACGAAAATGTCCTTATTCTTTCGGTTGTCTTATCTATTATTGCTGGAATTATAAAACCTATTGTTCCGGCAAAAGTGAGTCAATTTATTTTAAATTATATCTTATCAACGATAACAGAATCATTTATGAATTTACTTGGTACATTTGCCGGATTAATGATTTTCTTTTCAATCATATCTGGTATTTGTGGTATGGGAAGTGTTTCCAACCTAAGCAAAAGAGGTAAGTTCATGATTTTTAATACAGAAAAGCATGGCACCATTCAATCAATTATTTCGACACTTCTTGCTATTCCATTTTTTGCATTTAAATATGGAAAGAGTAGTGGCTCTGGAGGAATGAAAGAAATATATGATCTTTTAATGGATATCGTTCCGACAAATCCGATTACTCCATTTCTAGAAGGAAATATGCTTCAGGTCGCATTTATTGCTGTCTTAGTTGGAATAGTTTTAATTCTTTCCGGAAGTAAGGTTCAGGGACTGGTTGATCTTACCATTCAGGGAAGTTCCCTTTTCCTTAATATAATCGAATTAATTTGTAGACTGCTTCCAATTTACATTTTTGCGGCACTTACAGAATTATTCTGGGTAAATGGATTTGGTGTCTTTGTAAAGGTATGGAAGCCTGTCCTTCTTTGTCTTGCAATTAATGTAGTGGTTGCGACAACGGTTCTTATAAAATCAAGTCTTAAGTATAAGATTAGCCCTGCTTTGTATTTTAAAAAGATATTCCCGGCTTTCCTTGTTGGACTTACAACAGCTTCTTCGGTTGCTGCATACGGTGTGACGCTTGATGTTTCAGAAAGAAAGTTTGGAATTGATTCAAGTTATACAGTATTTGCGCTTCCTCTTAAAAATATGTTTAATGTTGGAACATTTAGTAGTGGCTTTATTATTACTTTGTTCTATTTTGCTGAGTATTATCAAATTAATGTAAATATAGTATGGTTTATAAGTGTATGGGCGGTTGTTTATCTTATGATGCCGGCAGTTCCGCCTGTATCTGGAGGAACTTTGATTGTTATAGGAATTATCATGAATCAGTTTGGTATTCCTAAAGAAGCACTTGCTATAGCTGCGACATTAGTACTTCTCTTTGACTTTATAATGACAGCATCTAAGGTTATTACCATAGAAGCTGAGATTATAGAAGAAGCAGATCATTTTGGCTTGCTTGAAAAAGAAAAGCTGGTTGCATAAATAAGAACAGTGAAGGAAAGACGGATTCATGGGTTCTAAAGATTCCATATAACAAAGAGTTTATGGATATCCAGATTAAATTCCCTGGTTCAATGGAAGAGAAGGATGTGAGATATCTCCAGTCAACTATTCAGGCATTGGTTGGAAGCTATAACGTAGATAAGAGACTTACACCAACTCAGCTTCAGGAAATCCAGAATGCTGGTAAATCACTGGGGGATGATAATGCGGTTACAAATACAGTGGATGCTATAACTGGCTTGTTCAAATAAAAAAACATGGAGCTATACCATTTGGTATAGCTCCTTTTGACTTACGATTCGTATTTGCTTAACTTTTCTTGCAGTTCAATGATTTGTTTTTCCTTTTCAGCTATTTCTTTTGCGTAGGTGTTCTCTTTTTCAGCAAGTTGGTTTTCCAAGTCTTCAACTTTATCAATATATTTATCTACATCAAGTATGAGAGAGTGATCATAAAACATATCGTCCACCTCCAATCCTATTTGATTTTATCTTCATAATCCTCAAGAAAATGAAAGATATTATCAACTATTGCTTTATCTTCAACTACTCGAAATAACATAAAGTAATTATGATGCAAGTAGTTAATCCTTTTATATCCAAGTTTTTTTAATTTTGGATTATCACATAATTTAAGGCTTCTCGCTACACGTGATAAATTTTCTTTAGTTTTTTCAAAATCATTAAGTACGTTTTTGGCTGCTTGATCATTTCTCTTATCATATATCAAGTATTGAAGATGCTTCTCCAAATCCAATTCCGCATTTACTGATATAACAACTTTATAAACCATATTTTGCCCTCATATCTGCGATTACAACATCTGCATCTCTATAAAAACCTTTATCCGACAGTTCTTTAGATGCTTCTATTCTTTCGAGCATTTCGGATTCTGATAATGGTTTATATATACTATTCGTACTTCTTTTTATTTCAAAAGGGAAACCATTATGTGCTATTGCCTGTGTTAAAAATATACGAATAGCTGTAGTGGTATCTGTTCCTAATTCCTTGAAAAGGATATCAGACTTTGTTTTTAATTCATCATCGACTCTTACTTGTATTGTACTTGCCATAGTATTACCTCCAATATAATATAAATATATTCTAATACAAATGTAATACTATCGCAATACATTATCATATATTTTTATATTGAATCGTTCTTTTTACGAATCGTTCTTTTTACATTTGGTTGAATGCTATATGAATTTAAAGTAAAATATTACTTGTTGGGAGGAATTTGAAGAAATGAAGAAAAAGAGTATTTCTATTTTGCTTTTATTGTCAATATTTATTGCTTTAATAAACTATAATGTGTTAGATTCATATGCCGCTGGTGGTTCGTGGAAACATGATTCGACAGGCTGGTGGTATCAGTACTCTGGTGGTAGTTATGCGATTGGATGGACCTACATTGGTGGCAACTGGTATTACTTCACTTCTAGTGGATATATGGATTATTCGGAATATAGAGATGGATGCTGGTTAAATGCAGACGGCTCTTGGAACACTAAGTATTCAGGAGGTCACTGGGCTTCAGATTCAACTGGTTGGTGGTATACAGATAATTCAGGATGGTACCCAACATCAACCTGGCTCTGGATAGATGGTTCCTGTTATTATTTTAAGGCTAGTGGATATATGGCTCATGATGAGTATGTAGATGGTTGCTATGTAAATTCATCTGGTGCATGGGTTTCATCTGAATCACATACTCATAATTGGGTAACAGAGACTACATATACTACTGAAACAACTACAGTACATCATGATGCAACTGACGGCGATTATTATTGTGGCGGCTGCGGTGCACATTTTACATCTGAATCTGCTGCAAGCGATCATTGTGCAAATGGTAGTGATGAATGTTTTTGCGCTGGATATTCCGGCCATGGTGGTTCTCCTGCTTGGGATGAAACCGTTGAAACACAGGTTCCTCATACAACCACAAAATGCTCAATATGTGGAGCAACAAAGTAAAATAAAGAACTTGGTTTTTTTACTCCTATATGTTACTATTTCTATGAGTGGTTAGAGAGAATGGTTTTTAGGGGGATAAATATGTTTTTAACATGTTGTTTTTATGACGCAGTTTATCTTAGTAGGTGAACTGCGTTTTTTTGATGTGATTTAGGAAAAAAATTATGGAGAAAGGAAATGTGGAAGGATGAAAAAAAGGTTTTTAAGAACAATTGCATTTACTATGGCGCTTGCTATGGGACTAGCTTTATCAGGGTGTGGTTCAAAGGAGTCAGAAACTGAGGCGGCTACAGAGGCTGAGGTAACAACTGAAGAAGAAAAGATTGATTACGAGGATATTCTTAACACAATGCTTCCAAACTACAATGATGAGCAAACACAAGCTATGTGTAACTTCAACTGGTATGGTATGAATTACATTGAAGGTAAAACGTTTTATGGAAGATTTTCTGTAAAGGGTAAGGATTTATATCAGTTTGTAAAGATGGAACTTGTTGATGATCCTGAGAGCCCAAGTTATTTGACTGCAGGAGAGTGGTCAATTTTATCAGAGGATGTTGTGCCTCAGTTTATCAATAAGGTTGGAGATACTTTCTATTATGTGGCTCAGGACTGGACTAAAGATAATGAAAATCCAGAGTATTATATAGAAAAAGTATCTGAATCTGGTGGAGATAGAACAAAGATTTGTGATGGTAATGGATATCTTGTTGTTAGAGGTGACAAGATGTACTTCACTAATGCAGATGATAAGTATGTTTGTACAGATATGGATGGTAAGAATGAAGAGATTATTATTGATAAAGAAGTTTTTTATCCATATTTTATAAATGATAACTGGATTATGTACCAGGATGATGCAGATAATGAAAGTCTTCATGTTTATTCTATTTCGGATGATATGGACTTCAAGCTCAATGATGAACCAAGCTATGATCCAACTATATTTGAAAACTCTGTTTACTTTTTGACTTTAGCTTCTGAAAAAGAAAATGCTTATCACTTGGCAAAAATAGATCTTACATCTTTTAAGATTGATGGAAACAATATCACATTTACTCAGGAAAAGAGTGATAAACTTATAGGTTCAAAATTCATGATTATCTGGAATGAAGAAGCAGGTAGCGAGATGATTCAGGGTATGAATGGTGTTGGCAGCTGTTATATTGATAAGTGGCAAGATTGTGAGGATACAGCATACGATGGATTTACAGAAGAGTATTTCTGCTTATCAGATGAAGTTGATGCTTACGTAAAATATAACGACGAAGGTGCTGAGGCTAGGTGCTTTATGAATAAAGAAACTGGCTATGGACAAAGCATATCAGCGCTTGAATAAGAGGTAAAATTAGTTATTATATAATAATATGATAAGTTTATTCCCCGGAATACTATGTATTTCGGGGAATATTTTGCTTAAAATCCCTTTATTTTTGGTTATTATACTTGTTGAATTCATATTATTTTTGATATATAATACCTCATGCAAATAGAACGATGATTATTTGGCCTGCATGCGAGCAGGTCTTTTAGTATTTTAAGGATGATTTCATGAAAGAAAAATTACTTAAAATAAAAGCTAAAACTGGAAAAGTCATAAGAAAATCATATGAACTGTCTATATGGAAATGGCTGCTTATAATTCTTTGTGTAGCTGTTTTTGAGGCGGTTCTTCTTGAAATGCTGGGAAGAAGATCCCTTCTTAGTCCTTTCGTATTTATTTTCCATAATCCAATTGTATTTTTATATAACGTATTAATTCTATATTTTACTTTGTCTATTGGACTGTTGTTCAAGAGACGTGGATTTGCTATGGGACTTGTTTTCCTTCTGTGGTTTGCAGTGGGATTCATTAATTTCGTTCTCCTGGGATATAGAATTACTCCATTCTCAGCTATTGATTTCATTATGTTTTCAGATGTCATAAGTATGTTTAACATTTACTTCAACCTCTGGCAGAGAATAGCCATAGTTCTTGGAGTTATTCTGTTCATAGTAATTATAGTTCTTGCATTCCTTAAGATTCCTAAACTTAAAGGCAAAGTTAACTATGTTCAGGGATCTATAGTTGTTCTTGTTTCTTTCGTTGTTGTTTATATAATGACATTCCTTGCTTTGGAAACAAAGATCATTTCTGATCAGTTTACAAATCTGGGTACGGCATATAAGAGCTATGGATTTGTTTATTGCTTTTCTAATAGCGTTATCGACCAGGGTATTACAAAGCCTGATGACTATAATCAGGCAAATGTAGATGCTCTTGCTAAAGACATTGAAGATGTTGTTACACCTCATAGGACTTATAAATATAAGAATAACAAGGCGCAGCATCCAAATGTTATCGTACTCCAGCTTGAATCCTTTATTGATATTGGAAGAGTTGACGGAGTTCACACAAACAGAGAATCAATTCCTAATTTCAAGAAATTTGAGGAGGAATATCCTAGTGGATTCCTTACAGTTCCAGCTATTGGAGCAGGTACTGCAAACAGTGAGTTTGAAATACTTACAGGAATGAACAGTAAAGTCTTTGGTGCTGGAGAGTATCCATATAAGACAATACTTACAACTACACCTTGTGAGAGTATGGCGCAGGTATTCCTTAGAAATGGATATGGAACACATGCCATTCATAACAATAAAGCGAAGTTCTATTCTAGAGATGAGTCCTATGCAAGTCTTGGTTTCCAGACATTTACTTCTCTGGAGTATATGCAGCATTTTGAGAGAACACAGACTGGATGGGCAAAAGATAATTGTCTCCCAGATGAAATAATAGCAGCTCTTGATTATGATGAGGAACCGGACTTTGTACTTACTATTTCAGTACAGGGTCATGGACGTTATCCAAAGACAGAGCTTAAATGCGATGAGCATGTTCATGTCACAGTTGATGGTGAGACTGAAGAAGAGAGCGAAGAGCTCGGTTATCAATTTGGCTATTTTGTAAATCAATGTTACGAAATGGATGAGATGATAGCTGATCTTAAAGCAAAGCTGGATGCCCGCGGTGAGGATTATGTTCTTCTTATGTATGGTGATCATATTCCTAGTCTTACATTTAAGGAGGGACAGTTTAATAGCGGAACTGAGTCACAGACAGAATATGTTATCGTAAGTAATTTTGATCTTGGTCTTGAAGATAAAGATCTTTATGCATATGAAGTTTCAGATTACATGATGAAGGCTATTGGTATAGATTCCGGAGTTATGCAGGATATTCATACTAAGTACTACAATGATGATCCTCAAAGTGATAATGAGGAATATCATAATAAGTCACTTCTTGCCCAGTATGATATGTTATATGGTGATAACTATTTATACAAATATGTAGAACCATATAAGAGAACCTATATGAGACTTGGTCTGGAAGACATTTCCATTAAGTCCGTGAATTATAATGCTTATAATAACAGTATTACTGTCAAAGGAGAAAACTTTACTGAATTCTCCACCATTCTTATCAACGATGAGCGGCAAAATACCCTATTTGTCGATAACAATACGTTGATGATACTTCCGGATGATGTGAAGGATCCTCCGCAAGTGGATGATAAATTCTGTGTAGCGCAGATAGATAAAAATAAACATGAACTTTCCAGATCGATAATTAAGCGATATGGAAGGCTTTACTAAATATACACTGTTTAAATGGAGAAAATTATGATAAGAGAAGACATTAGAAATGTGGCTATTATAGCCCACGTTGACCACGGTAAAACAACATTGGTCGATGGCCTTTTGAAACAGAGTGGTGTTTTCAGAGAAAACCAGGAAGTTGCTGAAAGAGTCATGGATTCAAATGATATAGAGCGAGAGAGAGGAATTACAATCCTTTCTAAGAACACTGCTGTATCATACAACGGAATCAAGATCAATATCATCGACACCCCAGGACATGCTGACTTCGGAGGAGAAGTTGAACGTGTTCTTAAGATGGTAAATGGTGTTATTCTGGTTGTAGATGCATTCGAAGGCCCAATGCCTCAGACAAGGTTCGTTCTTCAGAAGGCACTTGCTCTTAATCTTGCAGTTATTGTCTGTGTAAATAAGATTGATAGACCAGATGCCAGACCTGAAGCTGTAGAAGAAGAAGTTCTTGAGCTTCTGCTTGATCTGGATGCTAACGAGGAACAGCTTGACTGTCCATTCGTATATGCATCAGCCAGAGAAGGTGTTGCATCCTACAGTGCTACTGAGCCAGGTAAGGATATGCAGCCACTTTTCGAGACTATTGTTAATTCTATCCCTGCTCCAGAAGGAGATCCAGAAAAAGGAACACAGATTCTTATCAGCACAATTGATTACAATGAATACACAGGTAGAATTGGTGTAGGTAAGGTTGATAATGGTACAATCAAGGTTAATCAGGAAGCGCTGATTGTAAATCATCATGAGCCTGATAGAAAAGAGAAAGTAAAGATTTCTAAGCTTTATGAATATGATGGCCTTTCAAAGGTGGATGTAGATGAAGCTACAGTTGGTTCTATAGTAGCTGTTTCTGGTATCGCAGACCTGAAGATCGGAGATACAATCTGTTCTCTGGACGCTCCAGAAAGCATTCCATTCCAGAAGATTACTGAGCCAACAATTTCTATGAACTTCCTTGTAAACGATTCACCACTTGCTGGTAAAGAAGGAAAGTTCGTTACAAGTAGGCAGCTACGAGACAGACTTTACAGAGAGCTTAATACAGATGTTTCTCTCAGAGTAGAAGATACAGAATCCACAGACTGCTTTAAGGTTTCAGGACGTGGAGAGCTTCATCTCTCAGTTCTTATTGAGAACATGAGAAGAGAAGGATATGAGTTTGCTGTAAGTAAGGCTGAGGTTATCTATAGAACAGATGAACTTGGCAAGAAACAGGAACCATATGAAATTGCAATAGTTGATGTTCCTGAAGAATTCTCAGGTACAGTTATAAATATGCTCAGCATGAGAAAAGGTGAGTTGAATGGAATGGCTCAGGTTAGTACAGGTACTACAAGACTTGAGTTCAGAATACCATCCCGTGGACTTATAGGATTCCGTGGAGAATTCCTTACAGCCACAAAGGGAAATGGTGTTATCAATACTATTTTCGATGGATATGATTACTTCAAGGGTGAACTCAGCTACCGTTCAAACGGAAGCCTTATAGCATTTGAGGCTGGTACATCAGTTACTTACGGTCTCTTTAATGCTCAGGAAAGAGGAACACTTTTCATCGGAGCCGGTGTGGATGTTTATGCTGGTATGGTTGTTGGTGAAACAGGACGTCAGGAAGATATAGAGGTAAATGTCTGCAAGACAAAGCATCTTACAAATACACGTTCATCAGGTGCTGACGAAGCTCTGAAACTTGTTCCACCAAAGCAGCTTTCTCTTGAGCAGTCACTTGATTTCCTTGAGAATGACGAGCTTCTGGAAATTACACCAGAGAACCTCCGTATCCGTAAGAAAATACTTGATTCACGTCTTCGTAAGCGTGAGAATAGAAATGCAAATAACTAACAATTTGAATGGTTAGTGTGTGAAAAAGGAGAAAAGGTATGCGTAATTTAACTATGTTAATGGATTACTACGAATTAACTATGGCAAATGGTTACTTCGTTACAGGCAATAAGGATAAGGTTGCTGTATTCGATATGTTTTACAGAACAAATCCTGATGAGGGCGGTTTTGTTATCAGTGCTGGTCTTGAAATGCTTATAGACTATGTACAGGGACTTAAGTTCACAGATGATGACATTGAGTATCTCCGTGGACGTAATATGTTCGATGAGGGATTCCTTGATTATCTTAAGAACTTCAAGTTTACAGGAACAATCGAAGCTGTTCCAGAAGGAACTATTGTTTATCCAAATATTCCAATAGTTACAGTAACAGCTCCTATCATCGAGGCTCAGCTTGTTGAAACAATGCTTCTTATTTGCATTAACTTCCAGTCACTCATTGCTACAAAGGCTAACAGGATAGCAAGAGCAGCTGGAGATGCAGTTGTTATGGAGTTCGGAGCTAGAAGAGCTCAGGGACCAGATGCTGCCGTTTGGGGAACAAGAGCATGCTTTATCGGTGGAGTTAATACAACAGCTACAGTTATGGCTGATCAGCAGTTCGGCGTTACAGCTGTTGGAACAATGGCTCATAGCTGGATTGAATTCTTCCCATCAGAGTATGAGGCATTTAAGAACTATGCTGAGATTTATCCAGATAACAGCGTTCTTCTTATAGATACATATGACATTCTTGAAAGTGGACTTCCAAATGCTATCAAGGTAGCTCATGAAGTTCTTGAACCAATGGGCAAGCGCCTTAAGGGTGTTCGTATAGATAGCGGTGACTTGGCTTACTTCTCAAAGAAAATCAGAAGACAGCTTGACGAGGAAGGCCTTACAGATTGTCAGGTTGTTGTTTCTAACAGCGTAGATGAGTACTTAATCGATTCCCTTAATAAGCAGGGAGCTAAGATCAATTCCTATGGAGTTGGTGAGAGAATGATCACATCCAAATCAGACCCAGTGTTTGGCGGAGTTTACAAGCTGGTTGCTGTTAAGGATGGAGATACATACACTCCTAAAATCAAGATTTCTGAGAACATTGAAAAGATTACAAACCCTGGTAAGAAGAAGGTTTATAGGATTTACAGTAAGAAGACTGGTTATGCAATAGCAGACCTTCTTATGTTAGAAGATGAAGAGCCAGATTTCAGCGATTCTTATGCTTTCATAGATCCTCAGAAGCCATGGAAGAATATGAAGTTCAGAAATGTTGAGGCAAAGCCACTTCAGGTTACAATCTTTAAGGATGGCGAACTTGTTTATGAAAAGCCTTCACTTAAGGAGATACAGACATTTGTAAAGAATCAGCTTGCTAATGAGATATGGGAAGAAGAGCAGCGTTTCTATAACCCACATATTCATTATCTTGACCTTTCACCACGTCTTTATGATGTTAAGAAAGAACTTCTTTCTGGAGTTGAGTTTGTAGATTAATTTTGATTTCAAACTGATAAATGTAATTGAATTTTTTACATATATTTGATAGTATAAAAGTGTATGAAATATATGGAGGGTTATTAGTGTGGAAGATTTAAATAATCAGAGTTACGACGAATTCACACTTAATTTCAAGCTCGAGGAAGATGTTCCTATTGATCAGTTCGAGATGACAATGTACAACTACGAATTTGTAGGAAATAGGACAAAATGTACTTGTGTAGCTATTGACGGAGTTAGGGCACTCCAGTTCAAGGTTCCAGCTACATTGCCATTAGAACAGTTCCTTCGTAAGCAATTATATAAAGGTGAATTTTTATCAATATTATCAAACATTCTGAATCAGCTTATATACTTCAATGAGAACAACATGCCACTTAATAAGCTGCTTCTGAATATACATTATATGTATATCGAGCTTTCGACACTGGATATACAGCTTCTTTACATGCCAGTTAATAAGAAATTTGCTGATTGTAATGTAACTGAGTTCATTCAGGAATTTATCAGTAAAGTTCGTTTTGCTAATATGGCATCAGTTGAGTGCGTTGATCAGATTCTTAAATATCTGGACAGCAAGCTTATGTTCAACCTTGAAGAGTTCTATCAATACATCCTTTCAATGGAACAGAAGACAATCCTTGAGGATGAAGGCGACAAGATGGTGGAAGAGCCTGTAGTACAGACTACATCTGAAACATACAGCAATCCAGTTCCTTATCTTGTTCGTATTAAGACAAATGAACTTATTCCTATACTTCATAAGGAGTTCATGGTTGGAAAGTCCGTAAATTGTGATTATCAGATTATTGATAATAAGAAGGTAAGTAGAAAGCATGCTATTTTCCGTATCAGTAACGGAGAATGCTATGTAAGAGATAATGCTTCTACAAACCACACATTTATTAATGGACAGCTTCTTCAGCCAGGAGTTGAGATAATGTTATCTAATGATGATAACATCCGAATGGGTGATGAAGAATTTAAATATTGGGTTAAATAATTCTTTAATATAAGATAAGATAATTATTTCAAATAGGGTGAGAGAGGTTATCTTATCGAAGGGTGAGAAAAAGAGAACCGTCAGATTTATCTGACGGTTCTCTTTCTTATATTTAATGTTTAATTTTTGTTAGATATTCTTTAGGAATTCCTCGTTGATCTCGATAACCTGCTTCATAGCTTCAGGACCTGGAGCACCGATTGTATTTCTCTTTTCTACACAAGTCTTAAGACTAATGGCATCATAAATATCTTCTTTAAATACTGGGCTGATCTGCTGGAGCTCTTCAATGCTCAGTTCTTCGATAGCTTTATTATTGTCGATGCAGTAGAGTACCAGCTGTCCGATGATTCCGTGAGCATCTCTGAATGGAACACCATTCTTAACTAAGTAATCGGCAGCATCTGTAGCATTTGTAAAGCCCTTCATTGCGCTGACTTTCATATTCTCTTTGTTGAGTTTCATTGTGCTTATCATTCCATTGAAGAGGGCAATGCATCCCTTTACTGTATCAATGGCATCGAATGTAAGCTCTTTATCCTCCTGCATATCCTTATTATATGCAAGTGGAATTCCCTTCATAGTTGTAAGGATGGAGATGAGAGCGCCGTAAACTCGGCCAGTCTTACCTCTTACAAGCTCAGCTATATCAGGGTTCTTCTTCTGTGGCATAATAGAGCTTCCTGTACTATATGAATCATCCAGCTCGATAAACTGATATTCGTTTGAATTCCAGATGATAATCTCTTCCGAGAATCTTGAAAGATGTACACAGATAGTGGACAGTGCTGAAAGCAGTTCGATAACATAATCTCTATCTGAAACAGAATCCATACTGTTAAGAGTAGGCCCATAGAAACCGAGCAGGTCAGCTGTCATTTTTCTATCAAGTGGATAGGTTGTTCCTGCAAGAGCACCAGCTCCGAGAGGACAGTAGTTCATTCTGTCGTAGATATCAGAAAGTCTGTCATAGTCCCTCTTGAACATTTCCATATAAGCGCCAACATGATGAGCGAAAGTAACAGGCTGTGCTTTCTGAAGATGAGTGAAACCTGGCATATATGTATCCAGATTATCCTTCATTATGTTATGAAGAGTAGTCATCAGCTCTTTCAGAAGTCCCTGAAGGGCAGTAACCTCATCTCTTGTATAAAGTCTCATATCAAGGGCAACCTGGTCATTACGGCTGCGGCCTGTGTGCAGCTTCTTGCCTGTATCACCAATACGGTCTATAAGTGTTGCTTCAACAAAGCTATGGATATCTTCGTATTTAGATGATATCTCCAGCTTTCCTTCTTCAACATCAGAAAGAATACCCTTAAGTCCTTCAACAATCTTTTCGGATTCTTCTTTTGTGATTATTCCAGCTTCTCCCAGCATAGTAGCATGGGCTATGCTTCCCTTGATATCCTGCTGATAGAACTTCTGATCAAAGGAAATAGAAGCGTTGAAGTTATATACTAATTGATCGGTCTCTTTTGTAAAACGACCGCCCCAGAGTTGTGCCATAGTTTTACCTCTTTCTTTTTCTTTTATGCAGTTAATCGTTTGTTTTCCTTTGATTAACATACCTATTTAGTTTAATACATAGTAGTAAATGTATCAAGGATTTGTTATATTATTAAGGAGGAAAAACATGGGGTGATTTATGAAGAATACATTTAACAAATTTCTAACTTCGTTTCTTATTACACTTATCGTTTTACTGGTACTTGTTCTGATATTTGCAACGGTGCCAGGTCTAAAAGGCTTTCTTGCCGAGGGCGTTGGGAAGTTAACGGGTCAGCCGGAAGATCAGATTTATGACAATATTGAAGATATAGCCGAAAGGATTAATCAGGAGATTGCCAGCGGAAAAGATGGCGAGATAGAGCTTTATGTCTCTAATGATGTTTCCAAGGACGACCTGACAAAGGTCTACTACGTTGTGGATTCTATGAAGGGTGAGATCAAGACGATTACCACATATACATACAATTATAAGAACTATAAGAGTGTAACCTTTGACTTTGCAAAGTCAGATGCCATGTATGCATATGAGTCTATAGTAGAGCACAAGAGTATACCTGAAGATAAATACAGGGCTCGTGAACTTGAAGATGTATGCAAGAAGTTTTTAGATGATAAGATAAGTTCTGCTATGTCCGATTATGATAAAGAGCTGGCAGTTCATGATTATATAGTAGAGAATTGTGAATACGGTTTTAGTCTGAAACATGATGACAGCGAGTTCAATGCTTATGGTTGTCTTGTTAATAAGAGAGCTGTCTGCTCTGGATATGCGGCTGCCACAAATCTTCTCCTTATGTGTTGTGGAGTAGAGTGCAAGATAGTAACTGGAGAAGCTCGCGATATCTATGCGGAGAATAGCGAGACTGAGCGCCATGCATGGAATCAGGTTAATGTAGATGGAACCTGGTATAACCTTGATACCACATGGGATGATCCGGTTGGCGGTAAGTCCATGATACTCCATGAATACTTCAATATTAAAGATGACATCATGGATGATACACATACCTGGGATAAGAAAGAGTTTGAGAAGTGCGATAGCATGCAGGCGAATTATTATTATATGAAGGGCGCATATATATCAGATACCACAACGCTTGAAAATTATATTGGAAATGAAATCCAGGCTCAGGGTGCACAGGATATAGAAGTGGCTCTGAATGGACTAACTGTAAATGATGATACATTACAATTCATATTTAATTATGAAGGCGTAAATAATATAAGTTATTCCCTGACGGGAGCGAGTGATTATAGCATATTATCGGTTTACATAAATCAATAAATTCGAGAAATTGTTCAGAATTACCCCTAAAACTCGATTTTTGACGGTTTTCAAAATGGAATCTTTGTGCAATTTTACCTAATTTATTTGTTGATTTATTACAATTTATATGGTACTATAATTATAGTTTAAGATTATTTATTAATACTTAAAAACCATCCTTTCACTCAATCCCAGGCCGTCGGGCCTGGGATATCCTTTTGTGTAAGGTAAAATATATAAAAACAGCAATTAGCACTCTAAGGTTTAGAGTGCTAATTTTTTATTGACATTTACCTATTTTAGCTATAAACTAGCATATGTTGGGTTCGATGTGCCTAACATCATAATATAATTATAACTAAGAAAAGAGGCGTTATTTATTATGGCAGTACAAAAGGGTAATTTATCAATCGATAGTGAAAACATATTTCCTATTATAAAGAAGTGGTTATATTCCGATCATGATATCTTTATCCGTGAGCTTATTTCAAATGGCGTAGATGCCATTACAAAGATTAAGAGACTTGACTCTATGGGAGAGGCTACAGTAGAGGATGGAACAGAGTATAAAGTAACAGTAACATCCAGCCCAAATGAGAAGACACTTACATTTACAGATAATGGTATTGGTATGACAGCCGAAGAGGTTGAAAAGTATATCAATCAGATTGCATTTTCTGGTGCTGCTGATTTCCTTGAGAAATATAAGGATAAGGATCAGAGCGAGCAGATAATTGGTCACTTTGGTCTTGGTTTCTATTCAGCATTCATGGTTGCTGATAAGGTTACTATTGATACACTTTCATATAAAGATGGTGCCGAAGCTGTTCACTGGGAGAGCGATGGTGGACTTACATATGAGATGAGCGAAGGTAATAAGCTGGAGAGAGGTACAACAATAACTCTTTATCTGGCTGATGATTCACTTGAATTTGCAAATGAATTCAGAGTAAAAGAAGTAATTAATAAGTATTGCTCATTCATGCCTATTGAGATTTATTACATTAATGAAGATAAGGCTAAGGAGCAGGCTAAGGATGAGGTTGTAGCTGAGGCTAAGGCTGAAGAGGATGAGCTGATCGGTGATGCACCTGAAGAGGTTAAGACAGAAGAGAAGAAGGATGATGAGCCAAAGCCACTTAATGACATTCATCCACTTTGGACAAAAACTCCTGCAGATTGTAAGGATGAGGATTATATTGACTTCTATCAGCATGTATTCCTTGACTTCAAGGAGCCTCTGTTCTGGATACATCTCAACATGGATTATCCATTTAATTTAAAGGGTATACTGTACTTCCCAAGAATTAATCCTAACATGGATAAGCTTGAAGGTACTGTAAAGCTTTATAATAATCAGGTGTTCGTTGCAGATAACATTAAGGAAGTTATTCCAGAGTTCCTGCTGGTGCTCAAGGGTGTTATTGACTGCCCAGACCTTCCACTTAATGTATCTCGTTCGGCACTTCAGAATGATGGCTTTGTTGCTAAGATTTCTGATTACATTACCAAGAAGGTTGCTGATAAGCTTATCGGTATGTATAAGAACCACAAGGATAGATATGAAGAGTTGTGGGATGACCTGAGTCCATTTATCAAGTTTGGATGCCTGAGAGACAACAAGTTTGATGAGAAGATGAAGGACTATATGATCTTCAAGAACCTTGAAGAGAAATACATTACACTTCCTGAGTACCTTGATGCTGCAAAGGCTTCACATGAGAATCAGATATTCTATGTATCTGATGCTGAAACACAGGCACAGTACATCCAGATGTTTAAGGATGAGAAGATAGATGCCATTTATCTTACACATAATATAGATAATCCTTATATCACAATGATGGAAGCAAGAGATGACAAGGTTAAGTTTGCACGTATCGATTCAGATGTAAGTGCTAACTTCAAGGGTGAGGCTCTTTCTGAAGAAGACGAGAAGAAATTTACTGAGTCACTCACAGATATATTCAAGAAAGCTCTTGGTGTAGAAGAGATTAAGATCAAGGTTGAATCCCTTAAGGATGAGAATGTTTCATCAATGCTCACACAGTCTGAGGCTGACCGCCGTATGGCAGAGATGATGAAGATGTATGCCGACGCTGGAATGGGTGGCATGGGCATGAACCTCGGCCAGAATAATGAAACACTTGTTCTTAACTCAAATAATAAGCTGGTTAAATATGTTCTGGAGAATCCAGAAGGCGAGATCACTCCAACTATCTGTTGCCAGCTTTATGACTTAGCAGTTCTTGCTAACAAACCACTTACAGCAGATGAGCTTACAAGATTTGTAACTCGAAGCAATGAAATACTTGCTAAGTTAATATAGGAGAAATGTATGATTTATAATAACGTGTTAGAGGCCGTTGGCCACACACCAATGATCAAACTGAATAGAATGGCTGAACCTGATGGAGCTGATATTTTCGTGAAGTTTGAGGGCGTTAATATTGGTGGTTCTATTAAAACAAGAACAGCACTTAACATGGTGCTTGCCGCTGAAAAGCAGGGGCTGATCACAAAGGATACCATTATAGTTGAACCTACAAGTGGTAACCAGGGTATTGGTCTTGCTCTTGTTGGTGCCGTTCGTGGCTATAAGACAATAATCATTATGCCTGATTCAGTAAGTGAGGAGCGCCGTAAGATTGTAAAGCATTACGGGGCTGAGGTTATACTGATCCATGATGATGGTGATATTGGAGCGTGCATTGACGAATGTCTTCAGACTGCACTTCGTATGCAGAAGGAGGATCCAAATGTATTTGTTCCTCAGCAATTTGAAAATCCAAACAATCCAAAAGCTCACAAGAACCATACAGCACTTGAGATTATGGAACAGGTTGCGGGTCCTATAGATGGATTCTGCTCAGGAATTGGAACAGGTGGAACCATAACTGGTATAGGTGAAGTTCTTAAGGCTCAGTATCCATATATTGAGATTTGGGCTGTAGAACCAGAGAATGCGGCTATTCTTGCAGGTGGAAACATTGGTACACATCTTCAGATGGGTATCGGCGACGGAATAGTACCAGATATTCTCAATCAGTCTATATATGATGACATCTACATTGTTACTGATGAGGAGGCCATAAACACGGCTCAGCGTCTTGCTAGAGAAGAAGGACTGATGTGTGGTATTTCCAGTGGTACAAATGTGGCAGCTGCTATTAAGCTTGCTAAAAAACTTGGCCCTGGAAAGACTGTAGTGACTGTTCTTCCGGATACTGCTGAGAGATATTTCTCAACACCACTTTTTGAAGAGTAAAAGTTATATTGATATATATTAGGATTAAACGGCGATGATGAATCTAAATAGATTTTTCATCGCCGTTTTGTTATTATTGTTTTGGTGGTTTTAAAAATTATTGGGGGTAAAAAAACATGAAATATACCAAGTTGGGTAATTCTGATTTGAATGTATCCCGTATCTGCATGGGATGTATGGGATTTGGTGATGCGGCGAAAGGACAGCATAGCTGGACGCTTGACGAAGAGCATTCTAGAGAAATAATCAAGAAAGGTCTCGATCTCGGAGTTAATTTCTATGACACAGCAATTGCTTATCAGAGTGGAACCAGTGAACAGTATGTTGGCCGTGCTCTCAAGGATTTTGCAAAGAGAGATGATGTAGTGGTTGCAACGAAATTTCTTCCAAGAACAGCTGAAGAGATTGAAAATGGAATCACTGGTCAGCAACATATTAAAAATATGATAAATACAAGTCTTAAAAATCTTGGAATGGACTATGTGGATCTGTATATTTATCACATGTGGGACTGGAATACAGATATCTATGACATCATGGATGGATTAAACCATATAGTAAAAGCTGGTAAAGCAAGATATATTGGTATTTCAAACTGTTTCGCATGGCAGATTGCAAAGGCTAATGCTTTGGCAGAAAAAGAAGGCTTAGCTAAGTTTGTTTCAATTCAGGGACATTATAATCTGATCTTCCGTGAGGAAGAACGCGAGATGGTTCCATATTGCGAGGAAGAGAATATTGCGCTTACTCCTTACAGTGCACTTGCTAGTGGAAGACTTTCAAGAAAGCCAGGTGAAGGAGAGACAAAGCGAGCTACAGAAGATAAATTCGCTAAGTTTAAATATGACTCTACGGCTGAGCAGGATAATGTAATAATAGGACGTGTGGCTGAGATTGCAGAGAAACATGGCGTAACTATGACAGAAGTATCTCTGGCGTGGCTTCTTACAAAGGTTACATCTCCAGTAGTAGGAGCAACCAAGCTTCACCATATTGAAGGTGCTGTGAAGGCTGTAGATTTAGAGCTTTCTGAAGAAGAAATAAAATATCTGGAAGAGCCATATGTTCCTCATCCACTTGCTGGCGTTATGGCTCAGAATAAACGTGCATAGGAGATTAGACTAAATGGAATTGAAAAGGCTAGAGCATGAATTGACAGTATGCAAAGTAAATTCAGCAAATAATATAGATATGGACAAGGATTTCTATTTCGTTGGAAAGACAGACGAAGAGATTTCTCTTGTGTGCAAGACAGAGGATACTCCAGAAAATACAGTGGAACGTGACGATGGATGGAGAGGATTTCGCATTCAGGGAGTGCTTGATTTTTCGCTGATTGGTATTCTGTCCAAAATATCTGGAATTCTTGCGGATAACAATATTGGTATCTTTGCTGTATCAACCTATAACACAGACTATATACTTGTGAAAGAAGAGAATTTCGAGAAGGCATTGGATGTGTTATCAAATGAAGGCTACACAGTTATTTAATAGGGGTTGCTGTACAGAATACATATTTGACATACTTTACATATTTAATAAAAATGTCCGAGTGTTTAAATTCGGATCGGTTGGCTGATACTTCTGAAATTGCCAGCAGTTTAGGTGTCACAATTAATAAAGATAGTTTGGAGATAATAATTAATGGATGATAAAAATAAAGATCCCAAACCACAATGGAAAGAGTGTATTGTTTTTGGGGTGATAAATGTCTTATTGGTCTTACTTTGTACAAAACTGAAAGTTACAATGATTAGTGTTGCTTTAATATTATTGATTGCCGCAGGTGTTGTGGCAACAATAAAAACAATTAAAGAGGATTGGCAAGAAGGATTCAAATCGTCTGCAATTGGATGTACATTTGGGTTGATACTTCACATAGTTGCTGCAGTTTTGTATGTGATTAATGTGTTAGGGAATATATTGGGGGTGTTTAATGGCAACACATGATATGGTTTGTACAAAATGTGGAAAAAAATATACCGTTCCTATTTCGGCAGCAAATCTGATGTTCTTCTGCCCAGCATGTCATTCCCGAAATGGATCACTCAGTGATTATGGCCATGGTCCTATAGTACCTTGCCATGTTTATGTAGGGGATCATAAGATTGGCGAGATAACAGGCGGGTATGGTGATTATCATCTGAGGTCAGAGGAGTTTGGTTTGGATGTGCTTCTGACCAAGCTTTATAAGAATCTTGAGGTTTATCATGAGGCTGAAGAAATAATACTAAGTATATTAGTGAAGGAAGAAAAAGTATTATGATTGGTAAAATATTTAGGAATATAGGTATTGCTATTTTGATGGCGATAATAATATCGCTAGTAGTGATTTACATTGAGGCGAGTATTATAAAGAATAATGATGCGGATTATTATCGGAATTCGCATGACAGAATAACTGTCACTATGATGGAAAAGGCTGATAAGATTTATGGTTCGGACGGTTCTGACCTATCGGATACTGAGGAAGGGAAGAGGAAAGCAGCCCTCAGTTTTACAGATGGTGAGTTCACGGATGCAGAAAAGCAGGTGAGATGCTACTATACTCGTTTTATGTCAGGTCTTAATTCAAGTGAGGTTTATTCGCTTGGTCAAGATACTAAAGCTCTGCATGATCTCAGACTTCTCCTGGATGAGAATGGGGAGAGTGTTATGACAGATGATACTCTTATTCTTGTCAGGACAGCAAAGAGTGGTGACACAACGGGAGAGATTTATTATACATTCCAGGATGATGGACTCTCTAATCAAATGCATGCCATTGTTGAAAGGAAGAAGAACAGTATAGGTGATATTGTTTTCCATGCTAAGGGTGCTTATCTTAAGGGAGATGAATTCGTTCCAGAAGAAGTTGATTATTATAATGTCGCTACAAATTCTGGTCCCGATTATCTTTATCAGCTGGATAAGACAAAAGAAGAGATGGAAGCGGATGGCTATACATATTATGAGGTAGAGGAAACCTTTGCCAGAGGCGGTCTTGATCATGGGGATGATTTCTTTGTTTTTTATAGTGCTCCTGATAAAGAGACTATGGACAGAATATCTGAACTGATGAAGCCTGTGATTGAAGATGATTATCAAAATGGCGAAGGATATTTTGAAACAAATAACAAAGGGCCACTTAGAGTAGAGATATTTACTGTTAGTAAATATGATTCTCCATATACTGACAAGGAATACTACTTGGTTTCTTATGAGAATAACAATGTTCTTTACGAAACAAGCGTTACTGGTAATTTTGGTCCGGGAGTTCTTCCATATTTTATCTTTTTCGCAATTGAGATGTGTGCGTTGTGCCTCATAGCCATTGTGATTGCAAGTTTAATTAATCTCAAATATGTTAAACATGCTTAGTATAAAACCATAAGCCCTTTGATTTATTGGTCAAAGGGTTGTTTTTTTTATGTAAAAAATCAGCTATTTTTGTATTGAATAGATAGGCTTGGATTGTTATAATATATCTTTAGTTTACTAGGCAATTTTATTATTTAAACAGAGGAAATGTTATGAAGATTTACAACACAAAAACAAGACAGAAGGAAGAGTTCAAACCTATACAGGAAGGAAAGGTAGGAATTTATGTTTGTGGTCCTACTGTTTACGATTTCATCCACATAGGAAATGCTCGCCCAATGATTGTTTTCGATACTCTTAGAAGATATCTGGAGCACAAGGGTTACGAGGTTAATTATGTAACTAACTTCACAGACGTTGATGACAAGATCATCAACCGTTCTATTGAGGAAGGAATCCCAGCAAGCGAAGTATCTGAAAAGTATATAGCAGAATGTAAGAAGGATATGGAAGCACTTAATGTGCGCCCAGCTACAGTTCATCCTCAGGCAACACAGGAAATTCCTGAGATGATTCAGATGGTTCAGGATCTTATTGATAAGGGCCATGCGTATGAGAAGAATGGAACAGTTTACTTCAAGGTAAGAAGCTTTGCACCTTACGGAAAGCTGTCCCACAAGAATATAGATGACCTTGAGTCTGGACATAGAGCAGAGTCTCATGCCCTTAAGGTTACAGGCGAAGATGAAAAGGAAGATGCTCTTGACTTTGTACTTTGGAAGCCAAAGAAGGAAGGCGAGCCATGCTGGCAGTCACCTTGGGGCGAGGGTCGTCCGGGATGGCATCTTGAATGCTCATGCATGTCAAAGAAATATGTTGGCGAAACACTTGATATCCACGCTGGTGGTGAGGACCTTATTTTTCCACATCATGAAAACGAGATAGCACAAAGTGAAGCTGCAAATGGCTGCGAATTTGCAAATTACTGGATGCACAATGCATTCCTTAGAATAAATGGCGATAAGATGTCAAAATCACTTGGAAACTTCTTTACTGTTCGTGACATCTGCCAGCAGTATGATCCACAGGTTATCAGATTCTTTATGCTGTCAGCTCAGTATAGAACACCTCTTAACTTCTCACAGGATCTTATAGAGGATGCTTCTAAGGGTCTTGATAGAATTCTGAATGGTGCTGAAAAGTTGAAGGAGATAGCTGATAAGAAGAATGGACGTTTCATCATGGATGATGAGCAGCAGATCCTTGAAGAGGAAATGCCAAAGTTCATTGAAAGATTTGATGCGGCAATGGACGACGATCTTAATACTGCAGATGCCATTTCGATTATCTTTGAATTAGTTCGTTTCACAAATGCAAATACCAGCGAGAAGTCTTCATCTAACTTTGCTGACTGCCTTTATAAGATTCTCTTTGAGCTTTGTGACAAGGTTCTGGGAATCCATATAGAGCGTAAGGCTGTTGAGGTAGCTGATGACGAAGTGGCTGAGATTGAAGCACTTATAGCTGAAAGAACAGCAGCTAAGAAGGAAAAGAACTTCGCAAAGGCTGATGAGATCAGAGCAAAGCTGCTTGATATGGGTATTATCCTTGAAGATACCAGAGAGGGAGTTAAGTGGAAGAAAGCGTAGTATTATTAGATGAGCAGGCTCTGAGTCCTCATGAGGTCTCTTCGAAGTATTCGCCACTGGCTCTTGCCTATATAGGAGATAGCATTTACGATCTTCTGGTCAAGAAGTCCTTTGTATTAAAGTCGAATATGCAACCGGAGAAATATCATAAAAAGGTTACGTCCATTGTTTCGGCGAAAGCTCAGTCAGCGTTCATTGAAAGCTTTATGGATAACCTGACAGAAGAGGAACAGGCTGTTTATAAAAGAGCGAGAAATTCATCGCCACATACCAAGGCAAAGAATGCCTCACTTCAGGACTATCTGAAGGCAACTGGATTCGAGGCAGTCCTTGGATATTTATATCTGTCTGGTCAGAATGCCAGACTGGATGAGTTAGTACAATCATCAATTAAGTTTCACGGAGTGGATTAATGATCCACCCAAAAGAGGGAAAGAAAAATGTCATACGAAATTTTTGGCAACAATATGACTGAACTTCATAATGAGAATAAGAAGCAGAACGAGGAGCCAGTAGAGAAGAAGAAAGAAAATAACGACCGTATTGAAGGTCGAAATGCAATCCTTGAGGCAATTCGTGCTGGCCGTACCATTGACAAGCTCTATGTACAGGATGGACTTCGCGATGGTTCTATAACACAGATTCTTGGAAAGCTGAAGGGTACAGGAACCGCTATATCCTTTGTAAAGAAGCAGAAGCTTGATGGAATGTCTGAAACAGGACATCACCAGGGAGTTATCGCTCAGACTACATCTTACGAGTATGCGGAAATAGATGATATTTTTGAACTTGCTAAGAAAAAGGGTGAGCCACCATTTGTAATAGTTCTGGACGGAATTGAGGATCCTCATAACCTGGGTGCAATTATCAGAACAGCAAATATCTGCGGCGCACACGGTGTTGTTATTTCCAAGCATCATGCATCTGGCCTTACAGCTACAGTTGTTCGTGCTTCAGCAGGTGCTATTAACTTCACACCAGTAGTCAAAGTAACAAATATATCAAAGACCATTGATGAGCTTAAGGGTCGCGGACTTTGGTTTGCCTGCGCTGATATGGGCGGAGATGAGATGTACAAATGCAATCTTACAGGTGCAATTGGACTTGTTATCGGCAATGAAGGCTCGGGTGTTTCCAGACTTGTTAAAGAGAAATGTGATTATATAGTTTCTATACCAATGCGTGGTGATATCGAATCACTCAATGCATCAGTTGCTACAGGAATTCTTGCTTATGAGATAGTTCGACAGAGGAGTTACCACAATGACTAAATACGAAATGCTGCAGGATGATGATTTAATTAAGTTATCCCGCCTTGGAGACAAGGATGCTGAGGAGTTCCTGTTAGTCAAGTACACTCCAATGGTTATAAGCGAAACAAGAACACTTTTTCTTATTGGAGCTGAGCTTGAGGATCTGACACAGGAAGGGATGATAGGTCTTTTTATGGCTATCCGTGATTATTCACTTGAGTCAGATGCATCCTTTAAAACATTTGCATATAGCTGCATTAGAAATCGTCTGAAAGCTGCAATTACAAGAGCTAACAGAATGAAGCATTCGCCGCTGAATACATATATCTCTGTAATCTTTAATAATGATTACGAGGATTCTCTGGACAATGACGGACAGGAGAAGCTCAGTGACAGAGGCGCAAACAATCCTGAATCTCTCTTTATTAAAAATGAGCGCATAAGCCAGATGTATGAAGAGCTGGAGATGAAGCTCAGTGCTATGGAGAAGAAGGTTGTTGAACTCTATCTGAGAGGTCTTTCCAGAAGAGAGATTGCAGACGAACTTGGTAAAACAGAGAAGTCTGTTGATAATGCTCTCACAAGAATACACAACAAGCTTCGAGACGAAAAGTAAGAGCTTTAAAACTTAAAAGAAACTTGACACCTGCTATAAATATCAAGTAATATGGTGGGGCTGTATATTTGCTAATATAGCTCAGTCGGTAGAGCGCAACATCGGTAATGTTGAGGTCACGGGTTCGATTCCCGTTATTAGCTTAGCTAAGCCCTGACAGATAACTGTTGGGGCTTCTTTTATTAACGCTGTCATCCGTGAGGACGGATAATAAAGGAGATTACTATGAAAAATAGTAAAAGAATAATATCAATAATTCTTTCATTCCTGATTGTTTTCTCCGCAGTAGTCGGATTGAAAACAATGGATGTTTACGCCGAGGATGTTTCTATAACTCTTGCCATCTGGCCAACAGAAGTAGGAGTAGGAGATTCACTAACGGCAACAATAACTATTAGTGGCGAAAATCTTGGAGAGTATGACATCTTCCTTGAGTATCCTACAGATATCCTTAAGTATAATGATGATAATACAGGAATAATTGAAATTGCCGGAAAAGGAACAAACACTGTTTCCTACACATTCACTGCAACTGCAGAAGGAACTGGCAAAATCCAGACAAGCGGCTACAAGCTGTATGATGCAAATGGAAGCCAGCTTTCTGTGGTTCATGCAGGTGGCAATGTGACCATAGGTGAAGTTCAGTCTGAGGATAATACAATCAAGATTGGAAATGATTATTACACATTAGTTGATGATCATAGCCTTCCAGCTCATCCTGAGGGATATGAGCTTTCCTATGTAACAATCAACGGAAAGGACATCTACGCATATCAGGCACCTAATCAGAAGATAAAGGTTGTATGTCTGCAAAATGCAGATTGGGAGCAGAAGTGGTTCGTATACGATGAGGAGACAAAGGAGTTTTCTCCTTACATTGAGTACAGCCTTGAAGGCGTTAAGTACGTAATCTTAAATAAGCCGGAAGATGTTGAAATAGAAGACAGATTTGAAGAGACAAACCTTACACTTGATGGTTGTCAGGTCACAGCATACAGCGATGGTTCAGACAGCGGTCTTTATCTTGTTTATGCTCTTAATTCAACTGGTGGTGCCGGTCTTTATTACTACGATACAAATGAAGGCAACCTTACAAGATATGAGGCTGTTAAATCTATCATAGATGCATCTGTCGCTAATACAGCAACAGAAACTGAAGCTTACGAAGAGACTACAACTGAGAAGAGCTACGCTACACCTCTTATTCCGACAGAGAAGAAGAGCGATACTGAAGAGGAAGAGGGCCTTCTTTCAAGAGATACACTTAAGAATCTTCTTATTATGATGATCATTCTCTTTGTTGTTATGTGCGTTGTAGTTATCGTTCTTGTTATCAAAAATGGTATTCTTCAGAACCAGCTTTATGGCGACGATGATGATGAAGACTACGAAGATGAAGAAGATGTAGTTAACAGAGCTAAGAAGGATGCTAAGGATAAGGCTGAGGCTGAGGAGAAAGCCGAAGAAAAAGATCCTAACAGAAAGACTGGTAAGAATAATACTTACGCTGTAAACGAAGATACAGGTGAGATTCTTATAGAAGAGGCTGCTGATAATAATGCAGGTATTAATGTTCCTCCGGTAGAGGACGATGCTCCATCAAAGATTGAGCAGGCTATGAAGGAAAGACCTTATGGAATGGATTCTGCATTCGATGTTGTTGCAGCAGACGAAGCTCCAGAGGGCGAGCATGTTTATCATGAGCCTGAGCCACAGGAGAATCTGATTGACCCAGCTCAGTTCGATAGAGAACTTGAGAAGAAAGCATTTATCAATCTGGATGATAATGAGGATGACGAATCTGTAAATAAGGTTGAAGAACCTGAAGATGCTGAAGAAGTTGAAGGTTCTGATAGTACTGAAGATACAGATAAATCTGACGAGCCAGAGGAAAAGGAAGAAAAGTCTGAAGTAACTGGCGATACGGTTGAATTTGCAAAGAAGAGTAAGAAAAAGAATAGAAAGAAAAACAAGAAAAAGAATCAATCTAAGAAGGACGAGAAACCACAGAGGGTAGCACTTCCTTCAGAAGATTATGAGGAGGAAGATTAATGTCAGAAGAGAATGTATCTAAGAATTTTATCGAGAATATCATAGATAAGGATCTCGCAGAGGGAAAGGTAACTAAGATCGTAACCAGATTCCCACCAGAGCCAAATGGTTATCTCCACATAGGACACGCTAAGTCTATACTTCTTAACTATGGACTTGCCAAGGAATATGGCGGACAGTTTAACCTGAGATTCGATGATACTAATCCTACAAAGGAAAAAGAGGAATTCGTAGATTCAATAGTAAAGGATGTTGAGTGGCTTGGTGCCGACTTTAGAGGCGAGATACTCTATGCATCAAACTATTTTGATCAGATGTATGAGGCTGCTATTAAGCTCATCAATAAGGGAAAGGCTTATGTAGATGACCTTTCTGCAGAAGAGATTCGTGAGTACCGCGGAACTCTTACAGAGCCTGGAAAGAACAGCCCATACAGAGACCGTTCTATCGAAGAAAACCTTCAGCTTTTCACAGATATGAAGGATGGAAAGTTCGAGGATGGTGCAAAGGTCCTTCGTGCGAAGATTGATATGGCATCACCTAATATCAATATGCGTGACCCAATCATCTATCGTATAGCAAGAATGACACATCATAATACTGGTGATAAATGGTGCATCTACCCAATGTATGACTTTGCTCATCCAATAGAAGATGCTATCGAAGGTGTTACACATTCAATCTGTACACTTGAGTTCGAGGATCACAGACCTCTTTATAATTGGGTAGTTGAGGAGCTTGAATACCCTCAGCCACCACAGCAGATCGAATTCTCAAAGCTTTACCTCACAAATGTGGTTACAGGTAAGCGTTATATTAAGAAGCTAGTTGAAGATGGAGTTGTAGATGGCTGGGATGACCCAAGACTTGTTTCTCTTGCAGCTCTTCGTCGTCGTGGATTCACACCTTCATCTCTTAAGACATTTATGGAGCTTGCTGGTGTTTCCAAGTCACAGAGCTCCTGCGACTATGCAATGCTTGAGTACTGCATAAGAGAAGACCTTAAGCCTGTAGCACCAAGATATATGGGCGTTCTCAGACCTATTAAGCTTATTATCGATAATTATCCAGAGGGTCAGACAGAAGAGTTCGAGATCGAGAACAATATCGATGACGAAAATGCTGGCTCCCGTAAGATAACATTTTCAAGAGAATTATATGTTGAGGCAGATGACTTCTATGAAGAGCCACCACGTAAATTCTTCCGTCTCTTCCCAGGAAATGAGGTAAGACTTAAAGGTGCTTACTTTGTAAAATGTACTGGATGTGAGAAGGATGCAGATGGAAATGTTACTGTAATTCACGGAACTTACGATCCTGAAACAAGATCCGGAAGCGGATTCGAAGGACGTAAGGTAAAAGGAACTATCCACTGGGTTAATGCAGCTGACTGCCTTGACGCTGAGGTTCGCCTTTACGAGAATCTTATTGATGAAGAGAAGGGCAAACTGAACGAGGACGGAACCCTGAACTTTAACCCTAATTCACTTGAAATTCTTGAGCACGCTAAACTGGAGAAGGCATCTGCTGACCTTCAGCCTGGCGACCATGTGCAGTTCATCCGTAATGGATACTTCTGCGTGGATACTAAAGATACAACAGATGATCATAAGGTATTTAACCGTGTTGTTGGTCTTAAGAGTTCTTATAAGCCAGCGCAGAATTAAAACCCCAGGGATTATAATACCTAAATTAATGAAAGAGTAATTAGATAGAATACTACATGAATAAAAACTTTGTACTTGAAAACGTAAAAGACTTCCATTTATACGATGTCCTCGAATGTGGCCAGTGTTTTCATTTTCAACGCACTGACACAGGACTGAATCCTGGCGAATATGAATACGACATAGTATTTCGCGACAGAGTTCTTCATATTAAGGAGGAACCAGATACTGCAGGTGTTCGCCTCATATTCGAGAACACAGAGGATTGGGAATATCAGACTATCTGGAGAGAATACTTCGATCTGGACAGGGATTATTCCAGCATAAAGGCTAAGATTCTTGAGGCTGACCCTCGCCTGGAGGAAATAATCACAGAGCATAATGGAATCCGCATATTGAATCAGGATTTCTTTGAAACATTAATTTCATTTATCATTTCACAGAATAAGCAGATACCTCAGATAAAGCAGGTTGTTGCAAACCTTTCTTCTGAAATCGGCACAAAGTTCGATGTTACAATGATAAACCGTTTCAGTTCTGAGTTCGATGCATTCTTCCCAACAGTAGAACAGCTTCACAATGCAACTGAGGACGAGATAAGAGCATCCAAATGCGGATTTAGAGCCCCATATATAATAGATGCTACCGAAAAGATCTACAGCGGTGAGATAACAGAAGATGAGCTGCTTCGCCTGGATACCAAGGATTCAAGACAGCTTCTCATGACCATCCATGGTGTAGGAGAGAAGGTTGCAAACTGTGCACTCCTATTTGGACTTGGAAGAACAGATGTATTCCCAGTTGATGTCTGGATGAAACGCATCTGTGAGCATCTTTACTTTGGTATAGATACGCCAAAGTCAGAGATAGAAGCCTTTGCAATGGATAAATTCGGAGATGTTGCAGGATATGCACAGCAATATCTTTTTATGTATGGTTTAAAACATAAGATTGGTGCTAAGTAGAACAATCAACCCCTTTTAAAATAAAGAAAAAAAGGGGTTGATTTTTATATAAAAAGTTGTATTATATAAATTGTGTTAGCACTCTGGGTAAATGAGTGCTAAATCTAAAACTGACATGGTTCAGTAGTTCGAATAAAAGATAGGAGGAATGAAAAATGAATATCAAACCATTAGGTGACAGAGTTGTTCTTAAGGCAGCTGAAAAAGAAGAGAAAACATCTTCAGGTATCATCCTTACAGGAAATGCTCAGGAAAAGCCACAGTATTCTGAGGTTGTAGCAGTAGGACCTGGAAAGGTTGATGATAATGGAAATCTTATCCCAATGAATGTTGAAGTTGGACAGAAGGTAATCTTCCAGCAGTATGCAGGTTCATCAGTAAAGATGGGCGAGGAAGAATTTACAATCGTTTCTCAGGATAGCATTCTTGCAGTTGTAGAATAAAAAATCGAGGTGAATATAAAATGGCAAAAGAGATAAAGTACGGTGCTGAGGCTAGAAAGGCACTTGAATCAGGAGTAAATCAGCTGGCTGATACAGTCAGAGTAACACTTGGTCCTAAGGGACGTAACGTAGTTCTTGCAAAATCTTACGGTTCACCACTCATCACAAACGATGGTGTTACAATCGCTAAAGAGATTGAGCTTGAAGATGCATTCGAGAACATGGGTGCTGCAGTAGTTAAGGAAGTTGCTACAAAGACAAACGATGTAGCAGGTGATGGTACTACAACAGCTACAGTTCTTGCACAGGCAATGATCAACGAAGGAATGAAGAACCTTGCAGCAGGTGCTAATCCAATCGTTCTCCGTAAGGGAATGAAGAAGGCATCTGAGAAGGCAGTTGAGGCTATTATCGGAATGAGCCAGCCTGTAAACGGAAAAGATCAGATTGCTAAGGTTGCAGCTATCTCAGCTGGTGATGAAGAAGTTGGTGAGCTTGTAGCAGACGCTATGGACAAGGTTTCAAAGGACGGCGTTATCACAGTTGAAGAGTCAAAGACAATGAAGACAGAGCTTGACCTTGTTGAAGGTATGGAGTTCGACAGAGGATATGTTTCAGCTTACATGTCAACAGATATGGAGAAGATGGTAGCTGAGCTTGAGAATCCATATATCCTTATTACAGATAAGAAGATTTCTAACATCCAGGATATTCTCCCAATCCTTGAGGAGATTGTTAAGACTGGTGCTTCAATGCTTATAATCGCTGAGGATGTTGAGGGCGAGGCTCTTACAACACTCATCGTTAACAAGCTTCGTGGTACATTCAACGTAGTTGCAGTTAAGGCTCCTGGATATGGTGACAGACGTAAAGATATGCTTCAGGATATCGCAATCCTTACAGGTGGTACAGTTATTTCTTCAGACCTTGGATACGAGCTTAAGGATACAACAGTTGATCAACTTGGTAAGGCAAAGAGTGTTAAGGTTACTAAAGAGAATACAACAATCGTTGATGGTCTTGGCGACAAGGCAGCTCTTGAGGAAAGAATTAACCTCATCAAGACTCAGATCACAGATACTAAGTCAGATTTCGATAGAGAAAAGCTTCAGGAAAGACTTGCTAAGCTTGCGGGTGGTGTAGCTGTAGTAAGAGTTGGTGCTGCTACAGAGACAGAGATGAAAGAAGCTAAGCTCAGACTTGAAGATGCACTCAATGCTACACGTGCAGCAGTTGAAGAAGGAATCATCTCTGGTGGTGGTGCTGCTTATGCACATGCTATCAAAGAGGTTGATGCTCTTGCTGATACACTTGAAGGCGATGAGAAGACAGGTGCTAAGATAATAGCTAAAGCTATGGAAGCTCCACTTTATCACATCGTTGAGAATGCAGGACTTGAAGGCGCTGTTATTGTAAATAAAGTAAAAGAGTCAGATGATAAGACTGGATTTGACGCTTATAAAGAAGAGTTCGTCGATATGGTTTCTGCAGGAATAATTGATCCTGTAAAGGTTACACGTTCTGCTCTACAGAATGCAACATCTATAGCATCAACACTCCTTACTACAGAGTCAGTTGTTGCTGATATCAAGGAGGATACACCTGCTATGCCAGCAGCTCCTGGCGGAATGGGCGGAATGTACTAGAAAAGGTTATCATCCGAAGATTAAGAAATAAAAAAATTCGTCATCGCGCTTGCGTGAATGACGGATTTTTTTTATTTCTTAAACCAGAATGGTTTGACCAAAGTATGTATGAGGAAAATAGCTTGCTTGCAAGCGGAGAGTGCGAAGCACGATTTCCGAATACTACGTTGGTCAATCTTCGGATTTGTGGGGAAATCTGTTGCCCTTTTGTTGTCCTTTTTATGATATAATCTGGTCGAATACTATAAATGTAAAAAAACCAGAACAACCACAGATTAATGTTAATCAGGGTGGTCCGGTATTATAAAGAAATAGCGAAGAGTATTAGGAGATATTATGAAGAAAGAAGTAATAGAACTGCTTATTAAAGAGGCTATTAAAGCACGTGATATGGCATATGCACCATATTCAAAATATTTGGTAGGTGCCGCTCTGGTTGTACCTTCTGGAAATATATATACAGGGTGTAATGTTGAAAATGCCTCATTTGGTCTTACAGTTTGTGCTGAAAGAGTTGCTGTCTTTAATGCAATAAGTGATGGTCATAGACATATTGATGCTATTGCCATATATGGAGCACCTATACATCCTGATTATTCAAATAATATTGAACATAAGAATAGCGATGATAACTATGCTTATCCTTGTGGGGCTTGTCGACAGGTGTTAAGCGAGTTTCTTCCTGAAAACAAAGATATGGATGTAATAGTTGTAAGATCATTAGATGATTATAGAGTATATAAATTATCTGAGCTTATGCCTCATATGTTTTAAATTTGATGTGATATTCTGATTTATAATATTTTTTTATTACTAAAGGAGATACAATATGCCAGGCTTTAATTTTATGAATTCTATTAATATATCAGAATATATTAATATGAATGATGAAAATACTAAAAAACTATTAAATAAGTTAGAGTTAAATACATTTTATAATATAAAAAAGGCTTTTATTGCCATAACTATATCTGATGTCATTTATCAGTATAAGGATTATATTGACAATAAAAAATCATATGAAGCAGCCTTAAAAGAGTATAAACCTATTAAAGAACTCTATGATAAGCAGAAGGATAAAACACCGAATCTTATATCTGAAATGAATAAGAAAACTGCTGCTATCAATTCCATGAAGAAGCAGATGGAGGATAGTTTTTCGCTGGTATCAAAGTTTATCCAAAAAAATGGTAAACTGGATGTAAAAAAAGCTTTCGATGATCGAAGAGCTAAAAATAGTGATGAAAAAAAGTATCAAGCTGATGAATTCCTGAAATATCTTGCTCTAGCTTCATATGATTCAGAAAAACAAAAAGAATTAAGAAGCCTGCTGCGGTTTCCGATAAGTTTTGATGAGGAATTAACAGAGGAAGAACAAAAAGTAGTTGATGATAGAGCCAAGGAAATATCAGATAAAATTATTAGAGTTAAAAAGAATCCACCAGATGTTGACGTAAAAAAAATAATAGATACTTATAATAAGAATACTTCACTTGAAGATAGAATCATGTTTATTGTTATGCATCAGTCTAAGGTTGATGGTAGAAGTAGAGTTAGTGTTGAAGACTTTGACGATGCCGGCCTCGAAGCAGAAGAGTATGGTTTTAATGCCGGTAATCGTATATCAGATGAAGAGAGAGAGCTGTTAGATCGTGAAAAAACTGAGCTGCTTAATTCAATAACAATAAATGGTATAGATGATGTAAAAGCTGTACTAAAAAAGTTGGCAAAACTTGAAACGCTACTAAAACTTCAGATAGGAAAAGAGATTAAAAATATATCTAACGCTTTATCTGAGAAGGATTTTTCGGATGAAAAGGCTATATCAGTTTATAATCAGTTTATGGATACGAATTTTCCATCTAAATCATTATTTACGAGTTTTATGACACTTAGAGATGATATAGAAGAGAAAATTAGATCAGAAATGCTAAAAACATACAATATAACAGATGAAACGTCGATGGAAGATATTGAATATCTGTTATATGATGATGTAAAGGCTAGATATTATGATTACGAAGCAACTAATACTTCTGAATCCGATACTCTAAACTCTATTAAGTCTCATAGTGATATTACAGCAGATAATTTAGTAAGAAGAATAACTTCTAATAAATATGATGAATTATATAATTCTGCTATGGAAGAGGCATCTACTGAGCTTAGTTTTGATGACTCAGAGATTCTAAAACTCGGAGAAAAAGCTGCAGAAAAAAAGGATAATCTGTTACTTGATTATAATTGGGCAGATAACTATGGGGAAAAAATAGCAAATAACTGTCAGTTATATGTAAATATATCCATATATCAGAATATGGATGAACTGATTTCTTCTGGAAAGTCATTTAATTCTTTAAATAGCAAAGAATTATTTGATGAACTTGGGAAAGGTATACCTAAAGTAGAAAAGGATAATATTGAAAATGAGGAACCAACTCTATATGGTGAGGTTCCTAATAAAGAAAAACTTAGGATACTGTTATTCAGTGAAAAGAATGAAGAATGGGAAGAAGAGAAGAAAAATAATCCTGATGATAAGGAACTTTTATCGAGAAATATAATAAAAGAAGTAGATGATATATTAAAAGATCCTGCACCTAAGCCTGAAAATATTCATATTTTTAAGTTAGAAGATCTTGGATGGACGAAGAACCTGTTTCCGTCTGAACGAGCACTTATTAAAGATAAGAATGAGGTATTAAAGCCAGATCAGCTGAACCATGTTAAAACAAATATGGGAATATATGTTGCAGATGAAATTAAGTCTAGAGCTTCAAAAATAGCTGTGACATTAACTCCTTCTGATGCTCAAATGGAAGCTTATAATTCTTTAGGTCTTAGTAAAGTATCTAATTCTGCAAGACTTGCACATTATTATATGTATTTGCTTGCGAAAAAACCTGAAGCCACCGTAGAAAATCTGATGGAAATAAGTGATAGTCCTGAGCTGAAAAAGGAATATCTGGATTTTTGTACGAATAATAATTTTATTGGTAATAATAATTATGCTAATTTATTTGTTTGGGCTGATATATATAATGCCGCTACAAATAAGCTATTAGGATATAAATTACCTGAAATTGACTATTCAAGTTGTTCAAATCTGTTATCAAACTTTACAGCCTTACATACTCTTAAAACAATTACAGAAAATGTTAATAAGCTGGCGGACGAACAGTTTGGACAGAGCGGACTACAGATTTTAAAAAGTGAAAATAAGTCAATTGATGATTCACTTGGTTACCTGGAAAAAATAGAAATGGTTACCAGGCCTTTTAATAATGCGTTTTATAAAGTTTCTAATTGTATTAAATATAATGAAGTAAGTGATCAATTAGTAAAAACTGCAGCTAAAAGACAACTTTCAGGTCTAAGAATGAATAGTCTTGGTGGAAAAACTTTAGACATTATAGCTCATTCCGTGCCAACAATGAATGAATTATTACTTAATAATTTTTCTGATGAAAACTATGTAGAGGAATATGCTTATAAAGTTTTTTATGATAAAGATACACCTAAATATCTGGCTAATAATCTGACACCGAATCTTAAAAAGAAGATGGAAGATGCTGCTTATAATCTGGAAGAGGAAAAGGCAAATGCATTTTCGAACAAACTAAACCATAATATGGGCCTTTTTAGACGTCAGCTAAAAACCGGAACTAATTTCAGGGTTAAAATAGAAAATGATCTTTTGGAGAAAGATAGTGCTGAACATATGATATCGCTCCTTGAAAGAGAGTATGAATATTCATATAAGCAGCCTTTAAGTGACTATATAAATGGAGTTTTCGATAAACTATTCACAAATGATGTGAATAAAGTTTTTTCAAAGAATAAAGTAAATCCGATAGATACAATTCTTATAGATGGAAATACTCCTACTCAACTTTGGAGTGCCAAGTATGCCAATGTTAAAGATGCCTCAAAGAAGGATATACTTTTCAAGCTTGAAATCATCAAGGCATTTTTTAAGAATGATAAGAAGATAGAACTTATCAATTTCAAAATAGATAAAGATTTAAAACTTAGTGAAGACGGTAAACTGACTCTTAATATTAATAAAGCAGATGCTGAAAAGCTTATAAAAGGCTGTGCTGCATCGAAGAAGTTTTGCAAAGATACTGCTAATAAGCTTGAGTCTTTTATGACACAACTTATAAATGCCCTTCCTCCAGGAGAGGGGAATGATAAGGCAAGAGTACTTAATGAAGGTACTGACCTATATAAAACAATGGCTAAGTCCCTTTGGATAGCTATCGAATTATTAAAAGATCCGTTATCAAAGCCTGCAGACATTAGAAGAGCCCTTAGTGATCTACAGAAAGCATCTAATAAGTATTATGAAAAGAGAAAGGGCGTTATCTTCGGACCTCGTGAAGGTAAAGGAACCGGAAGACTAAATGCATCTGATGAGATAAGAAGTGCTTTAGGAAATATAATACTTGAGTATGATAATATTCTAAGATCTCTCGATATAGCATATAGTTTTGGTACTACTCGTGGTACTTCTACAGACGCATCTATCGAAGATTTGGAATACGAAATAGGACATATAGATTCTCTTTTTAAGGATGTACAGACGATAAGCCAGGATGATATAAAGAAGCTGGAAAGTTCTGGTAAACTATCTCAATCTATTATAAATGAAAAATCTAAGGCACAAAGGGAGATAATAAGTCTTCTTAGTGAACTGAACCCTAATATTAAGTATGATTCTTTTATTAAAAATCCTACTGATATGGTCAATGATAAAGAAAAAATGACAATCCGTGACCGGGCTTTAAACTTTGTGTGTAGGAAGATTATAGAAGAAGCTTTTAATGAACAGAATAATATAGATGATATGAATTATATACTATATGAGATAAAGAGTGGTAGGGTTAATGAAGAAATTAATGCTATTTCAAAAAATATAAATAGCATTGATAATCCAAACTTCCGCGTAAATGTTATCGAAGAGATACATAATAATCATGATGTTAGTGTAGTTCAGAAACAACTTGTTGATATTGAGAAACAAAATAATCGCAAGATGTTTGATCAGAGGAAACAGTATTTAGAAAAGTATGACAATACAAAGGGTAGTTTAAATTCATATTATACTAATGATTATTTTGATGAAGATGCTTTTAAAAATTTAACAGATGAAATAAGGAATGGAAGTGGTTATACGGCTGGTCGAAGTGCCATCATCTCACTTATGATATATGCGCTTGCGTGTGAGACAGATAATGTGGGAAAACCAAAGTATAGCCTGGAACAGTTGATGGATAAGAATCAGTTATTTGATATTAAGTCAGCAAAGTATAGGGAAATTCTTGATCTATTAATTAAAGTATCTGATCATGCTTTTAATAAGGAAGAAGCTGATAAAGCTAATAAGCAAATAGCTGAAATCATATATAAAGGCCACAAGGTTATGGCTAAGCTTTGTGATGAAGTTGCAGAAAAAATCAATTTTAATGATGATTATTTTGACTGTTCAAAAGAATATTCGTTACTTGTATGTGCAGGAGCAACACAGTATGATGCCTGGCAGGAAATAGGTCATTGTGAAAAGGAAATAGTTGCTCTTGCTCAGGCTGAAAATCCAGAAATTAAGAATTATGATGATTTTAAAGCATATTCATATGAATTAATAAATCCAGCATGTTCTTCTTTGTCGGGTTATGAAAACATATACAAATTTGTAGATGAAAATCCATTAAATCCTACTGATCGTGTTAATGTTGTGAGCTTAGTTCAGTCTCAAATGACTGCAAATTACACAAAGAAAGTTATTAAAGAATGGGGTGATTCAAACAAAGAAAAACCTATGCCTTTGTCTGAATGGTCAAAACAAACTGATGCAATTGTGAGAACTATTAATGTAAAAAAGGCATCGGTTGGAGTGTCTGCAAGTGATTATTCAGATCTGTCTATTAATGAATTTAAGTCATTAAAAGATAAGTTTATAGATGGAACTCTCTTTAGTGATGTAATGTTTGATAATAACAGAGTTGAATATTTTAATTCTGGTATATCTGGAATGTATGACTTATCAGAATTCAACGCGGAAAAGAATTATAAACTGAGAGGTAAAGATTTTGATCTGGATTTAAATAGTAGACTTAATCAATATGACGAAGAACGAAAAGATGCTTCTCCAGAGAGGATAAATTATATTAGTAGCGCAAAAGCTGCTATGAAGAAACTTGGTGAATTTCTGAAGTATGATATGCCTATCAAGGATTCTAGAAGGGAAGTAGTTAATAAATGTGTTCGCGCTATTTTATCTGAAAAATGGTGTAAGATATTTGAAAAAAAAGGATATAAAGGAGATGATCTTAAATACGCGATTAAAAACGCAACAGAGTATATGATGGTTCATGATCATAATGTAAGTTTGCTAAGTAGTAAGGCATTTATTGATGATATTATTTTTACTAATAGTGCTGATATTTATGTAGAATCATCTGTAAATGGACTTTTTATGGGCGAAGCTGGTGTTGCTATGAAAAGGTTAATGAACCCGAGTGCGCAATATACCGAAAAACAGTTAATTAGTGATGCGGCTTATGCTTATACTGCGCAGATACTTAGACTAAATGGAAGGATTCCTAATGACGCTGATACTGATACAGAGATAACGTGTAATCAGTATTATAATACATTAAAGAATAGTGCGAATTTTAAGAACGTTCTTAAGAATCCAGAAAATCCTTCTCAATTTAGAAAGCCAGTTAGTATTCTTCGCGATACATTAAATGATAAAGCTTTTATTAAGGATATTGTTCTTCAGGAAAAGGCGGTTATAGCTGCTAGAAACGAAAGGTCTGATAGATTATATCAGGCTCAAAGAGAGGAGATAGATCGTCAAATAATGCAAGAAAGAGCTAAAAAACCTAATTTGGGTCCTAAATAGTAAGTAAAAAATATAAGGAGATAAAAACCTTGGAATATTTTAAGGATAGAAATGGAAAAACTCTAGAAGAAATAAAAAATGAAATAGAAAACTTAGGAACTTATGATGTTATTAAGTATCATGATACTCCTGAAGAAAATGGCGTGGGTCTTGTAATAAGTCATAAAAAAACAAAAGCAAGGGTTTCTGTAGTTGTAAACGATGATGAAAACAAAGTTTTCGCCATAGGTTTCAGAACACCTCCGACCAACTCTAAGGGTATTCAACATATTGTAGAGCATACAGTTCTATGTGGATCAAAGAAATATCCTGCAAAGGATCCTTTTGTTGAACTTGCAAAGGGATCTCTCAATACATTTCTTAATGCTATGACATACAGTGATAAAACCGTATATCCTATAGCAAGCTGTAATGACAAGGACTTCCGTAATCTAATGGATGTTTATCTGGATGCAGTTTTCAATCCTAACATCTATTCCCGTGAGGAAATCTTCAAGCAGGAAGGATGGCACTATGAGCTTGCCGACAAGGACAGCGATGTCATTATAAACGGTGTTGTTTATAATGAGATGCGTGGTGTTTATTCATCCCCAGATGCAGTCCTTTCTAACGTGATCAATCAGAAGATGTATCCTGATACGGCTTATGGTGTTGATTCCGGTGGAGATCCGGATATCATCCCAAGTCTTACAAGAGAAGAGTATCTGGACTATCATAAGAATTATTACCATCCATCAAACAGCTATATCTATTTATATGGTGATCTCGATGTAGTAGATCAGCTTAAGTTTATCGATGAGAGTTATCTTAAGGATTACGACTATCTTTATGTGCCATCAGAGATTAAGCTTCAGAATGCATTTGACGAGCCCATAGTTGCAAAGACTGGTTATTCAATTACCCAGGACGAAGCTGAGGATAGTGAATCTATTGTCAGCTACAACGTGGTAACGGGTAAGTGTACTGATAAGTACCTTGTAACTGCTATGAATATCATTCAGTATATTCTGGTGGATTCACCGGGTGCGCCTCTGAAGAAGACGATCATCGATGCCGGACTTTGTTCGGATGTTGAATCTATGCTTGATAATACAATGCTTCAGCCACTGTTCAGTATTGTGGCGCGTGAGGCAAAGGTTGAGGATGCTGAAAAGCTTCGCGACCTTATTGAATCTGAGCTTGCTAAATATGTAGAGGAAGGGCTTGATAAGGAAGCGCTTGAGGCTGCCCTTAACCTTTTCGAGTTCAGATATAGAGAGAGCAATTTTGGAAGATATCCTAAGGGTCTCATGATTGGACTTACGGATTTCCAGGGCTGGCTATATGATGACGACCTGGCACAGGATACTCTGTTTGGACTTGAGGTTTACCAGAAGCTTCGTGAGGGAATTGATAAAGGTCTGTTCGAAGGGCTCATTAAAGATTATATTATAAATAATAATCATAAGTCGCTAATTACAGCTGAGCCTGTGGTTGGGCTTAATACAGATAAGGATAAGGCGCTTAAAGAGGAGCTGGCTCAGTTTAAGGCGGGGCTTAGTGAGGCGGAGATAGATGCACTCATTAAGGATACTCAGCATCTGAAGGATTATCAGACAGAGCCTTCAACTCCTGAGGAGCTGGCGACTATTCCGCTTCTTGATATTAAGGATATTGATCCTGAACCAAGAAAGCTGTTTAACAGAGAAACAAAGGTGGAAGATGTAAAGCTTATTGCACATGACATCTTCACTAACGGTATTACATACATTTCGATGTATTTCGATATCAGCGATTTGTCTTTCGAAGATTTAGGAAAGATGCAGCTTATTGTTGAGCTTCTGAAATACGTTGATACAGATAATTATTCGTACAACGATCTGGCAAAGAAGATAAATCTGTCTACCGGTGGGATTGCATTTGACATTGGCAGTTTTGACCTGTTGGATAAGGAGTGTATGCCATATGTCTGCTGCAAGGTGAAGACATTTGACAGAAATGTGGATGCCGGAATGGGGCTTGTGGAAGAGATTATCCTGAGATCGCATATTACTGATAAGAAGAGAGTGAAAGAGGTGATTTCTGAAATTAAGTCCAGCGGCAAGATCAGCCTCGTCGAGGGTGGCCATTCAACAGCGAAGGGTAGAGCGCTTTCGTACTTCAAGAAATCCGCGAAGATTATTGAGGCGCTGGAAGGAATTGACTACTACAGATTTATCGATAAGCTTGATAAGAATTTCGATGAGATGTACGATGAACTGGCTGAGGATTTGAGCCGTCTTTATAAGAAGATGTTCAGAAGTGATAATCTCATCATTTCCTATACTTCAGAGCGAGATGAGAAACTTCTTGCTGAGCCGCTGAAGAGTCTTATCAGTCAGCTGAGCGATGAGAAGATTTCGGACGAGAAGATGGTGGTGCCACTTAAGGCTACAAGCGAAGGCTTTAAGACATCGTCCAAGGTACAATATGCATGCGTTGCCGCAGACTATGCTTCTACAGGACTTAAGTTTAATGGCGCGCTGCAGGTTCTTAAGACTATCATGAGCTATGATTATCTGTGGATTAATGTGCGTGTTAAGGGCGGAGCTTATGGATGCATGTGCGATTTCAGTCTGTTCGGACATGAATTCTTCGTTTCGTATAGAGATCCAAATCTCAAAGAGACCTACGATGTTTACGAGAAGGCCTATGAATATGTGAAGAACTTCGACTGCTCCGACAGAGACATGACGAAGTACATAATAGGTACCATGTCAGCTTCTGAAATGCCACCTTCACCTTCAGGTCTTGGCGCACTTTCATTTGCTCAGTACATTACTGGTGTAACTGATGAAGAGAGGCGTGAGCAGCGTCGCCAGGTTCTTGCTTCGAACCAGGAGACTATCCGAAGCCTTGCACCATTCATCAAACTCCTTTCAGATAGTAGTCTGAGATGTACAGTTGGTGGTGAGGAGAAGATAGCCGAATCCTCCGAACTATTTGAGTCAGTCGAAAATCTTGTGTAAATATATATTAGGAAGAGAGATTATGGCGGAGAAAAGTTTTAAGTCGGGATTTGTGGCGATTTTGGGGCGTCCGAATGTCGGTAAATCTACAATAATGAATCATATAATCGGGATGAAGATCGCGGCGGTAAGCAAGCGAGCTCAGACCACGCGTAAGAGAATCCAGACGGTATATACGGAGGACAGGGGACAGATTGTCTTCCTTGATACTCCTGGAATCAACCGTGCCGAGACAAAGCTGGGCGAGTTTATGCTGGATTCAGCTGTCGATACTATTAAGACAGCCGATATGGTCATGTGGGTCGTTGAGCCAAGCACATTTATTGGTGCTGGCGAGAAGGTGATTGCGCAGTATATAAAGAAGGCTTATGAGGCTGACATCCCAGTTATGTTGGTAGTAAACAAGATTGATACAGCTATTGCTGAAGAGCAGAAGCTTGATGAGATATTAAATGCTATCGATTTCAAGGTTAATGTTATTGATGATAAAGATGCGCTCATAACTGACATAGTAACAGATGGAAAGCCAGGCAGCGAGACTCTTGCAAAGGTCTTCGAGACATACAGAAGATATATGATTGAAGAAGAGGGAGTTTATTTCTCTAATATCATCGGCGTTTCTGCTACTACGGGCTACAACATTGAAAAGCTTAAGACCCGCATTTTCCAGGTTCTGCCTGAAGGCCCTATGTACTTCGACGAGGATACAGTTACAGATGAGACCGAGCGTGATATTGCTGCGGAATTTATCAGAGAGAAATGCCTTCGTAATCTTGATAAGGAAATTCCTCATGGTATTGCGGTAGTAGTAGACAAGATGAAAACTCGCGAGGATGGAAGTCTTGTGGATATTGAGGCTACTATTATTTGTGAGAAGGAGAGCCATAAAGGTATTATCATAGGAAAGAAGGGTGCAATGCTGAAACGTATTGGAACCCAGTCCCGTCACAGCATTGAGGATATGCTTCAGATGAAGGTGAATCTGAAACTTTGGGTAAAGGTTCGTCCGGGCTGGCGTGACAAGACATCTTACATGAGTGAATATGGTTATAAAAAGAATAAGTAATCATAGCTTATAGTTTACATAACATTAAGTTGTTGACTTATTGGAGATAATTATGCATGACAATATAGTCGTTCAGGGTATCGTTTTAGATACATCGTTAATTAAAGAGTATGACAAAAGACTGGTAATCCTTACATCAAAGCTCGGAAGGATTACCGTTTTTGCTAATGGCGCGCGTCGGAAGAATTCTGCGCTCACAGCTGCAAGTCAGAAGTTTGTGATGGGAGAGTTTACTGTTCGCCCTAGCGGGCAGAATGCATATTCACTGGTAAGCGCCAGCATCAAGGACACATTTCTCGAGCTTTCTTATGATCTGGAGAAGATGGCCTACGCCTCTTATGCCTGTGAGCTGGCGGGGTATTTTACCCGTGAGGGAATGAGTGTCCTGGATGAGCTGAATCTTCTTTATGTTACATTTAAGGCAATCCTGAATGAGGCACCGTCCATCAGTCTGATAAAGTCGGCTTTCGAAATAAAGCTCTTGGATATAGAAGGTCTTGCTTCGTTAGAAGCCTTTACGGGTGGCAAGGACCTTTCTCCTGACACCGTGAATATCATCAATTACATACTCAGTCGAGAGATATCTGAACTCTACAGTTTCGATGTGGGCGACAAGATAAAGCTCGAGCTTGAGAAGGTAACAGATAAATATTTAAAAACCCAGTGTGACAGACACTTCAAATCACTTGATATTCTTAAGCCGCTGGTGTAGAATACTAGTTTGTGTAAATTACAAAAAGTGAGGAAAAATAATGAAGAAAGTTTTAAGTCGTAAGAAAACTGCATTAATCAGTATTTTTATGATTGTAATAATGCTGTTTTCCCTGGCAGGCTGTGGTAAAAAGAAGGAAGAGGATGTAGAAGTTGAGAAGGTTTCTTACATCGGAGATATTACAGAGAATACTCTGCAGTTCAACTCTGATGGAACACTTCTTGAAATCTCATGCGAGGATTTCAGTGGCACAGAAGTTGACACATCAAACCTTGAAGCATACATCAAGTCCGAGATAGATACATTCAATGCTCAGGAAGGCGTGGACAAGGTTTCCTTCAAAGAATATATAGAAGAAAATGGTTTAGTCAGAACAGCAATTCAGTTCAGCGATATAGATGCATTCAATGCTTTCAATGGCATGAGCCTTGAAATTTCAATGTATAAGCCAGACCCAGCTGATGAGATTGTTAAAGCTGAGGCTGCAAGTGCGAGTGATGCTATCGTAACTGTTGAGGCTGATGAGATTAATGAGGAAGAGCTTGCAGAAGCTGGTTATGACATCGACGATCTTGAGAGCCTTGAGGAAGAGGTTGCTTCTGAATCAGATGCTGAGCTTCCAACAGTTGCTACATTTACAGATGCGAGTACATTAGATGTAATCAATTCAGATGAGATTAATGGCGACAGCTTCATGATGGTTGTAACTGATGAGCCAATGAACTACAACATTAAGGGCGGAAAGATACTGTTCTTCAATAAGTATGCAGAGCTTGTAGATGAGTCTACAGCAAAGGCTACAGAGAATGGTAAGTCTGTTATCGTTTATAAATTTAATTACTAAAATGCTTTCTAAGTAGGGCGAAGAATCTAAAATAGAGGAGAAAAGATTATGGAAAAGACTATGGAAAAGATTATATCACTTGCAAAAGCAAGAGGTTTTGTATATCCAGGTTCAGAGATTTACGGAGGTCTCGCTAATACATGGGACTATGGTAATCTTGGAGTTGAACTTAAGAATAATGTTAAGAAGGCATGGTGGAAGAAGTTTATCCAGGAGTGCCCATACAACGTTGGTGTAGATACAGCTATCCTTATGAACCCTCAGACCTGGGTTGCATCTGGACATCTTGGAAGTTTTTCAGATCCTCTAATGGATTGTAAGGAGTGCCACGAGAGATTCAGAGCTGACCAGGTTATCGAGGCATTTGCCGCTGAGAACGGAATTGAGCTTACATCTTCTGTAGACGGATGGTCAAACGAGGAGATGGAGAAGTTTATCGAAGAGCATAGCATTCCATGTCCATCATGTGGAAAGCATAACTTTACTGGAATCCGTCAGTTCAACCTTATGTTCAAGACATTCCAGGGTGTAACAGAAGATGCAAAGAATACAGTTTATCTCAGACCTGAGACAGCACAGGGTATTTTCGTAAACTTTAAGAATGTTCAGAGAACTTCTCGTAAGAAGGTTCCATTTGGTATAGGTCAGGTTGGTAAGTCATTCAGAAATGAGATCACACCTGGTAACTTTACATTCAGAACTCGTGAGTTCGAGCAGATGGAGCTTGAGTTCTTCTGCAAGCCTGGTACTCAGACAGAGTGGTTTGAATACTGGAGAAAGTTCTGTTTCGAGTGGCTTCTTTCACTTGGTATTAAGGAAGAGAACCTCAGACTTCGTGATCATGATCAGGAAGAGCTTTCATTCTACTCAGATCATACAACAGATATTGAGTATGCATTCCCATTCACAGACTGGGGTGAGCTCTGGGGTATTGCATCTCGTACAGATTACGACTTAACACAGCATCAGAATACATCTGGCGAGCCTATGGAATACTTCGATGATGAATTAAATGAGAAATACATTCCTTACGTTGTTGAGCCATCACTTGGTGCTGACCGTGTTACACTTGCATTCCTTTGCGAGGCTTATGACGAGGAAGTTCTGGATGCGGAGAAGAACGATGTTCGTACAGTACTTCGTTTCCATCCAGCTATCGCACCTGTTAAGATCGGTATATTCCCACTTTCAAAGAAGTTAAATGAGGGTGCTGAAAAGGTTTACGCTGAGCTTAGCAAGTATTGGAACTGTGAATATGATGATAGAGGAGCTATCGGTAAGAGATATCGTCGTCAGGACGAGATTGGTACTCCATTCTGTATAACATATGACTTCGACTCTGAAGAGGATGGCGCTGTTACAGTTCGTGACCGTGATTCAATGGAGCAGGAGAGAATCAAGATCGAGGATCTCAAGGCTTACTTTGAGGAGAAGCTTGCATTCTAATTATGATTTTATATAATGAGATTTAGTAGTTCTTTATGAAGGTTTCTGCAGTTTTGTATTTGAGAGGGGTCTATTATGGGAGAAAAAAATAGTTTGATCAGATTCTTAGCTGGTCTGGCACTTATGGTTGTAGGTTTATTCCTGCTTTTCAACCGTGTTCATGTTGGTTCTGGCTTTGGCTGGGGCGTAATGAGCTTTGGTTTCTTCAGCGTTCCATCAGGTCTGGTATTTGTACCATTCATAATCGGAGTGGTATGGATGTTCGGCAGTAATGGTTCACTTCCATCCAAGATATTTACAGCATTCACAGTGCTTATCATCCTGGCTGCGATCATTATGAATACATCTTTCTGGGTAGACAGAATGACAATGTTTGACTGGCTGCTCATGCTGGTAATGATCTTTGGCGGTGGCGGAATTGTTGCAAGCGTACTTTTTGCAAGTGACGGTATAGACGAAAAGAAAGCCAGGGAAGAAGCAGAGAAGTATAAGAAGATGGCTGAGGAAGAGTCAAAGAAATCCGAAAATCTTGAGAAAGAACTTAAGACCATAAAAGATAACATGAACAAAAACGCATAATATTCACACAGAATTCATCAAATAAGTCACTGGGACCTTGGGCTCATTGACTTATTTTTTTGTCAGAAATTTGTTAAAAAAACATGTTCATTTATACTTGAGAATGTGTTATAATTCTATGCAGTCACGGACTCTAGGAGAAGTTTGGGTTCAAATCCTCATATCTTCGTAGTTTCCGAGTAAAATTTTATACTTATTTTAGGAGGTATTAGACACATGGCTAACAAATGGGTTTACATGTTTAGCGAAGGCGACATGTCCATGCGTAACACACTTGGTGGTAAGGGTGCTAACCTTGCCGAGATGACAAGCATTGGTCTTCCTGTTCCACAGGGATTCACAATCACAACAGATGCTTGTACACAGTATTATGAGGATGGTCGTAAGATTAATGATGAGATCATGACTCAGGTTATGGAAGGCGTTGCTAAGATGGAAGAGATCAACGGCAAGAAGTTCGGTGATCTTACAAATCCACTTCTCGTTTCTGTACGTTCAGGTGCTAGAGCTTCTATGCCTGGTATGATGGACACAATCCTTAACCTTGGTCTTAACGATGAGGTTGTTGCAGCTATGATAGCTGGTAACCCAGATCCTGCATTTGAGAGATTCGTATATGATTCTTATAGAAGATTCATCCAGATGTTCTCTGATGTAGTTATGGAAGTTGGTAAGAAGTATTTCGAGCAGCTTATCGACAAGATGAAAG
>CAMVKW010000006.1:0-125116 GCA_947168155.1 uncultured Lachnospiraceae bacterium | reverse complement strand
CAGAGGCTGTTATCACAGTTCCTGCTTACTTCACAGATTCACAGAGACAGGCTACAAAGAATGCTGGTAAGATTGCTGGTCTTGATGTAAAGCGTATCATCAACGAGCCAACAGCCGCAGCACTTTCTTATGGTCTTGATAACGAGAAAGAGCAGAAGATCATGGTTTATGACCTTGGTGGTGGTACATTCGATGTATCTATCATTGAGATCGGTGAAGGTGTTATCGAGGTTCTTGCTACAGCTGGTAACAACAAGCTCGGTGGTGATGACTTTGATGAGGCTATCACAAAGTACATGCTTGAAGAGTTCCAGAAGAAGGAAGGCGTAGATCTTTCAGGCGATAAGATGGCTATGCAGAGACTTAAAGAAGCTGCTGAGAAGGCTAAGAAAGAGCTTTCATCTCAGACAGTTACAAATATCAACCTTCCATTTATCACTGCCACAGCTGATGGTCCAAAGCACTTTGATATGGACCTTACAAGAGCTAAGTTTGATGAACTTACAGATGATCTTGTAGAGAAGACAAGAGGTCCTGTAAACCAGGCACTTGAAGATGCTGGTCTTTCAGCAGATGAGATTGATAAGGTTCTCCTTGTTGGTGGTTCTACACGTATCATCGCTGTTAAGGATGCAGTTAAGACAATCACAGGTAAGGATCCATTCCAGGGTATCAACCCAGATGAGTGTGTTGCTATCGGTGCTTGTATTCAGGGTGGTAAGCTTGCTGGTGATGCTGGTGCAGGAGATATCCTCCTTCTTGATGTAACACCACTTACACTTTCAATCGAGACAATGGGTGGTATTGCTACACACCTTATCGAGAGAAATACAACAATTCCTACTCATAAGAGTCAGATTTTCTCAACAGCTCAGGATAATCAGGACGCTGTTGATATTAACATAGTTCAGGGTGAGCGTGAGTTCGCTAAGGATAACAAGTCACTTGGTAGATTCAGACTTGATGGTATTGCTCCAGCACGTAGAGGTGTTCCTCAGATTGAGGTTTCATTCGATATAGATGCTAACGGTATCGTTAACGTTTCTGCTAAGGATCTTGGTACAGGTCGTGAGCAGCACATCACAATCACATCGGGTACATCACTTTCAGATGATGATATTGAGAGAGCTATGAAGGAAGCTGCTGAGTACGAAGAGGCAGATAAGAAGCGTAAGGAAGGCGTTGAAGTACGTAACGACGCAGATGCAATCGTATTCCAGACAGAGAAGGCTCTTCAGGAAGTTGGAGATAAGCTCCCAGAAGATGATAAGAAGAAGGTTGAGGAAGAGCTCAAGGCTCTTAAGACAATCGTTGAAGGTACAGATATTGAGAACCTTTCAGATTATGATATCGAGAAACTTAAGGCTGGTAAGGAGTCACTTATGACATCTGCACAGCAGCTGTTCGAGAAGCTTTATGAGCAGAACGGTCCTGGAGCTAATGCAGGTACAGGCGCTGGAACACCTGACTTTGGTGATGGCGATGTTGTTGATGGAGACTTTACAGAGGTTTAAGATTGAAGGGTGAATAAACTATGGCAAATGAAAAAAGGGATCTGTACGAAGTCCTTGGAGTGTCCAAGAATGCTACAGATAGTGAATTAAAAAAGGCCTATAGAGTACTTGCTAAGAAGTACCACCCGGATGCAAACCCAGGTGATAAGGAAGCTGAAGAAAAGTTTAAAGAGGCTTCTGAGGCATATGCAATCCTTTCTGATCCAGCTAACAGACAGAAGTATGATCAGTTCGGTTTTGCAGCATTTGAGCAGGGTGGCGGTCCTGGCGGAGACGGATTTGGTTTCGACTTCGCTGATATGGGCGATATCTTCGGAGATATCTTTGGCGATATCTTCGGTGGTGGACGCCAGAGACAGTCAAATGGTCCTCAAAAGGGAGCTGACATCAGAACTACAGTTCGTGTTACATTTGAAGAGGCTATCTTCGGAACACAGACTGAGATTGAGCTTCCTCTGAAGGATGAATGCCCAGTTTGTAAGGGTAGTGGTGCTCAGCCTGGTCATGCACCTGAAAACTGTACTAAGTGCGGTGGTAAGGGTCAGGTTGTATATACACAACAGTCACTCTTTGGTATGGCAAGAACAGTTCAGACATGTCCTGACTGTACAGGAACTGGTAAGATAATTAAGTATAAGTGCTCTAATTGTGCCGGTTCTGGTTATGTAAAGAGTAAGAAGAAGATTCAGATAAAGGTTCCTTCAGGTATTGATAATGGTCAGTCAATCCGTCTTCGTGAGATGGGTGAGCCAGGTATCAATGGTGGTGAAAGAGGAGACCTGCTTGTTACAATACTTGTTGATAAGCATCCTATTTTCCAGAGACAGGGTTATGACATCTATTCTTCAGAGCCTATATCATTTACACAGGCAGCTCTTGGTGGAAAGGTTAATCTTAACACTATAGATGGTCCTTACAGCTATGATATAGCTCCTGGAACACAGACAAATACTAAGGTTAAGCTTAAGGGTAAGGGTGTTCCAACACTTAAGAATAAGACTGTTCGTGGTGATCATTATGTTACACTTGTTGTTCAGGTTCCTGAGAATCTGACAGATGAGCAGAAGTCTATTCTTAATCAATATGAAAATGCTTCTGGTCCTGCTGTTAATACAAGATCATCAACTGATTCAGCTGGTGACTTCTCATTCGGCGGACACAAGAAGAAGAAATTCCGTAAATAATCTATATATTTCCCATTTAGCCCCGGTTGTAATGACCGGGGTTTTATGTTGAATCTTGTTACAGATGGTGATATTTGTTATACTTGTGTGTGTTTTTATAGTAGTAGAATGAAGCTTGAGATAAGAGATATATTGGTTTCTTGGATTATTAGGATTTAAAAATATTTTAAATAAGGATATAGGGATGATTTGGACAAAATTTAGTATAAATACTAGTACGGAAGTTGTTGATTTATTATCAGACTTTCTGAGTGAGCAGGGGATTGAAGGGATTCAGATAGAGGATAATGTACCTCTGACTGAGGATGAGATTAAGCAGATGTTTGTTGATATTCCTCTGCAGCTTGGTGAGGACGATGGTTCTGCGATGATTTCTTGCTATTTAGATGATTCGTATGACGAGGGAAGAATTGAGGAGTTAAAGGCTTTAGTTACTAATGAACTCGCGAGATTATCGGAGTTTCTTCCTGTTGGTACAGGTATTATTTCCGTTGAGAATACATCTGACGATTCTACCTGGAATGATAAGTTTAAAGAGAATTTCAAGCCGACAAGATTATATGGCAATATTGTTATAATGCCTGTTTTGGATGAGGAGTCTGATGTTTACGATACATTAAAAGCTTATAAGAATCTGGATGGTTTTGAACTGAAGGATGATGATAAGGTTATAAGGATTGAGACGGTTACTGCGTTTGGTACAGGTACTCACGAGACTACAAGACTGTGCCTCGGTCAGGTGCAGAAGTATCTTGAGGATTCTGGTAATAATGATCTGGCGGAGAGTTATAAATCAAATAAATCCGTATTCGATGTCGGATGTGGTAGTGGAATACTTTCGATTGCTGCATGTTTGATGGGTGCTGGATATGTTCATGGTCTTGATATTGATCCTCAGGCTGTGAGAGCCAGCAGAATAAATGCTGAGGCTAGTGGATTATCTAGCGACAGGATTGAATTTTCCTGTGGTAATTTGCTTGCTGACAACAGAATTGCAGAAAATTTCCTGGCTCAGGGCGATAATAGGGAAAAGATGGAAAAAGCAAGCCTTGGTTCAGGCATTGCATCTCCAATAAATCCTGACAATGCGGCCATGATGGTTGATATTGGACTTGGAGATTCCGATCCAGTCCCTGCAAGAAAGTACGATATAGTTGTTGCGAACATCCTCGCTGACGTGATCATTCCTCTATCTACAATGATAAGACAATACATGACGGATGACGGAGTATTCATAACGTCCGGTATCAGCGAGAATAAAGCCGACGCCGTAAAATCGGCTTTGATCGAAAATGGTTTTGAAATAGTCGATATAACTCAGGAAAATGAATGGGTCTGTATTGTGGCTAAATAAGGTGGAAAAATATGCATAGATTTTATGTGGATGGTTGTTCGGCTTCGGATAAGTCGATTCGGATAACTGGTGAAGATGTTAATCATATACTCAATGTGCTCAGGCTAGGAGTGAATGACGAGATTGTTGTTAGTGATGGAAGTTCTCGTGATTTTGAGTGTCGTATAGCGGAAATCAATACTCAGGGCGAGGGCTATATTGTGGCTAATATAGTTGATATGCATGACAATAATGCTGAGCTTCCGGCGGATATTTATCTGTTTCAGGGTGTTCCAAAGGGTGACAAGATGGAGACTATAATCCAGAAGTGTGTTGAGCTTGGTGTTTATTCGGTTATTCCTGTTATGATGGAGCGAACTATCGTAAAGCTGGATGACAAGAAGAAGGATAAGAAAATCGCAAGGTATAATCTTATTTCTGAGTCGGCTTCAAAACAGTCGAGACGCGGCATTCTTCCTAAGGTTATGGATTATATGACTATGGATGAGGCCATCAGCTTTGCTGAGAGTCAGATGGATGTAATCCTCTTCCCTTATGAGTTTGCTGAGGGAATGGATGCAAGCCGTAAGGTTATAAATGAGCTTGTAGATGATATAGCATCTGGAAATAAGGAGAAAAAGTCTATCGGTATATTTATTGGTCCGGAGGGTGGATTTGCTGATTCTGAGGCTAGGGCTTTAGAGGATATTGGTGCTAAGACCATTTCACTTGGTCATAGAATTCTAAGGACTGAGACAGCTGGTATGACGGTGATGTCAATACTAAGCTTCTTACTGGATATCGATAGCTGATTTTTTAGAGGGTATCGATTGTTAGTTTGATTAATTATTTATTGGGGTTTGTAAAAATTTATAATCAGGGGGTGTACTATGAAAGATAACAGAAGAAAAGTAATGATTGGGCTTTGCATATTTATGATTGCATTTGGCATTTTTATGTTGATTCTTTCAACAGGAGCTATTAAAATACCATTTGCTGTGCAATTTACGCTCAGCTTGATACCAGTTATTATGGGTGTCGTTATGCTGGTTGTTGCAATCAAGGGTGATGGACAAGCACCTGGTCAGCCAGGACAAGGACCGGGACAGCCGGGACAGGCTCCAGGACAAATACCGGGACAAATGCCAGGATTTGATCCTTCACAAATGGGTCAGATACCAGGACAAATGCCTAATATGGGACCAGGTATGGCTCCAGGAACGGCTCCTGGAATGGCACCTGAAGTTGCTCCAGACCATAAAAAAGAAGTAGAAAATAAGGAAGAGTAATGGAAGTTTATTTTGACAATAGCGCGACTACAAAAGCATATGATGAGGTTATCGATATAGTTGTAAAGACTATGCGTGAGGATTATGGAAATCCTTCGTCGCTTCATCTTAAAGGACTTGATGCTGAGCATCTTGTTAAGGACAGCACGGAGGTTATAGCTAAAACACTCAAGTGTCTTCCTGAAGAGATTGTTTTTACATCAGGTGGAACTGAGTCCAACAATATGGCCATCATTGGTTCGGCTCTTGCGAAGAAGAGGACAGGAAGGCATATTGTTGTATCCTCAGTGGAGCATGCATCTGTCTCTGCTGTTATGCAGTTTCTCATTCGAGAGGGCTACGAGGTTTCTTATGTACCAAGTGATGAGCATGGAATCGTGACCCCTGAAGCTTTTGCTGACGCGGTTAGAGAGGATACAATTCTTGTTTCCTGTATGCATATTAATAACGAGATTGGCTCAATTATGCCCGTTGCAGAGATTGGAAGGGCGGTCAAGTCAAAGAACCCAAACCTTTATTTCCACGTAGATGCAATCCAGTCGTTTGGCAAAATAGAATGCATTCCAAAGAATATGGGTGCTGATCTGATGTCTGTTTCCGGCCATAAGATCCACGGACCAAAGGGCTCAGGTTTCCTTTATATAAAGAAGGGAACGCTGATCAGACCAATAATCTATGGTGGTGGGCAGCAAAAGAATATGCGTTCTGGAACGGAAAATGTTCCAGCTATTGCTGGTCTTGGCGTTGCCGTTCAGAAGACATTTGATAATTTTGATGAGAAAATCAGTCACATCAGAGCTGTACGAGACAAGCTTGTTAAGGGACTTACAGCTATTGATGAGGTTTATACAAATACAGATATAGAAAATGGCGCACCTCACATTGCCAGCATGAGCTTTGTAGGTGTGAGAGCAGAAGTTATGCTCCATGCATTGGAAGATAAAGGAATTTACGTATCTTCCGGATCTGCATGTTCATCTAACAAAAGTAAAGAATCTGCAGTGTTATCTGCAATCGGCCTCGATAAACAAAGACTAGAATCAACACTTAGATTCAGTTTTGGTGAAGATAATACCGAAGAAGAAGTTGATTATGCAATTAATACTATAAATGAATTGTTGCCTATTTTGCGACATTATGTAAGAGGTTAGATAATTATGAAAAATATTAAAATGTTCTTGGTGAGATATGCCGAGATTGGTACAAAGGGAAAGAACAGATACGTTTTTGAGGATGTTCTTTGTAAAAGAATTAGAAACAGACTGAAGCCACTGGGCGAGTTTGATGTTCGTAGGGATTTTGGACGCATCTATATTGAGGCAAAGTCTGATTATGATTATGACGAGGCTGTTGATAAGCTGACAAAAATCTTTGGTATTGTAGGTCTTTGTCCAGTTACTGTTGCTGATGAATTCACATATGAGTCCATCAGCAAGGCTGCTATAGAGCATTTTGAGGAGTCATTTGGAAACAGCGCTGATAATCCATATGATGGCTATAATTTCTCTTTCAAGGTTCATACCAGAAGAGTTAATAAGAATTTCCCAATGAATTCTATGGAAGTTGATATGGAGATAGGCCATGATCTTCTTGAGAAGTTTGAATCCGAGGGTCTTCATGTTGATGTTCACAAGCCAGATATCATGGTTGAGGTTGAGCTTCGTGGTGAGAGAGGCTATGTTTATTCAAAGATCATTCCAGGTCCAGGTGGACTTCCGGTTGGTACAAATGGTAAGGCTATGTCTCTTCTTTCAGGTGGTATAGACAGCCCAGTTGCTACATACATGATAGGAAAGCGTGGAGTTGAGATGGAGGCAGTTTATTATAATTCTCCACCTTATACATCTGCCAGAGCACTTGAGAAGGTTGAAAAGCTCGGTAGAATAGTTGCTCAGTACACAGGTCCTATTAAATTTTACAATGTAAACTTTACTGATATTCAGCTTTGCATTTATGACAATTGTCCTCATGATCAGCTGACTATCATCATGAAGAGAATAATGTTCCAAATAGCTGAAAGACTTGCGGCTCAGGATGATTGCCAGGCAATAGTTACGGGAGAGTCCATTGGTCAGGTTTCTTCTCAGACTATGCAGAGTCTTGGTGTTATTGATGCTGCAGTTCAGTGCCCTGTTTATAGGCCTGTTGTTGGTATGGATAAGCAGGAGATAGTTGAATATTCTCAAAGAATTGGTACATTTGAAACCTCGATCGAACCATACGAGGACTGCTGTACAATATTTGTTGATAAACATCCAGTCACAAAACCTAAGATGTTTGCTATTCAGAAATCTGAAAGCCATTTGGTGGGAAAAATAGAAGAACTTATAGATAAAGCGGTTGAAACCGCTGAGATAAAATATTTATCTTGAAGTTATTATAAAAAGTGCTTGCATTATATTGTTAAGTCTGTTATACTCACATTCGTTGTGATGATGGTCCGTTGGTCAAGCGGCTAAGACGCCGCCCTCTCACGGCGGAAACAGGGGTTCGATTCCCCTACGGACTACAAAAGCTCTGCAAATTTTTTTTGCAGAGCTTTTTACTTTATATTAGGTTAATGTGTAGCTTACTAGTTCATTTATGTATTTGTTTTCATCATCTGTTTCTGCCAGAACAGAAGATAGAGGAATATCTATAAGCACATACCTTGTGGTATGTCCGCGATAATATTTCTTTCCATCTATTTTAACTATTTCTTCGACAAGGACGTCCTGGCTTTTATTAGTGAATTTCTTTTCGAATTCAGCCTTTTGCTTGGCTGTAAGTTCGAGTACAGCGTCACTTCTGGTGTTTTTAATTCGTTCATCAATCTGATCAGGCATTTTGTCAGCAACAGTGCCTTTACGTCTTGAATATTTGAATGTGTGAATTTCGTACAACTCTAGTTCTTCAAGGTTTTTCATTGTATCTTGAAAATCTTCTTCAGTTTCGCCAGGGAATCCCACAATTATATCAGTAGTAATAGCGGGATTATCAAAAGTTTCCCTCAGTTTCTTACAAGTCTCTTTATATTCCTCAATTGTATACTTTCTATTCATTGCTTTTAGAGTCTTGTTACATGCACTCTGAAGTGAGAGATGGAAGTGTGGGCAGAACTTATCAGAGTTCTTTACGGTTTCGAGGAACTTTTCTGTAATTACACGCGGTTCAACAGAACTCATTCTGATTCTGCAAATTCCATCTATGTTATCAATGGCAGATATAATATCTTCAAGTCTTTTTTCACCATCTTCGTACGAAGATACATTTATTCCAGTAAGTATTAATTCTTTAACCCCATTCTTTGCAAGAGTAGTAGCTTCGGCGATGATATCATCAAACTTCTTACTTCTAATGCGTCCACGAACGTAAGGAATAATACAATAAGAACAAAAGTTGTTACATCCGTCCTGTATCTTTATATAAGCTCTTGTATGATTTTCTGGCATAACAATGCTGAGATTTTCAAAATCAGGGTCGTGGTTGATATCAATAAAATTATCAACTATGATGCCATTTCCTATATATTCATCAAGTATACGAGCAACATCTTTCTTGCGGTTATTTCCAATAATAAGATCTACAATTCCTTTATCTTTAAGCTCCTCGCCAGTAGCCTGGACATAGCAGCCGGTAGCAGCGATGATAGCATTTGAATTAAGACGACGCATACGGTTTATCATCTGGCGGGATTTCTTATCAGCCATGTTTGTGACTGAACATGTATTAATAATGTAGATGTCAGCGGCTTCGCCTTCTTTAACTGGTTTTGCACCTTCATTTTTAAGGAGCTCCAGCATGGCATCGGATTCATATTGATTAACCTTGCAACCAAGGGTATTTATATATACTGTTTTATCTTTTATATTAGAATACATTTGACTTTTCTCCTCATAACTTTTATTATTATAGCATAAGTTAAAAATCTGTAAATAAGCGGAGGATTTAGACATGACACAGGTAAAAGTTTCACTTAATTCTATGGAAAAAGTTAAATCATTTGTTAATGATATAAGTGGTTTCAAGGCTGATTTCGATCTTGTTTCTGGAAGATATGTAATCGATGCTAAGTCAATCATGGGTATCTTTTCACTTGACCTTTCAAGTCCTATACAGCTTAACATCTATGCTGACAAGGATGAGGACAAGATTCTTGAGACAATCAAGCCTTACGTAGTTGAATAAAAAGAGGTTTACGGGGAGCGCTTGGCGCTCCCTGTTTTTATGTTATAAAATAAGTCAGTGGGACCGGGTCTCGTTGACTTATTGGGGATGAAGGATGCTGGATAAGGATATTAGAGAGCCTCTATTTGATTATCTTGATGAGAGGTATGGGAAGGTTCGGACAATTGAAGAGAAGACGATAAACAAGTCGAGGGCTGATGTTCTGGCAATTGTAGATGGAAGTATTATTGGGTTTGAAATTAAATCTGATAGTGATACTTATACAAGGCTTAAGCGACAGATAAAGGATTATGAGAAGTTCTGTGATCTTTGCTACGTGGTTGTTGGTGAGTCACACATACATGTGGATGAACATATTCCGAAGTACTGGGGCATTATCTATGTTAATAAGGAAAATGTAATCGTGGAAAGGGATGCAGAGCCTAGTCCAAAAGTTAAGATTGAAAATCAGCTGGAAATACTATGGAGAAATGAGCTTCTTAATATTCAGCTTAAAGAGGGACTTCCTAAGCTTGGTAATTGGAAAAGGGCTGATATTTATAAGAGACTTGTTGAGACGGCAGGGGAACCTACAATTAAAGCTGATATAACCCAGCAACTCTTTGAGCGTGATTATACCATATGGGATGATCAGACTGTAAAGAAGAAAAAGAAACGTAGGCAGATAAAACGTAAGAGTTCTGATAAAGCAAGGGCTCATGTTACTAATTATGTTGGAAAACGCTCATCTAAGAATAAAAAATAATACAGTATAAAACAATAAATCCATAAAACAATGTGTCAAATATTTTTACTTGACAGTAATTCCTATATTTGTTACTATATCACATGTTGTAAAGGAAAATTACTTTGCAAAAGGTGATAGTATGGATGAAAGATTCAGACAAAACCTATTATTTGATTTCTATGGTGAGCTTTTAAATAATCATCAAAAGGCTGTATTTTCTGCAGCAATATTTGATGATATGAGTTATTCGGAGCTTGCAGAGGAGTTTGATTGTTCAAGACAGGCCGCATTTGACCTGGTTAGAAGAATCGACAAAAAGCTTGAGGATTATGAATCAAAGCTTGGACTTCTTGAGAGGTTCACTGCTGCAAGACAAAGAATGGATAGTTTGTCGCTCTCAGTAAATGAGATGCAGGAAATAGTAAAATCATCTGATATGGATCAGAAGACAAGGAATCGTTTAAATAAGCATTTAACAGATATATCAAATACATCTGAGGAAATATTCGATAAGTTTTAACCAGTATTATTTGATAATTTAGGAGATAATAAATGGCATTTGACAGCTTAAGCGACAAGATGCAAGGCGTCTTCAAGAAGCTGAAGAGTAAAGGACTCCTTACAGAAGATGATGTTAAGGAGGCCATGAAAGAAGTAAAGCGTGCACTTCTTGAGGCAGATGTTAACTTCAAAGTCGTTAAGAATTTTGTAAATACTGTAACTGAAAAAGCTATCGGCGAGGACGTTATGAAGGGTCTTAACCCTGGTCAGATGGTCATCAAGATAGTTAAGGAAGAGCTCGTAACCCTTATGGGTGAAGAGATTGTTGAACTAAAACTTCTTCCTAGCAATGAGCAGACAATCATTATGATGTGTGGTCTTCAGGGTGCTGGTAAAACAACAACTGTTGCAAAGCTTGCTGGTCAGTTCAAGAATAAGGGTAAGAAACCACTTCTCGTTGCCTGTGATATTTACAGACCTGCTGCTATTGAGCAGTTAAAGACAAACGGCGAGAAGGTTGGGGTAGAAGTATTTGAGATGGGCACTGATCATAAGCCTGTTGAGATAGTTCAGGAAGCCCTTAAATATGCTAAGCAGAAGAATATCAATCTTGTTTTCATAGATACAGCCGGTCGTCTTCACGTTGATGAGGACATGATGAATGAGCTGAAGGATGTTAAATCTGAGATTGATGTTACTTATACACTTCTCACAGTCGACGCCATGACAGGTCAGGATGCAGTTAATGTTGCAAAGACCTTCAATGAAGAGATTGGCATTGACGGAGTTGTTCTCACAAAGCTTGATGGCGATACAAGAGGCGGTGCGGCGCTTTCAATCAGAGCCGTAACAGGAAAGCCTATAATGTATGCCGGTATGGGCGAAAAACTCACAGATCTTGAGCCTTTTTATCCAGATCGTATGGCAAGCCGTATCCTTGGTATGGGTGATGTTGAAACCCTTATTGAGAAAGCGCAAAATGCTATCGATGAGGAACAGGCTAAAGAGATGTCGGATAAAATCCGTAAGGCCACATTTGACTTCAATGATTTCCTTGATCAGATGGAACAGGTTCAGAAGATGGGTAGTATGTCAGACCTGATTGGTATGATTCCTGGAATGAGTCAGAAACTAGGAAACATTGAGATTGATGATAATGCTTTAGCTAAGCCAAAGGCAATCATCCAGTCAATGACACCTCAGGAGCGTGAGAATCCAGACCTCATAAATGTAAGCCGTAAGAACCGTATTGCTAAGGGTTGTGGACTTGATATTGCAGAGGTTAACCGCTTTATGAAGCAGTTTGAACAGTCACGTAAGATGATGAAACAGATGAGCAACATGATGGGCGGTAAAGGAAGTAAGAAGCGTCGTAGAGGCGGAATGAGATTCCCATTCGGTGGTTTTTAATTAGTTAACAAATAGCCAAAGGCTATAATTTATATTTTTTATTTCATGGAGGAATATTTAAAATGGCAGTAAAAATCAGATTAAGAAGAATTGGTTACAAGAAGCATCCTATCTACAGAGTAGTTGTTGCAGATTCTAGAACAGCTAGAGATGGTAAGGTTATTGATGAGATCGGTTCATACGATCCAAACCAGAAGCCATCACTTTTCAAGGTTGATGAGGAGGCTGCTAAGAAGTGGCTTGCTAATGGTGCTCAGCCTACAGAGACAGTTGCAAAGCTTTTAAAGAATGCTGGAGTTGAGAAATAAGTATAGCTGGAGGAATTGCAAGTGAAAGATTTAGTAGAAATTATTGCAAAATCTCTTGTCGATAACCCTGATAAAGTTGTTGTAACTGAAACAACAGACGAAAATGCAATAAATATCGAACTTACTGTAGCTCCAGAAGATATGGGTAAGGTTATTGGTAAAGGTGGCCGTATAGCAAAGTCTATTAGAACAGTTGTAAAGGCTGCCGCTTCAAAGGGCGACAAAAAGGTTATTGTAGATATTAGATAAGCCAAGGCCGCGGATATTCCGCGGCTTACTTATACTTTGAAGAAGATTATAACGGGGAATTATAAAGAGGAGTTTTGATGGAAGATTATTTCAGAATTGGTAAATTTACTTCACCACATGGTGTAAAGGGAGAAATATCTCTTTATCCAACAACGGACGATCTGGACAGATTTGATGAACTTAATGAATGCTACATTCTTCAGAAAGGCAAATACAATCTTGTTCATGTAACAGGCTGTAAATATAAGAAAAATATGCCTGTTCTTAAGTTTGAGGAGTTCAATAATATCGATGAGGTTGAGCCTCTTCGTGGTGCTGAGCTCTATGTGGACAGGGAACATGCCATCCCGCTTGAAGATGGAGAATACTATCTTGCAGATACTATTGGATTTAAGGTAGTATCTAATGGAGAGGTTATTGGTGAAGTAGTTGATTACACTGAAAATGAAGCTGACCAGACTATCTTTATAGTTAAATGTAATGATGGTTCCGAGAAATATATTCTGGATATCCCAGAATTCGTTGAGGAAGTTGATCTTGACGAAGGAACTATCACTATAAACCTTATTAAAGGTATGTAAATAAGCTGCTGAACGAGGAATGTAGGATGAATTATCATGTTATGACGTTATTCCCTGAATTAATTGAATCTGCTATGAATCATAGCATTATGGGAAGAGCGCTAAATAACGGCATTATCACTCTGGATACAGTTAATTTCAGAGAATTTGCACAGAATAAAACTAAACATGTTGATGATTACATTTACGGCGGCGGTTCAGGAATGCTTATTCAGGCCGAGCCTGTTTGGCTGTGTTATCAGGATCTGATAAAGAAGATAGGTCATAAACCAAGAGTTCTTTATATGTCACCTCGTGGTAAGACATTTGATCAGGCAATGGCGAATGAACTGGCAAAAGAGGATGATATCATCTTCCTTTGTGGACATTATGAGGGAATTGATGAGAGAGCAATCGAACTGATAGATCCTGAGTATGTTTCAATTGGAGATTTTGTTCTGACTGGCGGAGAACTTCCATCAGTACTTATGATGGATGCAATCACCAGACAGATAAGTGGTGTACTTGGAAGTGATGACAGTGCACTTGATGAGTCCTTTTATAATGGACTACTTGAATATCCTCAGTATACAAGGCCTCCTGTTTATGAGGGGCTTGAAGTACCTGAGGTGCTTATGTCCGGTAATCATAAGCTGATTGCTGAGTGGCGTAAAGAGAAGGCATTGGAAATAACTAAAAAGAATCGACCTGATATGTATGAGAAGTATACTAATGAGGGTAAAAAGACGGGTAATAGTAATATGATGTAAATCGTGGATTTTTGACACTGATATCCTATTGTGGTATAATATCGACCGTTGATGAGAAAAATTATGATAAATATAAGGAGAACTATTATTATGAAGAAGAGAATACTAGCTGTATTACTTTCTGCAGCAATGGTTTTCAGCGTTGTTGGATGTGGTAAGAAGAAGGATGATGATTCTGCAGCTGATCCAGAGGCAACAGTTCAGGAGGAGATTGTTAAGTTTGTAAACGAGGATCTTCCTTCAATCAATGCAGATAGAGATAGTGCAGTTTCAGTTTATAATGCATATTTTGAGGATGGTGCTGACCAGGATTCAGAAGCTTGGAAGACAAAGCTTGAGAACGAGGCGCTTGCATCATACGATACATACCTTGAGAACCTTAATGGTTTTGAGTATACAAATGCTGAGGTTTCAAATCTTAGAGATCTTTATGCTAAGTCAGCTCAAAGTCAGAGAGATGCTATTCAGTATGTTGTAGATGCTATCACAGATCTTGATAGTACAAAGCTTGATGATGCTTCTCAGTCAATCAAGGATTCAAAGACATATCTTCAGATGTATGAAGATGAACTTGAAAGACTTTGCGATGAGTATGGAATTACAATCAACGGTGAGTTCCAGTCACCAAGTCTTGTAGATGCTTCAGTTACAGACGCATCTGCATCAGATGCATCAGCTACAGACGCTGAGTAAATAAGATATTTGGCAGGTGGTTTTATAGCCACCTGCTTTTTTTTATGCTATAATTATTGCAGTTTTGGTTGGAGGTGTTACTTATGAGTGATGTCAAAATAATGATAGTTGATGACGAGCCTAGACTTAGAAAACTCGTTAAGGATTTCCTGATTAAGAATGGTTATATAGTTGTTGAAGCAGCTGATGGGGAAGAGGCTTACAACATCTTTACATCTACGAATGATATAGCACTTATTATCATGGATGTCATGATGCCTAAAATGGACGGTTATGAGACCTCTAAGGCTATCAGAGAGCTTTCAGATGTACCAATTATCATGCTTACAGCTAAGTCTACTGAACGTGATGAGCTTAAAGGCTTTGAGATAGGTATTGATGAGTATATAACAAAGCCATTCAGCCCACAGATACTTGTAGCAAGAGTTAGTGCAGTTCTTCGTAGATCCAAGACTGATAGTGGTCAGGATACTATTGAGGCAGGTGGCATAGTCATTGATAAAGTTGCTCATCAGGTTACAATTGATGGAGAGGTTATAGACCTTTCATTTAAAGAGTTTGAACTTCTTGAGTACTTCCTTAATAATCAGGGACGTGCTCTTACTAGAGATAACATTTTAAACAGAGTTTGGAATTATGACTATTTTGGTGATGCCAGAACAATCGATACTCATGTTAAGAAGCTCCGAGCAAAGATGGGAGATAAGGGCGCATATATTAAGACTATAAGGGCCGTTGGATATAAGTTTGAGGTTAGTGAATAAGTTTCGAGGATGATCAATGGATACAAAGTTCAGGCATTCAATACGATTTAAAATTGCAATAATCGTATTCGTTACAACTTTATTTACCATATTCATTTCCTGGTATCTGAGTAATCATTTCATTGAGCAGTTCTATGTGACGCATACTAAAAATATGCTTGTTCAGACCTTTAATTCCTGCAATGAATTCTTTGAGGATAAGGAAAATACAGAGCTTCTAAAAGATGGCGATATAGATGGGCTTTATGGAAATGTAGATAATCCACTGAGTTGTTCGATTTTTATTCTGGATAAAAAGAATTATAAGGTGGCATCTACCATCAAAATGACTGAAGATACAGAGACTGAGATTCAGGAATTAGTTAAGTCATATGATATAAATAAGTTTATATATGGCGCCAAGCCTTATGTTGTTGTTCGTAACTCAGTTGTTAATAATGGCGATACGGGCGTGGTTGAAGGTAGTTATTATGACTTGATCGGTCTTTTGGATAATCAGTATTTTATAGTTCTTAGAACATCTGTGGACAGCGTTACGGATAGTATGCAATTTGCAGCAAGACTGTTTACAAGCGTTTCCTTTGCGCTTCTTGTATTTGAAATACTTGTAGTTCTTATCATTACAAATATGTTCTCCAGACCTATTATCGAGATGTCACGAATTGCTCGTAAGATGACAAATATGGATTTCAGTGCAAAGATAGATGTAAAATCCGACGATGAGATTGGTGAGCTTGGTGAAAGTATGAACCTCATGTCTGCCAGTCTTGAGAAGTCCATTACACAGCTAAAATCCGCCAATCTGGAGCTTTCAAATGATATCCGTAAGAAAGAGCATATAGAGGAAATGCGATCTGAGTTCTTGTCGCATGTCAGCCATGAGCTTAAGACTCCGCTTGCTCTTATTCAGGGATATGCAGAAGGACTTAAGAGCGGGGTTGTTACAGATCCTGATGATGTAAATTACTATTGCGACGTTATTTCAGACGAAGCAAGTAAGATGAACGCCATGGTTATGCGTCTTATAGATCTGAACCAATTAGAATCAGGTGATGATATAAGTATTGAGCGATTTGATGTTGCAAAGCTCATAAAGGATGTTATTAAGAATTCATCTATCTTACTTAAGGATAATGAGGCGAATATCATTTTTGATGATGATAAAGAGCATTATGTTTGGGCGGATTCTTTCCAGGTTGAAGAGGTAATAACCAACTATCTGACAAATGCAATCCACTATGTTAAAGAGGATGGCAAGATTAAAGTCTGGATAGATGAAAAGGGAGATGTACTCCGAATTAATGTTTATAACGACGGAGATAACATTTCCGAAGAAAACCTGAAGAAAGTCTTTATTAAGTTCTATAAGACTGATGAAGCTCGTACAAGGAGCTATGGTGGTTCAGGTATTGGACTTTCAATCGTTGCAGCGATAATGAAAGCTCACAACAAGGATTATGGAGTTTACAATACCGATAACGGAGTTGTATTCTACTTCGAGCTTGATACAAACAACAATATATAGTTTTTTGACACATATTTATTGTTGTGATAAACTTTAAATGTATTTATTAATAGCAAACATTTAAGTAAGGAGGGGTGTTCCGTGAAGGCAAATGTTTATGTTGAGTTTTTTGGTGAACAGGTAGATCAGGCTGAGCTTATAGCTGAGGCTAAGAAGATTTGGAAGGGTCTTGGAAAGAAAGCTGCAGATCTTAAGAAGATTGAGCTTTATATCAAGCCGGAAGATGACAGAGTTTACTATGTATTTAATGGTAAGACTACCGGTTCATTCCCTATAATCAACACACAGAACGATTTTTAAGAGATTGAATTATTAAATAGACAGCTTTCATCATTTGATGAGAGCTGTTTATTTTTATGTTGTTTAATTTAATGCTTTAATTTGTATATTTAATTAAATGTGGTATAATTGGCAAGTGTTTTACTAAGTGTTCTAATTAGTGAGGAAAACTATGATTGCAATTATCGATTATGATGCCGGAAATATAAAAAGCGTTGAGAAAGCCCTGCAGTTTCTGGGACAGGAAGTTGTTATAACAAGTGATAGAGAAACTATCATGAATGCTGATAAAGCTATTCTTCCCGGTGTTGGTGCATTTGGCGACGCTATGAATAAACTAAGAGAAAGAGGACTTGAAGAAGTTATTCATGACTTCGTTAATACTGGAAAACCATTCCTTGGTATTTGTCTTGGCCTTCAGCTTATCTTTGAAAAGAGTGAAGAAAGCCCTGAGGCAACAGGACTTGGTCTTTTAAAAGGAAAAATAACCAAAATTCCTACAGAGGTAAACGGAGTTAGCCAGAAGGTTCCACAGATAGGATGGAACAATATAGTTGTAAATCCTGATAGCAAACTACTTGCAGGACTGGGCGAAAACCCATATGTTTACTTTGTTCATTCCTATTTTTTGAAAGCTGAGAACTCAGATGAAGTTGCCGCAACCACCGAGTATGGTGTAAAAATCGACTGCGCCGTAGAAAAAGGAAACGTCATGGCTACTCAGTTCCACCCAGAGAAGAGTTCTGAAGTCGGCCTGAAAATACTAACCAATTTTGTTAATTTATAATAAGGAAAAAATATGCATACTAAGAGAATAATTCCATGTCTGGATGTTAAGGACGGACGTGTTGTAAAAGGAATAAATTTTGTTGATCTGGTAGATGCCGGGGATCCAGTTGAGTGTGGTAAGGCTTATGATAAAGCCGGAGCTGATGAGCTGGTTTTTCTTGATATTACTGCATCTTCGGATAAGAGAGCTATTGTAACTGATATGGTTAGAAGAGTGGCTGAAACAGTCTTTATACCATTTACAGTAGGTGGTGGTATCAGGACTATTGAAGATTTTAGAGCAATCCTTCGTGAAGGAGCTGATAAGATTTCAGTTAATTCTGCTGCTATAGATAATCCAACCCTTATCAGTGAGGCGGCTGACAAGTTTGGTAGTCAGTGTGTTGTTCTTGCCATAGATGCTCGTAGACGCCGAGTTGGTAAGGCCGCTGACCCAAATCTTTCATATTCTGAAAGCATTAAAATCAATGATGAATGGACTCCAAGTGACGGCTGGACAGTTTACAAGAACGGTGGCCGTGTAGATATGGGTATTGATGCAGTAGAATGGGCCATAAAAGCTGTGGAAATGGGTGCAGGCGAGATACTTCTTACAAGTATGGATGCTGATGGAACAAAGGCTGGATATGATATCGAACTTACTAAAACTATCGCAGATGCCGTGAATGTCCCTGTTATAGCTTCTGGTGGAGCCGGAACTATGGAGCATTTTAAAGATGCCCTCACAATTGGAGGGGCTGATGCAGCTCTTGCTGCAAGTCTTTTCCACTTCAAAGAAATGGAAATTATGGATCTTAAGAAGTATCTTTCTTCAGAAGGAATTCCTACAAGAATCTAATTATTTATAATATACAATATAAAATAGTATAAATATTTATTTCTGAATGTAAAGGATCATTCCTGGGCCGAGATTATCTGTCGGCCTAGGAATGAATCCATTTTTTTTGTAAAAGCCTTCGCGGCCTTTGGCGCACATAAGGCAAAGCATCATACGTTCACCATTTGTTGTAAGAGAAGAAACATAGTTTTTTAAATGCATCATAAGAGCAGAGCCTACTCCAAGCCCATGATATTCCGGAAGAACTATAAGATCCTGGATGTAGCAGACTACGGCGCCGTCTCCGACGATTCTTCCCATTCCTATAAGCTTTCCGTCGTCATTATATGCGGAAATACAATACATACAGTTTTCTATAGCAAGCTCAGCTTGTCTCTCTGAAAGTTCTACCCAACCCACTGATTTTCTAAGTTTTAAATATTCAGCAACTGATAGTCTGTCTTCAGAAAATTTAATCATAATATGCTCCAATAATTAATTATTTTCCATGTTTTCTCTGGCAGCAGCAAGCATAAGCTTGATACGGTTAACCTGGTTTACTTCGGATGCTCCTGGGTCAAAGTCGATAGGAGTGATGTTAGCTTCCGGATAAACGTTACGAAGCTTTTTAATAACACCTTTACCAATTATATGGTTAGGTAGACAAGCGAATGGCTGTGCACAAACAATATTTGGTGCACCTTCCTTTATAAGCTCGATCATCTCACCTGTAAGGAACCAACCTTCACCTGTTTCATTTCCGATAGAAACAATAGGTCTTGCATAAGATGCGATAGTTGATATAGGTGTTGGTGGTTCAAATCGTCTACTCTTTTTAAGAGCCTTACTCATAGGAGCTCTCATTTGTTCAAGTATCTTGATGAGGAAGTTACTTATCTTAGCAGACTTCTTTGTTTTTCCTAAGTATTCATACTTATAGTTTGAGTTATAAGCTGAATAGAAGAGGAAATCCAAAAGGTCAGGCATAACAGCCTCGGCTCCTTCAGCCTCCAAAAGATCAACTAAGTGATTGTTAGCTGATGGAAGGAATTTAACCAGAATCTCACCAACAATACCAACTCTTGGCTTAACAACTGATTCATCAAGTTCAATCTCATCAAATTCTCTAACTATATCTCTAACAATCTTAGAGAAGTTGTGAGAGCCTCTCTGAATATCTCTGATACAAATCTTTTCCCATTTTTTATGTAGTTTATTAACTGAACCAGGAACCTTTTCGTATGGTCTTGTTCTATAAACAACTCTCATAAAGAGATCGCCGTACATAACAGCGTGCATACAAGCTTTAAGTCCCTTCATGTTGATCTTAAGACCAGAATTCTTCTCAAGTCCCTGAGCGCTAATAGAAACAACAGGAATGTGGCCATATCCAGACTTTCCAAGAGCACGCCTTATAAATCCGATATAGTTAGTAGCACGGCAGCCACCACCTGTCTGAGTGATTGCAACAGCAAGTTTATCTGTATCATATTCTCCGGACTGGATAGCCTCCATAAGCTGTCCAACAACTATGATTGAAGGATAGCAGGCATCGTTATTAACATATTTAAGACCTTCATCAATAGTTGATTTAGTAGCATCAGGAAGCATTACGAAGTTTACATGGAAATGCTTCATAGCTGCCTGCAGCATCTTGAAGTGGATAGGAGACATCTGAGGACAGAGAACTGTGTAGTCAGATCTCATTTCCTTTGTGAACTCAACCTTTTTAATTGCTGTTGTACAGTCAACTGGTCTGAAGTTCTTTTTCTCACGAACTTTCATTGCCGAAAGAAGTGATCTGATACGTATACGTGCAGCTCCAAGGTTTGAAACTTCATCAATCTTCAGAACTGTATAAATTTTATTAGAATTAGAAAGTATATCCTTAACACAGTCAGTTGTAACAGCATCAAGACCACAACCGAAGGAGAAGAGCTGAATAAGCTCAAGATTAGTCTTTGTACTAATATAGTTTGCTGCTTTATAAAGTCTTGAATGGTACATCCATTGATCAGAAACAATAAGTGGTCTGTCAACATCACCAAGGTGTGAAATGCTATCTTCGGAGAGAACAGCTACACCATATGAATTGATGAGTTCAGGAATACCATGGTTGATCTCAGGGTCAATATGATATGGACGACCTGCAAGAACTATACCAACCTTACCTGTTTCCTCAAGGAATTTAAGAGTCTTTTCACCCTGTTTACGGACATCCTTCTTAACCTTTTCAGCTTCTTTATAAGCTTTATCGATAGCATCGCTAATTTCTTCTTTAGTGATGTCTGTATATTTTGAGAACTCTCTAAACATTCTGTCCTTAAGAGCAAGCTTGTTATCAAGTGCAAGGAATGGACGAATGTAAGTAATGTGCTCAGTTTCAATCTCTTCCATGTTATTCTTTATATTTTCAGAATAAGATGTAACGATAGGACAGTTGTAATGGTTATTTGCATCTGGAGTTTCGTTCATCTCATATGGGATACATGGATAGAAGATAGTCTTCAGTCCGTGCTTAACAAGCCACATAACATGTCCATGGCTTATCTTGGCTGGGTAACACTCAGTATCACTTGGAATGGATTCAATACCCATCTGATAAATTGTCTTATCTGACTTAGGTGAAAGAATAACTCTGTATTTAAGCTCAGTCAGGAATGTGAACCAGAAAGGATAGTTCTCATACATATTCAGAACTCTTGGCACACCAATTTCACCACGGGTTGCCTCTTCGATAGGCAGTGGCTTATAACCAAAGATTCTCTTGAATTTATATTCATAAAGGTTTGGAAGATTTTCTTTGTTTTTCTTCTGTCCAAGACCTCTTTCACATCTATTACCTGTAATAAATCTACGGTTGCCAGTAAACTTATTGATTGTCAGAAGGCAGTTATTTGTACATTTGCCGCATCTAGCCATCTGAGTTTCGTATGTAAGCTCATCAACTTCTTTACTTGGAAGAGTAGTTGACTCAAAACCATCTTCATAATTATCTCTGGCAATAAGAGCAGCACCAAATGCCCCCATGATACCTGAGATATCAGGACGGATTGCCTGTGTACCGGAAACAAGTTCAAAAGCTCTAAGTACAGCATCGTTATAGAAAGTACCACCCTGAACTACAACCTGGCGACCAAGCTGTTTAGGATCTGTAAGCTTGATAACCTTGAGAAGGGCATTCTTTATAACAGAATAAGCAAGACCAGCGGATATGTCCTCAACAGAAGCTCCTTCTTTCTGAGCCTGCTTAACCTTAGAATTCATAAATACAGTACATCTTGAACCAAGATCTATAGGGCTCTTAGCAAAGAGTGCAATCTTTGCAAAATCCTGAACCTTGTAATCAAGAGAATTAGCAAATGTCTCGATGAATGAACCACAACCTGAAGAGCAGGATTCGTTCAGCATTACATTATCTACAACGCCTTCCTTGATCTTAATACATTTCATATCCTGACCACCGATATCAAGGATTGTATCTACCTCAGGATCAAAGAATGCAGCGGCAGTGTAGTGAGCGATTGTCTCAACTTCGCCATAATCAAGGTTAAATGCAGACTTAAGAAGCGCTTCACCGTAACCAGTTGAGCAGCTTCCTGCTATTTTAACGCCTTCTGGAAGAAGACTATAAATCTCTTTCATAGCCTTGATTGTTGTATTTACAGGGCTACCATTATTATTGCTATAGAAATCATAAAGGAGCTCGCCATCTTCACCGATTACAGCAAGCTTTGTTGTTGTAGAACCAGCATCAATACCAAGGAATACATTTCCCTTGTAAGTAGCAAGGTCACCACGCTTAACCTTATACTGATCCATACGCTCTGAGAATTCTTTGTATTCTTTCTTTGTCTTGAAAAGAGGATCCAGACGGTTAACTTCCATTTCAATCTTGAGTTCTGGTGTAAGCTTCTCAGCTAAATTCTTAATAGTAATAGTTTTTGTATCATCTGCATGGATAGCAGCACCTGCTGCAGCGAACAGATGAGAATTCTCAGGAACAATAGTGTGCTCCTCATCAAGATGAAGAGTTTCGATAAAACGAACTCTAAGCTGATCCTGGAAGTGAAGTGGTCCACCAAGGAATGCAACATGTCCTCTGATTGGCTTACCACAAGCAAGACCAGAAATAGTCTGATTTACAACAGCCTGATAGATAGATGCTGAAAGGTTTGGCTTTGTAGCACCTTCATTGATAAGTGGCTGAATATCAGTCTTGGCAAAAACTCCACAACGAGCAGCGATAGGATGGATAGTATCGTAATCCTTAGCCATAGTATTAAGACCTTCGGCGTCTGTCATAAGAAGAGCAGCCATCTGGTCAATAAAAGAGCCTGTACCTCCGGCACAAACTGAATTCATTCTTTGTTCAATTCCATGTTTTGAAAAATAAATGATCTTAGCGTCCTCACCACCGAGCTCAATAGCTACATCAGTTTTAGGAGCATAAGTTTTAAGAGCAGAGGATACACAGACAACTTCCTGTTCAAATGGAACATCGATTACATTTGAAAGAGCAAGTCCTCCGGATCCAGTTATATTAGCTGAAACCTCCATATCGCCAATGGATTCGATTGCATTTTCCAGAAGCTCACGAAGGGTTTCCTTGATTTTAGCGAAATGTCTCTTGTATTCAGAGTATAGAAATTTGTTGTTTTCATCTATAACAGCAACCTTTACAGTTGTTGAGCCAATGTCAATTCCTAGATGTTTCAAGATGCGTTCTCCTTTAAATTTCTTCATATTTATATATATTTACAGCAATAGCTATTATAAATCACATTTTTTTATATTTCAATGACAATATAAATTCGTATAATTACATTGAGTTTTGTGCCATTTTGTACTATAATTTAATCTGATTTTTTGTGTCCAGGAGGGCACTAATATAAGACAAAGGATTAATTATGAGCACTAGTAAGAAAAGCAAGAAAGATCTATCAAATTTTGGTATTCCAAACCTCTATTACGTAATACTTATATGCACAATAATGGCATATATAATCAGATATGCAGCACCTGATTTATACATGAAGCTTGTACTTATCCCATATATGGTTGTAGTTAAGCATGAATTCTGGCGACTATTTACCTGGATATTTACGGTTCCTTATGAATTAGGCGGCTCTTTTTTAATGATTCTTTTCCTACCAATCAATATGTTCTTCTATTATTCATTGGGTAGAAGACTTGAAATGCTTTGGGGTCGATTCATGTATAACCTTTATGTTATAGGTGGATGCCTGCTTATTGATATCTCAGTTGTAATAGGAGCAATCATTAAGTATTACGTACTTCCAAATCCAAGTATTGGTCAGGATGACATTTCTGGATGTCTCAATGTAACATGGTTGATGTTTATAAGCATCTTCCTCGCATTCACTGTTGTTGGTGGTGACAATATAGTCTATATGTACTTTGTCATTCCACTTAAGATGAAATGGATGGGATACATTGATCTGGCATATCTAGTTTATATTTTCATTGTTGGCGGATACTTTACAAAGATAATTGTTGTAGCTTCAGTTGCAAACTACTTCATTTACTTCCTGATTAATAAGGGTAAGACGGCGCCAAGTCTTTCGGATATGAAGCGCAAGCGTAAATTCCAGAAGGCTACTCAGATGAAGAGAAGGTCGTCACATCCTGATGTTAAATATAATTCTGATGGAACAATAAAGTTCCCGGATAAATCTGGAATAATCCCACCAGGATACGGAAATCCTAAGGGTATTACAATTCATAAATGCGCTGTATGTGGCAGAACTGAGCAGGATGATCCAAATCTTGAATTCAGATTCTGTTCTAAATGCGACGGCAATTATGAATATTGTTCAGAGCACATCTTCACTCATCAGCATATTCATTCATAATGCATTCTGAACTAAAAAGAAACAAAATTAGGAGTTTAAAATGAGAAAGACTGGAAAAATATTACTTACAGAAATTAGCGCTGACAAGAATAGAGAAGAGGGACTTATTAAGTATCAGAGACTTCTGGCTGCATCTTTTACGAACTATGCAACCATTAAGCTTTCAATGAACCTCTTTACTATGTATGAAATGTCAGAGGAAATTAGTCTTGAAAGAAGAGATGAGATTGAGGGCTATATTGATAGCATTAATTCAGCTCTTAGATGTATTTATAAAGATAAAGCTAAGGTTGAGGATTCTACTGTTGATGAAATCACAGCAATTCGTGATGCCATCACTGCAAAGATGAAGACTCTTACATATTTCACTGATGCACTTGAGGTTTATGAATACATTCTGAACCGCAAGGAGCCAGAGATTCTTGGAACAGTTGATGAGGATTTCAGCGTAGAAGAGCTTGTTAACAGCATGTTCGAATATGTTTTCTCAGATGACGATAAAATGCTTATTAATTCACGTATTAAAGATTTTACAGCTCAGCTGCCTGTAAGAATGACAAGAGAGCATTTCTTTAATATTATCGAGAGTACAATGAATCTTTACAGAGGAAGTGAGAAGAGTTCAGTAAATGACTTTATTGAATCAATTAGAGATTCAGCACTTCTTAATGTTCCTAAGGACGTTGAGACAGCTTATCCTGAGCTGTTTGAGCTTTATAAGAAGGTCAGCGAGGCTGATTATAGCAAGATTGATAAACAGAGCTTTGATGAGCTTACAGACTATATAGACAAAGCATCTATGATGATTCAGTCGGCTGTTACAGATTATCTAATGCTTACAGAAATCATAAATGATGTACTCATAGTTCTTTATACATCTAACATCGCTGATAAGGCTTTCCTTAAGGATGAATATGAGACAGCGAGTCAGATTCTTAGCGAAATAATCAGCGCGGATGACATTTATCAGGCATCCGAAAGCTTTGATCAGCTGTTTGTAAAGCTGGAAGGAGCTCAGGAGTCTTCATATGAGGACCTTGCATTCCTTGCTGGAAATATGGAAGACCTTTATGAGACTTATTATGAGATGTATGACAGCGAGTCTATTAAAGATAACTTTGATAAGCTGATGAAGGCAGACAGACTTACTTCTTCATCACTTTTCATGGATATAAATGACGCCGGAATCAAAGTAGTTATTGATGAGGCAGATGATATTTTCATCAAAGAGGAAACAGATGATCTTCTTGATGACCTGAAGGGAGTATTTAAAGAGAAGAGCAAACTGGAGAGAAGAAGCATTATGGCTAAGATTCTTTCTCAGATACCAGTATTCTTTAATACTCGAGAGGAAATTAGAGATTATTTTGCTTATGCACTCTCAAGCTGTACTGATAAATCAGAGCTTACAGCCTGCAGAGAATTAATAAATGACCTGATGGTTTAAAATCCTAATAGTTTAGATTTTTGATTTGTTTTATTTGTAGTAAGGAATTGTTATTGATTTATGAAGTTTAAATTGGCTGACAATTTATATACAAAGTATAGCAGTGAAAAGAAGTTTAAGAAGTTTCTTATCAAGATAAAGCTTAAGAGACCTGTTAAAAATCTTTATGTTGTTACTGCGCCTTTATATGAGGCTGGTATTATGGAGATTTATAACTATAACGAGCTGCTTCAGCCATTTTATAGAAAGCAAAAAAGGGTTATCAGCATACTCGGAGTATCCAAAACAAGAGAAGAGGCAAAAGAGCTTGTTTGCGACATTCTTGAGGATACATATAGTACTCAGGGAAATGCTGATATAAAAACATATTTTGGATTAGGTAGTATTTAATGGGAATAGTTTTGATTATACTCAAGATTATCGGCATTGTACTTCTATGTATTCTGGGGCTGATACTACTGATTTTGTTATTAGTCCTGTTTACACCGATAAGCTATAGGGTAAAAGCTGAACATAATGATGAGAATACCATGGCACAAGTCAAATTCGGTTTCCTGGTAGTTAATGGTAAGGCTCTATATGAGAAGGGGCAAGGCTTTAACTACTTTGTAAAAGTGCTATTCTTCAAAATCCTTCCTGGAAAGGAAGAGGAAGAAGGGGAGTTCGAAGAAGGCGATGTAATGGACATGGATGACTGGGATGAGGAAGATGAAACTCCGCTGGTTGAGGATTCTTCCGGTGCTTCATTTACGAGTGTTGCTTCTCCAGCAGGTGAAAATGTGGAACAGGAACCTCTTGAACCGGATTTTTCATATGTGAAACCTGAGTCGGATGGTTCTGCAAATGATTCTGATGAATCAGCTTCGAATCAAACAGTCGAAGATAATTCTGCAGATTTGAATTCTGAGTTGGATGAATATTTAGAAGATATTGAATTGGATGCCGATGAAGAGACTGACGAAGAAATTGATCAGGAAGTTGAAAATAAAGTAAAGCTTTCATTCGGTGAAAAGTTAGACAGCGTTATGGGTAAAGCAACCGATAAGTTTGAGGAAATAACCGATAAGGCTGACGAAAAGATAGATGAGCTGGATAAGAAGTACGAAAAAACGATGACAAAGTATGACCATGTTATGCAGTTCCTCGAACGTGACTATGTTGAACGTACAATAAAAAGATCTTTAAAAATACTAAAACGTCTATTTGGAACCATCAAGCCAAAGAAGAGTAAAGGATATGTTCATTTTGGACTTGGTTCTTCTGCAGATACGGGAATGATGCTTGGTAAGGTATCTAGTTTCTATCCGCTATATGGAAGATGGCTTGTTCTTGATCCTGACTTCTATAACAAGGGAGTTGAAGGAAATATAGATATCAAGGGCAGGATTTATCTTTTCAGAATTGTTGGGCCTGCACTCAGAATGGTTCTCACGAGAGACTTCTGGAGAACATATAAACTAGCCAAGAAGATTTAAAACCAAAAGACAGTTATATAAAAGTAGTTCTAATAAATATTAATAATTAATTCATAAATAATCAAAGAAATACATATATATTGGAGGTTACTATGGCAAACGGTAATGATTTTAATTCAACAGTAAGTTCTTTATTCAAGGGGATGGATGCATTTCTCACATCTAAGTCAGTAGTTGGTGAGCCTATTCAGGTTGGAGATACAACTATTATTCCACTTTGTGATGTGAATTTTGGATGCGGAGCTGGAGCTTACGGCGGAAAGAGAAGTGATTCTGCTGGCGGCGGAATGGGTGGAAAGCTTTCACCTTCAGCTATTATCGTAATAAAGGATGGTTATTCACAGATCATCAATGTAAATCAGGATAAGGGAACTCTTGGAACAGTTCTTGATATGATTCCAGGTGTTGCTGAAAAGGTTAAGCACATCATTAAGAAAGATGGTGTGACTGAAGAAGAGATGGCTGAGATTCAGGATGTTGCTGAAAATATTCCTGAGCAGGAATTCTAAATTTGCCATACTGTTTAAAAAAATAAAAAAGCCCCAAATGGGACTTAAGTGCCGGCGGCGGGGGTCGAACCCGCACGGTGTTGCCACCAACAGATTTTGAGTCTGCCTTGTCTGCCAATTCCAACACGCCGGCGAACATAAGGAATATTATCACATTTTTAAAGGAGATACAAGATGAATATACTTGTAACAGGTGGTACCGGCTATATTGGTTCACATACAGTCGTTGAACTTCTTAAAGCTGGTCATAGCGTAGTAATCTTTGATAATTTATATAATTCAAAAATCGAAGTACTTGATTATATTGAGAATATAACAGGTATTAAGCCAAAATTCTATAAAGCTGATATGTTAAATCCTGAAGAGATGGAACCAATCTTCAAGGAGAATACATTTGACGCTGTTATTCATTTTGCTGGACTTAAGGCCGTAGAAGAGTCGGTTCAGCTTCCTCTTAAATATTATGAGAATAATCTTACAGGAACAATTAATCTCTGTAAGCTTATGGATAAATATGGATGCAAGAAGATTATCTTCTCATCATCCGCAACTGTTTATGGTTCACCAGAGAGCTGCCCAATTACTGAGGATTTCCCACTTTCAACAACTAACCCTTATGGAACTACAAAGCTGTTCCTTGAAAGAATTCTCAGTGATCTTACAGTGCCTGATAAGGATTGGAAGGTTATTCTTCTTAGATACTTCAATCCAATTGGAGCTGATGAGAGTGGTCTTATTGGAGAATCACCAAATGGAATCCCTAACAATCTGATGCCTTATATTATTCAGGTTGCTCTTGGCAAGCTTCCAGAACTTGGTGTTTTTGGTAATGATTACGATACACCTGATGGAACTGGTGTAAGAGATTACATTCACGTAACAGATCTTGCACTTGGTCATGTTGCTGCTGTAAATAGAATCAATAAGACTGAGGGAGTTGACATTTACAACCTTGGAACTGGTACTGGATACAGCGTACTTGATATTGTTAAAGCCTTTGAGAAGGCAAATGATATCAAGATTCCTTACAGCATTAAGCCTAGACGTGCTGGAGATATAGCTATGTGCTATGCAAATCCAACTAAGGCTAAGGAAGAACTTGGCTGGGAAGCTAAGTTTGATCTTGAGAGAATGTGCAAGGATTCATGGAGATTTGCTGAAACAACACTCAGAAATCAAGACTGATTAATAAATACCCCAAATAGAAACAAAAAATAATACCGGAGAAATTATGGCAGATAGAGAAACCATTGAAAAGAATAAGATAAAAAAGAATATTCGTGACACCAAGGCACAGGGTAGAAAGGCTAAGAGAAAGAGAAATCTTAAGCTTGCTATACTTTGTACCATCTTTTCGATAATTGTAATACTTGGTGCTGCGTATGTTATTATTCATTGTATTTCAAATAAAGAAAACCTTCGAGATGCAGGAATAGCTGCATTTAATGAGGGTAATTATGCTGAAGCGATCAGTGATTTTGATGCATCACTTTCTGAAACTCAGTGGTTTTCAGCTAAAATGGATGATGATACAAAACTGTACCTTGCAGCAAGCTATATGAGAAGTGATAAATATGACGATGCTCTGGCTATTTATAAAGAGCTTGAAGAGAAGAAGACATCTGTCATTGATAAAGAGTCACTTAAGACTTATATCAGCCTTGCAAATGCACTCAGTGCCTGCAAGGAACAGAATATAAATGAAACATATATTGGCTATCTCCAGAAAGAATACGATCGTGGTAACATATCAATGGCTCTTTTCCTTGGCGCATGTTATCAGATGCAGGGAAAGTATGAGGAGATGGAGACTTATTATAATGCCTATAAGGAAAAATATGGCATTAATACTTATATTGCTTATCAGCTTTCAACTTATTATCTGAATGAGGAGAAGCTTGATTTAGCAAGTTCTATGGTTAGTCAGGGGTTAAACGCTTCTGATGATCTTTACATGGATAAGGTTCTTTATAACGATGTTATCATCTCTGAAAAGAATCATGATTATGAGGGAGCTCTTTCTAAGATTACAAGTCTTAAAGAGAAGTACCCAAATGATGAAGTTTATAAAAGGGAATACGACTTCCTTTACTCCAGAATTAATATGAATACTGAGCCAGTTCATACGGAGGGTGATGCGGAGGAAACATACTAGAATGAGATTACCTGAAGCGTTTAAAAATAAAATGATACGTTTACTTGGTGATGAATATGCTGACTACGAGGCCAGTCTATCTAAGCCAATGTATACCTGTCTAAGGGTAAATACTCTCAAAATTTCGGTTGAAGACTTCCTGAAGATATCTCCATTTGACTTAACACCTGTTCCATGGACTAAGAATGGATTTTATTATGATGCTTCAATTTACACACCTTCGAAGCATCCTTTTTACTATGCTGGACTGTATTATCTGCAGGAACCAAGTGCCACTTTGCCAGCTGCAACGCTTCCAATAGAGGCTGGAGACAGGGTTCTTGATATATGTGCCGCTCCCGGCGGTAAATCCACTGAAATAGCCTGTAAACTGGCTGGAACAGGACTCCTTATATCTAATGATATCAGTGCCTCACGTTTAAAGGCACTTCAGAAGAATATGGAGATTTTTGGAGTTCGAAACTCAATAGTTACTTGCGAGCCTCCAGAAAGACTTTCTGCAGTTTTCGAGAATTATTTTGACAAGATAATCATAGACGCCCCTTGCTCAGGTGAAGGTATGTTTAGAAAATCTTCATCCATGATGACAGCCTGGGAGCAGAATGGTAATGATAAATTTATACAGATACAAAAGAGTATTCTGACAGAAGTAGTTAAGATGCTTCGACCAGGAGGAACTATTCTTTATTCCACCTGCACTTTTGATCCTGGTGAGGATGAAGATCAGGTTATGTTCCTGAAGAGTCTGGACCCAAGCCTAAAGATAATGCCAATCGAGGCACATGAAGGTTTTGTACCAGGTAATCCGGAGTGGTCCAGTATAGAAGATGCTGATCCAGAGCTTAAGAATACATTTCACCTGTTTCCTCATAAGGTAAAAGGAGAGGGACACTATGTTTCACTTCTTACTTCAGATTCCGAGGAGGAGGCATTTAGCTCTGTTAATAGGTACAGCGTTAAGAAATATCCTGGAAATGTCACCGAAATAGATGAATTCTTATCACATTTAAAGACTCCGTTTGATGCCGATTCATTGGAATACAGAAACGATAAGCTTTATCTTGTTCCAAAGGATTCACCAGCTATGCCTGGTATGAGGGTAATGAGACGTGGTGTTTATCTAGGTGAACTAAAGAAAAAGAGATTCGAGCCAAGTCAGTCATTTGCAATGCTGCTAAAATCAGAAGATTTTGATAATGTTGTAGATTTTAAGGCTGATTCAATAGAGGTCAGCAAATATCTGAAGGGTGAAACCATTGACCTTTCGTATGTTGCGGGTATTACAGAACCCGAAAGTGGATGGGTTCTTGTAACTGTTGAGGGCTATCCTCTTGGATTTGCAAAGCATACTAATGGAGTATTAAAGAATAAATATCTCGCCGGTTGGCGCATGATGAGTTAAATATGGGAAAGATTGATAATAGCACTTACAAAGAAATAAAGAAGGATAAGAAGCTTCAGAAGGATACACGTTACGGAAAAGGTAAATACGGCCATTCTAAGCATTACAGGAATAACCGTCTTATGATGACTCTTGCAATCCTTGTGGTAATCATTTTAGATGTGGCATTCAGTGTAATCCTTTTCCATACACGTAAGACAGTATTTGTAATCGTGGGATGTATAATGGCAATTCCTTTTGCCCGTAATCTTATTGATTTCATAATGTCACTCAGGGCAAAGCCTCTTGGAAAAGAAGAGTATGAGAAAACATGTGAACTGGCTAAGGAATCTGGACGAAAGCTTCTTTATGATGTTTCTATTACTGAAGAGGACGGAGTTATCTATATTCCTTGTCTACTTGTTTATAACAACAATATCATCTGTTATACACCTCATATATCTGGTGTAAAGGACAGGGACAGAGTTAAGAAGTATGTAAGCGGTGTTAATTATGATGAGCATAATTACCGTATCTTCGTAACTGAGAAGTATTCAACTTTTGAAAAGGAAGTTAAGAAGATTGGTGATGCTTCCAACGAGACTCTTGATATAGATCAGGAGATTATTTACAGACTGCTTTCTATGGGATTCTAATATGAGAGAAATAATAGTTTCTAAAAATGAAGAAGGCTATCAGCTTAGAAAGCTTTGTATAAAGGTTCTGAGCGAGGCTCCGAATTCCTTTATCTATAAGATGCTTCGTAAAAAGAATATTGTTCTTAATGATAAAAAGGCCAGCGGAACTGAGACTCTTAAGATTGGTGATTCCATAAAGTTTTATCTCAGTGATGAAACCTTTGATAAATTCAGTAAGTCTTCATCGGCTGAAAAGTATGATAAGTCACCTGATAATACTCGGTTGGAAATTATCTACGAGGATGATGACTTTATATTTTGCAATAAGCCTGCGAATATGCTTTCTCAGAAGGCAAATAAAGATGATGTTTCAATAAATGAGATTATTATTGCATATCTGCTTGATAAAAAGGCTGTGACAGAAGAGTCCTTAAAGACATTTAAGCCTTCTGTATGTAACAGACTTGATAGAAATACCAGCGGTATAATTCTTGCTTCCAAATCACCTAAAGGCGCAAGATTCCTTACTCAGGTAATTAAGGATAGGAGCATAAAGAAGTATTATAACGCTGTAGTTTTTGGAAAATCTGATTTAAATGGTGATTATACAGCTTATCTTAGTAAAGATGAGAAGAACAATAAGGTCACCGTAAAAGATTCAGGAAAAGCTGAGTCTGATAAAGAGATAAAAACTGTTGTTGAGACAGTTAAATATAATCCTGATCTGAATATATCACTACTTAAGATAGAACTTGTGACTGGTAAAAGTCATCAGATAAGAGCACATCTTGCATACCTTGGATTTCCTATAATAGGTGATATGAAGTATGGCTCAAAGGATGTAAATACCAGATTTAAGAATGATTTTAATATTAAAAACCAGATGCTTAGTGCTGTAGAAGTTGTTTTCCCAAAGGGTGAAGAAACTGTTTCGGATAAATCCTTCTCAGCAGCTCTTCCAGATGAATTTAAAATAGTAAACGGAGTTTAATATGCCAACCTGGAAAACCAGAGGCCTTAGAGGTTCAGCCTTTGAAAGCCTCATTAATTCTACAAATGAATATTACAGGAAGAATGAACTGGCACTTGTTCAGAAAATACCAACTCCTATAACACCTCTTAAGTTTGATGGTGAGAGAAAGCTTATAACCGAAGCTTATTTTGAAAAGGATTCCACCGTTGACTATATAGGCGTTGTTCAGGAGATTCCGGTATGCTTTGATGCAAAAGAATGTAATACGGACACATTTCCCATGCAGAATATTCATGAGCATCAATACCGCTTTATGGAGGATTTCGAGAAACAGGGCGGAGTTGCATTTATCCTGATACTTTTTACAGATAGAAATGATATGTATTATCTTAGGTTTAGAGAACTGAAGATTTACTATGAAAGAATGGCTGAGGGCCATCCAAAGAACTTTAAATATAATGAGTTGGATCCGGATTATTTCTTTAAAGCTGATGGTCCGGCGCTTGTCCCTTATTTAGAAGGAATTAACTTAGATATTAGTCAGAGAGACCAGGAGTCTTAATGCGAGAGGAGTAAAATATGTTTGATTTTTACAGAGTAGCAGCCTGTGTACCTCAGGTAAAAGTAGGAGATACAGACTACAATACAGACAGAATTCTTGAGAAGATTACTGAAGCTTATGATTACAAGGCTTCTATAATTGCTGTTCCAGAGTTGGCTGTAAGCGGTTACAGCTGTCAGGATCTTTTCTTCCAGGAACCACTTATGAAGGGTGTTAAGAGTTCTCTTGGAAGAATAATCAAGAGCACAAAGGACAGAAATGAGATTATCATTATCGGAGCTCCTTTTATTCTTTGTGGAAAGCTCTATAATACTGCATTTGTTATCTTAAAGGGTAAGGTGCTTGGTATTTCTGTTAAGACATTCATTCCAAACCATAATGAATTCTATGAGAAGAGATGGTTTAATTCCGCTAATTCACTTAGTATTTCAACCATATGTTTTAGCGAGCTTGGTATTGATACAGGTCTTAATATTCCTGATTATGAGCTGCCTGTCGGAAATGATATCATCTACGATATTGATGGATGCCTTAAGTTTGGTGTTGAGATCTGTGAGGATCTTTGGGCACCTGTTTCACCATCAAATATGATGGCCCTTGGCGGTGCAGAGCTGATAGTTAATATATCAGCAAGTAACGAGGTTATAGCTAAGAGAGAATACAGAAAGAGCCTTGTTAAACAGCAGTCAGCTTCACTTCTTTGTGAATATCTTTATGTATCTGCTGGTTCTTCAGAATCAACTCAGGATCTTATATTCTCAGGACATTCAATCCTGGCCGAGAATGGTGCGGTTATAAATGAAAACAGGGACTTCATAGCCAATGATTACATTATGATTGCTGACATGGATCTTGGTAAGATAAGACATGACAGAATGGTATCATCCACATTTAATGATGCTGCTGAGCTGTTTATGGATGACATTTCACTTCAGACCAATATTAAGGTTTCTGATATTAAGCTTCCTGAATCTGATGGTCAGTATATCATCACTTCCAAGAAGCCATTTATTCCTGGAACTAAGTCAAAAAGAATTAAAAGATGTAATGAGATATTTGAAATGCAGGTTGGTGGACTTGTTAAACGTCTTGAGGTCACAGGTTCTAAGCCGGTTGTTGGTGTTTCCGGTGGTATGGATTCCACACTTACACTTCTTGTATGTGCAAGAGCGCTTGAGAAGATGAACAGAGACCCTTCAGATCTGATTGCTATTACAATGCCAGCATTTGGTACATCTGACAGAACTTATAATAATTCACTTGAGCTGATAAAGGCTCTTGGAACTGAGCCGGTAATTATAGATATTAAGGATTCATGCCTGAAGCATCTTAAGGACCTGAATCATGATCCTGAGCTTAAAGATATTACTTATGAGAATACACAGGCCAGAGAAAGAACTCAGGTTCTTATGGACTATGCTAATAAAGAAGGCGGACTCGTTGTTGGTACAGGCGACCTTTCAGAGCTTGCTCTCGGATGGTGCACATATAACGGTGACCAGATGAGCATGTACGGCGTAAATGGAAGTATTCCTAAGACATTAGTAAGATGGATGATTGATTCAGTCGTTGAAAATGACATCTTCCCAGATGCTAATGATGCACTGACTGATATTCTTGATACACCAATCAGTCCAGAGCTTCTGCCACCAGACGAGAATGGCAATATCACACAGAAAACAGAGGAAAATGTAGGCCCTTACGAGCTTCATGATTTCTTTATTTATTACAGTCTGAGATATGGATATGGACCTTCAAAGATTTACTTCCTGGCTCAGAAGGCATTTAAAGAAGACTATTCTGATGAAGATATAAAGAGATGGATAACTATGTATTATAAGAGACTCTTTAGTCAGCAGTTTAAGCGTAGCTGTATGCCTGATGGAGTTAAGGTTGGTACAGTTTCCATGTCACCACGTGGCGACCTAAGAATGCCTAGTGATGCGGCTGTAAGCCTTTGGATGAAAGAAGTAGAAAATTTATAAGAGGTTATTAATGGACTCAACACATATACTTAACAATGAAATTGAAGAACAGATTCCAGTAAATGAGCCTGCTCGTCAGGAATACTTTATGGATAAATGCCATGAAATTGTAGAGGAGATGATCATCAAAAATGGTAAGGCTCCTACATTTCATGTTTCAACATTTGGATGCCAGATGAATGCCCATGATTCTGAGAAACTTTCAGGAATCCTGGAAAAGATTGGATATGCCGAGACAGAAGAAGAGTCAGATGCAGACTTTGTAATTTATAACACATGTACTGTCAGAGAAAATGCCAATCAGAAGCTTTATGGACATTTAGGCGCACTTAAGAAGAAAAAGGAATCTACAGATGGCATGCTTATAGGTATCTGCGGATGCATGATGCAGCAGCCAGAAGTTGTAGATGTAATCCGTGGTAAATACAGATTTGTAGATATTGTATTTGGTACATTTAATTTCTATAAGCTGGCGGAGCTTCTTTATAAAAGGCTTTCTGGTGAGGAAAGTCAGGTTATAGAAGTTCTTGCTGAGCCTGAAAAGAATGTGGAAAATCTTCCTGAGAAGAGAAAATATACATTCAAATCGGGAGTTAATATTATGTACGGATGCAATAATTTCTGTACATATTGCATTGTTCCTTATGTAAGAGGACGTGAGAGAAGCCGTACTCCTGAAGATATTCTGAGCGAGATTAAATGTCTTGCTGATAGTGGTGTTATCGAGATCATGCTGCTTGGTCAGAATGTTAATTCTTATGGAGTTAACTTCCTTGAGGATAGTGAGATAATAAACGCTAATCCAGATTATGGATTCCCTGAACTGCTTGAAGATGTCTGCAAGATAGATGGCATTAAGAGAGTCAGATTTATGACCAGCCATCCAAAGGATCTTTCTGATAAGCTGATTGATGTAATAGTAAGAAATCCAAAGATTGCAAGACAGATACATCTTCCTTTCCAGTCTGGTTCAACAGCTATTCTTAAGGCAATGAACAGAAGATATACAAAAGAGGATTATCTGGCGCTTGTGGACCGCATAAGAGCTAAGCTTCCAGATGTATCCCTTACAACTGATATCATGGTTGGTTTCCCTGGAGAAACTGATGAAGATATTCAGGATACTATTGATGTGGTCAGATACGCTAAGTATGACCAGGCGTTTACATTTATCTATTCCATAAGGACAGGAACACCTGCAGCCAAGATGGAGCAGCTTCCAGAAGACCTGGTAAATGAGCGCTTTAACAGAGTTCTTAGCGTGGTTAGAGAGACCTGTGCTGAAACATCAGCCCGTTTTGAAGGTCAGACAAAGGAGGTTCTTGTAGAATCACTGAATGACCATATGGATGGATATGTGACCGGAAGAATGGACAATAACATTCTGGTACATTTCCCTGGAGATGAATCTTTAATAGGACAGTTTGTTAACGTTCATCTCGACGAAGCCAAAGGCTTTTATTATTTAGGTACAAGGACAGAATAATGATAGACAGAAGTAAACTTTCACCAATGATGCAGCATTATCTTAAGACTAAGGATGAGAACCCAGACTGTGTGCTTTTCTACAGGCTGGGGGATTTTTATGAAATGTTCTTTGATGATGCTGTTAATATTTCTAAAGAGCTTGAGCTTACTCTTACAGGCAAGGATTGTGGTCTGGAGGAGAGAGCTCCTATGTGCGGAATTCCTTATCATGCAGCAGAGGTTTATATCAGCCGGCTGATTGAAAAAGGCTACAAGGTGGCTATTTGTGAGCAGGTTCAGGATCCTAAGCTGGCTAAAGGTCTGGTAGAACGAAAGGTAATAAGAATTGTTACACCAGGTACCAGCATGGAGAATAATACTCTGGTAGAAGATAGAAATAACTATATTTTCTGTTTCTCAACATATGAAAAGGCAGAAAAGAAAGGTGGTACAGTTTACGGTATAGCAGTTTCAGATATTTCTACTGGTGATTTTGAATGTTCAAGTGTTAACAGCTTTTCAAAAGTACTGGATGAGATTACAAAATACAGTCCAAAAGAAGTATTATATGCTAAATCCTCTAGTTTTGTTAACGATAATGAAATTATGTCAACATATAAGGAACTAATCACTCGATTATCCATTACTGAGAGTGTAGTTCCTGATTATTATTTCAATTTGGATACATCTATAAGTTCCATAGAAAGACAGTTTAATGTATCAGGTGTTGAAGGACTTGGTCTTAAGGATATTCCTGAAACAACAATGAGTGTTGGAGCATTACTCCAGTATTTATATGATACACAGATGAGTACGCTTGGCCAGATAAATGCCCTCAGGCTTTATTATGCTAACGATTACATGATCATTGACTCATCTACAAAGAGAAACCTTGAGCTTACTGAAACCATGAGAGATGGTGCAAAACGTGGCTCACTTCTTTGGGTTCTTGATAAAACAAAGACTGCAATGGGTGCAAGAAAGCTGAGAAGCTATATCGAAACACCTCTTCTTGATATTCCAAGGATTGAAGACAGGTTAGATGCAATTGATAGTCTGAATGTCAATGTAATTTCCCGTGATGAGATGCGAGAGTATCTTAGTTCAATCTATGATATGGAACGTCTTATGACTAGAATCTCTATGAAGACAGCTAATCCTAGAGATTTACTTAGTTTTAAATCATCTCTTGCATATCTTCCTTATATCAAAAATATCTTAAATGAGTTTAATGGAAATATATTCAGCAAGATGTATGCCGATTTTGATACATTGCAGGATATGTTTATGCTTCTGGATGCAGCTATTGACGAAGATGCTCCAATTACTCTTCGTGAAGGTGGCATTTTCAAGGCGGGCTACAGTGAAGCAATTGATAATCTTAGAGATAAGAAGATAAATTCCAAGACATTCCTGGCTGAACTTGAAGAAAAGGAAAAAGAAGCTACCGGAATTAAGAATCTCAGGATTAAATTCAATAGAGTATTTGGCTATTTCTTTGAGGTTACTAATTCATATAAGAATCTGGTACCTGATTACTTTATTCGTAAACAGACGCTTACAAATGCTGAGAGATTTACAACTGATGAGCTGAGCAAGCTTTCAAGCGAGATACTTAGCGCAGAAGAAAATCTTTACGGACTTGAATATGATGAGTATGTTAAACTGAGAGATGCTCTGGCTCAGGAGATAGTCAGAGTACAAAAGACTGCGGATTACATTGCCACAGTTGATGTTTTGGCATCTCTTTCATTTGTTGCAATGAGAAATAACTATGTTCGCCCTGCAATTAAGGATGATGGTGTGGTAGATATTAAAGCCGGACGCCATCCTGTAATTGAGCAGATGATGACAAGTGATGAGTTTATTCCAAACGATACTTATCTGGATGAGCAGGGTAACAGGATAATGATCATAACTGGACCTAATATGGCCGGTAAATCAACATATATGAGACAGACAGCACTTATTTGCCTTATGGCACAGATTGGTTCTTTTGTACCTGCTGATAAGGCTGAGATTTCTGTTTCAGACAGAATATTTACAAGAGTTGGTGCCAGCGACGATCTGGCTCAGGGACAGTCCACATTCATGGTTGAGATGAGTGAGGTTGCGAATATTCTTCGTAATGCAACCAAGGATTCACTTATTATCATGGACGAGATTGGTCGTGGAACATCGACATTTGATGGACTTTCTATTGCCTGGGCAGTAGTTGAGTATATTGCAGATAAAGAGAGTGTAGGAGCTAAAACACTTTTTGCAACTCATTACCATGAATTAACTGATCTTGAAGATAAGCTTTCATCAGTTAATAATTATTCGATTGCTATTAAGCATGATGGTGATACATTAGTATTCCTACGTAAGATAATCCGTGGTGGTGCAGACAGGTCTTACGGTATTGAAGTTGCAGAGCTTGCCGGAGTTCCAAATGTAGTAACTGACAGAGCTAAAGAAATAGCGGCTTTCCTGTCAGATGAGGATATAACTGGCAAGGTAAAGAATCTGAAGGTTGTAACATCACATAAAGAATCAAAGAAAGAAACACCGGGGCAGCTTTCTATGTTTGCAACTACAGAAGAGATGAACATAGCTTCTGAACTAAAGAATATGGATCTGAATAACATGACCCCAGTGAAAGCATTACTATATCTCCAGGAATTAAAAGAAAGATTGAAGTAAGAATACATTTAATAACATTAAGGGAAAATCATGATTAAAGTACTAGATCAACACACAATTGACAAAATAGCAGCAGGAGAAGTAATTGAAAGGCCTTCATCTATCGTGAAGGAACTTGTTGAAAATTCAATCGATTCAGGTGCCACAAGGATCACAGTTGAAGTAACTGATGGTGGAACTTCAATGATTCGCGTGACTGACAATGGTTCGGGAATCGAAGCAGATGACGTTCGTAAGGCCTATATGAGCCACGCAACAAGCAAGCTGGACAATGTTGATGACCTTATGAACATAGTTTCTCTTGGTTTCCGTGGTGAGGCTCTTTCTACCATTGCTGCTATTTCTCAGGTTGAGATGATAACTAAAACTCGTGATTCTATGACTGGTATTAAATATGAGATTCACGGTGGAAAAGAAATTGAATTTAAAGAGATTGGCGCTCCTGACGGAACAACGATCATTTCCAGAAATATCTTTTACAATACACCAGCCAGACTGAAATTCTTGAAGTCAAACGTTACGGAGGCATCTTATATAAATGACCTCATGACGCATATTGCACTTTCAAATCCGGATATTTCTATCAAGCTTATTTCAAATAATAAAACAATAATTGATACTCAGGGCGATGGACGTCTTAGAGAAACTATTTACAGCCTCTATGGTAAAGACATTACAAGAGGTCTTCTTGATGTTGATTATAAAGATGATACTGTTCGAATCACCGGATTTATTGGAAAGCCATTCCTTTCAAAGGGAAATAGAAGCTTTGAGAATTATTTTGTAAATAAGAGATATGTAAAGAGTGCAGTTGTAAATAGAGCTATTGAAGAGGCTTATAAAACTCATATTATGCAGCATAAATTCCCATATACTGCGCTTTTCATTGAGCTTCCAACATATATGGTGGATGTAAACGTGCATCCTGCTAAAAGAGAATTCAGATTTGATGATGAGCAGGGACTTTTCCGTGCTGTTTTCCATGCTGTAAAGGACGCTTTGACGGATAAAGAAATGATTCCGGATGCAGTGCCATTTAAGGAGAATGTTTCAAATACAGAAAATGTGAAGCCTCAGACTGGTGTGAACCAGCTGCTTAGTTCTGTTAAAAAGAATGCAGAAGATAGTTCAAATACGCAGAATGATAACACGAATTTCTTTGAGGAGAAATCTACTTACCAGTCAAGTAAATCAAGTACATCAAGTTCGTCGAACTCTAATACATTTAGCTCTGCAAAAGATAGGGTTGATATTTCTTCTAATAAGAGTGGTGGGGCAAGTTTTTCTATCTTGGAAAGCCTGCTTCCACAAGAATATAGAGACAAGCTTAATAATTTAAATAACACTAATAATCCAGATAATGTGGATATTAATGAGGATAATTCTGAAAACATTAGTAATTCATCTTCACCTAATAGAACAATAGATGAAACAATAAGCAAGCCTCTTCCTAAAGATAGTTATCAGCAGGAGGAGATGTCAGAAACAAGATATCTATCTGAAGAAGCAAAGGGACATCATAAGATTATCGGCCAGGTATTTAAGACTTACTGGATTACAGAATATGATGGAACTATGTATTTAATGGATCAGCATGCTGCTCACGAAAAGGTTAATTACGAAACCTTCCTGGAAGAGTTTAAAAACAGGAAGATACTTTCTCAGAATCTTTTCCCACCTGAAATGATTAGCCTTACAAATAAAGAAAAAGTAGCTGTTCTTGAAAATGTAGATTATCTGAAACAATACGGCTTTGAGATAGAAGATTTTGGTGCGAATGATATTAAGCTTTCTGCTATGCCAGCCAATCTAATTGGCCTTGATGGAAGAGAAGTATTTAATGAACTTGTGGCATATCTCAGTGATGGAATTGAGAATGTTACAGAGGACATTTTCGTTAGAAAGCTTGCTACAATGGGCTGTAAAGCCGCAATAAAAGGTAATCAGGAGATTACTGAGTACGAGGTTAGGGATCTTATTGAAAAGCTTATGAAACTGAAGGACCCATATACATGTCCTCACGGCAGACCAACCCTGGTCAAGTTCACTCAGTCTGATCTGGATAAAATGTTTAAGCGTATAGTCGACTAATGTAGAACTAATCATTATTTAAGAAAGATTTATAAAAGAATTAAATAAAGAATTAATAAATAAAAGATATAATGGCAAATAATGTTAAGGAAAAACTTAATATAGATTCAAAACCACTAATAATCCTTACTGGACCTACGGCTGTGGGCAAGACTGACCTTTCCATTAAACTTGCAAAAGCTCTAGATGGAGAGATTATTTCTGCGGATTCAGCCCAGGTTTATAAAGGAATGAACATTGGTAGTGCAAAGGTTACTGAGGAAGAAATGCAGGGAGTTCCTCATCATCTGATTGATGTTTATGAACCCGACTTTTCTTTTGATGTAACAGTATTTAAAGAAGAAGCCAAGAAAGCTGTAGAGGAAATCTATTCCAGAGGGAGAATTCCTATAATCGTTGGTGGTACAGGGTTCTATATCCAGGCGCTTCTTTATGACATTTCATTTGATGAAAGCGAGGAGACAGGAGAATACCTTGCTGATTTCGAAGAAGAACTTAGAAAACAAGGCGCATCTGGAGAGACTTTCAGAGAAGTTCTCGAGAACTATGTAGCGCTATTCAATACAAAATCAGATAATTCAAATGATACAAATAATTTAAATAATATACATGATACAAACGAAAATAAAGCACTAGATGTATTATATAGTAAGCTAACCGAGATAGATTCAGATTCGACTAAGGTAATACATAAGAATAATTACCGAAAAGTAATAAGGGCTCTGGAATTTTATCATTTCTATGGAGAACCTATTTCAGCTCATAACTCCAGAGAGCGTGAAAAGAGTTCTGCTTACAATAGTTTTTATTTTGTACTAAATATGAACCGGGATCGACTCTATGAAAGAATTAATAAGAGAGTTGATATCATGATGAATAATGGTCTTGTTGAAGAAGTTAAACAGCTTAAAGAACAAGGACTAACCCGAGACATGACATCAATGCAGGCTATAGGCTATAAAGAAATCTATGATGCATTAGAAATAGGTGGTTCAATGGAAGAAGCTGCTGAGCAGATTAAGCTCAACACCCGCCACTTTGCAAAGAGACAGCTCACCTGGTTCCGCCGAGAAAAAGATGTCATTTGGCTAGACCGCGACGAATTCTCTTCAAACTATACATTGAGCTCAGACGAAACTGATGATAATATACTAAAATTTATAATAAACAAGATTGAAACTACCTGACTTATTTGGAGGAAGAAATGGATTTAAAACAGTATTATTTGGATTGTGGTATTTCTGAAAAGGTTTATGAGTATGCCACGAAGATTGAGGAAAAGTTGAAAGACAGGTATGAGAAGATTGATAAGGTAGCTGAAATGAATCAGATCAAGGTTCAGCAGGCTATGGCTAAGTGCCGTCTTGCAGCTGAGCATCTGAGTGGAACTACGGGCTATGGTTATAATGATTCTGGACGTGATACGTTGGAGAGGATTTATGCTGAAGTATTCCATACAGAGGATGCTTTGGTTCGTCAGCAGATTACATGTGGTACTCATGCGCTGACAATCGCTCTTGCCGGAAATCTTAGACCTGGAGATGAAATGCTATCTATAGCAGGAGCTGTATATGACACTCTTCAGGGTGTTATCGGCGTAAGAGAGGAAAAGGGATGCCTGGCTGAATTTGGAATCACTTATGACCAGGTGGACTTAAAGGAAGATGGCTCCTGGGATTTTGAGGGAATAAAAGCTAAGATTAAGCCAAATACAAAGCTTATTGAGATTCAGAGATCTAAAGGTTATGACACCCGACCATCGCTTTCTGTTGAGCAGATTGGTGAGGCAATCAGCTTTATACGTAAGGTGGAAGAGGAAACAAATCATGACCATATAATCATAATGGTTGATAATTGTTATGGTGAATTTGTTGAAACAATTGAGCCTTCTGATGTTGGTGCAGATATGGTGGTTGGTTCTCTTATTAAGAATATTGGTGGTGGACTTGCTCCAATTGGTGGTTATATCTGCGGAACCAAGGAATGTATAGACAATTGTGCTGCAAGGCTTGTCACTCCAGGAATTGGTAAAGAGGTTGGAGCATCTCTCGGAATTACATCTCAGTTTACTGAAGGACTTTTCCTCGCCCCAACAGTTACAGCAGCTGCTTTAAAGGGCGCTATATTCGCTGCTAATATATATGAAGGCCTTGGATTTAAGGCTGTTCCAGATGCAAATGAAGAAAGATATGATATTATTGAGGCGGTCACATTTGGAAAGCCAGAGCTGATTCAGGCATTCTGTGAAGGTATTCAGGCTGCAGCTCCAGTTGACAGCTATGTTAAACCTGTGCCTTGGGCTATGCCTGGTTATGATTCAGATGTCATCATGGCGGCAGGTACATTTATCTCAGGTGCATCTATTGAGCTATCTGCTGATGCCCCTATGAAAGAGCCTTATGCCGTGTATTTTCAGGGTGGTCTCACCTATCCACACGCTAAGTTTGGCATAATGATGTCACTACAAAAAATCGTGGATAAAAACCTCATAGTGTGGTAACATAACTCTTGGATTTATTTCGTCCTAGTGCTGATGGAGGCTTCAGACTGGAGGACAAATGAATAATCTAAGAATCAAAGATATGGCTCCTAATGAAAAGCCTATCGAAAAACTGGTAAAGTATGGTGCAGAAAGACTTTCTGACGCTGAACTCCTGGCTATCATACTCCGATCTGGTAGCAGGAAGATGAGTGTAATAGAGACGGCCCAACGTATCCTGAATGATCATCCAATCCATAAAGGACTTCAGGGGCTGAATCACAGACATTTAAATGAACTCACCAAAATACCAGGAGTTGGTACCGTTAAGGGTTGTCAGATAATCGCGCTTACAGAAATATCCCGCAGAATGTCTTCAGAAATATGTGAACAAAAACTAACCGTTGATTCACCTGAGACTGTTGCGGATTATTTTATGGAAGAGGTTAGATACCTTGAGAAAGAGCGGGTTTACGCTTTATTTGTAGATAGTGCAAATTGCATTATCCATAGAGTTCTGATATCTGAAGGCAGTATCAACCGAAGTTTAATGGATCCGAGAGAGCTTTTTAAGGAAGCTCTAAAGGCAAATGCTACCAGCATTATCCTGGTTCATAATCATCCTTCAGGTAATCCTGAGCCAAGTGATATAGATATCCTGGTAACAAAGAAAATAGAAGAACTGGGTAATAATCTCGGAATCAAATTGCATGACCATATTATTATTGGAAATGGCATTTACGAAAGCTTCTTAAACAGAGGCATTCTACAATAAAGAGGAAAATATGAAATTCGATTATAAAAAGGATATATCACCTAAATACATACTTATATTCCTGTCTGTCATATGCATTGTACTTACAATAGTCTCTGCATTTTTTCCTGATGTTTTAAAGCCAGTTAAAGAATATACTGGTGAACTCATCACACCAATGCAGCAGGGGGTAAATGATATAGGTAAATGGGTAGAAAAGAAGATTGAAGTATTTGGAGATATTGAAGAGCTAAGAGCTGAGAATACAAAGCTTAAGGGTCAGGTTACAAATCTTCAGAATGAGGTTGGTAAGCAGGAGGCTGAGTTGGCCGAGCTCCAGACACTTCGCGATCTTTATGATCTTGACGAGTTATATCCTGATTATGAAAAAACTGCAGCCAGAGTATTCTCTGTTAATACATCGGGCTGGTTCAATGAGTTCTATATTGATAAAGGACTTAATGATGGAATATATGAGGGCTGTAACGTTCTTTGTGACGAGGGTCTTCTGGGTATAGTCGTAGAATCCTATGATGATTATGCAAGGGTTCGCGCGATTATAGATGATAGAGCCAATGTAACAGGCGAAATAGGTGGAGCTGGATATCTGTGTACAGTTGAAGGAAGTCTTCAGACAATGGAAAATGGATATCTGCTTGCTACAGATATAGATAAAAATGCTGTTATTAGTGAGGGTGATAAGGTTATAACATCGAATGTATCTGATAGGTACTTATACGGTCTTACTATCGGATATGTTACCAGCATTGAGCAGGATTCAAACAATCTTACTCAGACAGCAAAGATTACACCAACAGTTAATTTTACTGATATCAAGGATGTACTTGTAATTCTTGATCGTAAACAGGAAGTGAATTATTAATGCGCAGAGTCATTACTATATTATTACTTATCTTAATATCGTTTCTGCTACAGAGTGTTGTTTTTTCATATGAGAATGTCTCCGGATTTTCTCCTAATCTTATGCTTATCCTCACGATGTCATTTGGCATTATGAGAGGTAGAAGAGAGGGACTTCTTACCGGGTTTGTTTGTGGTTTCCTTTATGACATTTTCTTTGGAACACTCATAGGTCCTTATATGTTCCTATTTATGATAATTGGATACTCTAATGGCGCCTTCCATAAGGAATATCTTATGGAAGATGTTATGATGCCTGTATTTATTATATTTATGGATGAGATTGTATTTAATACTGCGGTTTATGTACTTTCATTCCTGCTCAGAAACAGAACAGGCATTATGTTCTATATAATTCATGTATTCCTGCCACAGATAGTACTTACCGTTATTGCAACTGTTATTATTTATAGATTCTATGTATGGATTAACAAATATCTAAAGAAGAAGGTCGGCGAAAATGAGATTGCTTAAAGATCTGTTTATATCCATAAAAGAAATAACCATTGATTATATCAGGAGTCGTATCTTTCCAGTGACTCTTATTCTTATTGTGCTCTTTACACTGCTTATAAACAGGCTGTTCAATCTTCAGATTGAACAGGGTGAACAGTATAACAAGAGCTTTGAATATAAGTCCGAAAAGACTCTGACAGTCAATTCAATCCGTGGCAAAATTTATGATGTTAACGGTAATCTTTTAGCGTACAATGTAATCTCTTATACACTTACTTTTGGTAATAATACTTTACTTCCGGAAGAAGCAGAGAAGAGAAACTTATCTGAAAATAAATACAAAAATATGATCATCAACAACACACTTAACATTCTTAAAGAGAATGGTGATGATGTCGATATTGGATTCTATATTAAAGAGAATAATGGTAAATATAAATACACCATAGATGGCGCACCATTAAAGATGTTCCTGAAGGATGTTTATGCCGTTGATTCGGTTGAGGACCTTTCTGAAGAACAGGCAAATGCCACCGCCGAAGAAGTGGTTGTTTATCTTAGAAACCTGTTCGAGATAACTGCGGAATATGATACTGAAACTGCTATGAAAATTCTAGCCTGCAGATATAGTCTGTGGTTGAACCGTTATCAGCAGTATGTTCCTGTTGAAATAGCACATAACATCTCTGAAAAGAGCCGTGCAACTATAACTGAAAATAAAGATAATCTGCTTGGAATGGACATAATGGTCACATCCAGCCGTGTTTATAATGATGCTAAATATTTCTCACATATCATTGGTTATGTAGGAAAGGCTTCTCAGGAGGATATTGATTATCTGAATGAATCTCTTGGAGAAGATAAGTACAGCAGTAATGATGTGGTAGGTAAATCCGGAATTGAAAAGGTATTTGAAACAGACCTTCATGGTACTGATGGAGAACAGCTCCTTTATGTAGATAATCTTGGAAAGGTGCTGGAGGTTGAAAAGGATACGCCTTCAATTGCTGGAAATGATGTTTATCTGACTATTGATAGTGACCTTCAGAAGTATTGCTATGACATGCTTGAGAAGGAAATTGCATCTATCCTTATGTCAAAGATTTATAACGTTGCTGAGGTTCCTGAAGATAATCCAGATAAACTGATTGCTATTACAGATGTATATGCGGCATTCTTCAGTAATAATCTTCTGAAAATATCAGAAATGAATAGCTCAACAGCTTCAGACCTTGAGAGAAGTACTTATAATACATTTACTGCAAGACAGGCTACAACCCTTGAAACAGTTAATGGACTTCTTACAGACAATCCTGTCGAACTTAAGAATCTCGATAGCGAGTACAGAGATTATTGTGAGTATATTTGCGAAATGCTCAGCAAAGAGGGCATTTACGATGTTGGCAAGGTTAATCAGAATTCTAAGAAGTTCCTTGCTTATACAAATGATGAAACATCTCTTCAGGATTTCCTGCATTATCTCATAAGTGTTGAGGCAATAAATACAACCTCAATTCAGGAAGATGATAAATACTACGATTCTGATGAGATTTACAGTATGCTCATCGATTATATAATTGAGCATCTTAAGGATGATTCTGATTTTAATAATCGTGTTATCAGAAATATGATCAAAGAAGGTTCTATTTCAAGTTATGATGTTGTTAACCTTCTTTATGATCAGGGAGTTCTTACAGAAGAGGGTGATGTTGAGTATTCATCTTTCCGACTTGGTGGAATGACTCCTTATGGATTTATTATTGCTAAGCTTACATCTCTCGAGATAACACCTGCAATGCTTGCACTTACACCTTGTTCTGGTGCTGTTGTGGTTACTGATGTAAATACTGGTGAAGTAAGAGCAATGGTAAGTTATCCAAGTTATGATAATAATTATCTGACCAACCAGGTCGATCCTGATTACTATGCAGGACTTCTCGAGGATAATACGGATCCTCTTTATAACAGAGCAACTATGATGCGTACTGCACCAGGATCTACATTCAAACCTATTTCTGCCGTAACAGGTGTTTCTGAAGGCATTTTGGGAGTTGATGAGTATATTACTGACCTAGGTGTATTCGAAGAGGTTTATACAAAGCCTAAGTGCTGGATTTACAGAGATTATCATTTAACACATGGTTCTATCAATATTCCTACAGCTCTTGATATTTCATGTAACTATTTCTTCTTTACAGTAGGTTACAGACTTGCTACAAGAACTGGAACATATGTCGATGATGAAGGTCTTGCAAGTCTTAAGAAGTACGCAAGTATGTTTGGTCTTACAAGTAAATCTGGTGTAGAGACAGAAGAGATTGAACCTCATTTCTCTAATAACGATGCTGTTACCAGTGCCATTGGACAGGGTACTCATGCCTATGCTCCGGTTCAGCTTTCCCGTTATGTTTCTACTATTGCGAATGGTGGAACTTGCTACAATCTGTCTCTTATGAATAAGATTACAGATTATGAGGGTAATGTTGTCAGAACATCCAACCATACGATAGCATCTCAGGTTAATATCGATCAAACCCTTTGGAACCAGATACATACTGGTATGCGGCTCGTTGTAACGGACGACCTACAAAAGAATAAACTTTTAAATACCATCAATGTTGAAGTTGCTGGTAAAACAGGAACCGCCCAGGAAGGAGAGGACAGACCTGCTCACGCGCTGTTTATTTCCTATGCGCCGTACTCGGCACCTGAGGTTTCAGTTACTACAGTTATTCCAAATGGATATGCATCCTCGAACGCGGCGGATTTAACTGGTTTCATTTATGCATATCTATATGATAAAGAAGCGCTTAATAACGCTGAATTTACTAAAGATAATGGAGAAGTTGGAGACTAAGAATGTTTAGAAGATATAATCTTAAAAATTATAACTTCATACTTATTTGTCTGGTTATTGCACTCATGATAATCGGTGTTTACGTTATTGACAGTGTTAATGATGAGTACACCATGAAACAGGCAGTCGGAGTAGCGCTGTCAGTTGTTATCATGATAGCTCTTTCATTTGTAGACTATCACCTGATATCAAAGTTCTTCATACCACTTTATGCATTTAGTAATATACTTCTGGTATTGGTTCTTATTGCAGGTTCTACTGTAAATAATGCTACAAGATGGTTCACAATAGCTGGTATTACATTCCAGCCATCAGAGCTGGCAAAGACTATTATGATCATATTCTTTGCAACTTATCTTAGTAAGCTGATGGATAAAGAGAAGGTAAATACCTTCGGCGGTATAATGGGATTTATTATATTCTGGTCAATCCCTATTGCACTTATTTTCTTTGAGCCTGACCTTTCAACACTTGTATGTCTTGGAGTAGTACTACTTAGTCTGTTCTATATTTCAGGACTTAGCTACAAGATAATAGGAGTAGCTTTGCTGATCCTTATACCTTCATTTAGTATATTTATCTGGTATATCCAGACTCCTAATCAGCATCTTCTGTACGAACATCAGGTTAAGAGAATTATGTCCTTCATTAACCCATCTGAATACGAGGATGAGACTATGCAGCAGGAAAACTCTGTAATGGCTATTGGTTCTGGACAGCTTATGGGTAAGGGACTGAAGAGTGATAGTGAGGCTGCAACAACCAGTGATACAAACCTTATTTCCGAGCAGCAGACAGACTTTATTTTCTCCGCAATCGGCGAATCTTTCGGCTTCTTCGGAAGTGTAATTATAATTGGAATTATTCTTCTTATAGTGTTACAATGTATAAGGGCTGGCAGGCATGCACGAGATGAGTTAGGTCTTCTAATTTCATCAGGTATGGCATGTCTTATTGGTTTTCAATCTTTTATAAATATTGGCGTGGCAACCAGATTATTACCAAATACTGGTATACCACTTCCATTTATTAGTTATGGACTTACATCACTTCTTAGTCTGGCTATTGGAATAGGCATAGTTTTGAATATAAGTCTTCAAAAGAGAAAGTATTAGTTTTATGTGGGAGGAACCTAATGAATATCGTACTTATAGCACATGATCCAAAGAAAAAGCTGATGCAGAACTTCTGTATAGCTTATAGGGGAATTCTTGAGAATCATGATATTTATTCAACTGCTACAACAGGACGACTTGTAGAAGAGGCATCAGGTGTTACCGTACACAAGTTTCTTGCGGGGCATCTTGGGGGTGTTGAGCAGATTGCAACACAGATTGAATCTAACCAGATGGACCTTGTTATTTTCCTTAGAGAGAATAGCATGAGTCAGCCACATAATAATGACTTTCATAACATTTCCACTCTATGCGATATCTATAATATTCCAATCGCATCTAATCTTGCTACTGCAGAGCTTCTTATTAAGGCGCTTGAAAGAGGAGATTTGGACTGGAGATCACTTTATAAGAACTAGAGGACTTTTTAATGGGTAAGGCTGTAATCTATTATTTACTTCTTATGATCATAGCAATAGGAAGCGTTTTGTTTTTCATAAACAGAAACATTACCTACAGTGATAAGTATGACAGTGAAATGATCAATGAAGTTCAACTGAGTTCATCACTTCCAACGATGAAGGCAGGCGGATATCAATCCAGACTTGCTATCATCCCAGATGGACAGGATGTAAATGCAGATGACTTCGTAGCTGATACATATGCAACACTTCTTGTAGATAATGAGAATAACGTACCTATTGTTTCATATAATTCCCTGAGACGAATATATCCTGCATCTACAACAAAGCTTATGACAGGCATTGTTGTTTGTGACGCCCTTTATTCAGGGAAGATAAGTCTGGATGACCAGATAACACTTTCACATGATATTCAGTTCAATGAGGACGGCGTTCTTACAAGTCCACTAAAGGCTGGATATACAATAACTGTTCGTAATCTGTTATATGGACTTCTTATGAGGTCATATAACGATTTTGCTGTTATACTGGCTGAATATGTAGCGGGAGATCAGGCTTCTTTCGTTGACTTAATGAATCAGAAAGCATATGAAATAGGTGCCACAAATAGTCATTTTGCTAATCCTCATGGACTTCATGATGATAACCATTATGTAACAGCTTATGATATGTACCTGATTCTTCAGGAAGCAGAGAAGTATGAAATTATAAGAGAGATAGATTCTTATGATTCATTTACATATTCATTTACAGATGCAGATGGAGTTTCATGGGAAGATGACATCTCACCTACAAATCAGTTCCTTTCTGGTAATTATCAGCTTCCATCTAATATCAAGATTGATTCATGGAAGACTGGAACAACAAGACTTGCGGGTCACATTTTAACAATGAATGTTGAGGTTGATGGAAAGAAGTATTCGCTGTTTGTGGCGGATGGAACATCTGAAGACGACCTTTATAATAAGATTGGTACACTTTTTAATTTAACTAATTAAGGATTTACAATGAGCGGTAATAAGAAAAGAAGAAATAGCAACGTTATAAAACTTAATAGAGCTGCTAGGTTTAATTCTACTATTATCATTTTTGGTATTATCCTGATTTATGTAATAGCAAGCATTTTCATTTCCCTTTCTAAGGAGCCTATTACAACGTATAAGGTTGGCAGCAGTAATATTAATAATAATATCAACTGTACAGGTATTGCTCTTAGAAACGAGATTGAGATTACAAGTGGCAAATCTGGATATATGATTTATTTCGTTCATGATGGTGATAAGACAAAGAAGAACTCACCTGTTTGTACAGTAGATGAAACTGGAAATGTAATCACAGCTATTAAAGAAGCAGGTGATAGTGATGATGGTAATACACTTTTTACTGATTCCGATTATGCTCATATCAGATCCACAATAGATACTTATAAATCATCTTATTCAGATGTAACCTTCTCAAATCTTTATAATTTCAAATCTGAGATTGAGAGTAAGGTCATGGAGCTTTCCAGCGAGGTTATGATGCAGGAGATAAATGCAGGCGGTGCTCAGGTTAGCTCAACACTTCAGACTATAAAGGCTACAGAAAGTGGCGTTGTTACATATTATATCGATGGCTATGAGAAGAAAACTCCTGAAACTCTTTCTGAGGAGGATTTTAATCAGGCTAATTACAAGAAGACATCTCTTAAATCCGGAGATATTCTTGATACAGGTTCTACTGTATTTAAGATAGTTTCAGATGAAAACTGGAACATTGTCTGTCAGATAACAAAGGAGCAGGCAAAGGTTATTCAGGAAGAAGAGAAGCTGAGATTTACGATCAATAATTCTCCAAATGAGGTTAGTTCAACCTTTAATCTTATTGAAAAAGAAGATTGTTACTTCCTGGTTCTTCCGCTTTCTAAATACATGGTTGACTATATTGATGAAAGATTCCTGAGTATCGAGATCATTCTTAATAAATTCGAAGGTCTTAAGGTACCTAATTCTTCTCTTATTGATAAGGAAGTTTATATGATACCTAAGAGCTATGTTCCAGAGGATGAGCGTTCAAACGTAAAGACTGTTAAGGTTATCAGATACGAAGATGATAAGAAAAAGCTTTCAAAGGATGCCAAGGTGGATGAGGCTACGCCGGATGATGCAACGCTTCTGGATGCCACTCTGGGAAATGCCAGCATGACCGATGCTGTAACGAAGTCTACGTTAACAGATGCCAAACCTGGCGAACCTAGAGATAAGACAGTAGAGCTTATTGTCTATAAGATAGATGAAGAATACTACTATGTTGATGAGGACGCATTTTATGATACTGACCAGATTTACACAAGAGAAAAAGGTCAGACTATCCCTGTTGTGTCACTTAAAACCACAATGTTGACGGGTGTTTATCTTGCGAATACAGGTGTTGCTAACTTCACTGAGGTTACTATAGTTAAGTCTCAGGATGAATTTACAATTCTGAAGGATGATGAGAATCTTAAGGAATTTGATAACATTGTTCTGGATGCAGAGCAGGTTCGTGATAACCAGAATCTTTATTAATGGAGGTAATTTAATCCATGTCACAAATACAAGACAATTATAAAGAAGTCAGAAGAAAAATTGATGAGAAGTGTAAGGAAATAGGTCGTAAACCAGAAGATGTTACACTTATTGCTGTTAGTAAAACAAAGCCACTCAGTGATATAGAAGAACTCATCAAGATAGATGTAATGGATTTTGGTGAGAATAAGCCACAGGAGCTTAGAGACAAGTTTGAAATGGTTTCAACTCCAGTACGGTTCCATCAGATCGGACATCTTCAGACTAATAAGGTTAAATATATAATAAATAAGGCAGTTTTAATTCATTCAGTTGATTCTTATAAGCTGGCTCAGGTTATTGAGAAAGAAGCTGCTAAAAGAGAAATACATAGAGATGTCCTCATTGAAGTTAATTATGCTGAAGAGGATACTAAATTCGGTGTTAAGAAGGAAGAAGTACTTCCTCTAATAAAGGAGATTGCAAGTAGTCTCAGACATGTTCACATAAGAGGTTTGATGACTATAGCTCCATTCGTTGAAAACCCCGGAGAAAACAGAGAAGTATTCAAGGGTATGCATCAATTATTACTTGACATAAAATCTGAAAACATAGATAATGTTGATATGTCCATTCTCTCCATGGGAATGACAAATGACTATTTAGTTGCTGTTGAAGAAGGTGCAACAATGGTCAGAGTTGGTACCGCAATATTTGGAGAGAGAGATTATAGTTAACGAACGGAGTGTAACTTAACATGGCAAAAGGAAGAAAGGGATTCTTCGATTACTTCAAGATAAGTGATGATGAAGAAGAATACGATGAAGATGATGATTACATCTTCGATGAAGACGATGATTATGAATATGAAGAAGCTGTAAGACAGAAGGCTGCTGCTCCAAAGAAACCGGAGAGAAAGCCTGCTTTTTCTGCGCCTCAGCCTAAAGAAACCAGAAGACCTAGCAACTTCTCAAATACGGCTACGGCAACAGACAAGCTTGTTTCATTTGATAATCCTGAGAGAAGACCTAGACCATCTAGATCTCAGGAAGTATATGTAATTAAACCTCAGACATTTGATGATGCACAGACTGTAGCAGACTTTCTTAAGAGAGGACAGGCTATCGTTATCAATCTGGAAGGTTTGCAACTTGAACCGGCACAGAGAATCATAGATTTCATTGGTGGTGCCTGCTACGGTATGGAAGGCGAGATAAAGGCTATATCAGCATCAATCTTTATAGCTGTACCAAACAGCATAGAAGTTTCTGGAGATCTTAGAGAAGAGATTCTCAACTCTACATTTTCTCCATTCTTAGGTAATTAATTAGCTATATAATACTCTGGGGAGGGTAACTATAGAATGTTAACACCACTTGATATTCAACAGAAGAAGTTCAAAGGTGGTCTTGGATTTGATAAGAAGGATGTTCAGGCATTTTTTGATGAGGTTTCTAAGAGCTATGGGGAGCTCTATAAATCCAACGCTGAACTTAAAGAGAAGGTTATAACCTTAACTGATAAGGTCCAGCATTACAAATCTACTGAGAACGAACTTAACAAAAAGCTTCTTCTTACAGATAAGAATATTGAAGAATCAAAGTCCAATGCAGAAAAGAATGCTAAGGCTATTGAGCTCGAGGCTATGAGCAGAGGTAATGATATCATTAAAGAAGCTCAGGCTAAAAAAGAAAGGCTTGAAGAGGAGATTCTTGAGCTTACAGCTAAGTATGCTGAATATAAGGCAAATTTCAATAGTCTTATCAGAAAGCTAAGAAGAACTCTTGATGATAATGATTTTGATCCAAATGCTGCAAATACAGTTGCCGCTGCAGGATACAATAAAGAAGATAAGCAGGAAGATACCAGTTATTTTGATATTTCCGGCGCAAGTTCAGCAGAGAGCAGTGGTTCATCCAGTAAGCCAGAAGGAAGTTCACTTGGTGGATCTTCAGGCGGTTCTAAGCTGAGTATGGCAAATAAACAAAGTAATTCATCCACAGTATATGGCTCTACACTTGGTGGAGATGGCATTGACCCATTTAGCGATATAATGTTTATGGATGATTAGGAGGACATATGTCATTAAGTAATTCATTACCTGTATATTTCGAAGGTAAGAAAATTTATGACATAGTTTACCACAGTAACTTTGAAGGATTAGTATCATTTTATAATGAATATAATGCTGATGGTGCAAAGAAGCTTTGCATTGTATCAGATTCTAAAGTGGCATCCGTTTATATGGATGCTATTTTAGATATATCGAAAGATAGCTTTTCAAAGGTCGTAAACTATGTATTCCCTGAGGGCGAAGAAAGCAAGAATTTAGATACAGTTAAAGCGCTGTATGTTAAGTTGATTGAGGAGAAGTTCAATAGAAATGATGTTCTCCTTGCTTTAGGTGGCGGTGTAACAGGAGATATGTGTGGCTACGCAGCTGCAACGTTTCTTCGAGGAATAGATTTTATTCAGGTTCCTACCAGCCTTCTTGCTGATGTAGATTCCAGTATTGGTGGAAAGACTGGTGTGGACTTCGATCAATATAAAAACATGGTCGGAGCATTCCATATGCCAAAGCTTGTTTATATTAACCTGGAGACCCTGAAGAGTCTCGATAAGAGACAGTTCTTCTCTGGTATGGGAGAGGTTGTTAAGTCAGCTCTCATTAAGGATAAAGAGCTGTTTGATTGGCTGAAAGATAATATAAAGACACTTAGTAGTTTTTACAAGAAGGCTGACTTAAATAAGGATTATTCAGATATTAATTCTATAGTCGGCACATTTAGCGACGATTCAGCAAATAATGGATATGATGATGTGGCAAAATCCATGGATATGTTTGCTCGTAAAATAGTTGACGATCCTTCTAAGTATTCATTTACTCGTTTAATGAGTCATATGATTTATAGCTGTAATAAGATTAAGAAGCAGGTTGTAGAAGATGATCCTCATGAGATAACAGGAGAGAGAGCACTTCTTAACTACGGACATACTCTTGGCCATGCTATCGAAAAATATATGAACTTCCAGCTCCTTCATGGAGAATGCGTTTCAATCGGATGCATACTGGCAGCATATATTTCAAGAAATAAAGGACTTATCTCAAACTCCGATGTTGGCGAAATTGAAAGCTTAATAGTAGATAACTTTGACCTTCCAAAGCTTCCTAAAGATATTGATATAGACTTAGTTATCAGCTATACACATAGCGACAAAAAAGCTATTGGTAATACGATCAAATTTATCTTATTAGATAGCATTGGAAATGCCATAATCCGTAAAGACGTTACAGACTCTGATATGCGCGACGCATTACTTGAATACATGAAAAACTATGCATAAGGACTTAATTATGAGAAAAGCTTTAAATGTAATAATTTCATTAATTGTAGTTGCAATTTTAGTTGTGATTGACCAGTTAAGTAAATTCTGGATTGTTAAGAATATGGTTCCATACAAGGACGAAAAAAAGGTCATTGATGGAGTGTTTTCACTAAGATATATAAAAAATAGTGGTGCTGCCTGGGGCTCTTTCTCTGGTAAAACAATACTTCTTTTAGTAATATCCATTATTCTTATTATTGCTTTGTTATATGTATATAAGAATATTATATTTGAGAAAAAATACATTGAGCTTAAGATATGTATTCTTTTTATTCTTGGTGGTGCAATTGGAAATATGATCGACAGAATCCGCCTTGGATTCGTAATTGACTTTATTGAAGCTAAATTCATCAATTTTCCAATATTTAACTTTGCAGATATATGTGTAACTGTATGTATGTTCGTTGTTCTTGCGTTATTTTTATTTAAGTACAAGGATGAGGATATGGACATAATGTTCGCGCGTAAAAAGAGATAATCATATTCGGAGAGATATGAAGCAGAAGACGTTAAACAAGTATTTAAGAGAGAGGTTTGGGCAGAAGGTTTATAAGCTGGCGCTAGATGGCGGTTTTACTTGTCCGAATAGAGATGGCACCCTTGGATCGAAAGGGTGTATTTTTTGTTCTGCAGGTGGATCGGGTGATTTTGCTGAGGATAGGAATCTTTCTATAACTCAGCAAATTGAAAATGGTAAAAGAAGAGTAGTAGCCAAGATGCCCAAGAATAAAGAAAGTAATATAGATACTAATAAATATATTGCATACTTTCAGGCTTTTACCAACACATATGGCCCTGTAGAACGGCTGAGAGCCCTTTATACTGAAGCAATTAATCATCCTGACATTGTAGCCGTCTCTATAGGAACAAGGCCAGATTGCCTTCCTGACGAGGTCCTCGATCTACTAGAGGAATTAAATCATATAAAGCCAATTTGGATTGAGCTTGGGCTTCAGACTATACACCAGAAAACAGCTAATTATATTAGAAGAGGTTATCCTTTATCAGTCTATGACAAGTCGGTTCAGGATTTATTATCTCGTAATATAGAATTTATTACTCATGTAATCCTTGGACTACCAGGTGAATCAAAAGAAGATATGCTGGAAACAGTAAAATACGTAGGAGAAAGCGGCGTACAGGGGATTAAGTTGCAGCTTCTTCATGTATTAAAGGATACTGACCTTGCCAAGGATTATGAACAGGGACTTTTTGAGTGTATGACTCAGGAAGAATATATTAATCTAGTAAGTGATTGCCTTGATATACTACCTGATGATATAATAATACATAGGTTAACAGGGGATGGTCCAAAGCGTACACTTATAGCTCCTGAATGGAGTAAAGATAAGAAGAAAGTACTAAATGCTTTGAACCATAAATTGGGGCTTTAGTCAGCCAATAGGTAATTAATATGGCTAAATGTAAAGTCTGTTTTAGACATTGCGAAATTACTGAAGGTGAAATCGGTTTCTGCGGTGCAAGAATCTGTAAAGATGGCATTGTCACCGCGTCTAATTATGGCAAGATTACAGCGCTTGCTCTTGATCCTATTGAGAAAAAACCACTTTCTAGGTTTTGTCCTGGAAGTAAAATTCTTTCAGTAGGCAGTTATGGTTGTAATCTACGTTGCCCATTCTGTCAGAACTATGACATATCCTGGTCTGAAATGGCCAAATCCTTTGCAAAACTTGATATTGATAACATGGACGAAAAAGGTCTGGAATACATCTCCCCAGAAGAGCTTGTTTATATTGCTAAAAGCTATAAAGATGAGGGGAATATTGGTATTGCATTTACTTATAATGAACCAATGATAGGTTATGAATTCATTCGTGATACCGCAAGACTGATTAAGTCAGAAGGTATGAAGAATGTTCTCGTGTCTAATGGAACTGCTGAAATAGCTGTTTTAGAGGAAATTCTGCCCTATATTGATGCAATGAATATAGACTTAAAGGGTTTTACCGACGACTATTACAGCAGACTTTTGGGCGGCAATAGGAAGATGGTAATGGATTTCATTGAAAGAGCTGTCCGAGATTCTCACGTTGAGCTAACAACACTTATTATTCCTGGGGAGAATGATAGTTATGATGAGATGCGCGAGATAAGTAAATGGATAGCAGGACTTAAAGATAAAGACGGAAATGTAATCGGTAAACAAATCCCTCTTCATATATCCAGATTCTTCCCAACATTCAAGATGACTGACAGGGCGGCCACGGATGTCAGGAGAGTATATGAACTTGCTGATATAGCCAGAGAAAAGCTGGACTTTGTATATACAGGGAATTGTTAACTATAAAGGTATAAATAAGATGATTAAATTTTATGAGGATAAAATAAGAGAAAAATTCGAAAGAATAAAAAAAGAATATGTGGAACCTTATGAGGCCGATATAGATATAGAAAGAGGAGCAACTCTATATTCAAAAGATAATATAGAGCTTGATAATAACTTTAGTATGTTTATAACACCTCATATAGACAAAGGTAAAATTCTTTACAAGCAGCCACGAAAGAGTATTCCTAAGAACGGAAATCCTGAGGAATATCACGAACTTGTTTTTGATAAAGAAGGTAAGCTCCATCATATGATTCTTGATTTAGGAACTGCCGGCTTCATTTCCGAAACATTTTTCAATGCAAAAAATGCAAAATATGTATCTTTCTTTGTATCAGATAACCTAAGGATTGATTGTATGCTTAAAATTGATGATAAAGGAAAGATATTTAAAAACTGGAATGAATTTGAATGGAGCGAATACGATGAAGAAGGAAGACTTATAAGCGTTGAACTATTCAAGGATGATAGTTTTTTCTCAGGCGGTTTTAAGGTTGATGCAGAATACTATGAATATACTGATGGAGTATTAAGCTGTATAGATCAATATAAGGATTTTTCTTCAGATCTTCCAGCAAAGATTAGCCAATTCGCGTTTTCGATGATGCCAGACAGAATATATAATCCAAACTTTATTGAGTATACATTTGAAAAAGATGGTAATGACATCAATTGCACAAAAAATTATTTCTTCAGAAAATCTCAGACAATCACTCATAATATAACCATCAAAGAAGATGAATTAATAAAAATGAAAGAATACGGAATTTATCTGATATAGATGTAGTCTTATTTTTTAGAATCAAAGGAAGGGTAATATGGATTTTAAAACAATCGTAAATGCGTTTACATCGACGGCATGTGTTGTTTCCGTTGAAAAAAAACTTGATGGTGATAAAAGAACCTTCAGGATCGTTACGGGAAATGACGCATATATTGATTCAGTAGAGCATCCAACACCGAATATGGATATACAGTTTGATAAGTTTGTTCCGAATTCGGATTACACCACTTTTTTGGAGAGAAATCTGAATTTTGAGGACTATTGTTATCGTGCGGCTGTGGAGAAGAAGTGTCTGCACTCCTACGTGTATCTGGATGCCACGGGCGTATGGTTTAACATGATGTTTATGCCGCTGAATGGAGATACTGAGGAACTTGGATATTGTCTCTATATTATGGAATTTGGTGAGGGATTCGACTCTGAACCTATGACTAATATATCAGGTGATATAGCATCCTCTGTTCTGAATACATGTATCAGACTCAGCGGAACAAACGATTTCATAGCTACCATGAAGGATATAATCAAAGGAATCGGAGATATGTGTGCTGCCGAACATTGTTGTATCCTGGTAATGGATGAAATGGACAGATCATGTTATGTACTGGGAGAAGCGCTTTCTGAGGGAACGAAGCTTCTTCCTATGGATACCTATGTAAATAAGGATTTCTACGATATAGCGGAATCCTGGATATCTACCATTGCAGGCAGCAACTGTCTCATCGCAAAGGATGAGCATGATATGCTGCTCATAAAAGAGCGGAATCCTATCTGGTATGAGTCTCTCACAAGTGCCGGTGCGCACAATATAGTTCTCTTCCCGCTTAAATCCAGAAATAAGCTGCTGGGCTTCATGTGGGCCATCAATTTCGATGCATCCAGAAGTGTTCTGATAAAGCAAACTCTGGAGGTGACCACATTTATCCTGGGTTCAGAGCTGGGTAACTATATGCTTCTGGACAGGCTCAGACTCCTCAGTTCCAAGGATATGCTGACGGGAGTCATGAACCGTAATGAAATGAATAATTATGTGGAAATGCTTAGCAGTGGAGAAAAACATATGGATTCCTCTGTGGCAGTTCTTTTTATTGATATGAACGGACTTAAGCTGGTAAATGATTCTCAGGGACATCTGGCAGGAGACCATCTTCTGAAAAATGCAGCGGAAGTACTTCGGAGAGTTTTTGATGAGAGGGAGATATTCCGTGCAGGAGGCGATGAGTTTACTGTTATCGCGCTGGATGTTTCCGAAGAGGAGCTTCACAATCGGGTGGAAAAAATCCGGGAGTACAGTAAGGAGTATAATAACCTGTTCTTTGCCATCGGTGAATGCTTCGAGAAGAGGTCCAGCGATATTCGCATGGCTCTTCGTATAGCGGATAAGCGGATGTATGAGGACAAGTGGCATTTCTATGAGAGTAATCCGAAGGAGCTGGTTTCTAAGAGATTAGGTCTTACGGATATAAAAAAAGCGGCAAATGTTGAGACAGACCTGGCTGAGCTTTTGGACATAGATAGAGATTATCTGACGGGTCTTCTGACCATGAGCAGCTTTTTCAGGATTGCCGAGCGTGACCGAAGGATCATGCATGAAAATGGGGTAGAATCCGCCGTAGTATTTCTGAATCTCAGTGGATTGAGATTCTTTGATAAAAAATATGGTTTCAATGAAGGAAATGTGCTGATCAAATGTATGGGTAATATTCTGGAGTCCCAGTTTGGAGCCGACAGAAGCAGCCGTTTCGGACAGGATCATTTTGCGGTTTTCGCAGAGATGGAAGGCCTTGAGAAAAAAATCAAAAATGTTTTCAAGGAAATGAAGAGGGCAAATCACGGAAAAACCCTTAATGTCAGAGCTGGAATATATCCGGATTCCATGGGTATAGTGGAAAGTTCTCTGGCCTGTGACAGAGCAAAATATGCCTGCGATATGAACAGGGATGATAACAGCTCTTACTTCAACTATTTTGATAATGATATGCTGGAAAAGGAAGTCAGAAGACAGTATGTCATAAACAATCTGGACCGTGCCATAGATGAAAACTGGATAACAGCGTACTATCAGCCTATCGTCCGTGTCATTAACAGCAAGGTCTGTGATGAGGAGGCTCTGGCCAGGTGGATAGATCCTGAAATGGGAATGCTGTCACCGGCAGAATTTATTCCAATCCTTGAGGAAAGCAAGCTTATCTATAAGGTTGATCTCAGGATGGTGGATATCATTCTGGAAAAGCTGAAGAACCAGAAACGTGCCGGACTGCATCTTGTTCCTCAGTCGGTAAACCTCTCGAGAGCAGACTTTGAGGTATGTGACATAGTAGAAGAGATATGCAATCGTGTGGACGCAGCCGGACTTCCAAGATGTCTTCTTACCATAGAGATTACGGAAAGTATCATAGGTGAGAATTTTGAATTTATGAAGGAACAGATTGAACGTTTTCAGCAGCTGGGCTTTAAGGTTTGGATGGATGATTTCGGAAGCGGATATTCATCCCTGGATCTTCTGCAGGAGATACATTTTGATCTTATCAAGTTCGATATGCGTTTTATGAGGAAGTTCAACGAGAAGCCTGAGTCGAGAATCATTCTTACCGAGCTTATGAGGATGGCTGCCAGCCTGGACACGGAAACCGTGGCAGAGGGTGTTGAAACTGCACAGCAGTTTGAGTTTCTTGGTGGAATAGGCTGTACAAAGGTTCAGGGCTACTATTTCTGCAAACCGATTCCTATGTCGAAGATACTGGATAGGTATGACAAGGGAGTGCAGATAGGATTTGAGGATCCTGCGGAGATCAGCTATAACAGAATGGTAAGCAACATAAATCTCTCTAATCTCGGAGCAAATTTCGACGATAATGAAACCTTGAGCGACCAGTATTTTAATACACAGCCTATGTTCGTAGTAGAATATGACGGAAACGTTGCGAAGGTAGTAAGAGGTAATCAGGCTTATCGTGAGTTTGTAGAATCACATCCCGGTCATATCCAGGTGGGGCAGACAGTTAATGTATCAGATATCAAAGACGAGATTGGAACTGCTTTTCATAATTCTGTCAAAATGTGTAAAGAAGACGGACAGTTTGTCTTCTCTGATGAGAAGCTGGAGGATGGGGCAATACTTCATACCATGACACGTAAACTGATGGATAATCCTGTGAATAAGATGGCGGCATATGTCATAGTAATGCTGGGAATATCTAAGAATAATTTATAAAAAAATGGAGGGACAAACATATGGGATTATTTGGTAGCAAGAAGGATATGCCTAAAATTAAGGCTTCAGAACTGTTTTCTGAAGAGTTATTTCAAAAGGTAAATGATGTAGTTGGAAACAAATTTAAAGGTGGAGAATACGGAATAAAATATAACGATTTCGCTAAATCTCTTATAGATTTTGCAAGTGATCCAAACAAAGAATATACAGAAAAGGATCTTAGAGGTGTTATATATTCAGCTGGATGTTTTACAAAGATAGAGCCAGATCTGGCACCACTATTAAATGAGGCGATTTCAAAATACAAAGAACTAAAGAAGAATAAAGCCATCTGATTTTCGAGGTAATTATATGAAAAAAGGAAAGAAAATAGTACCGCAACATATTCCTAATGGTCAGAATTATACTGAGGAATCCTTGCGCGAATTAAATTCCGAACTAAGTAAATTTGCTTATTTGGCATTGATTTTGTATTTAGGTTCAGAAATCGGTTTATTTATTCTATCCATTATCTTTGTTAGAGTAATTGGCGGAGTAATTGGATATGTACTTGCTTTATTAATGATTCTTGCCATGCCTTTATGTATTGTTCTTGTTGCAAAGATTTCACAAAAAGGTTATAAGGCCGCTGCTGAAAGAATTGGTTTAACACCAGAACTGCTTAAAGAAACTCTGGATAACAGGAATAAATCAGTTGCTGCATGGGGCGTAATACCAGATGAAACACCTGAACAGGTTATTAAAAAACCAATAGATAAGAAGAAAGTATTAAAGGTTGTTTCAATCATCACAGCTGTAATCTTTTCTATATTAATTATTTTCTTAGTTTATGATGCTTATAAAACATCTATTTCTAACAGAATGATTGTAGAAATATCAGCAGAAGAGGGCGAAATAAGCGAATCTGATTATAAAGATATTATTTCTATTTTAGAAAAAAGAGCCGATCTATGGAATAAAAATGATGACAGCGGTAATATACCAATCGAGTTAAAATGCGAGTCTGAAAATGGAAAGATTAAATGCACAAGCAATTCAAACATGCTTACTGAATATAACTATGACCAGTTCTATACTAGCGGAAAAATAAGCATTATTGATGAAGCTGGTAACATTGTAATTACCGAAGATCAGATTTTGGATTTTGAATTTACTAAAGGTTCCGCGCCGGATGATAATAAACTAAAACTCACATTCAGTGATGAAGCATTTGAAAAACTCAGATCAACAGAGGGAAATGTATTTATAAATACCGAGTTTACTGATATTACAGCAAGGAATATGCCATATTGTAGTTCTGCGAGCTATTTAGTTGAAAACGCAGAAGGAACAACTTGTTCTTTTAATGGTGTTCCTGAAAGGATGAGCTATTCATTAGAAAACAAGCTTCCATATAGAGTTAATGTAGATATTTTAGAAACAAATGGAGGTATCAATGATTAAAAAAGTTACTATTTTAGCCGTTTTAATTATACTATGTCTGGGTGTATTTGCCGGATGTGGTGAGGATGAACGAAATATAAAGCCAGAAGATTTTGCAGGTACATGGGAAACTACTGAATGGAACGTAGGAGATAAACCTTGGGATGACAAAATGACACTCGTTCTAAATGAAGACTATACTGGCAAACTCACCGTAGGTGAAAAAAGTCAGGATATAACATGGGAAACCTCAGGTTGGTATACCGATGAAGATGGTACTCCACCTGCAATTCCACCAAGAGCAAAACTCACATTAGCAGAAAATATAACAACTGGTACACTTACTATTGAGACTAATAAAACTTTCTATCTTAAGTACGATGAAACAAACAAAAACTTTACATTTGATACAGATTGGAAACAGCAGACTGATTTAGGCGAAGCAAGATTCAACACAACAGGAACATTAGATCGAAAATAATAATTATATGGGGAGTTACACATATGAAAAGATTTAAACTATTAGCAACAATGACATGTTTAGTTATTCTAAGCTGTTTATTTATAACAGGTTGCGGTGAAAAATACGAAGCAAAAAAAGAAGATTATGTAGGTGATTGGACAGCTTCATCCTGGGATATGGGGGAGGATCCTATTAAGGATGACTTTTATTTCACTCTTAAGGATGATATGACTGGAACACTGACGCTTTCAAAAACAACTCAGGATATTAAGTGGTCATTCACCGCCGGTCCTGAAGATGATAATATGGTTGATGCTATAGTAACAATCACCTTATCAGAGCCATTTGAAATGAGCGATATAGCTTTTACGCCTAGCACAATCACTTTAAAATACAATAATACAAATGATAAATTCACCGCTTCATCAAAATGGACACAGGCTAATTTCTTTATGGGGCAAGATACAGATTTACAGCTTAATGGCGAGATGATTAGGAAATAATCTCTAATAAAGATAAAGATTAATATTTTAAAAGGTTAAAGTATTAAATAAAAGGGAGAACATCATGAAAAAAAGGAAATTATTATGTCTAATCTTAGTATTATCTCTATTTCTTACTGCATGCGGAAATAAAAATATAAAAGTAGAGGATTATGGTTCGGGGGAATCAAGTGGCAAATCCAGCGAAGCAAAAGCTAACACAGGTGATTCACTCATCGAAATGCTGGGTGGTAAAGAGCTTTCATATTCAAACTCCTTCAATTTAGGAGATACCGCATGTGAAATGAACGTAAATTATACTGTTAAAGATACAGATAGTCTGTGTATTTACAACGTAGAATTAATGACAGAAGATGATGTTAAAGAAAACGAGATAGTAAAGAAAATATTTGGAGAAACTGGAAAAGCGATAAAAACGGAAGATAAAAGCCTTCTAAATAAAGATGAAGATTCTTCAGGTATAATTGATGTTATAAATTCCATTTGTTCGGCAAATTCAGATCCAGATAATGTCCATGTTCACGAGGCTGTCCCATGGCTAGATGAGGATTCATACTATGTACATACATATGAGGGTAAATATAACGGATTAGATTATCAATTAGTAGTATCATATTGCAGTAAATTTAATCAAATGGCGGTTGCGCTTTTCCCTAAAAAGTATTCTGATATAGTTGGTGATCCTGCTCTAGAAGATTGTTATATGTCATATCGTGATGGAAATGTTTATCTTTATAATCCAGGGCTACACACAGTTAATCTTAATGAGGTAATGTCTGACAGGCCAAACAAATGTACTCTTTCAGATGAAGAGCTTATAAACACAACATCTAAAACTCTTAAAGATTTTCTGAATGTTGACTATCCACCAGAATCTATATCATTTTATTCTAATGCAAATTCACTCGGCATTCCTGATGTAGAAGATCCGCAAAAGAATGAATTGGTATATTTAAATGACGATATAATGAATTCAGATACTCTTGAAGGAGCAGTAAGAGATGGGTATGACATTCCTGTAATGTATACCATATGCAACCAATATATAAGAACGGGAACTCCATATGTTGAATCAATGGTACTTCAGGGTGGAGACGTATATCTCAACAATTCCGGAGTCATTGCTTTCAGAGTATCTACAAATTATGTATTTGGTGAGAGAGTAACAGAAAATACCAGTGTACTTAGTTTTAAAGATGCAATGGATACATTTGTGAATGAAGCATCACAAGATATCGATCCAAAAGAATTAAGTGATAATACTGGCTCGCTCATTATCGATGCTGTTCAATTCGTATATGTTCCAATTACACTAGATGATGGCACAATGCAACTCATACCATCTTGGGAGATATCTACAAGATCAACAAGCAGATTAATTGCTGTAACATATATAAATGCAATTGATGGAAGTCACATTAATACACTTAGTGCCGAAGATTTAGGATATTAATTATGAGACCAAAATTTCCATTGACATTATTTTTATAATATGATAGTTTACATAATATAATTATGGAAAACTAATTTATTCATCATCAGAATCTTGAGCAAATTTTTCAGCGAGAGATGTGTCTTTAGAAACATTTTCACGTAGAGTAACCTTGTTTCTGGCTCCACGTTTTCTTTCCTGATCAATATCTGCATAATGTTTACGAGTTGTATTAACATCTTTATGTCCAAGAACATCTGCAACAAGGTAAATATCACTTGTTTCCTGATAAAGAGCTGTACCATAAGTGCTTCGAAGCTTATGTGGAGTTATATTTTTAAGAGGAGTAGTAACTCTGGCGTACTTTTTAACCATATTTTCAACAGACCTTACAGATATACGTTTTCTGTGAGAGGAGAGGAATAGTGCATCCTCATGGCCATCTACAGGGACTATTTTTTCTCTTTCTTTAAGATATTCCTGTATATAACCAGTTGCTTCGTCAGAAAAGTAAACAAATGATTCATTTCCACCTTTTCTGGTGACTTTTACACGTGAATTATCAAAATCTACATCATCTATATTAAGTCCAACAGTCTCAGAAACACGAAGTCCTGTGCTTAACATAAGGGTTAAAAGGGCCAAATCACGGGTTTTATCACGTTCATGGAACTTTTGTTGACGCTGTGTCAAATTGGTTCCATATTCAACATTATCAAGAAAATCAGCTGTTTCATTAGCTTCCATACGAACAATGGCTTTTTCCTTAATTTTAGGGGTTTTTACCTTTTCTGTGACATTTTGAGAGATGCAATCATTAATATATAAATACTTGAAAAAAGCACGTAAACCAACGAGTTTTCGCTTTTTTGAGGCGTTATCATTGGTATATTCACGGCCATTACGTACATAATATGACAAATAATCGAGATATTCCTCAATGTCACGAGCCTGGAGTTTATCTATATCAGAGTATGTTATTTCATACATTTCTTTTTTCTTTAAAAAAGGATTTTCTGATTGAAGAAATTCAAAGAAATATTTAATATCATGTGCATAGGCTATGCGAGTACGTGGTTGGGTTGTAGTTTCAATTGAACGCATGAAGTCTTTAACATATGGAGGAAGATCTGAAAGGATAGATCTAAGTTCAAGGATTTGTTTTTTTGAAAGTTGTTTTGCGTAGGATTCAGACATGGTTTTATCCCTTCTTTCGTATATTTGCAGGTCTCATATTTTCGCAAAACTATGGTTTCACGAATAAATATCTATTTGTAGTATACCACTATTCTTATCCCTTTTCAACCCCTTTTTCCTTTATTTTTAGCCGTTTTTTAACTTTTTTATACCTTGTTTTTTTCTTTATTTCAAAAAATAATACCACAAGTTTTTTCAAACTCATGGTATTATTTTTATATTATTAGTTTTAATTCCAGGTAGTTTAATTAAAACTAAATTTAATGATTCATAGCTGGTCCGTTATTATTTACATTTACTTGAGCCTGCTGAGGTTTTATTGCATTCATAATCTTGTTTATCTGTTCCTGTGTAAGTACACCAGGATTATTCTGGATAAACTGCTGCAAAGCTGTCTCTGGATCAATATCTACACCAAATTTCTTTGCAAAGTCTTTCATATTCTTGCAATCCTTAGCCATACCCTCTACTATCGCATTTTTATCGGCACCAGGTGCTTTTAACTTATCAAAGATGTCATCTAATGATTTATCAAAGATTTTCTTTTTGCTCTTTTCTAAGTTCTTTTCAGTTAGTTTCTTGTAACCACGGTTATTGAATTCATTTTCAAGCATTGAATTTAAGTTTTTCATGAATATTTTGCCTTCTGGGCTATTTAATTCATTATTAAATGCAGCTCTAAGATTTGAATCTTTTTCCATAAATTGTTTTACAGAATCAACATTCAATGGCTTATTTGTACGCATTCTTTGTGTAAACAGTATTTCTTTGAAGCCTTCTATAAGCTTTTCTTTTGTTTCAAAATCATTATGAGCCACATTATAGATTGCATCATCAATACATGCATTAACATAGTATTTAGCATCAATTACTGTTATAAGCTTTACATCTGTATTACTTACATCATATTTCTTATTCTGCTTTTCTTCTGCTGTATATTTCCAACGCTTTTCATCATTTTTAATATACTCGTTGTGATCCTGGGCCTTAAGAATCTCATTTTCATTCATTAGCTCCGTATATTTAACATTTTTTATCTCATTTCCAACCTTCATTTTAAAGGTCTGTCCTGCCAGATAATTTTCATTATCTATTGCAAGATATGTATTACCCGGATCTATAGCAAAATCTGTAAGATTTTCAATATTTTTATAGTCTTCTTTATTAAGAAAGAATGAATTCTTTGGAGGTGTTGTCCAGCCGGCAGCCTTATAAAATGCCTGAGCTTTTATATTTGCCTTATCTAGCTTAGCCTTCATTTCTTTATTTCGCGTAGCAATTGCATTTATCTTTTCGTCGCTCAGACCAATCTTCTTAAGCTTATTAACTATTGCAGAATTTGGATCTTCAAAATCATGAATAGACTGACATAGTCTCTCATATGCTTCATTGTCATAATGAAGCAGTGAAGGAATTTCCAGATCACCATTTTTATTAATCAGACTCTTAATAGCATTATATGTTTCATCATCCTTTGCCTGATAGAGTGCTCTGTTCTCTAAAGTATCTCCATACATTCGGTCATATACATATGTAGATGTTTTAACAAAAGCATCCAAAAATGGATATGCTCCCACTAAGGATATATCTCTATTATAAACTTCATCAAAATTATATGTACTATGCAGTTGCTTTAATTCCGTCATTAAAGAGTTTAGTTTTTTCTTATCTGCCGGACTTAGATTGTTTTTATAATAGTACTGAGATTCATGTGCATGTTTATCCGGATGATTCTTATTATATTCTTCAGCCATTTGCAGACGAACAGGTTTTGGATTAAACCAAATATCTCTTATCTGATTTGATAAATCAGAAAACTTATGCGCAGCATAATCAGCTAAAGATTCATTTATATCATTTTCATTATATTTAACATCAGGATATTTTCCTGACTTAATTTCATTAATGATATCTTCTTTTAACTTAGGATCAAGTCCTTCTCTAAGCTTAATATCACGTATATCATAATTCCACTTTAATTCTTCAGGCGTACTGACTTTATATTCATGCATATCCCAGGTATATGTCAATACTCTATTAATATACTCTGGTTTAATATTTATTAGAGCTCTGCCAAATCTTACCATTGGTTCTGGCGCCATTTCTTTAGGTGGACTGATTACGTCAATACCAAAATAATTTCCAAACACATGTTTATATAGAGCTGAATCCTTCTTGATTACCATATTCATAGCCGGAAGGAACTGGTTTCTTTGTGGATCCCTAGGTATACCATCTTCCATTTCTTTAAAGCCTGTTTCAAGGGAACAAGCATCGAAAGACATATCATTATCATAAGCTTTGATAGACTTGATAATAATATTACCAGTTACAGGATCCTTCTCATTTAAACACTTGAAGTTTCGACCATGTCTATCTTTCTGGAAACATAGTGTATCTATAGCCTGCAGACGCATAAGATTTCTGATAGCTTCTGGAGAGTAAACTATCTTAACATTGTCTCGTTCTGCCTGTTTCATAAGGTCTATAAACTCATCTCCCGGAGCCTCTTCACAGATAGTACATAATTGATTAACCTCTGTACCATCTCTTCTCTTAAACTTAACCAGAGAAGTCTTAGATTTCGTAATAACATCATCAAATCCCAGGTGCTCAGCCACTCTGGCAGTTGCTGTATTATTAATAGCTACCTTATCTTCGCCCTTCTGCTGTACTGTCTCGTTCATCTGTCCGTAGAGTTCTACTTCTTTACCAAGGGTATATCTGAATATATTTTCAACCTCTTTATCAGAAAGTCCTTGAAGTGCATTTAGTAAAACAGCATCTTCATTATCTTTTAGATTTAATCTCTTTTTCAACCAGTCAACTGCACTTGTCTTCTGGATAACTTCTGCTGCCTTAGCTCCTGGAATATAATTTCCCTCATCTTCAAGCATTTGTTTTCTAAAAAGATATGCCTGTTTCTCAATTCCCTGACTAGTAGCTATAAGCTCATCCAGCGATTTCTCTTCCTGAACAGCGGGATAATCAGCTGCTTTATTATATAATTCGAAATCCTTAAATATCTTATCAAAATCATGTCCCAAATATTTTACAAGCTTATCAGCAACCTTTTGTTTATTAGCAGCACCTGCCTGATCTAATGCTGTTTTAAAAGCATTCAGAAATCTCTCGCCGTTTTCATAATCCTTATTTGATATCTTCTTTAGTCGTTGTTCTTCATTTCTAGGATCAGACTCTCTATTTGCCTTACTTGCAGCAAGCTGTCTCAAACGACGTGTAATAAAGCCTTCAAGGTTATAATTGAGGAAAGGAAGATTCTCTTTCAGATAATAGAAATTCTGATCATCTCCCTGTAGTCTCAATCTATAAACATCTGTGGAATTACCCTCATTCTGCCAAACAACAGTTTCCTGATCAGCCTCATAAGAACTAACTTCAGTTATTATATTATAGGCATTCAGGCTATTTTTCTTCTCAAGAGTAATATTATCAAACTCTACCGCACCATCCTTGATAGAGGTGAACAGGTTATAATTATCAATTTTTGCCTGTCTAGCAGTATTTAGAAGCTCTGACACACGTCTATATCTTCTCTTTCCAGCTATACTTGAAGGCTTTCTACTACTCAGGTAGTTTTCTGCAGCATCAAAGAATTCCTGATAAGCTTTATTAATTCTCTCTATATAGCCTTCTGCATCAAATATTCCCTGGTCATTTATATAATTTCCAAATCCAGACTCCAGAACATTATTAAGGGCAGCAATACTCTTTTTAACCCATAGCATCTCAGGAGACGCCTTCTTAAATAGTCTCCAGTCTTTCTCAAGAAGTGCACTGGCATTCAGCATAAACTGGCTTGTTTTAAGATTATTCTGCTTAAAATCATTTATTGTTAGCTCATCTCTTAAGGCAGTTCTCGCCTCATTTCTATCCCTTATAAGCTCACTATCTTTCTTACTTGTAAGGTTTGCCCTCATCTTAAACTGATTAGGCTGGAGTTCCAGAGGATAAACTATGTAGTAATCACCGTTTAACTTCACGGCTGTTTTTTTCTGTTCGTCGTTTAACCTATCATAGCTTCCTCTGATAAGTTTCTGATTTCTTTGTTTTGGTGCCATAATTTTTTCTCCTTTATTCCTCTATCTTAACTCCGCTATAATACTCTACTTCCCTCTCAACAAAATTATTAGGGAATTTACTATACGCTTTATCTATTCTACTTTGATTAACAGTTTCATTCATCATTTCATTGTCCATATTTGAATATATATCAGTGTTTGCTGAAAGAACATAGTACTTCACACCTTCTTTTTCCCTGTTCTCCACATAATTAAAAGTGTTATTATAGAAGAATTCCGCCATATCACTTTCTGAAATATCTTTTGTATCAAGAGCAGGTACATACGCATAAATAGTATTTAATTCATTCATTAATGCTATATCAAAGCATGTTTTCAGCATTTTTTCTCCTGCTCCCTGTAGTCTCAGTTCTGGATCTATCCACATCCATTTTATTACAAAATAGCCATCATCTATTGAAACAATGGTTATTCCTATAGGTTCACTACCATCCTCATTTGTATCAATTGCCCCGAGTAGTATGGTAGTTTCCTCTTCCAAAAGTCCAAGATAATCCTTTGGTACAAATCTGTTAAACAGATCCTTTACATCTTTATCACATTCATTTAATAGTATGATATCCATATAAACCTCCATAAATGTAAATTTACAATAATTTCTTTAACATCTTATCATAGAAAGTATAACAAAAGCGCAACACATGTGTTATAATTTTTTTGGATGGTTTTTAAATTAAGGGGTGTGCTATGATTAATGGCAAAAAACTGGTCGCTTTATGCACTTCACGCATATATGATCCCCAAATCCATGGATATATTGTAAAGTTGAATGAGAGGCTCCGTGCCGAGGACTACTCTCTTCTTATTTTTGCAATAAATTCTGATATTTATTGGGAAGAAAACAGACAGGCAGCTGAAAAATATATTTTTAAGCTTATTCCTTATAACTATATTGACGCTGTTGTAATCATGGACGAAAAGATTAAAAGTCATAAGATTTCAGAATATGTTATCGAACATTCTAATGAAAATAATGTTCCAGTTATAATCGCCGATGGACATTATGATGGCGCTTATTGCATTAATTTTGATTATGAAAAAGGCTTTGAGCAGGTTGTTCGTCATATAATTGAGGATCATAAAGTAACAAGACCACATATGATTGCTGGTCAGCCTGATAATGATTTCTCAAACAACCGAATCAAAGTATTCAAGAAGGTTCTGGAAGAAAACAATATAGATTTTAATGACAGTATGCTTAGTTATGGCTATTTCTGGTCAGATCCATGCCGTATTGCCATGCAGGAGCTTTTCGAAAGATGTGAAGGATCAGAGCTTCCAGAAGCTATTATATGCGCTAATGACGTAATGGCAATTACTGTATCAGAAATGCTGAAGGAAAAAGGTTATAAGATTCCAGATGACATTTTAATAGCTGGCTTTGATGGTTATGATGAGATTTTCTTCACTTCTCCTAAAATAACATCTGCTTCCTGTGATATCATTCAGCTTGCTGATGCATCTGCTGATGCTGTTTTTGAGGCCATTAAGGAAGGAAAAACACATAACCGCTTTATCACACCTACATTCATTGCAAATGAATCCTGCGGTTGTAAGGAACATAAAGAAAGCACTCAGATACTTCTTGACTGGTTCAGAGAAAGCTTTTCCAGACATAATGATGACAACCGAGTATTAAAACGAGTTACTGCAGCCATGCAGCTCAGTCCTAATATAGGAACCATGGTTTCTCATCTCGATTGCTATAAAACCGACCAGCAGCTTACAGTTGTTGATAAACGAATGTTTGAAAATGAGGAAGATAATTATTTCATAGACCTTGAAAATGATAATTCCAAGAAAGAGCTTGTAAAGATTTTTGATGCTGATTTTAAGGATGATTATAAACCAGATACATTTGTAAAGCCTGAATATGATGATATATATACAGAAGATGTGCTCTCTCCCGCTTTCAGATACAGAATCCTTCAGCTTACAGAGAGTGGTTATCCACTTATTTTCAATGCTCTGGACTATATGGGTAAAGCTTTTGGATTTGTCTGCTATTATTTCAGGGATTATTTCATCTCCAACTATTCGAATACAGTAAATGCGACAAATGCAATCGGTACGGCAATTGGTGGATATGTTAATATTCAGTACCAACGCACTCTTCTTGAAAAGATGGATGAGATGTACAGGCATGACCCACTTACAGGTCTGTTTAACAGAATAGGCTTCCATAACCAGTTTAAGAAGATTTGTAAAAAACATAAATATGACAACAAAGAAATCACTGTCATTATGTCTGACCTGGATGGACTCAAATATATAAATGACCATTTCGGACATGCTGATGGAGATAATGCCATCGCTACGACCGCAAAAGCTCTAATGGACTCCGTTCCTGAAAACAGTCTTTCAGCAAGATTTGGTGGTGATGAGATTTTCTCAGTTATCTTTGGCGAATGCGATCCTGATCAGATAATTAAAAATATAGATAAGTATCTAGATAAATATAACGAGGGGTCCGGAAAACCATATGATGTATCTACCAGCTGCGGTTATATTACAACTATCCTGAACGATGATTTTGATATAACAAAGGCAGTAAAGAATGCAGATACAAGTATGTACGAAGTAAAACGAGAAAAATATATACGAAAAGGTATTATTACTGAATAAATTAAGGTAAAAGGAAATCAAGGCAGATGGGAATGATTCTCATCTGCCTTGACTTTTAAAATGATATATTAACTCTCTCCCCTGGTTTTATACCATGAACCCTCTCAAAAGCAACAAGCTTACTTTCGATAGGTATCTTACGCCCATTTACATCCAGTCCATCTTCGTTATCACCATAAAGATAGAAATCTCCATCCTTTGACTGATAAATCTGAACCACGTAATCAGAAGTTACATCACCAACATTATTAACAGCAACTTCAAATTCTTTTCCAGTAAAGGAATCCGAATCTTTTACGGCTACAAGCTCGCTTTCAAACTTAGAATAAGTAAGTCCGAAGCCAAATCTATATAAAGGCTTATCTTCCATATAGAGATATGTCATCTTGTTCTTTCTGATATCGTAATCTCTGATATCTCCAAGCTGATCATCTCCTGTATACCATGTCTGAGGAAGTCTTCCTGAAGGACTAACTCGTCCCATTATCACATCTGCAAGACCATTTCCTAGCTCCTGACAACCCATTGCTGTCCAAAGAATACATTTTACTTCTGGATCACTTGCCTCCTCTAGAATTGCCACAGGTCCATTTGCCATAACTAGAAAGGCTATATTATTAAATCTCTCCCTGAGTATTCTTAGAACTGCTCTCTGGAATGGAGGAAGCTCAATAGAATCCCTGTCTCTGTCCTCCCTGCAATTTACAAGTGGATGAAGACCAAAGCAGGCAAGAATATTTGTTTCAGAATCAAGATTATTATCTAGGATTGCATTTTCTAAAGCTGAGTCTACGTCTGATACAGTAACGAACTCTACTTCCAACTCTCCATCTACATTTTTAATTCCGCTAATTCTGGAATCTTCCCAGAACCTGAGGGAATTTTCATTATTAAAACGAACTGTTTCACCCTTGTCATCAATAAGAATAAAAGCTTCATTTACGAACCAGCTGAAGATTTCCTCATTTCTTTCATATAACCAGAAGAATTCAGCCTTTTCTTCAGCATTAACAAACTTTATATCAGGGGACATTGTAGACATATATTTACCAGAAGTTGTGGACTTCAGAGTAATTCGAGAGTCATCCCACAGCATTATCTCAAAAACTTCAGCAGTGCTTTCATCTGCTGGAACTATTTCCTTATTTTTTATAGTTGCAAAATGCATTTCGCCATTTTTATCTTTAAATCTAAGCTTTACCTTTGGACAAAGATTATCTGAACCAACGACCATTCCCTCGCTTACAGTAACCTTATAGCTTGGAACAGAACTGTACCAGTCCATTGGTGCATAATCAGAAAATGGACCAAAGGCAAATGTATTCTTATTATCTTTAAGAGGAAGCATTCCATCATTCTTTAAAAGAACAACTGACTCAGCCTGTGAACGTCTGGCAAGCTGTCTTGATTCTTCTGTATCAACCTTGGACATATTGTATTCGCTCATAGGGAATAGTTTAGAACAGCCATCCTCGTCCATATCATCTGGCAAAAGCCCGAGCATTGAATAAACAGTAAGTTTATTTATAAGAGTTTCTTTTATATCTTTTTCATTAATAATGCCATTCTGAAATGCACTCACAACTGCCTGCGCCTCAAATTCTGGCTTTTCAAAGAACATATCTACACCAGCATCAAGAGCCTTCCTTACTGCATCTGCACCGTCTTTAGCTGTATGCTGCTGAGTTACAGCATATTCCAGGGTGAATGCATCTGAAACAATAAATGGAACTCCCCATTTCTTTAAAAGCTCTTTATTCTCAGGATTAAATGTACAGGTAACACCATTTATCTGATTATATGCAGACATTACAGAAAGGGGATGAGAATATTCAATAATCTCTTTGAATACCCTGAGATAGTAATCCTCTTTCAAATCAAGTGGCATTTCACTATTTGCATAATATCTTTCATTTTCGTAGTTGTTGCCGTAGAAATGTTTTAGGGTTGATGCCGAGATTATATACTGAGGATCTTCGCCTTCCATACCAATTACATACTCTCCACCCATCATTGCGGCAAGACGAGGATCCTCTCCGTATCCCTCTTCATTTCGACCCCATCTAGGGTCACGTTCCATATCTACAGTTGGAGCAAGACCAAGAATACCAAAATGTTTATGCTCGTTAAGCATACATCTTAGCTCTGTACCAACAACTCTTCCAATCTGTCGCATTAGATTCTTATCAAATGAAGAAACCATTCCGATTGCAGTTGGAAATGTGGTTGCTGGAACCGGCTCTCCAAAATCGAAATTCTGATCATGTCTGGCCTGAGCACCATGAGCTGCCTCACCAGGAAAATCAATATATGGAACACCAATTTTCTTCTTATCCTCAGGATAACCTGTCCTGATCAAAACCATCTCATCAAAGCTAAGCTTTGATAAAAACTCTTCTGCTCTCTTTCTATGAAATGCTACATTTCTCTTCATCTCTAATACCCCAATTATTTAATAACTATAATACCTGCATTTAGCCCTCTTCTACCGTTTGTATAGCGATGAGAGAAGAAGATATCATGATATTTCATTGTACAAAGTTTTGTCTGGTAAATATTTCTGGATTTAAGACCAGCATTTACAAGGATCAGTTCGTTCAGATTCCAGAGATTAAGCATATATCTGTCCCTGATCTTTACTGTCCTGAATATCTCATACGGAACACCCAGTCTTGTAAGTGTTATACCCTTATATTCAGCTGGCATTCCTTCTCTATAAACACTTCCGGAATGAATGATATATTTAAAATCATCATTCTGAAGTGGTTCAAAAGTAACATTATCCTCAGTTGTATCAAGGTAAGGACATTCCACCATTGCTTTAATAACAGTTTCATCCACCTCATAATTCTCAGGACCAATAGAAGGACCTATTATAGCGTGGATATTTTCAGGCAGACAGCCATAAACCTCACTCATCTTCTCAACTGTTTTAGCGGCAATGGCATCTACAGTACCTCTCCATCCCGCATGAACCGTACCAATTACACGGCTGACAGGATCTGCCAGAAGTATAGGCACACAATCAGCTGTATAAACAATAAGCGGTATGTTCTTTACATTTGTGATCTGAGCATCAATTTCGAAATGGCTTAGATCTCTGGAAATGCCATCTCCAGCATCCTTTTCTTCAACAACCAGAATGTTTGACTTATGAACCTGATTTGGAGCGGACATACGAGTATAGTCAAAGCCCATTGTGGCACCAAGTCTCTGATAGTTCTCCATTACATCTTCTTTTTCATCATCAAGATGTAGTCCCATATTCAGCGACTCATAAATCCCTTTGCTGACTCCACCAAGCCTTGTAGTAAAGCCGTGCTGGATAAAGGACATATCTGAAAATCCCTCAACCTGAATAAACGGAACACCATCATCAATATTCAGGGTGACATTTTTAGAACTATGAATGCCCTGGTAATTAGTATCTATTAATTTTTTTGCTTCTTCTTTATTCATAAAAACCTAACTTAATATACCCAACAATTTCTTAAAATAATCAGGAAGCTCCGAATTAAATTCAATATATTCCTTAGTTCTAGGATGTATAAATCCAAGTGTACCTGCATGAAGAACCTGCCCGGCAAGATTAAACTGACTCTTCTTTGGTCCATAAACCGGATCTCCCAGAAGCGGATGACTTATACTGGTAAGATGTACTCTTATCTGATGAGTACGTCCCGTTTCAAGCTTGCATTTAACATATGCAAAGTTATCTTTTAAATTCTTTTGGAGATAAATATGAGTCACTGCTCTTCTACCATCTGGATCAATAGCCATGCGCTTTCTATCATTCTTAGCACGGGCAATATTTTTCCTGACCACGTCAGTATAAACTTCATTTAGTCCTTCTGGAAATACTGCATCAGGAATATCATCGTTTCCTTTCTCAAGTCTCTCCATCTTATCTATGTCAAAATAATTATAAACAATACAGCTATAAATCCTATGTATACTATGGTCAGCAAACTGCTCAGCCAGACTCTGATGAGCAAGATTCGTTTTGCAAATAACAAGAAGTCCACTGGTATCCTTATCAATACGGTGCACAATACCAGGACGTTCCACACCATTAATAGATGAAAGCGAATCACCAGAGTGGTACATCAGAGCATTAACAAGAGTACCTATATAATTACCAGGAGCGGGATGAACAACCATCCCCTGCGGCTTATTAACAACTATAATGTCATCATCCTCGAAAACAATATCCAAAGGAATATTCTCAGGAAGGATTTCAAGTTTCTCAGGCTCAGGGAGGGTAAGATTTACTGTATCACCCTCAGAAAGCAAATAAGAGGCTTTTATACGCCTCTCAGTGCCATCAGAACCAAGAACCGAAATATGTCCCTTATCAAGAAGTTTCTTGATATAGGAGCGGGATACTTCTTCAAGTTCTTCTGATATGTATTTGTCCAGTCTTACACCAATATCATCAAGATCAGGTGTTAAAGTAATATTCTGTTCCATGTAATAACCTGTTCTTTAATATGCAAATCACTATTTATAACTTACTTATTTAATAACGTTACATCAAGCTTGTTAAATGGTATTTCAATATCATTTTTTCTAAATGCATTAAGTATCTTCTCATTAAGGGAACGTTTAACAGCAATATAACTTGTAACCGGAACCATGCCAAATATACCAAGCTTAACGCCGTGAGCACCAAGCTCATCTACGAATACATTTTCCGTTCCATTAATTATATTTTCCTCAGACTTAATAAGCTCCATAACAATAGCTCTGGCCTTATCAATATCCGTATCATAGCCAACATCTACGTTAATAACAAGTGCCCTCTTATCATCTCCGGAACGATTTTTAACAGAGTTATTTGTAAGCTGTGAATTAGGAATTTTTATAACCTCTCCGAAAACCGTCTTTATGGTTGTATAATAAATAGCTATCTCTTCAACCACACCTTCAACATTTGCATTAGGAATTTCTATATAATCACCCTTCTTAAAAGGCCTGATCACAAGAAGAAGAACTCCACCAGCAAAATTTGAAAGAGCGCCCTGCATAGCAAGTGAAATACCAACACCAGCTGATGCAATAAGAGCCGCGATAGATGTAATCTCAACGATATGAAGCTTAGAGATAATCGTAACAATGATAAAAATCTGAATACCATACTTAATAAGATTCAGAATAAACCTGCTTGCAATGGGATCTACGCCACGAGTATCCAGCCTGCTTGAAATCGCTTTTACAACCTTCTTAAGTATCTTACTTACGATAACATATACAATAAGTGCAATCAGAAATTTAAGCAGATAATCAAGTAAAGAAATACCCTTTCCATTGATCCACTTACTTATATCATCACCTGTTATTATATTTATATCTTTAAACACTTCCAAATACATACTTTATAACCTTTATAAATAAACAATTAAAAGCTAAACTAACTGTCCAAGTACTTCAACGATAAAGTTCCATGTCCTCTCAACGCTGTCTACATACATCATCTCTTTTGGTGTATGTATATCCAGAATATCAGGTCCAAATGAAACTGCGTCAATCCCACTAATAGCACCTGCAAAAATACCACACTCTACACCAGCGTGCACAGCCTCAACGATCATAGGCTTATTAAACATCTTTTCGTAAGTACTTGTCATTATATCGCGAAGCCTTGAATCCGCCTTATATTCCCATGCAGGATAAGGTCCAGAAACATCAATAGTTCCGCCTGCAGATTTACAGATAAGCGAAAGCTGTTCTATCAACTCTTCCTTCTCGCTTTCAACACTACTTCTCACACAGAAAGACATTTCTATTGAATCATCATGAGTCTCGAGTATACCAAGGTTAAGTGAAGTCTGAACTAATCCCTCAATATCCTTACTCATTGTCTGAATACCATTTGGAAGACTACTAAATGCCATCACAAGCGAAAGATTAACCATCTCATCAAGTGGATAAACCCCACTATAGTTCTCTTCTTCCTCAGAAGTGAGTGGCTCACATTTAATCTGAATTCCAGGATCAGTTTCTGCATATTCTGATCTGATATCCATATCTGTATCTTCAAGTGCAGCAAGGATTCCATCATAATCCTTTGCAACAATTATAGCCTCTGCAGCAGAAGGAATGGCATTATCCTTAAATCCACCTTGAATAGAAATAATACGAAGGCTGTCATCTACAAAAAGAAGGTCTCTTAGAACTCTGGCAAGCAGCATATCAGCATTAGCTCTGCCCTTATCAATCTCAATTCCTGAATGACCACCAAGAAGACCACTTACAGAAATCTTGTAACGTTTTCCCTGGGCTCCTCTTCTTTTTATAGGAAATTTCATCTGTACGAGTGCTCCACCTGCACAGGAAACGAGCAGATGTCCTTCATCCTCAGAATCAATATTCATAAGAGTTTTACCCTTAAGTTTTGTCATATCGAGACCAGCAGCACCTAGCATTCCAATCTCTTCATCTACTGTGAAAACGCACTCAAGAGGTGGATGAACAATCTTGTCGCTATCAAGAATTGCCATCATATAAGCAACACCAATTCCGTCATCAGCACCAAGAGTTGTTCCTTCAGCACTTATAACTCCATTATCACAACGAAGCCTAAGTCCCTCTTTCTCAAAATCAAACTCAAAACCAGCTTCCTTCTCGCATACCATATCAATATGGCCCTGAAGAATAATTGGCTCTGACGCTTCACCACCATTTGGAAGATTAGCGTCCTTATAGATAATAACATTGTTCATATCATCCTGATAATAATCAAGTCCTCTATCCTTAGCGAACTGCACAATGTAATCACTTATTTGTTTTGTGTTTGTTGAACCATGTGGGATGCCACATAACTCCTCAAAAAATCCTAGAACCGATGCTGGTTCCTGTCCTTCTAATACTTTCATTTCATACCTCGTTACATAGTTTTTTTAATATAGTACTTCTTAAATATCGTATTTCTTTAATGATTCTTCAAGGTTCTTAATATAGTCAAACCTGTCATTAACCGTACTACTTAAAGAATCATAATTGGAATTAAATTTTTGCATCTGGAGTGCATGATCATAATCCATCTTAGCAAGCTGTTTCTCCATTGCTATATAAGCCTCATCCTTTTCAAAAAGAGTCTTGATATAACGCTTTCCGTCAAGCTCACCTAGTGTCTTCTTAAATGCCAGATCCTGTTTATCAAAATTAAGCGTTCCACTAAGCAGCTGTCCCAGATCAACACTGGATAAGATGTCTATAATCTCTGCATCAGCAAATGCATTCATATCTTTTACATATGTTGTTGTACTTAGTTCAACAACGATAAAGCGTCTGATTCCAAGGTCATAAAGAGGCTTAATAGGCGAATTATCCTTCATTCCACCATCTACATAAAGACTTCCATTTACATCAACTGGTGAAAAAATAACAGGCAGTGATGTTGTAGCAAGAAGAGCCGACCTAATAAAACCATTATCCTGATCATTAAGCTTAAAGTATTCTATCGCATAATCTCTGTATGTATCTTCCACAGAAGCAGACATTATAAGCTTCATCTCTTCCTGAGTAACCTGTTCAGAAGAAACTATACCTTCAGGACATCTGGCACCAGTAACAAAAATCGGCATCATCGACTTATCTTCTGTTGTTTTAAAAAGATCATAAGTAAGATACTTATCTATTAATTCTTCAGTCTTTTTTCTGGAGAAATGCATATCTCCAGCCTGGATCTTTGAATAGTCAAAGTTGAATATAACCCCAAGGTCAATCTCATTCCAGACCTCTTCCATCTGCTCTATCGCACGGCTTACACCACCCTCTGCAACACCTTCAGCAAAGAGGACTGCATTTATACCACCAATAGAAGAACCAGATACTGCAACCACATCATCCAGTAAACCTGCTGCAGCAAGTGATTTAAGTATCCCTACCTGGTAAATGCCTTTTCCGCCACCACCGGATAGAACTAAACCTGTACCTTCCATAACAAATACCCCCTTCTCCAAAGAGAATAATTATTTGTCTAAGTATTCCTTATTCTTAATAAATTCAATAATATCAAAATCAGTAGATGTGTCGTTAACAAAAAGTGTACCAACATCATCACCATTAAGAAGCTGATGGATTATCTCCATATCAGATGACTCAAGAATAGCTACATCCGAACCTGCATGACATGCAATACGAGCAGCGGCAATCTTAGTATACATACCGCCTGTTCCATATCTTGTAACAGTACCCTTAGCCATATCCTTAAGAGAATCATCAATCTTATCAACAACTGAAAGTCTCTTGGCGTGTGGATTCTTACGAGGATCATCAGTATAGAATCCATCTATGTCTGTAAGAAGAATCAGCATATCAGCACCGATAAGAGTTGCAACGATAGCTGAAAGTGTATCATTATCACCAAATTCAATCTCATCAGTAGCAACTGTATCGTTCTCATTTACGATTGGAACTATATCAAGATCAAGAAGCTGTTTAAGAGTATTCTCAGCATTCTTTCTTCTTTCATCATTTGTAATAACATCAAATGTAAGCAGTACCTGAGCTGCCTTATGGTTATATTCCATGAAGAGCTTTTGATAAAGCATCATAAGTTCTCCCTGACCAAGAGCCGCACAAGCCTGAATCATTGAAAGAATTTCAGGTCTCTTCTGAAGTCCCAATATTCTTCTACCTACTGAAACAGCTCCTGAAGAAACAAGAACAACATCCTTTCCCTGATTCTTGATATCACTTATAAGACGGATCATCTTCTCTATCTTCATAAAATCCAGCTCACCAGTTTCCTGATGTACAAGTGAAGATGAACCAACCTTTATAACTATTCTTCTTTTGTCTTTTAATACTTCTCTAGCGTTCATAATTTTTCCTATCTATTTACTTTATTATAATTTGGATTATTTTGTTTTATAAATATTTACTTGTTTCGTAAGCCTTATAGCATTCAATCAGATCATCAACAAGATACTCAGATAAAGCTTCAGCAGCCTTAATGCCATCTGCCGCCGCAGATGTTATACCACCTGCATAGCCAGCACCTTCTCCAGCCGGGATAATGCCAGGGAAGTTTTCAGCCATCATATTGTCATCTCGAAGAATCCTTACAGGCGAACTGGTTCTGGATTCAATAGCCGAGAAAACAGTATCTGTATCATCATACCCTTTAATACGAGTGCCAAAATACTTCATTGCCTCAAGGATTGCATCTGTCACAACGTCCGGCAGAACTTTCCTTAGATCAGCAAAGGTCCATTTACCCTTAATTTGCGGTTCGATAGAACCAAAGCTTTCGCTTATCTTATCATCAATAAAGTCACCATATAACTGAACCGGGACACCACCATTACCAAGGGTAAATGCCTTCTTCTCCAGTTCTCTTTGATAATCAATACCAGCCATCGGATCGTCAGATCCATAATCCTCTGGAGTTACGCTTACAACAATAGCTGAATTTGAATTAATACCTGCACGACCACTGTAACTCATCCCATTTATTACTGTACCATCTTCCTCGGTAGATGCATTAACCACATAACCACCTGGGCACATACAGAATGAAAATACATTCCTGTCGTCAGTATGATAAACCAGCTTATAATCAGCCGTCGGGAGAAGCTCACCGTAACGCTGTTTATAATCCTCACCATACATAGCTTTATTAATAGTTTCAGCCAGATGCTCAACTCTTATACCAATCGCAAACGGCTTAGACTCCATTACAAAGTCTTTATCATAAAGCATTTTTATAGTATCTCGGGCACTGTGACCAACCGCCAAAATTACTGAATGAGTTTTATGCTTAATGATCTTACCGCCAGACTCGATAGTCAGTTCATAAATCGGTAGCTCTGACTCATAGCCAAATGTATCTATAACAACTTCATGTTCTATAGAAACAAGCTTTGAATCAAACTTTACCTCACCACCAAGTCTCTCAATTTCATGGCGCATATTCACAAGGATATTTTGGAGCTCATCTGTTCCAATATGCGGTTTAGCCTTATAAAGAATACTTTCATCAGCGCCGTACTTAACAAAAGTTTCTAAAACCTCTTTGAAATAGCCACCTTTATCCTTATTTCCCGTGTTCAGCTTACCATCTGAAAATGTACCGGCTCCACCTTCACCAAACTGTGCATTTGAATTTAAGTTAAGCTTTCCACTTTCCCAGAATTCATTAACATCCTGAACTCTGTCTTCAACTGATTTACCACGTTCGAAAACAATAGGTTTAAAGCCAGCAAGACAAAGTTTAATAGCAGCATGATAACCTGCAGGACCAGAACCGATTATTACGGGTCGAAACTCTTCTGCCTCATCCAAAAATTCTCTGATCTCTGTATTTACGATGTGAGGGAATGTATATTCGTCCTCTTTTGTTAACATAATATTATTATTGTTAATTTTATTAACGATTGCAGACTCATTATCTGCAAAAACACCGATGGACATCTGATAATGGATGTTATCATGATGTCTTGAATCCAGAGATTCTTTCAAAATCTTATAGGATTTTATATTTTTAGTTTTCAGGTTTTTAAAAATGACCTCACGGATATCATCTTCTGAATATCCGGGTTTCATTTTAATATTACTAATTCGAATCATGAAACACCCTACTCTACTGAGTTACCAGCAATATAGCCAGTTATAAAGGCATAGGTGAGGTTGTACCCACCACATTTGCCAATAACATCTGTTGCTTCACCAACAGCATAAATTCCACCACCAAGGGTTCTATCAGGGCTTATTTGCATAGTTGATGGACTTATTACATCAGTAAGAATTCCACCAATAGATGCCTGAGAACTATCAAATGTACCCTTTTCAAGAACGGTAAGCTTCCACTCTGTAATCTCCTGATACAGGCCTCTAATACCTGTTTCAGTAACATCCTTCAGAGTAAACTTGATATCCGGAGTTCCGTAGAATTTAGATATCATATGGCTTGCCAGCTTATCGTTTATATATCCATTTATAAATGAATCCAGTCTCTTATTAGGAAATTCTTTCTTGATAGCATTAAAATGCTCAGCAAATTCATCCTCAGAAGTCTTTGGTAAAAGATTTATAGATATTGGACTTCCCGGCTTCATGTAATAAGACATATTAAATGTCACAATTCCGCTAAGTCCGTCCTCAGTTATCTGAACCTCTCCAAGCTCTCTATGACCAGCCACGCTGAGCCTAGCTCTTGTTCTGACTCCAGCTAAAGCAGAAAGATCCTCGTAGCATTTAACTGGGCAAAGACCGCTTTGAAACTCTTCGTAAGGAACCCTGAGACTTGAGAAAAGCTTCTTAGCCATTTCACTACTCTGAGCTCCAAGCTTTGTCTGAGACTGACCACCCGTAGCAATAATAATATTACGAGCAATGATCTCAGAAACAGTTTCTTCACCAGTTTCAGAATCTTTCGCAATTGTATTAACTCTATAAATCGTCTTTAAATCAAAGATAGAATCATCAATAGTATTTACATCATCAATGATATCTGAGAGATTTAGAGCATCAATGCTAATACATGTAGTTTTATTCTTTATTTCAATATTTAGCGCTCTTGCAGCATCCAGAAGTGCCCATACAACAGATGAGGCCTGCATACTTGATGGATAGAAATAACCATCCTTATTTACCGTATTTACACCAAGACCTTTAAAATAGTCCAGAATAAAGGTTCTTTGTCTCATTCCAGTCTCTCTGTAAAGGTAGTCAAAAACACGATCTACAAATTCATTTTCGTAGTATGTATCTTCCTCCCAGGTGTCGTTTGTAAGGTTACATCTTCCATTTCCAGTGGCATAAAGCTTCATTCCAGCTTTTTTATTTTTATCCACAACTACGCAAGAAAGCCCCCTACGGGAGCTTTCGATTGCGGCCACAAGTCCTGATGCACCTGCGCCAATTATACAAATGTCGTATATGTTCTTATACATATAACCTACCTGATTTTTACTGATAACTTACATTATCCTTGCTTGAATCTGGGAATAATGTGATGTAAGTCTTTCCAGGATTAAGCTTAAGTTCCTTACCATCCTCTGTGTAGAACTTAGTTACACCATAGTCTGAACAAGCACCATCTCTAGTAGCTGTCTGACCGAAGATCTCTTCCTTATAAGCAAAAGTCTTCTTAGCGTCTTTCTTCCACTTAATCTTTATAAGCTTACCATCTGTACAATAGTAACCTTCGCCTTCGCCTACATCATCGATATACTTACTTCCAACCTCATCACTAAGTACATAGTGTGGGCAGAATTCATAAATTACATTCTTGTATGTCAGCTGATTTCCTGTTGCCTCATCATACTGAACATCGCCATATGTGAACTTCTTATATACTTTATTCTCAGCATCATACTCGAAGTATGGTCTTGACTCGATATCACTGTTGATAGCGATCTTTGTACAAGACTCACCACTTTCAGGCTCCTTATCATCCATGTTGAAGCTGAACATGCTCTTGTACTCTTTACACTTATTTGTATCGAATCCCTTATCAGAAATACCCTGAAGTACTTTCTCTCCAGATGTATATCCAGTAAACTCTGAACCGTATCCAGGTCTTGAAACTCTGAATCCGTATGCAGCTGATTCTGTGTTAAGGTTCATATCATCAAGATCTGTGATAAGTGGCATTTCCATCATAGCCCAGATACCGCCCCAGTGAACAAGAACAGCATCATACTCAAGTGCCTTTCTATCGAAGTTAACACGTGTACTTCTTACAGGACCTATCTTCTCAACATCCTTAATTGTATCCTGATCAAAGAGACAAAGAAGACGAGATATTCCACCCTCTTCAAGCATTTCATAAACAACCTGTGCATTCTCAATACCTGACTGTGGAAGTCCAAGGTTATTATTAACAACCATGATAGCTACATATCTCTTATCGGCTGACTCAGGGCTTACCCAGCTACCGTTAAGATCACTCATTACCATTCCGTCTTTCATCATGGCAACGTTGCTATCCTCTGTTATAAATGCTGCATCCTGAAGATTTACGCTATATGATTCTCCATTATCCTCAGTAGCCTCTTCCTTCTTGCCACATCCAGCAAATGCACCAAGTACAAATGTAGCTGCTAAAAGTACTGATAAAATCTTCTTTTTACTCATAGTCTCTAGTGTATCCTTTCTTTTCTAAGATTTCGTTTTGAAGCTTTTCCATCTCCATTCTGTCATTTTCATCTATATGGTCATATCCAAACAGATGCAGACAGCTATGAGCAACTAGGAATGCTATCTCCCTCTTATCACTATGTCCGTAAGCTTTAGCCTGGGACTTAACCTTCTCAAGAGAAATAACGATATCTCCTAAAAGTAGTTCGTCAGTTTCTGGATTGAAATAATCCTGTGGATACTTCTCAATATATGAGAGATCATTTGGTTTATCGAAATCCAGCATAGGAAATGATAATACATCTGTGGGGCTATCAATTCCTCTCTCTGACTTATTTATCTCATGAATCTCATCATTATCAACCAAGGTAACTGAGACTTCACATTCATATGGACACTTAAGAAATTCAATAGAACCAAGCACCACATCACGAATGATATCATCGTATTCCTTAGGATATTCAATGTCAGATTCATTAGAAATAAATATGCTCATAATTAAACCTCACTAAGGTGCTATTTTAACACATATTGTATATCGTGTCAAAAATAGATGAACCTTTATATTAAGCCCTAAAAAGCTTATTTTTTCTTAGGTTTCTGTGAATCATACTTCTCATATGCTTCAACAATTCTCTGTACCAGCGGATGTCTTACAACGTCCTTACTTGTAAGGTTGCAAATGGCAATGCCATCTATATTTCTCACAACCTTGAGAGCTATATCAAGTCCTGATTTTGTACCCTGTGCCAGGTCCTTCTGTGACTGGTCACCTGTGATAATGGCCTTAGAACCAAAGCCTATACGTGTCAGGAACATCTTCATCTGAGATTCTGTTGTATTCTGAGCCTCGTCCAGTACAATAAATGCATTGTCGAGAGTACGTCCTCTCATATATGCAAGAGGTGCTACTTCAATAAGGCCTTTTTCCATATTTTTCTGGAAGGACTCAGCACCCATGATTTCATAAAGTGCATCATAAAGCGGTCTTAAATAAGGATCAATCTTGCTCTGAAGATCACCAGGTAAGAAACCAAGCTTTTCACCAGCTTCTATAGCAGGTCTTGTAAGGATTATCCTTTCAACCTCACCCTTCTTAAAAGCTGTAATAGCCTTAGCCATCGCAAGATAAGTTTTACCAGTACCTGCAGGGCCACTACCAAAGATGATCATATTGTTATCTATAGCTTCGCAGTATTTTTTCTGACCAAAGGTCTTTGGTCTTATAGGACGACCAGCAAGTGTATGGCAAATTAGTTCATCATCCTTTTCAAGATCACTCACTTTGCCACCTTCACCACTATTAGTAATACTAATGGCATAGTCTACATTCTGATCAGTTATATCCTTACCCTTCTTTGATATTACAAGAAGGTCATTTACAACCTGCTCAGCCTTAGCAACCATACGTTCATCTCCTTCCAGGATAAGCTCATCCCCTCTATAAACATAGGTTACATCAAATGCTTTCTCAATCTTTCTGATATTTTTATCAAATTGTCCAAAAAGAAGCTGAATGCTTCTCTCATCTACTTTTATAGTTCTTCTGTCTAGTCCCATTTATACCTCATATTTCTTGATTAAACTTGCACTTTTACTTGCTAAGACAAATAAAAACGCCACGTTCATTATAATTTGAACGTGGCGAATAATGCAATGTAAATATTACTTATTTATACTTACGCTTTCTAGCAGCCTCAGATTTCTTCTTACGCTTTACTGATGGCTTTTCATAATGCTCTCTTTTACGGATTTCCTGCTGGATTCCAGCCTTCTGACAGTTTCTCTTGAATCTGCGAAGTGCGCTATCGAGAGTCTCATTTTCTTTTACAACAACGCTTGACATCTTATCTACCCTCCCTTCGTCTAGGGAATAAATCTAACGTGTTCAAACTAAAACACGCAAATGCAATTATAACACACTTAAGTTTCTTGTCAAGTACTCAATTTGACAAGAGAATATGCTCATTAACCCAGCTGTTTCTTTACTTCTTCAACACCGGCACTGAGTGCATCCTGAATCTTAGAAGCATCCTTACCACCAGCCTGAGCCATGTTAGGACGACCGCCACCGCCGCCTCCAACAATAGGAGCAATTGTCTTAATTATATTTCCTGCATGAATACCAGCTGAAACAGCATCGTCGGATGCCATAACAACAAGGCTAACTTTACCACCCATATCTGAAGCCATGATTACAACAGACTTGCCAAGCTTAGCTTTGTACTCATCACCAAGATTTCTAAGTGCATTTGGATCAACACCCTGTACAGCCATTGGAAGAACCTTTATATCTCCAACTTCGACTACTGCGTCTTCTGCTGAAGAAGCAGCTGCCTTAGCCATCTTATCTTTAAGACTCTGGTTCTCAGACTGAAGAGCCTTGATCTCGTCCATAAGAGACTGAATCTTCTCTGTCAGCTTAGCAGGTTCTGTCTTAGCTGCCTTCGCAGCAGCGTTAAGTCTATCCTCAACATCTGCATAATATGCTGCAGCACCTGTAGATGTAAGCGCCTCTATACGTCTAACACCAGCAGCTATACCCTGCTCAGAAACAATCTTAAATGTACCGATAACACTTGTATGAGGAACATGTGTACCACCACAAAGCTCTATTGACCAGTCGCCCATATTTACAACACGAACTTCCTCGCCATACTTCTCACCAAAGAGAGCCATAGCGCCAGTCTTCTTAGCCTCATCAAGTGACATTACCTGAGTGTTAACCTTAAGGTCTTCACCAATTTCCTTATTAACTATTTCTTCAACCTTTCTAATCTCATCAGGAGTCATAGCCTGATTATGAGAGAAGTCGAAACGAAGTCTTCCGTCAGTTACAAGTGAACCTGCCTGCTCAACATGGTCACCAAGTACAGTCTTAAGTGCCTTCTGAAGAAGGTGTGTAGCTGAATGGTTCTTACAGATAAGAGCACGTCTGTCAGCATCAACCTTAAGTGTTGCATCAGCTCCAGACTTAATAGCGCCACTTGTAACTACACCAACATGAGCAACTCTGTTACCCTTAAGCTTAACTGTATCTTCAACCTTGAATGTTCCATCAGCTGTCTCAATAATACCTGTATCAGCTGTCTGACCACCCATTGTTGCATAGAATGGTGTATTTGTAACAATGATAGTTCCCTTTGTTCCTTCTGAAAGTACATCAACCATAGCACTTTCATCAGCAACTGCAACTATCTTTGAATTATCCTCTGTCTTGTCATAACCAGTAAATTCAGTCTCAATATCATCTGCAAGACTAGCGAAAAGATCATCACTTGCAACAAGGCTCTGTGAGAAGTTCTGATTCTCTCTTGCCTTCTGCTTAGCAGCTTCCATAGCCTTGTCAAATCCAGCCTCATCTACTGTAAGACCTTCCTCTGCAGCCATCTCGACTGTAAGTTCAATAGGGAAACCAAATGTATCATAAAGATAAAATGCACTCTCGCCATCGATTTCTTTAGCACTGGCACTCTTCTTCTCGTCAAGGATCTTATTGAACTCTTTCATACCATTCTCAAGAGTGCTCTCAAATCTTGATATTTCCTTACCAAGCTCTGTAATGATGAATTCCTCATTCTTTGTAAGAAGTGGATAGCTGTCATCATAAACCTTTTCAATATAAATCTTAGCCAGCTCCAGGAGGTTCTCTTTATTCAGGCCAAGAGTACGTCCATGTCTAACAGCTCTTCTTATAAGACGACGAAGAACATAACCAGCTCCAACATTTGAAGGAAGAAGCTTAGCTGCATCACCAATAAGCATAACGCTTGTACGCATATGATCAGCAAGAATTCTCATTGACTTAGTAAGCTTTTCATCTGCCTCATACTTTAAACCAGACTTTGCTTCAATAAAGCTTATAGCATCTGTAAACAGGTCTGTCTGATAAACATCCTTTGTACCATTAAGGAAAGCAAGGATTCTCTCAAGACCCCAACCTGTATCAACATTCTTTTGTTTAAGTGGAGTAAGCGTTCCATCATGGTGCTTCTCATACTGCATGAAAACATCATTTCCAAGCTCAGTATACTTACCACAATCACATCCAGGTCCACAATCAGGACCACAGTCATCTACATCTGCAATGTAGAACATCTCACTATCAGGACCACATGGACCATATTCAAGTCCCCACCAGTTATCTGATGCTGGAAGATAGTAAATATTCTCTGGTTTAAAACCAGAAGCTATACGGTACTGTGCACCTTCCTCATCACGAGGAGCATTCTCATCACCAGCAAAAACTGTAGATGCCAGATGATCTCTGTCAAAACCAAAAACCTCTGTAAGAAGTTCAAAACTCCACTTACATCTCTCTTCCTTGAAATAATCTCCAAGACTCCAGCTACCCATCATCTCGAAGAATGTAACATGGCTCTTATCACCAACTGAATCAATATCATTTGTACGAACACAACCCTGCACGTTGCAAAGTCTTGTTCCAAGCGGATGCTTCTCGCCAAGAAGATAAGGCATAAGTGGCTGCATACCAGCTACATTGAACATAACACCTGTTGAACCGTCAGATACCAGGGATACGGCACCAACATCAACATGTCCTCTCTCCTTATAGAATTCAACCCAGGTCTTTCTAAGCTCTTTTGAAGTAAACTGTCTCATAATTTTCAACTCCTGTTATATTTATCTTAACAAAGCCTTCCCCTTGAGGGGAAGGTGTCAACTGATTTATCAGTTGACGGATGAGGTGTTATTAATCATTCGCGATTAGCAAGTTCCTCAGCTATCTCTTCCCATGTAACACCACGTTCTACCATAAGAACCATAGCGTGATACAGGAAGTCTGCTATTTCATATTTGATTTCCTTTGGATCAGGATTCTTTGCTGCGATAACAATCTCAGTACTTTCCTCTCCAACCTTCTTAAGTATCTTATCAATACCCTTATCAAATAAATAATTTGTATAGCTTCCTTCTCGAGGATTAATCTTTCTGTCAGCTATAACACTGTAAACATCCTGAATAACTTTATATATATCCTTATTATCTGAACCAGCTGCATCTGTTTCAGATGTAAGCGGAGTAAAGAAACAAGTTGGATTTCCAGTATGACAGGCCGGACCAGTCTGATCTACCTTAGCTAAGATTGTATCCTTATCACAGTCAATGGTAAGACTTATCATCTTCTGAAAATGTCCAGACTCTTCACCCTTTGTCCAAAGTCTCTGTCTTGAACGAGTCCAGTAAGTCATAAGACCAGTCTCAAGTGTTTTCTTGTAAGACTCCTCATTCATATAAGCCATCATAAGAACTTCACCAGTTCTATAATCCTGAGCTATACAAGGAATAAGACCATCACTATTCAGTTTAAATTCAGAGAAGCTTAGCTCAGTCGTTTCATATTCAGATGCACTTTCAAGGTATTTATTTAATTCTTCTTCACTTTCAAATACCTTACCAGGAAATCTTTCCTTTGAATACTTTAAAAGATCAAGGAATGAAGCATTTCCATTACATCCCTCTACATCGAAAACAACATATTTGTTACCTTCGTAAAGCAGATGTTTAACATCATCAAATACCGCATCATATTTATTAAAAAGCACAAAGTCTGACATATTAAAGTGCTCCCTTCGTTGATAACAGTCCGCCATCCAATCTTGGATCATAACCAACTGCAATATCCAGCGCATTAGCAAATGCTTTAAATGCAGCCTCAATAATATGATGATTATTAGAACCATCCAGCTGCTTAATGTGGAGATTCATCTCTGCTGCATAACTAACAGCATAAAAGAATTCCTTAGCCATTTCTGTATCAAAATTTCCAACCTTTGGAACTGTTAAATCCAGATCAAAGTTAAGATATGGACGTCCAGAAAGATCAATAGCACAAAGAACTAAAGTTTCGTCCATTGGCATAACGAATGAACCATATCTCTTTATTCCAGCCTTATCACCAACAGCCTCTTTTATAGCCTTGCCAAGAACAATTCCTGTATCCTCAATTGTGTGATGCGAGTCAACCTCAAGGTCCCCCTTAACAACTAAGTTCATATCAAAGAAACCATGTTTAGCAAAACTCTTAAGCATGTGATCAAAGAAACCAATGCCAGTATCTACATTACTAACGCCTGTACCGTCTAAGTTAAGCGCCAGCTTAATGTCAGTCTCAGCAGTTTTTCTTTCAATGCTTGATTTTCTATCTGCCATATTAACCTCCTAAACCTACTGTTTACTCAAATCTAACAGCTATTGAATTAGCGTGAGCTGTAAGACCCTCAGCCTTAGCAAACGCCTCAATATCAGTATGTACTGCCTTAAGAGCATCCTCTGAATAACAAATAATACTTGATTTCTTAATGAAATCATCAACGCCAAGTGGTGAAAAGAATCTTGCTGTACCATTTGTAGGAAGTACATGGTTAGGACCAGCAAAATAATCGCCAAGTGGTTCTGAAGAATACTCACCAAGGAAGATTGCTCCTGCATTCTTAATATGAGTCATTGTCTCCCAAGGATTAGCAGTTAATATTTCAAGATGCTCTGGTGCTATTTCGTTTGTAGCATCGATAGCATCTGCCATTGTATCAGCAACGAATATATTTCCAAAATTATCGAGTGACTTCTGAATTATCTCCTTACGTGACAGCTCAGCTGTGAACTTATCAACCCACTCAGAAACTTCGTTTGCAAGCTTTTCGCTTGTAGTAACAAGAGTTGCTGAAGCAAGTTCATCATGCTCTGCTTGTGAAAGAAGGTCAGCTGCAACATACTTTGGTGTGGCTGTCTCATCAGCAAGAACAAGAATCTCAGAAGGACCAGCTATGGAATCTATTGAAACATGTCCATAAACAAGTCTCTTAGCTATAGCTACGAAAATATTTCCAGGTCCAACAATCTTATCTACTTTAGGAATGCTCTCTGTTCCATAAGCGAGAGCTGCGATAGCCTGAGCTCCACCAACCTTATAAATATCCTGAACGCCAGCTTCTTTAGCTGCTACAAGAGTTGTAGGATAAACCTTACCTTCTGCATTACAAGGAGTTGTCATTACAATTCTTGAAACACCAGCAACCTTAGCAGGAAGAACATTCATAAGAACTGTGGATGGATAAGCTGCCTTTCCACCTGGTACATAAACGCCAGCTGATTCAATTGGAGTTACACGCTGGCCAAGTACAGAGCCATTCTCATAAGTGTTGATCCAACTGTTTCTCTTCTGTAGTTCATGGAAATCACTAATATTCATGATAGCTTTTCTGATAACCTCAATCAGATCACCATCAACCTGACCGTATGCTTCTTCAATCTCGGCATCGGTAACCTTGATATTATCAGCATTTATATCAGCCTTATCAAACTTCTTTGTATACTCAAAGAGAGCGGCGTCGCCATTATCGTGAACGTTCTTGATTATCTCCTTAACGATAAGCTCCTGCTCGCCGTAATCGTCGGTGGTTCTCTTGAGCAGATCGCTCATTAACTTATTTTTTGTTTCGCTTGTAAGTTTTACAATTCTCATAATTAAGTCCTCTGATTGAATAATAAATGTGTAAGTAAATATGTGAATGCCTTATAAATCAACAACATGTATCGTGACATCGCTTCCGCTCGGCGCGGGCTAGCCCCTAGCGGACGCCGGCTTCCTTTCTTCGAAAAGAAGCTTCGGCTTGCTAAGCTCTCACTTCGCCTTTCAGGCTCGTGAATCGCTAAGCACCGAGACCCGCGACGGTCCCGAACATGTTTTGATTTATTGCGGCATTATGTAGTTTCTAATACTGCTTTAAGTTCTTTTAAAAGTTTATTTATTCGTTCGTGTTCCATACGAAGACTAACCTGGTTAACAACGACACGAGCGCTGAGATCTGTTATTTCTTCAAGGACTGTGAGTCCATTCTCTTTTAGGGTCGAACCAGTTTCGACAATGTCGACGATTACTTCGGACAGTCCTACGATTGGAGCAAGCTCCACAGAACCGTTGAGCTTGATGATTTCGACTGTTTGATTCTTCTTCTCTTTGAAGTAGTTCTTTGCGATATTTGGGTATTTGCTGGCAACACGAATGATTTCGTTCTTTGTCAGGAGTTCTCTGGCTGATTCTGGTCCGCAGACACACATCCTGCATTTTCCAAAGCCGAGATCAAGAACTTCGTAAAGATTTCTGCCTTCTTCAAGCAGTGTATCTCTTCCAACAACTCCTATATCTGCGACTCCGTATTCTACATATGTTGGTACATCGCTAGGCTTAGAAAGGAAGAATCTAACTCCCAGTTCATCATTCTGGAAGATAAGTTTTCTTGTCTTTGGATCGTTAATCTCCTCGCAAGTAATTCCTATCTTCTCAAGAAGCTTCAGTGTCTCTTTTGCAAGTCTGCCCTTTGCAAGAGCAAATGTAAGGTATCTCATCTATTCCTCCTAGATAACAAGATCATTTATATCTCTGATCTCATCAACACTTCTATCATCACTTATAATGCGAACGTTTGAGTCGTCCTGAAGTATATAAACGCGTCCAGCATCATATACGTCAGAGTATCTCATATATTCGTCTTCATCATGTCTCTTAGACTTACGGATCAGCTGAGTGATTATATCTTTCTCACGTAAGCTTTGAGCAAGTCTGAGTGCGCTCGCTTGATTCTCAATTGTATATACGATAAGGGCACATTTTGTAGTTCTCTCAAATGGGATGTTCTGACGAGTAATACCGTTCATAAGTTCATCCACATAGATGGAAAATCCGATTGATGGGGCATCTTTTCCAAACTGGGAAAGAAGGTTATTGTATCTACCGCCCTTCACGATTGGGTTTCCTGTTCCGTAAGTGTAACCGCTGAATACGATTCCAGTGTAATAATCGTAGCCATTGATCATTGAAAGGTCGAAGCTTACATATTCCTGATATTCATAATATGAAAGTGCTGTATAGACCTTACGGAGTCTGTCGATTGCCTCAAGGGCGCGAGGGCTTTTTGTAATGCTCTCAGCTTTGTCGAGGGCATCCAGGCCACCGAATAATGATGATAATGAATTAAGGTCTTCTTTTATTTCTTCGGACATATCAAGTTCGGAAATGAACTCTGAAAGGCCAAAGAAGTTCTTAATCTGAATGTAGTCTCTGATTTTTTCTTCTGTATCAGCATCGAGGTTTGCTTCTTCAATGATTCCCTTGAAGAAATCAACTTCGCCGATTTCTATCTGGAATTCTTTAAGACCAGCTGCTTTAAGACAGTCAATAACGCAGGCAATTGTTTCAGCATCTGCGGCTGAGCTGTCATCATTTATGAGTTCGCTTCCTACTTGTGTAATCTCAGCAAGTTTACCCTGGTGTTTTTCTGTGCTGGCAAAGGTCTTACCTTTGTAGCAAAGACGGATAGGAAGTTCTTCGTCTGCGAAATATTTAGCAACGCATCTTGCAACACTTGGTGTGAAGTCAGGTCTAAGTACAAGAGTGTTATTATCTCTGTCAAAGAATTTATACATTTCATTTGATGGAGCTGAACCTCTGTCTGCATTGAAAATGCCAAAATATTCAAATGTAGGAGTCTCAATATCCTTATTGCCATAAAGATGGAGTACATTTTCCATTGCTGCAAGAACTGCATGTTTTCTCTCGCACTCCAGGCCGTAAATATCTCTGATTCCCTCAGGTGTTGAAAGCATTGTTTCTCTCATAATGAATCCTTTCTATGACTGGGAGATAATTATATCCATATATACTCCAGTCTTGTTCTCCTGACATGTGGAGTATCTATATCGTACTCTATTTTCCTCGTTGTATCGTACGGAAATGTGAGAATAAGGATAGGCAGTAGCCTCTACGAATTTTCTGAATAATTGATCAGCGGCTCCAACAGTATATTTCTTCATTTTAATATCAACTATGTAGCGATTGTAATTGATATTAATGCAGAAACTCTCAACCTTCTTGGATTTCTCCAGGAAAGTACTCATAGCACTCTGAATGCCATCGTCAGTAACGATGTTAAGTTTTGCCATGTACTCATTTACTGCTCTAAACATATCCTGCCCCACACTTATAATCATTGTTCACTTAGTCATGATTAACCGACTAAACATTATACTATTTTAAGCCCAATAAATCAACAAACTGAGCCTATCTTTGAACTAATTAATAATCTATTCTTTCTACATCTCGCCATGTACTGTCTAAGCTGTAAAACTCTCTCATTTCAGGGCTGAAAATGTGGATTACAACATCATAATAATCCAGAAGAACCCATCCACCGATAGACTTTCCTTCACGAAGCTTAAGATCATATCCTGCATCCTTCATAGCTTCCTCAACACCGTCTACCATTGCATCTATTTGAGATTTACTATTACCAGTAGCGATAACAAAATAATCTGTAATAACTGTAGCTTCTCCAACGTGAAGCACAACCACATCCTTAGCCAGCTTATCCTGGAGTGCATTTACAGATATTTCTAGCATTTTTTCTTCTGTCTTCATTTCTTACCTTTCATATAAAACTCATATGTCTTCTTTGTCATTTCATCAACAACGGCTTTTCCGCCATCCAGATATTCAAGAGTATTCTTTAGAATGTGAATGACGCATTTATCTATATCTGAATAAGCCTCTCTTCTGATTTCAGAAAGATCTCTGATCATCTTTCTATTTGGCTCTATATAGTCAGCTACAAAAATAATCTTATCCAGCATGGACATTTCCGGCTTACCAGTTGTATGGTACGTAATTGCTGAAAGAATATCTTCATCATCAATCCCATACTTTTCTTTTGCGTAATAAGCGCCAAGCTTGCCGTGAAGTAAGTCAGGGTTTGCTTTTTCGCTCTGACTTATTGGAAGTCCAAACTTTTTAGCTTTCTTAAGCTTTTCCTCCGTAGGAATGCATTTGGCACAGTCATGTAAAAGCCCTGCTATTCTTGCCTTTTTAATGTCGCATCCATGAACAAAGGCAAGGTTTGCTGCTGTATATTCAACACCAATAGTATGAACAAATCTCTTTTCATTAAGCTTTTTCTTAAGCTTTTCAATCATTTCAGCTCTATCCATGATCATTCTCCCTTATATAGATTATTCTTTGTAATATAATCTTTTATATAGTCAGGCACAAGGCCATCAATACTTTGTCCACTTTCAATTCGCTGTCTGATATCTGATGAAGATATAGGCGTTTCATCCATATCAAGTATTGTAAACCTTGACTGAGGATAGTCTTTCTTTAATCTATTAATTATTTCCTGGGTTCTTTCCCTATCAGTAGTTCCTCGAACAGCAGTAAGGAAATGCACTGTTCTAAGCAACTCTTCTGCATCTACCCATTTATCAACCCACTCCAGACTGTCTCCACCAATAATGAAATAAATAGTTCTTTCAGGATCAGATTCATGAAAATCTCTGATCGTATCTACAGTATGAGTTACTCCACCTCGAATTATCTCAAGATCAGTGTAATAAACATATGGATATTGACTAGCCACAAGCTCAAGCATGTTCAGTCTGTCCTCATCAGGAGCAAAAACCTTATTTTCCTTATAGTAGGTAGTCTTATTAGGTATAAGAACTACTTTAAGACCAAGCTGACGGTGAGCTGTTTCAGCCATCTCAATATGTCCTGAATGAATTGGGTTAAAAGAACCGCCAAGAATGGCTATATCACCAAATGATTCAGCAACCGTGTAGTAATGCTCATTATTATTTCTTACCATTTGGCTTCACCTTTTCCCCAGGGAAATATATTTTTGTATTTTCATTATTTCTCTTGTATAAAACAATTTTTCTACCAATAACCTGTACAACCTCAGAACGTGTACGTTCTCCAAGAGTTATAGCAAGTGTATGGGGATCATCTATACAATTCTTTAATACGTTTACTTTTATAAGTTCTCTTGCCTTAAGTGCTTCTGCTGTAGCATCTACAAACTCAGGTGTGAGGCTGGCCTTTCCGAGAGAAAGAACAGGATCGATTGTCTGAGCCAGGCCCTTAAGAAAAGCTCTTTCTTTTGTTGTCATAATTAACTCCTTTTTTTAATTTGCAGTATATCTAAACTATGCTCGGAAAACCCGCACTAATCGTGCTCCCGTTTTCCTCGTGCCGTTTAGATTATCTCTTCGAGATAATCTACAGTATAAAAATACTGCATATAAAACAAGTTTTATTGCAGCATTTTATACTGTAGATATACTGCAAATATTAATTGTTATTCGATATACTCAAAGCCCCAACCATATACGCGGACTTCATCACCTTCCTGGATACCCAAAGCTTTAAGTTCATCGATAATTCCATTTTTAACCATGAAGTCCTGGAAGAATTTGAATCCTTTGTTATCTTCAAGGTTGGTATAACCTAGCATTCTTTCAATACGAGGTCCTTCAACCAGGAATACATGTTCATCATCTTCGGATCTTTCAACTGTATATGGAAGCTCTTCAACACGAGAATTGTATTCTTCAAGTGAAATCTCAGGATTGAATTCCATAACAGTATCTGGGGCTGTTTGAAGTGTTTTATAAGCAACTTCAAGCATTTCTTTAATTCCTTCACCTGTTGCCGCAGAAATAGCAAGAACAGGAATATCCGGTTCAAACTTATCCTTAAGCTTCTTTAAAACTTCTTCTCTATCTTCCTGAGAAAGCACATCCAGTTTATTAGCTACTATAATAGTAGGTCTGGATGCCAGCTCCTCACTATAATTTCGAAGTTCTTCGGTAATGGCTTCTATATCTGCAATAGGGTCTCTTCCTTCAACTGAAGCAGCATCTACTACATGAAGAAGAACCCTTGTTCTTTCAATATGCTTGAGGAAATCAAGACCAAGTCCAACACCTTCAGCTGCGCCCTCAATGATTCCAGGAATATCGGCCATTACAAAGCCTCTTCCATCACTAAGACCTACAACACCAAGATTCGGAACAAGAGTTGTAAAGTGATAGTCAGCTATCTTAGGCCTCGCATTTGAAACCTTAGAAAGAATTGTGGATTTTCCAACGCTTGGGAATCCAACAAGTCCTACATCGGCTATCATCTTAAGCTCAAGAACTAATGTCTTTTCAATAGCTATCTGGCCTGGCTGAGCATAACGAGGTGCCTGCATGGTACTTGTAGCATAATGCTGATTACCTTTACCACCACGACCACCTTCAAGAAGTACAAATGGTTCTTCTCTATCAGCCATGTCTATTATGACCTTGCCCGTATCATAATCTTTGATAACAGTTCCAGGAGGGACTTTGATCACAATATCCTTGCCGTTAGCTCCGTGGCATCTTTTCTTGCCACCTTCCTGACCATCTCCAGCCTTATATTTTCTTATATTTTTGAAATCCGACAGAGTGTTAAGACCCTGATCTACAACAAAGATGACATCTCCACCTTTTCCACCATCTCCACCGTCTGGTCCACCATTTGGAACATAAAGCTCACGACGGAAGGAAACATGGCCATCGCCACCTTTTCCGGATCTGACATAGATCTTCGCTCTATCCGCAAATACATTTGCCATAGCATTCTCCTCAATAAGTCAAAAGGGACACATCTTGGAGTCACGAGACCCGGTCCCGTGACTTATTACAAAAAAGGAGCCTTGTGAGATTCTCACAAAGCTCCATAATAAACATGATTAGTTACTCAGCTACTGGATAGATAGAAACCTGTTTTCTATCTCTTCCAAGTCTTTCGTATCTAACAACTCCATCTGTTAATGCGAACAATGTGTCATCTCCGCCACGTCCAACATTAAGTCCTGGATGGATCTTTGTTCCACGCTGTGTATAAAGCACATTACCAGCCTTTACGAACTGGCCATCTGCACGCTTAGCTCCGAGTCTCTTAGAAGCAGAATCTCTACCGTTTTTTGTAGAACCCATTCCCTTCTTATGAGCGAAGAGCTGTAAATTCATCTTAAACATGACTTACCTCCCTAAAATATATCTGAATATACTTATCTCCGTACTCTTCATATATAGAACAAAGTCCTAATCGAAGAGACTTCAGTAACAGTTTACTCTGTGAACTAACTTTTCCAACGATCTTAAATCTTACAAGACCGTCCTCGCATTCCTCAGTAACCACACAGTCCTCTGTGAATTCTTCAATAGAATTAACAGTATTGATAACCAGAGCTGATACACCGGCACAGACAACGTCCTTGCCACAGCATCCATATTCTGCGTGACCCTTTATCTTGAATCCAAATACTTTGTTGTTCTTAGAGTAGAAAATTGCTTTAATCATTGATCAAAACCCTTATTTTGTCTTAATAGCTTCAATCTTTACTTCTGTAAATGGCTGTCTATGACCATTCTTCTTGTGGAAACCTTTCTTAGGCTTATACTTGTAAACAGTTACTTTCTTAGCCTTAGCAGTCTTAAGAACTGTAGCATCAACCTTAGCCTTAGCTACCTTATCTCCAACAAGAACATTCTTGTCATCATTGATAGCGATAACTGTATCAAATGTTACCTTAGCTCCATCCTCAGCGTTTAACTTCTCAACTCTGATGATATCACCCTCTGCTACCTTGTACTGCTTTCCACCTGTTGCAATTACAGCGTACATAAGTTTTTCCTCCTAACTTATCAAACTCGCTAACCTCGGTGTGCTCCACAAAAGGGCGCAACTTTCCTACCTAGTTATGCGGCATACTCCGATATACTAACACTTATGTAAATCTATGTCAATCAAAATATTTAGGTATTTTTATTATATTTATGACTATTCAGCCCATACTACGTAGTCATCCTTGATCTTCTTCTCTGCTGGATACTCGCCATCAATGTAACCAACTGCACAGTGGCCAATTCCTTCGTAGTTTCCTTCAATACCGAGCTCAGCTAAGATTGCCTTTCCTTCTTCTGATTCGAACTCCTGTTTAGCTCTGTGAATCCAGCAAGCACCGAGACCAAGATCAGTAGCTGCAAGCTGAAGGTTCTCAAGAACCACACTACCATCATATACATAAGTAAATACGTCCTTATCAGCAAGAACAACAAAGATAGCTGGTGCATTGTAGAAAGGATCAAAATCCTCACCCTTACCCATGATAGATGCATTCAGCTTTGAAAGTCTGTCTCTCAGCTCTTTATTTGTAATAACGATAATCTTTGCAGCCTGAGCACCCTTACCATTTGGTGCATAAGTTCCAGCAGCAGCTATCTTTTCAAGAAGCTCCTTTGGTACTGGATCACTCTTATAGCTCTTTACACTTCTACGTTTCTTCATCACTTCTAAAGTTTCCATTTATACACCTCATCTTTCTTTGTGGCCGACGTCATGCGCCACAATTTATTTAACTATATTCTTCATCCATATTCCTTTATAAAGAAGTATGAATCCAAATATGCATTTTAGAATATCAGCTGCATGTACCAAAGCAAATACTACAGCTATTCCAAGTGTGGTACATCTGCAAAGGAAATGTGCAAATGGAACACTGACCGCCATCATAAACACACTATCAAATACAAATGTTATCACAGTATTTCCGCCAGCTCTTATAGTAAAATAGCTGGTATGCAGGAATGCATCTTTCGCCATAAATAGTCCCTGGACAATTATGAAATGTGTAGCAACCAGTCTAGCCATATCATTTGTATTATAGAACTGTGGAAAGATTGGAGCCAGCACTAGCATTATAGCACCAATGATAATAGAACTAAATATCGCAAATGCAATAATTTTATTATCTGCATCTCTTGCCTTTCTCATATCACCAGAGCCAAGATACTGACCTACAATAATGGCAACAGCATCTCCCATGGCAATAAATACAATATTGAATATGTTATTAATAGTACTTGCGATATTCTGACCGGCAACTACATTAAGTCCTCTTATAGAATAAGCCTGAGCCAGCATAGCCACACCTATTGACCAAAGACCTTCATTTATAAGAAGTGGCATACTTGTAATAAAATACTTCTTAATGAGATGCCTTGGAACAAGGAATGTCCTGAAAACACCTTTGAAGTATGTATGCTTATGCCGATTAAGAACCGCCCAAAGAACTACTATGAGCATTTCAGCATATCTGGCAATTACTGTAGCTATTGCAGCTCCAGCAACTCCCATTTCAGGAAGGCCAAGCTTACCAAAAATAAGGTCATAATCAAGTATACAGTTTACAATAATTGCAACTACACCAGCGATCATTGGAACAAAGGTCTGTCCGCACTCTCTCATTGTACTGGTATAAAGCATTCCTATATAAACTGCAGGAAGCATGAAGACTATAATTCCCATGTACTTCATACCATAGCTAAGTGTTGCTGCAAGATCTCCACCATCACTACTACCATTCAGGAACTTCTGTACCAGGTTTCCTCCGAATAATAGTAATATCATAATGGATGTTATACATATGATAAGTCCAAGCCAAAGCTTAAATCTAAAAGTTGTTCTAACTCCTTCGTCGTCATGATTACCATAGTATTGTGCGGTGTAAATTCCTACACCTGAAAGTCCACCGAATATCAGCAGATAATAAACAAATGTTATCTGGTTAACGATGGATACACCGGACATCTGCTCGGTGCCAAGTCTTCCAACCATTATATTATCCAGGAGATTTACAAAATTAGTCAGTGCATTTTGGATAATGATTGGAAATGATATCTTAAATAAGTTCTCGTAAAACTTTCTATCTCCTATATATTTTTCCTTTATTACGCTTAACATTTTAGTCCTCTTTCTGTAGTAAAAGCATAAAGAGATGTGCGATAGCTTAAAAACGCCGCACTATAGAAAGTCCTGAACCGATAGTGGCTTCGCCTCCTTTTTTCTGGTCAGCTCAACCAATCCAAGTGGAGTCATATCTACATATGTGACTCTCACCTCGTCCTTTTCAAGCTGCCGCTTTAAATGATCTATCAATTCTTTAATGCTTTCAGCTTTCTTCATGCTAATGAAATCAATTATTATAATGCCGGAAATATTGCGTAGTCTTATAATACGAGCAATAGTCTCGGCTGCCTCTTTGTTAATTTTTAAAAATGAATTTTCTGTATTCTTACCCTTGATGGCTTTTCCTGTATTTACATCGATTACAGTAAGGGCTTCTGTAGGTTCCACAATAATGCTTCCACCAGATTTTAGATAAACAAATCTATCAAAACCTTTCTGGAGTTTATCTTCTAAGTTATAAACCTTATGAAGAGAAACCATATCATCATTATACAGTTTTATATCAGAACCAAAATCTACGCTTAGTAGATTATATTCATCCTCAAGATCCGTAATAATATTAAATGAATCGTATTTCTTTTTATTTTTTATATCTATAAGCTCACTCTTTATTGATCTATCTGGTGAATAGATTAGCTTCTTTACAACTGAATGCTTTGCCAGATCAATGATACCGTTCATTGTATGAACAAGAGTATTCAGCTCAAATAGCAGGTCTTCATCTGATACAAATTCTGCAGATGTACGGATAATAGCTCCAAGACACATATCTTTATCTTCTGCTTTGTATCTTGCATTATATTCATCCAAAGCAGACTGAACCTTTGATTTAAGGTTATTCCTGGTCTCTGCATCTGATATCTTATGGGAAATTCCTACATCATTACTTCTATTTAGAATAATGTATTTGCCATTTAGTTCTAAATTACTGGTTGCAACGCCCTTCTTTGTCTTAATTGGGTCCTTAGATATCTGAACCAGGAGTTCATCACCCATGCAAACCTTATCTTTATTTCCATGCTGAGTAAACAAATGACTGATATTATCATTTAATGAATAATATAGATAATCCCCAGTTCCAGCATCTAAAAAGGCCGCATTAATAGAAGGCACGTAATTTACAACCTTAGCTGTATATACATTACCAATCAGACTCTCATTATAAAGAGAACAGGCTCTAACCAGAGAGTTGTCCTCAAGTAGAAAGCCCGTTTTCTTTGAATTAATTTCGGTTATTACAAATGTTGCATCCATATTAATTCTTAAAAGAATGTACTGGTGCCGGGATGCGTCCGGTTCTGTTAATGAAGTCTGAACAATCATACTTATTAACAGGCATAACCGGTGCTTCACCAAGAAGTCCACCAAATACAGCTCTGTCTCCTACTTCTTTACCAACGATCGGCATAATGCGGACCGCTGTTGTTTTTTGATTTATCATACCGATAGCCATCTCATCGGCAATAATTCCTGAAAGTGTTGATGCTGGTGTGTCACCAGGAACAGCAATCATATCAAGACCTACTGAGCAGACACATGTCATCGCCTCAAGCTTTTCAATTGTAAGCGCACCGGCATCGACTGCATTTATCATACCCTGATCCTCAGATACTGGGATAAATGCACCTGAAAGACCACCTACGTAAGAAGATGCCATTATACCGCCCTTCTTAACCTGATCATTCAGAAGTGCAAGGGCTGCTGTTGTACCAGGGGCACCTGCAAACTCAAGTCCCATCTCGCACAGAATATCTGCTACAGAATCACCAATAGCAGGTGTTGGTGCAAGTGAAAGGTCAACGATACCGAATGGTACACCTAGTCTTTCTGATGCTTCTTTAGCAACCAGCTGTCCAACTCTTGTGATCTTAAATGCTGTCTTCTTAATGGTCTCACAAAGGACCTCAAAGCTCTCGCCTCTAACCTGCTCAAGTGCAGTCTTAACAACACCAGGTCCAGATACACCTACATTTATGATAGTATCTGCCTCTGTAACACCATGGAATGCACCTGCCATAAATGGATTATCATCAGGAGCATTACAAAATACAACAAACTTAGCTGTACCAAAGCTATCTTTATCTTTAGTAAGCTCAGCTGTTTCTTTAATCTTTTCGCCAATAAGACGAACAGCATCCATATCAATACCTGTTTTTGTTGATCCACAATTTACTGATGAACATACCAGTTCTGTAGAAGCAAGCGCCTTTGGAATAGACTGAATGAGAAGTTCATCTGCTGGTGTCATACCCTTTGATACAAGAGCTGAATAACCACCAAGGAAATTAACTCCTACTGTATGAGCAGCCTTATCCAGAGTCTTTGCAATTTCAACAAAATCATCTACTGTTTTACAAACTGAACCACCAACTAAAGCAATTGGAGTTACTGAGATTCTCTTATTTACGATAGGGATACCATACATAGATGTAATCTCTTCTCCAACCTTTACAAGGTTCTTAGCTTTTTCTGTAATTTTATTATAAATATTTTCGCATGTTTCAGGCACATCCTTACCTACACAATCAAGTAATGATATACCCATAGTAATGGTTCTGACGTCAAAGTTCATTCGCTGAACCATTTCATTTGTCTCTAATACTTCATCTAATGAAATCATAGTTATTCCTTCTTTTAATATGATATAAAGGGTCAAAAGTCAAAAGCGTTCTTGCTTGCAAGAAAAGCTTGTTGATTTATATTCTGTGCATCATCTGGAAGATTTCTTCCTTCTGAGCCTTAATCTGTACACCAATCTCATCTCCAAGGCTTGCCAGCTCATCAGCAAGTTCCTCATGCTTCTTAACTGACTCGGATACATCAACAAGCATCATCATGTTGAAGTAGCCCTGCATTGTTGTCTGTGTAATATCATTTATATTTATATTATTGCTTGCCAGATAATTACAAACCTTTGCAATTATTCCAACAGCATCTTTACCTACTACTGTAATTATTGTCTTATCCATGAAATTTTCCTTCTTTCTTATTTATACTTCTATAAGTTCACCCGTTTCATATCTTGGTGCTACACATAGGCCAAAATCTCTTACATCTTCTGTATAAGGATTACCAAGCAGCTCCTGCTTTACAGTTTCAAAAGCCAGCTCAGCATAGTTATTCTTATCTGATAAATGCCCTAATGCAATATACTTTAAATGATCATTAAGTAATTGTCTTATAAGATAACCGCTGGCTTCGTTACAAAGATGCCCCCGGTCACCTAGAATTCTTCTTTTAAGCATATAAGGATACGGGCCAACCTCCAGCATTCTTACATCGTGATTGGCTTCAATTACCATTGCATCACATTCCTGAAGAAAGTCTACAATAGAATCATCGAAAACCCCCATATCTGTAGCAACCGCAACCTTTCTGTCCCCAGATGTAAAGCTGAAACAAACCGGATCGTTTGCATCGTGGGAAACAGGATGAGCGGCTATTCTTATATCACCTATCTCGAATTCATCTTCATTCTTAATTGGACTTAGCAGATTATAGTCGTAAACACCTAAGGATTTTGTAGCCATAATACCATCGATAGTTCCATAGGTTCCATAAACTGGAATATTGTACTTTCGAAGAAGCACCCCCAGCCCTTTAATATGGTCACTATGCTCATGGGTAATAAGCACTCCATCCAGATCTTTCGGACTAATCTCCGCATCTGCCAGACCCTTTTCTATGTTTTTAAGACTAATACCAGTATCAAGCAGAAGCGACGTTCTATCTGTTCCAATAAAACAGGAATTCCCCGAGCTGCCACTTGCTATTGTCATTAATTTCATTAAAGTACCGCCTTATGGCTCTTATCCTTAGGCCTGTAGCCTTTCTCCTCGAGTGCCTTCATAATCTTGTCCTTATGTTCTGGACCAAAGGCCTCCAAAGTAATTATAAGCTCAACTGCAGCATTTCTGTTCAGTGATACAAACTGATTATGCTCAAGCTCAATTATATTACCCTGAAGCTCTGCTATAAGCTGTGATACCTTAACAAGTTCACCTGGCTTATCTGGAAGCAGAACAGAAACTGTAAATATACGGCTTCTGGCAACAAGTCCATGCTGTACAACTGAAGAAAGTGTGATTATATCCATGTTTCCACCGGAAATAATAGCAGCCACCTTCTTGCCTTCAGGCTTCAGATGCTTAAGCGCAGCAACTGTAAGAAGTCCTGAATTCTCAGCAATCATCTTATGATTTTCAATCATATCAAGGAAAGTAACAACAAGCTCACTATCCTCAACTGTAATAATCTCATCAATATTCTTCTGGATATAAGGGAATATCTTCTCACCAGGAGTCTTTACAGCAGTACCATCTGCAATAGTATTTACATTTGGAAGTGTTGTGACCTTGCCTTTTTCGATAGATGCTTTCATGCAGGCAGCGCCAGCTGGCTCAACACCTATTACTTTGATAGATGGGTTAAGCATCTTTGCAAGTGTAGCAACTCCTGTTGCAAGTCCACCACCACCGATTGGTACAAGAATTGTATCAATAAATGGCTGTTCTTTTAGTATCTCCATTGCAACCGTACTCTGACCTGTTGCAACTTCTGTATCATCAAAAGGATGAATAAATGTATATCCCTTTTCCTCAGCAAGTTTAAGAGCATATTCACAGGACTCATCATAAACATCTCCGTAGAGAACAACCTCAGCACCGTAGCTCTTGGTTCTATTAACCTTGATAAGAGGTGTTGTAGTTGGCATTACGATTACTGCCTTTACGCCATAGCTCTTAGCTGCATAAGCAACTCCCTGAGCATGGTTACCAGCAGATGCTGTTATAAGTCCCTTCTCTCTATCTTCTTCAGAAAGCTGACTAATCTTATAATAAGCACCTCTGATTTTATAAGCTCCTGTAAGCTGCATATTCTCTGGCTTTAGGAAAACCTTATTACCAGTAAGATTACTAAAATATTCACTTTCTATAAGGCCAGTATTTCTAGCCACCTTTGAAACTATTTCATATGCTTCTTCGCATTTTTCTCTTGTTATCATATTATCGCCCATTTTAACTGTCTAATCCTCCATATTTTTTATCGCTTCATCTACAATGATTTCTTCATCTGTTCTCATGTCGAAATCAGCAAAGAGTGCATTTATATATTCATCTGGATCAAATTTCTGCAGGTCATCAATCTTCTCACCTACACCAATATATTTAACTGGAACATTAAGCTCTGACTGAATTGCAACGGCAATACCACCTTTAGCTGTACCATCCAGCTTGGTAAGAATAATACCATTGATTTCAGTAACAGTTGAAAACTGTCTTGCCTGTTCAAGAGCATTCTGACCAGTTGAGCCATCAAGTACTATCATGGTTTCAACATAACACTCTGGGTATTCTCTTGTAATAACTCTTCTCATCTTAGCAAGCTCATCCATAAGGTTCTTCTTATTATGAAGTCTACCTGCTGTATCGATAAGAGTAAGGTTAGTTTTTCTAGCCTTTGCAGCCTTAACTGCATCAAATACAACCGCAGATGGATCAGCACCCTCGCCCTGAGCAATAATATCAACGCCTGCTCTGTCGGCCCAGGTTTTGAGCTGATCAATGGCACCAGCTCTGAATGTATCTGCCGCAGCAAGAAGAACTGATCTGCCCTGATTCTTATACTGTGCAGCAAGCTTACCAATGGATGTAGTTTTACCAACACCATTTACACCGATAATAAGCATTACTGTCTTAGCATCTTCAAAGCAATATGCATTGTCAGGAACATTCATCTGGTCTCTAAGAGAATTCATAACAAGCTCTTTACATTCAGATGCATCCCTGATGCCAAGTTCTTCAACCTTTTCTTTCAGGTCATCTATAACCTTTTCTGTAGTCTCAAATCCCATATCTGCAGAGATAAGAGTTTCTTCTAATTCATCATAGAAGTCATCATCTATTTCATTGGCTTTGAAAACATTTGTAAAGCTGTCGCTTGTTTTCTTTAAGCCTTCTTTAAGTCTTTGAAAAAATCCCATGTGTCATCCTCCAAAAGATTCTTCACTATGTATAATTAACTAGTCATCAAGTTTATCTTCAATAAGGTTAACAGATACAAGAGTGGAAACACCCTTCTCCTGCATTGTAATACCGTAGAGTCTGTTTGCAGATTCCATGGTACCCTTTCTATGTGTAATAACAACGAACTGGGTATGCTTTGTAAGCTTATCCAGATAATGAGCAAATCTGCTTACGTTAGAATCATCAAGGGCCGCCTCAATCTCGTCGAGAAGACAGAATGGAGATGGCTTAAGACTCTGAATGGCAAACAGAAGGCTGATAGCCGTTAAACTCTTCTCACCACCGGAGAGCTGCATCATATTCTGGAGCTTCTTTCCAGGTGGCTGTGCATTGATAATAATACCTGTTTCAAGAAGGTCATCCTCATCAACAAGCATAAGGCTTGCCTTACCACCACCAAAGAGTTCCTTGAATACCTTACCAAACATAACCTGGATATCCTTGAACTTCTCTGTAAATGTCTCCTTCATAGCCTTATCAAGATCAGCAATAATACCTCTGAGGTTATTCTCTGCCTCTAAAATGTCATCTCTCTGCTCTTTCAGGAATTCATATCTTTCAGATACTTCCTTGAATTCTTCGATAGCATTTACATTTACATCACCGAGAGAACGGATTCTCTGACGAACAGTTGTTATTTCCTTCTTAAGAGCTGCCGGATCATTATAATCCTCTGTCTTAAGCTGTTCAGCAGAGCTATATGTAAGCTCATACTCTTCCCACATATAGTTAGAAGCTTTATCCTTTTCCTCTTCCAGCTTTTCAATATTAAGCTTCAAAGAATAAGCCGACTTTTCAAGCCCATTAATATCGGAAGACAGTTTTTCTCTCTTTCCAAAGAAATCCTTATGGTTCTGATTAATCTCATCTTTTTCAGCTATATGCTTCTTAAGGTTTTCATTATCCTTCTCAATAGCTTTCTGGTTATTTTCCTTAGTCTTTCTAAGATCATCCAGTTCCTTCTTCAGATTATCTACATTATTAGAATTATCCAGAAGTCTCTGAGCAAAACCATCAATTTCATCATTATAATTAGAAATCTCATTTTCAATACGTGCTATATCGTCATTTAAGTGGCTGAGATTGTTCTTCTCGTTCTCCACATCCATATTTGCAGCACGCATTTTATCTTCTTTTTCATGCTTGATATCGTTCTTCTTTGAAAGCTCAACTTCAAGCTTAGCGATCATGGATTCACGCTCAGTAATAGATTCCTCATGCTTCTTTCCAGTATTAAAGAGGTCAGTCTTATTACCATCAATCTGCTTAACCTGAGCATCAAGTTCAGTGCTTTCTTTCTTAATGCTGGCAAAGCTGTTATCAATAGATTCCAGCTTATTCTTTATATTAGTAAGACCGATAGTCAGAGAGTTCTCATCAATAGTAAGCTTCTGAATATGGTTATTCAGGTTGTTTCTCTCTTCTCTGAGAGTTTCCTTCTTCATCGTAAGGTTTGCATCTTCTTCTCTAGCCTTACGAAGCTTATTATTTGTTTCACCAATCTGCTTCTGAATATCTTCAAGCTCTCTCTTACGTCCAAGAAGATTACTTGAATTTCTGAAAGCACCACCAGTCATGGCTCCACCTGGATTAATAAGTTCTCCAGTAGGAGTAACAAGTCTGAGTGACTGATTATATTTCTTAGAAATCTTAATGGCATCATCAATATTCTTTACAACAATACTTCTGCCAAGAAGACTTTCTATAATGTTTTCATATTTCTTATTGGTTTTAACCAGCTTAGATGCAACACCAATAACACCATTTTCCTTAAGTGCATCCGGATTAGCACTTCCTCTCTTTACAACACCTGTAATAGGAAGGAATGTAGCACGTCCCAGCTTATTAGTTCTAAGGTAAGCAATCATCTCTTTTGCTGTAGCTTCGTCCTCAGTAACGATGTTCTGAATGCTTGCACCAAGTGCTGTTTCTATAGCTGTTTCATATTCCTTATCAACGGAGATGATATCGGCAACAACTCCAATAACCTTGGAATCCTTTGTCTTCTTCTCCATTACCTTCTTGATACTCTGGCCGTAACCTTCATATCTCTCAGTCAGATTACGAAGACTCTCGTATCTTGACTGAAGGCTGATTACACTCTGATTGTACTTCTGAATATCTGTCTTAACAGTTGTAGCTCTATCAGATACAGATCTTAGCTCAGTCTCACATTTAGTAAGTCTCTGTCTATCCTTTGAAAGTGCTTCCTCAACGGATTTCTTTTCATTTTCCAGAGTCTGCTGCTCACTAAGTGCCTGTGACTGCTCGCTCTTATCAGCTAAAAATCTTGAATTCAGCTCTGTCTTACGAAGGCTGATATTTTCAAGCATAGTATCATATCTGGCAATTTTCTCTTTGAGGTTACCACCTTCATTAATGAATTCAATAATATCTGTCTTAGCAGATTCAATCTTATCAGCAACAGCATTTTCTTCTTTTTCAGCTTTATCAACTTCAGCCTGAAGTGCTTCAAAAGATTTATTCTTTTCATTAAGCTCTTTGGTAACATCAGATTTCTTTTTATTAAGAGCATCCACTTCTGCCTGAAGATCATCAATCCTGTTCTTAACTCTCTCAATCTGAGAATTAATCTCGGCTGTGATTACATCTTCAGAGGAAATACGCTCATTAATTACTCGAATCTCACCATCAGCATGCTCATTTTCAAGCTTCTTCTCGTTAATGCTGTGCTGACAGGTTTCTATTTTATTATTAATAACTTCAAGGGTTTCCTCGAGTCTTTCATATTCAGCCTTTGTGTAATCAAACTCTTCCTGGAGTCTGGCAGTTTCATTCTCTGTGATTTCCAGATTCTTCTTGCTTTCATCCAGTTTAGCTCTTAACTTATCTACTTCTATAAGAAAGGAATTAATATCAAGAGTTTTCTGACGATCCTTAAGCTCAAGGAAAATCTTTGCCTTTTCAGACTGCTCGCGAAGAGGCTCAACTCTTTCCTCAAGACCTGAAAGAATATCATTAACACGGTTCAGATTCACATGCTCAGCATCCAGCTGTTTCTCTGTAATCTGTTTATTCTTCTTATATTTAACAATACCTGCTGCTTCATCGAAAAGTGCACGTCTATCATCAGGCTTGTCAGAAAGAATTCTTTCTATCTGACCCTGTCCGATGATAGAATAACCCTCTTTACCAATACCTGTATCAAAGAACATTGATGTAATGTCCTTAAGACGGGTAACGTTTCCATTAAGAAGGTATTCACTTTCACCTGAACGGTATACTCTACGAGCAACAGTTACTTCGTTATAATCAATAGGAAGACTGTGATCAGAATTATCCAGAGTAATAGCAACATATGCAGCTGCCTGGGGTTTTCTCTGCTCAGTTCCCGAGAAGATAACATCTTCCATCTTGGAACCACGGAGCTTTACTGCACTCTGTTCACCAAGAACCCAACGTACAGCATCGGCAACATTACTCTTACCTGAGCCGTTAGGGCCAACAATAGCAGTAATACCCTCTTCAAATCTGAAGTCAATCTTATTGGCAAATGATTTAAAACCATTTACTTCTATACTCTTTAAATACATAATTTTTCCCTTAGTTATCGAAATTTAATTTAATGATGGTTCTATGAGCTGCAACCTGCTCAGCCATCTTCTTGGTATGTCCTGTACCTTTTTCATAATCAACACCATCAATGGTTACCACTGATTCATATGTGCGATTATGTTCAGGGCCGGTTGTATCCACAAGTCTGTATTCAATCTTGCCACCTTTACTCTGAACATATTCCTGGAGTATGGACTTCGCATCATAAAATGTGCTCTTATGCTCTATATCTGTAAGCAGGAACTTCTGAACATACTTTTCAGCTTCTTCAATGCCACCATCCAGATAAATGGCACCAAGAACTGACTCAAACAGATCGCAGAGAATTGATGACCTGTTTTTTCCACCGGTCATCTCTTCACCATGGCTGAGGTAAAGATAATCACCAAAGCCAAAGTCACGCGTGATCTGAGATAAAGTATATTCACATACCAAACTCGCTCTAAGTTTTGTAAGTTCACCCTCTGATTTATCAGGATATCTGAGGAAAAGTTCTTTACTGACTATAAATTGAAGTATTGCGTCACCCAGGAATTCATATCTCTCGTATGAGATGATATCTTCCTTACTCTCATTCACATAGGACTTATGAGTAAATGCAACATCCAGATAGTCAAGATTATTGAACTTGTATCCCAGAACCTCTTCGAAGGATGTATAATCATTCTTCATCACTATTTCTCTATACCTTTTATAATCTTTCCACTAACGTCATTCTTAACGAATGAAACACATTGATCGATAGCGGATATAACTTCCATTTCCTTTGAATTACCATGGATCTTAACCACAAGACCCTTAAGTCCAAGAAGTGGTGCTCCACCTTTATCAGATGCATCAAACTTCTTAAGAGTTCTCTTCATACTCTTCTTAACGAGAATTGCTCCCATCTTACTGGTGAATGAAGAAAGAAATGCGCCTTTGATCTCACGAAGGATTACTTTTGAAAGTCCTTCGTAAAGTTTAATAATTGTATTTCCAATAAATCCGTCAGCAACTATAACATCAGCTTTTCCATAAGGAATTCCTCTTGCTTCTATGGAACCGACGAAATTAACACTTTCATCTTTCTTAAGTAATGCATAAGCTGCTTTGACCTGTGCATTACCTTTTTCTTCTTCAAGTCCAACATTTGCCAGGGCAACACGAGGATTATCTACCTTACATACTTCCTGCATATAGATGGCACCCATCTGAGCAAACTGATGAAGAACCTCAGGTTTAACATCCATGTTAGCACCACAATCCAAAAGAAGAGAAGGTTCTGCAGCTGTTGGAAGTAAATGCGCAAGAGGAGTTCTCTTAACACCCTTAGCTCTACCTACAATAAACTGTCCACCAGCAAGAATTGCCCCAGTACTACCTGCAGAAATAAAAGCATCAGCCTTTCCTTCTTTTAGAAGATTAAGACCAACTACAAGGGATGAATCCTTCTTTTCTCTTACAGCTTTTACAGGAGCTTCATTAAGGCTAATCTCTTCTGTAGCATTAATAACCTCAACCCTGTTTTTATCATATTCATATTCATTTAGTAAGCTGTCTATCTCTGATTTATGACCTACGAGAAACAGCTTTACATTTCTGTTATTTTCAAGACCTTTAACAGCACCCTTAACACAAACGCTGGCGCCATTATCGCCACCAATTGTATCAATAACAATATTTATCATATTGCCCATATCAGACCTCCAAATGTGTTTTATATGCATAGTAATCACATCATAACAATAACTTAATTATTTTAGAACAAATACTACCCTTTTGCAAGGATAAAGATAGCAAATATGAAATAAAAAAGCGGACCAATTTGGTCCGCTTAATTCCTATATAAATTCTCTAAAAATTAATCTACAGCGATAATTTCCTTCTGACCATATGAGCCACAATTCTTACATACTCTATGAGGCATCATAAGTTCTCCACATTTTGGACATTTTACAAGGTTTGGGGCTGACATCTTCCAGTTAGCTCTTCTCTTATCACGTCTTGACTTAGAGATTTTGTTCTTTGGACAAATTGACATTCGAATACACCTCCTTATGCGAAAATTGGTCTCAAGACCACACTTGACCCATTATACTTATATCGACACATCTTGTCAACATAATTTTTCTGTTTTTTATGAGATAATTTCAAGTGTCTCTCTTGCGATTGTAAGTTCCTCATTTGTAGGTATAACTACAACCTTAACCTTTGAGTCAGCTGACTGTATCTCAACCTCGTCACCATGAGTAGATGCATTCTTCTCTGCATCAATACTTGCGCCGATGTATTTGAAGTTCTCCATGATAGCTGCACGGATCTTATCGTCGTTCTCACCAATACCTGCTGTGAATGCAATAAGGTCAACACCATTCATTGAAGCAATGTAGCTACCGATAATCTTTACAGCGCTATAAACGAATGCATTGAATGCAATAATTGATCTCTTATCGCCTTCCTTAATACCTGCATCGATATCACGGCAATCACTGGATCTTCCAGAAAGACCCATAAGACCTGATTCTTTATTAAGGATATTCAGAATCTCATCAATTGACTTTCCTTCTTTATTAGCGATGTACTGGATGATAGCTGGATCGATGTTACCACTTCTTGTACCCATTACAAGTCCTTCAAGTGGAGTAAGACCCATTGATGTATCAACTGACTTACCACCCTGAACAGCTGTTATGCTGGCTCCACCACCGAGGTGACAAACGATGATCTTTGTATCCTCAACTGGCTTATCAAGATGCTTAACTGCTTCCTTAGAAACATAGCTGTGGCTTGTTCCGTGGAAACCATATCTTCTGATCTTATAGTTCTCATAGTATGAATATGGGATACCATAGATATATGCTTTCTCAGGCATTGTCTGATGAAATGCAGTATCAAATGTTACACACTGTGGTGTTTCTGGCATAAGCTCCTTACAAGCTCTAATACCAAGAAGGTTTGCAGGGTTATGAAGAGGTGCAAGGTCTGCGCACTCCTCAATCTTTGCAATAACATCATCAGTTACAAGAACTGAAGAGTTGAAATACTCTCCACCGTGAACTACTCTGTGTCCAACTGCATCTATCTCTGACAAAGAATTAATAGCTCCATCTTCAGGACTAACGAGAACATCGATTACAGTCTTAAGAGCTACACCATGGTCTGGCATGTCAATCTGCTTCTCTTTCTTCTCTCCTGTTTTAGAGCTATTATACTTAATACAGCTTCCATCAATACCTATTCTTTCACAAAGTCCCTTCGCAAGCACCTGCTCTGAATCTGAATCAATAAGCTGATACTTGAGTGATGATGATCCGGCATTAATTACTAAGATTTTCATTTGTATTCTTCTCCCTCTCTTCCATCTATTGTAATGCGGCCTCTTCCATGTTCCTTACTATAATACATAGCTTTGTCGGAACGATCCAAAACATCGTTTATATCTGAACATGTTTCCGGATAGGAAGCAATACCCATACTAGAATTAATTTTAATCTCAAAGTCTTCATAATAAACCACGTTCTCTTTAATCTTAGTGTGGAGTTCCTGAAGAATCTTAAGAGTTTCTTCAACACCTTTGCCACGGAGTATAAGAAGGAATTCCTCACCACCGTAACGAACAGCAGTTCCATCGTACTTCTTAGCAAAGTCATTATCAAATTTAGCAACAGTCTTGATAACCTCGTCACCTGCAAGATGTCCATAAGTATCATTAACATTCTTAAAGTGGTCGATATCAAGCATACAAACAGTGAATGTATCTCCAGAAGCTGCAACCTCTTCTTTAAGTTCAGGATAGAACTTATTGAAGTAAATACGGTTGTAGATCTTTGTAAGACCATCCTTTTTAGCCATATCTTCTGTCTGAAGATACAGTCTGTCAGAAATAAGAGCAGATGTGAAGTCCATGATAGATGACTCATAGAATGCATATCCATTCTCAAAGAAGTCATACTTACTTGATGTAACAACCATAACTCCGTATACATAGTCATTCTCATAAGCAGGGAAAACAACTGCATTACACATATTTCCACCTGTAAGGAATGGATACTTAAAATCATAGTTATCACAGAGAACAAGTGGAGAAACACTCTTTCTCTTCTTAATTGCTTCATAAATATTACTGATATCCTGCTTAAGCAATGATTCAGCAACACCATTATCAGATATTATTTCAAGATAAGGCTCTTCATTCATATAAACGTCCTTATCAATATAAAGTGCAACAGCACCAGTTTCTTTAATATTTACAACGTTCTTAAGCATTACGTGGGCATTCTTCTCAACATCAAAGCTTGCAGCAAAATACTTCATAACGTCGATAAGAGATCTTGTCTCTTCGTTTATCTTAGCAAGATCATCATTTGCCTTTGTAAGATTGATCTTCTGGTAGTTGATCTCGTTATTAACCTTTTCAACTCTCTCCTGGAACTTAAGGAGCTTTTTGTTTTCTGCAATCATATCTGCATTCTTGAAGTAAAGCTTTGTATATCTGTCATCATATACAGAAATTGAGTTATAGTAACAAATATACATAAATACAAATGATGCAGTCACAATAGCTAAAGCCAAAAATGAAATAAGCATCCAAACTCCAGTAAGACTATCGCGGAACTGAAGTACACACATTGTAAGTCCAGTATAAAGACCAAGAGAAACTCTCTTTGTATAATTCATAAATGTATTGAAAACATCAGTAAAGATAAGGTCCTGTCCAATTATATAAATAATATAAAGGAACAGTGCACCATAAAAGACAGTAGGTATATTAATAAAAATACCGCCTGTTGCGACTAAAACAACATGTACATATGTCCTGATCCGGAAAAATAAAGCAGGAAATTTGTTTTTTCTCTCTTTGAATACAAATTCATCAAAGCCAAGAAGAAAAACAAAAACAGCTAGATAATATACTAAAAAGAATATACTCTTTGTAATTTCAGAACCTCTTATAAGAAGAACCAGGATTAAAAAGAATACATAAGTAGCTCTGTTATATAATCTGAAATTGTTGATATATTTGATTTTACTTTCTTCAGACATATCCATTAACTCCCCGATTTACATACGACATAATTTTATCATAAATTGGTTACTTCTTCAACAGATTATTACTGATGAGACTGACCACCTCAGCCCTTAATTTCATTTGATTTTCATTATTTTTTATAATCTTATCAGAGTTGATTTCAAAGAATTCATCTGATGGCTGGTTAAGGAGAAATGCCTCTGCTTTTTCTCTGGAATAACCCCTGGACTCTATAAGTCTCTGAATCCTTACTTCCCTATCAGAGCTTATATACCAGATTTCGTCACATATAGACTTATAGCCATCCTGTATAAGAAGCGCAGCTTCAATAACATAAAGCTTGGTTCCAGCATCTTCCTTCAATTTAATGTCATCTATAATATATTTTTTAACAGCCGGATGCATGATAGCATTTAGCCTGGAAAGCTTTTCTTTGTCACTCAGAACAAGTTTACCTAGTATTGATCTGTCAATCTGTTCAGAATCAGGATCCAGAATCTCATCACCAAAAGTATCAATTATCTGGCTATATGCATCCTCTCCTTTAAGCATAAGCTTGTGAGCTAATTTATCAGCCTCAACTATATAAGCATCAAACTCTTCATCAATTATACTTAGCACAAGAGATTTCCCGGCTCCAATACCTCCGGTAATACCTAATACAAACATTGCTTACCTCAATATCTTTAGTATCTTCTATTAGCCAAATATTATTTGGCGTCGTACAAACTGTCACCAGTATGAACATCAACATATAATGGAACAGCGAGCTCAGCTGCATTTTCCATGCAATCCTTAAGAAGCGCACTCACTTCCTCCACCTCATCCAGCGCAGTTTCAATAAGAAGCTCATCATGAATCTGAAGTATAAGTCTGGATTTAAGTTTTCTTTTCTCCAATTCCTTATCCACATTAATCATAGCTATCTTAATAATATCAGCTGCAGTACCCTGAATTGGGGAATTCATGGCCACTCTCTCACCAAAGGATCTTTGCATAAAGTTAGAACTGCTTAGTTCAGGAATTGGTCTGATTCGGTTAAATGCAGTCTTTACGTATCCATTATCCTTTGCAGACTGTACAGATTCATCAAGATATTCCTTGATCTTACTATATGTCGCAAAATATTTATCTATATATTCTTTAGCTTCCTTTCTTGAAATGCCAAGGTCTTCTCCAAGTCCAAAAGAGCTGATACCGTAAATAATACCGAAGTTAACAGCCTTTGCTCTTCTACGAAGATTAGGAGTAACCTCATCAAGAGGCACATCAAATACCTGAGAGGCAGTTATAGCATGGATATCCTTAGAAGAATTAAATGCATCTATAAGGGATTCATCACCAGAAATAGAAGCCATTACACGAAGCTCAATCTGAGAATAATCCGCATCAACAAATGTATAGCCATCCATAGGGACAAATGCACGTCTTATCTCGCGCCCCTCAGCTGTACGGGTTGGAATGTTCTGAAGATTTGGCTCTGTAGAACTGAGACGTCCGGTTGCAGTTACTGTCTGATTAAACTTACTATGTATTCTTCCATCAGATTTTATAGTAGATATTAGTCCCTCAATATATGTAGATCTAAGCTTTGTCTTGGATCTATATTCAAGAATAAGAGGAATTATCTCATGTTCATCCTTTATCTTTGTGAGTACATCTACGCTGGTAGAATAACCGCTCTTGGTCTTCTTTCCACTCTTAAGTCCCAGCTTCTCAAACAGAATAACGCCCAGCTGTTTTGTGGAATTAATATTAAATTCCTCACCAGCCAGTTTGTATATTTCCTGAGTAAGTTCTTCTATCTTCTTATCCAGTTCTTCTCCATAGGAAACAAGGAAATCCTTCTTTACTTCAACACCATATTTTTCCATGGAATTAAGCACGAAGATTACAGGATATTCAATTTCTGTATAAAGACTAAGCATTTCCTTTTCAGATAGTCTGTCTAAAAGAACTGAGCGGCTTTTATTTGCAACAAATGCCATAAAGGATATAAGCTTCCTGTAATTCTCCATATCAAAAGAAAATATAGTCGGAACATCCTTACCCATAAGAAGCTTCTCATCTTCAAGCTCAGCATCCAGGAATCTTCCAGATATATGACTGTAATCGTAGCTATTATCAAGTGGTTCAAGTAAATAAGCAGCTACAGATGCATCAAAAAGACAGTCCTGCTCTTTCAGATTAAAATCATCTATATATTCCTTGAGGCTTATAAAACATAGAGTAATATCACTCTTTATATCTTTTCTCAGATTTGTTATCTTATCATCTCTTACAATAAATGTATCATCGCCAACAGAAACTGCAGCTCCATAAATTGTATCGTCTATCCTTGTAAGTCCTATACCAACTGACTCTTCACCAGACTTATTGATAGTACTGATAAGTGTACTATAATCAATATCTTTTGGCTCAACACTAATATTTACAGCAATCTTATCCTTGCTGATATCTTTATTCTCAAACCTCTTGAGAAGGCTTTTCATACCATTTTCAAGGAATATGTTATAAACCTCAGTGCTATAAACACTTTCATCACTTACCTTGGCATCATCAATAGTTTTATCCAGCTCGCAGTCCAGCTTAATTGTTGCAAGGTCACGACTAAAAAGAGCCATCTCTCTTTCTGCATCCAGGTTCTTTCTGGCTTTATCCGGCTTTACATTCTCAATATCCTCAAGAGCCGCCTCAATACTATGATATTTCTGAATAATATTAGATGCAGTCTTAGGACCTATACCCTGAACTCCAGGAATATTATCAGATGAATCACCCATAAGACCCTTCATTTCTATAAATTCATGAGGGGTAACTCCGTATTCATCCATAACTTCCTTTGCATGATAGTTTTCAATTGTAGTCTGTCCACCTTTAGTCTTTGGAATTCTGACCAGAACATTATCTGTGGCCAGCTGAAGAAGATCTCTGTCTCCAGAAAGGATTGTTACTTCATAGCCCTTTTCAGAGCCAAGAACTGAATATGTACCAATAATATCATCAGCTTCATATCCGCCTTTTTCCATATATGTAACACCCATAGATGTGAGAATATCCTTAATTACAGGGAACTGTTCTCGGAGCTCTGGTTCCATACCCTTTCTTGTTCCCTTGTATTCAGGATACATTTTATGTCTGAATGTAGGCTCATGTACATCAAATGCGACAATTATGCTATCTGGTTTTTCTTCTGAATATATCCTGTAAAAAATATTCAAAAAACCAAGGAGTGCATTTGTATGCAACCCCTTAGAATTTGTAAGTGTATTTGGAAGGGCAAAATACCCTCTGTTCATTATGCTGTTTCCATCAATCAGTAGTAGTTTCGACATTTTGTATTGATTCCCCTATACTTATAATCTCATCATAATTCTCTTCTAATCTTCTAAAACCGTTTATTCTGTCATAATCGGTTACTTCTTTTTCTTTATCTATATTATTACTTACCTGGATATGATCAATATCTCCAAGCATCATTTTATCATCTAATTCACTGTGGAAATAATAAGTACCCTGTTCTGTTTTCTTTGTAAATTGTTCAAAATCATATATCTGGGCAAGTATTCCGAAATATGAAATTGTAACTATAAGAAGACCTAAAGCAAACAAAATAGAAAAAGCGGATAACTTAAAACTTCTACGATTTCTAACCCCATGACTCATGGTTCTAAGATCTTTTTCTAGATCCTTATTGAAATCAGTAGATAAAGCTTCATTATTATCCAGCTGTCTCATTCCTACCATAAGGGTATAATAAATCTCCAGTTCATCGCGGCATTTCTTGCAGTTTCTCATATGTATAACGAAATCTGCCTGCTTGTCACGAGGAACCTTACCCTCAATAAATGGCATAATAAAAGATTGTGCTTCTAAATGTGTCATATGGATAGTATAACTCAAAAAATAGAGCCGGGCAACATTTACCCGACTCTATAAAACTTATTCTAAATTTTAAGTTTATCTTACAGATTAAGTAAGCTAGAAGCTACGCTTCCTGCAATACCCTGTGAAGATGTAGCTGTTGGCTCTGGTCCATTAACTGGGCTCATTGTTGGAGCCTGTCCCATTGTAGGAGCCATAAGAACCTTACCAGTTCCACGATATACATTAACGAATCCTTCGCCTGTAGCTGCAGATCCGATTGCATTTCCTGTAAGTGTTTCAACTGTAAACTGAAGTGATGCTGACCAAGCAATAGCCATATTACCATCGATCTTCAGAACATCATCCTGAAGGTTGAACTCAAAAAGCTCTTCTCTAGGAACTGGGCTCTCAAGAACTGCATAACCCTGTCCAGCAAGTGAAAGGTTGAAGAGACCCTCACCACCGAGGAGTGCAGATGAAACATTGCTTCTCTTGTTGATCTGCTCCTGAATTCCTGCATCACAGCAAAGGAAAAGACCATCATCAAGAACCATTCCCTGTCCCCACTGTCCAACATCTTCGATAATAAGATATTTATATGTAGGCTCAAGCATTACAAATCCCTGTCCTGAATATTCAGGCTTAACAGTTGATTCGCCAGTTACAGCACCCTTAATAGCATTCTTAAGGAATCCACCAGCGCTCTTAACACCTGATGTTGCCTGAACATTACCAGCAACCCACTGCATAGCTCCTGCCTGCATCTTGCAAGCTGAGTTATTAAGCTGAACAAGAAGCTGACGCTTCTTAACATTCATCTGCTGCATGAAGTAATCTGTTGTAGCAGACCAAGGTGTAACAGACAGATCCTTCTGATGCTCGTATACGAAATACTGTCCCCCACTGGCAATAAGCTTCATGTTGTTATTGTCAAATACATTGTTTAATTGAATCATGATGTGTTAACCTCCCCATAATTTTTTTTATTTTTTAAAAGGGGCAGCATAAAGCTACCCCTAAAGGTTCATAATTAGTTATTGATGAGTTTATCTTCATCTGACCAGCTGTAAAGTGAACGGATTTCTTTTCCGATAACTTCTGATGGATGCTCAGCCTTAATCTTACGAAGAGCCTTGAAGTGAGCCTGACCACTTGCTGATGACATATCAAGAAGGAAGTCCTTAGCGAATGTACCATCCTGGATATCAGCAAGAACCTTCTTCATAGCCTTCTTTGTATCCTCAGTAATGATCTTAGGACCTGTGATGTAATCACCGTACTCAGCTGTATTAGAAATTGAATATCTCATTCCAGCGAAACCACTCTGATAGATGAGGTCTACGATAAGCTTCATCTCATGGATACACTCGAAGTAAGCATTTCTTGGATCATATCCAGCTTCTGTAAGTGTTTCGAAACCAGCCTGCATAAGTGCAACAACACCACCACAGAGAACTGCCTGCTCACCAAAGAGGTCTGTCTCTGTCTCAATTCTGAATGTTGTCTCAAGAAGTCCAGCTCTTGCACCACCAATACCAGCACCATAAGCAAGTGCCATATCCTGTGCATGACCTGTAGCATCCTGATATACAGCGATAAGACAAGGTGTTCCCTTACCAGCCTCATACTCTGAACGAACTGTATGTCCTGGTGCCTTTGGAGCGATCATAGTTACATCTACATCTGCAGGTGGAACGATCTGTCCAAAGTGAATGTTGAATCCGTGCGCAAACATAAGCATGTTACCAGCCTCAAGATTTGGCTCGATATCTTTCTTATACA
>CAMVKW010000005.1:0-164975 GCA_947168155.1 uncultured Lachnospiraceae bacterium | reverse complement strand
AAATTTGTAGCCATTAACCTTGGCTTTCGATGTACTTCTGTATGGTGGCTGATGATACTTCACCTATGCTACAAGCAAAGTATCCGTCAGACCAAAAGATTTTCTTCTTCCAATACTGTTTAGACAGGAAGTTTGGATATTTTTGCCACAGATAGTAGGTAGTCTGCTGTTTGATTAGTTTTACAATGTCGCAAACTCTGTCCGTAGTATCGTAACTGATAAGAAAATGTATATGGTCTTTATCAGTTTCCATAGCAATAATCTCATAGTCTTTAGAATTACAGATATCTTATATCTTTTGTTTTACTCGCAGTACATGCTTCTCGGATATCAGAATTCCTGTATCTACGCCATAGTATTTAATTTGAGTCACTAATAAACTCATTTATCACGATTGACTTTCACTAACAATTATTATATCATATTTTTAGTGAAGCAACAACGAGGTACACTATGGAACAAATGACAGTTACTGCTAAAATTCAGATATCAGTCGATACAGACAGTAAGGTTTTGCTTGATGAAACCATGTCTGTTTATTCTGATGCCTGCAATTTTGTGTCTGACTATGTGTTCCATACTCACGACTTAAAGCAGTTTTCGCTTAACAAGGTACTGTACTCTACACTCCGAGAAAAGTTTGGACTCAAATCTCAGATGTCTCAGTCTGTATTTAAAACTGTTATCGCAAGATATAAGACCATTCTTGAAAATCAGAAAGAGTGGATTCAGCCGTCTTTCAAGAAGCCACAGTATGACCTTGTATGGAACAGGGATTATTCCCTTACACAAAACTATTTCTCGGTTAATACTCTGAATGGTCGTGTTAAGCTTCCTTATTTTGCTAAGGGCATGTCTAAATATTTTGACCATACAATCTATAAATTCGGCACAGCTAAGCTCGTAAACAAGCATGGTAAATATTTTTTGCATATCCCTGTTTCTTATGATATCGAGGAAAGTAATATCTCTGATATCTGCAATGTTGTAGGCATTGATAGAGGTATTAACTTTGTTGTTGCCACTTATGATAGTAAGCACAAGTCTGGTTTTGTAAGCGGTAAAGCCATCAAGCAGAAGCGTGCAGGCTATTCCAAACTTCGTAAAGAACTCCAGATGCGTCAGACTCCATCATCAAGACGTAGGCTTAAAGCTATCGGTCAGCGAGAAAACCGTTGGATGCAGGATGTAAACCATCAAGTATCAAAGGCACTCGTTGAAAACAATCCGAAGCATACGCTCTTTGTTCTTGAAGATTTGTCCGGTGTCCGTAATGCCACAGAACGTGTCAGAACCAAAGACCGCTATGTTTCTGTATCGTGGTCTTTCTATGACCTTGAACAGAAACTTATCTACAAAGCTAAACAGAATCAGTCTACTGTTATTAAGGTTGACCCTCGTTACACGAGTCAATGTTGTCCTATCTGTGGACACATTGAAAAGTCTAACCGTAACAAGAAGATACATCTGTTTACCTGCAAAAACTGTGGTTATAAATCAAACGATGACCGCATTGGAGCTATGAATCTGTACCGCATGGGAATCAACTATCTTGAAGATAGTCAAGTACCTGATACAGTTACGGCAGAGTAAATCTTTGTCGTAAGGGGCGGTGTCAACCGTCCCATGATGCGACCCCACGGAAGTTACACCGACAAAATGTAGGAGTTATTACAACGAACTACAGGGGAGTCGCAAGCCCATTACCTTTAGGTGATGGGTGGTTGACCAGAATCATCCCATTGATAAACACTCAAATCAACGCGTGATTCCTTTACCTCTATCCCTTCCGCTTCCAGTAGCTTCGCCTGAACCTCTGCTCCGCCAAATGCGAAACCACCAGCCAGTTCACCCCTTGCATCAACCACTCTGAAGCACGGAATATTATCCGGATCAGGATTCTTATGAAGCGCATTTCCAACGGCTCGTGACATTCTGCTATTACCAGCCAGGCGGGCAATCTGAGAATATGTAGCCACCTTACCATAAGGAATCCTCTTAACCGCTTCATATATACGCTTAGTCGGACTATCGCTTATCAGATCATAACTTTGCTCAATCATCAGCTTTACATCCTCATCAGGAATAGAACCATCCAAGATTATAGTATTCCAATGATCCTTATTCTGATGATATCCCGGAATAACAGACTCATAAGCCGAACGCCAAAAATAAGCCATATCCGGATCAACCTTAACATTCAGATTTATAAAACCATCCTTTTCATACGTCCAGAGAAAAGCCTTCTTATTCCCCTTAAACCTGACAAGCTGCCAATTATCATCATGAAACGGCGCATCCTGGTACACATCCGGAAAAGAAAGACCAAACTCAAGCACTTCTCTTCTTGTATTCATAAAAATCCCCTATTCCATCTCCCTCAATAACACATACGCCCATTCTAGCACAATTCCTTACTAAATAATATTCCAATCTCCCATACAAAAAAGCAGGCGCAAAGCACCCGCCTTATTATGAAGTCTACAGAAGTTTTCTAAAACGACCTTCTTGTATCCTATATACACTATTATCAGCTGATACAACACCTGTTTCAATTAATCTTTGAACCATTTGAAAAACCTCAGGCAACTTGTATCTTCCAGAATAAAATTCAGTTAATGTATTAAGATCAACGCCATCATCCTGATAGCAAGAAATGATAGCAATTAATTCTGCATGCGCTTCTGGATACTCTTTTTTATAAATTTCAAAATACTTATCGAATTTGTTTTCTGGTTTTTCAGTAAAATCATCAAACTCCTCACCAACATTCTGAATTGTTGAAATAAGATTTTCTTCTGCTCGGTTTTGACGTTGTATATTTTCCAATTCTTTAACCTTCGAGTCCAAAGATTCTTTTTCAAAAACAATAATTGCACTCAATTGGATTGGTTTATTCGGAATTAATTCCGCGTTAATTTGATAATCCTTATTTACAGTTACTCTGTCTAGTTTACCAGATATCTTTGCAGGCATATAATTTTGGACTGACTCTGAAATCACAGATATCACTCGAAATCCATTTGCTGCATATTGTTTAGTCACCTTATCTATCTCATACGCTAATTTATCCATCTGAGCGGCATTAACAATAACTGTTTGATAATTGTATTGCTTATTATAAAACTCTTGCATAATAATCCCCTTTACATTAATAATCCCAATATCCTGACGAATTAAAATGATATTTAGTTCCGTCTACCCAAAGGCTCTGACTAGCTGGATACCAGTTGCCATCCGAATACCACCAGCCTTTGGAATCAAGATGCCAAGTTCCACTTGAATATCTTTCATCCCAAGAACCATCTGATCTAAGCCAGCAGCCATCACGATACTCGCTATAGTCCATATAACCATCTGCAGTAAAATAGTACCAATATCCATCTATTTTCTGCCACTGTGAATGAGGGTACCAACCACTTGAATCCTCAAACCACCAACCTTTACTGTTTCTTCTCCAGCCTCCTCTAGGGCCATAACTTTGTTTTCCGTTTTTGTCGTACCATTTCCCATTAATCCATTCATTTTTGGGACTACCGTTGTTTGACCCCCCACCATCCGAAGAAGCAGCACTCACTGTAACTATGGCACTTTTTGAATAACCACCTGACGAAAAAGAAATTGTTGCAGTTCCTATACCTACTGCTTTCACAACTCCATTTGAATCAACACTAGCGACAGAAGAATTTGATGACTTCCATGTGCCAACAGGAGTCAAATAATTATTAACTAAAACTCTTAATTGAGTAGTGGATCCTGTTGTTATAGATATATTATCATCTACAGTAAACCATCCCAACATTCTATTTGTTGCAATATAACGTTCCATATTTAGACCAACAAGACTTTTTTTCACACTTAAGGTCTCATTTCTTTTTCCAGCAGGAGAAATTTGATTTTCGCTAGTCCCAGGAGTTCCACTACCTTCGCCTACTGTCACTCCATATGATGCAATTCCCACATAACTACAATAAAGCAAAAAAGCATAGTGTCCTGTAACGGCTTGATTTGATGTATCCCCTGATATTTGAGCTATATAATCATCTTTTTCGGTATACCAATTCTCAACGCCATCAAGCGCATCTGAATTACCAGCAATAACTTCACTATATGACATTTGGCCGCTTGAAGATTTTACTGTAAAACAACTTTCACCATTTGGTCTTGTATGTCCCCAATAAACACTTGATTCAACAGCACGGATATATGCAATTTCTTCCATATCTGATGACCATTTAACAGGGGTATAAGTATAATCCACATAATGATATTTCTGATTTAAATTATAAAACTCAAGTCTTATTTCATTTATTCTCTTAATTATATCTGCTTTTGATCTACGATTAATGCTTGCTGTCACAGTAATTGTTGTCATGCTATCGTCAGCCCGTACGCTAGACATTGGAACAAAAACAATGTTAATAAACAAGGATAAAGCCAAAACTATTGTAATAATCTTCTTTGTAACTCTTATTTTCATATGCACACCTCAAGAATTATTAAAATCGTTCACTATTTCTTATAAAAATCCCCATCGATTACATGAGGTAAAACTGCCCAATTATAAAGAACTTCCTGTCCTTTATAAAACGTTTCATATTCAAGGGTTTGATTTATATACCCCTCAGTGTATTCAAATATATAATGTGAAAAATTGGTGTGCTTACCAATTTCATTTCTGAATGTCTCCTGCAAAACCTCATATCGGGTCAAATAATAATAGTTTTTATAGTATTCTTCCCATTTATCTCTATCTATATAATGCTTTTCATATTCAATGTTTATAACAATTTCGCCATTATTAATATTAACCTTTGTAATTTGATTATCAGTATAGAAAAATTCCATATTCTCTTGCTGGTTTGTAGTTTTTTTCTTACCTGAGATATTCTTTAGTTGTCCATCATCATCATAACTAAGTGTAAACGTTCCTTCGTCTTTCCCTTCTGATACAGATGAAACACTCTCGATTTTACCATCTCTATAATCAAAGCTATAAGAATAATCAAACCCTGTCATATCATATATTTCATATACTGAATCAGATGTGTAGCTTACAACATTATTGCCTTCTCTTTTTAACTCACTATGATAATGTAAATAACCACCTTCCATTTCTCCAGAAGCCGACATTTCAACGAGTCGATTCTCACCATCATACAAATACTCATAGTCAGCAGCTTCGTCCGCATCATGCTTTAACTCTGATACTAATCCATCTCCAGAATAAGTAATATCATTTTTCTCAACATTAAAAAATGGATTTGGTTTACTCTCAATCATTATTCCTTTTGAATTATAAGATGTATGGACATTGACATCATCACTTAAAACCAATCCAAAATCCTCATTATCTTTTACGTCTATAATATTATATCCTTCATAGGTGAAACTATAGTCCTCTCCTCTTCCATCTCCTTCTAAATACATTCGATCAAACTTTCCATCCAGGTTATAAATATATGTTCTTTTCTCTTCATCACCTAAAACTGTATTATTATCAACATAGCTTACAAGTCTATTCTTATCATCATACTCAGCTTTGACAGTATAATTCTTATCCTTAGATTTATATGTAAGTCCTACCGGAAGAAACACCTCTATCTTATCATCTACTATATTAAAACTCTTTCCGGTTCTCTCATCAATATATACCGTTTCTTCTTCAATCTCCGCCTCCGTATTTTCTATTTCAATGTCATCTACTACGTCATTAGATTTTCCACACGATACCATAAAAAGAAGTGAACAAACCAGGGGAATTATTATTTTTTTTCTATATCTTATATTCATAACATCACCTATCCACAAAGTTATTTATCCAAAACTATATTTGCATTCAAGACAAACTCCTCACTCGTTTTAGCCTTTCTGTTTCTAATGAAACTAGGATTATTTAACAAACGTTTTTTTCTAACGGAATAATCATACCAAATTCTAACATAGTCATATGAAGATTATTCCGAATATTCCTGACTCTATTTTTATGTTTAGACACTTTTTTATTTTCATCAATTATATCAAATCATCTAAATTTATTAAAGATTTGCATTTTATTACCATCGAGATTATTTAGTTGATTTTAGTTGATATATTTCTATACTGTACAAGTAAAAATACTAATTGCTATAATCTTTTTATCCTAGGAAATATAAAGAAGGAGGTTAACAGAAATATGTCAAAAACCAATTTAAGAATTTTTCATATAAACAGCCACGATTACCATTTTAATACAACTGTATTTAGAAACTGTTTTGATAATTACAAATCGCAAAACAATCTAAAAGTGACGGAAGCCGAATTTCATTTAGCAAACAAGATTAATGTAGAACCAGGAACTATACACTCCTGGAGATACCGGATTAGTGGTCCATCTGATATTGATACAATTAAGCTTCTAGCATCAACACTTGAAATTCAGGATTTTATGATTCTACTATCAAAAAAGGAGGATAACAAAATGACTACTGCAAGCGAAAGAACATTAGACTCATTAAAAAGGATATATGATGCTATTATAGAATTTTTACACGAGTTTAAAGAGACAGAGGGGTTCACAACATACTGGAATGATATAGAACATCAAGTAGTATTGAATGATTTAGAATTTAATCCTCAAAAAATAGAAAATAATCTTTATTATATGATTGAGAATAAAGTACGAAATCTTGAATTAATTCTCCAAAAAGAATATATAATACTTCATAAATTCGAAATATACAATAAACTAGAGGATTATATATATAATATATGGGATATTTTTGACGGTAAACTCAATCCTATTTACAGATTTGAAGCAGGAGTCGAGAAAACAGATGGCAGTCACGACCCAACAACCTATGAAGATTATGAGGCCTCATTGAACACAATAAATGAAATTATGTCAGAATATTTTTAAGACTCAATAATACAAAAAGTAACTGCCCTCGTTCCATGAGATTGCAGTTACTTTTTTTACAATCTTTTTTCAGTGGCAAACATACACCGATAACACCCTTTTTCATTAAGTGTAATAACATCTTACAAAACAAGTTTCAAATCACAATAAGTTATTTGTTATTACCAGTATTAATTGCGCAAACCTATACTTTAAGATCAATTATAATGCCTGCCTCTTCTAATTCATCACCTCTGGCTATGCCATCTGCTAAAAGTTCTGGAAACGGAACAATCCTTCCAGTCTTTTTTACTACACCACGAGGTGGATGAATTCCGCCACCATCTTTAATGCTTATAAGATTATCATCACCATCATCGTAACAGAACACATAACATTGCTTATAAATATTAACGCGATTATAAACATCATCATATTCTTTTATTATCCTTTTAGCACTCTCTAGATTAATTTCCTCACCATTTAAAATAGCAAGTGCCTCTGGAGTAAAATAGCTTTCAGGCTCCGAATATAATATTTTAACATCTTTATTTGCCATAACATTTACCTCCTTGTGCTTGTGTTAAGCATATTATCCGCCATAGTGTGTTCTATAATAATGACAGACCCATATGGACTGTCAACCATTAAATAATACCTTATTGGAAGAAGGCTCATGCACTTATAAGCTAGGGTGAGACAAAAGTTTAGAATGAAGAATAACGTAAATAGGGTGGGCTTATAAGTGCAATAAAATGCTTATCGGGCAATCAAAGACACAAAGCAAGTTCAAATAGAAAATGGGAAAAAATAATCTTTGTAATAACAAGGGAGATGAGGAGGCAGCGTAAAAAAAATGGTCCGGTGGACCATTTTTAGCTGACTCGTGAGCAAGCTACGCTTGCGAGCCGACCAAGGCGACACCTAAGGTGTCGCCGCGACTTGAACTCACGTGGGTTCAAGGTCCATCTCCCGCACAAAATCAGGATAAAAAAATCAGGACCTTTGAACTTCTCAAGGTCCTGATTTTGTGCGGGAGATGGGACTTGAACCCACACGTCGTTGCCAACACTAGATCCTTAGTCTAGCCTGTCTGCCAATTCCAGCACTCCCGCTTATATCAGTCGCGTCACATCGACGCGACTTGCATATAGTATCACTTTATCCCATAAATGTCAACACAAAAATCAACACTTTTTAGAATAATTTTTAAACTTAAGCTATAGCTGCCTTTGCAACCTCTACAAGCTGTGTAAATCCTTCTGGATCACTGATAGCGATCTCTGAAAGCATCTTACGGTTCATATCTACACCAGCAACCTTAAGACCATGCATAAGCTGGCTGTATGAAATATCATTCTGTCTAGCTGCAGCATTGATACGTGCGATCCAGAGCTTACGGAAATCTCTCTTACGCTCCTTACGTCCAGCAAATGCTGTTGCATCAGCTCTCATTACAGACTGCTTAGCTACTCTATACTGCTTACTTCTTGCTCCGCGGTATCCCTTTGCAGCCTTAAGTACTTTATTATGTCTCTTCTTGGCATTAGCGCCACCTTTAATTCTTGCCATTTTATTATCCTCCTAAACAAACTTAGTCTACAAACAAATCTTAAAGATATGGAAGAATCTTCTTCATATTCTTCTCATTTGTCTTATCAGTCATAGTAGCCTTTCTAAGACCTCTCTTACGCTTTGTAGTCTTCTTTGTAAGGATATGACTCTTGTTAGCCTTATTTCTCTTAAGCTTTCCAGTTCCTGTTACCTTGAAGCGCTTTGCAGCAGCTCTTTTTGTCTTTAACTTTGGCATTATATTTTCCTCCTATTTAATCGGGATAAATCCCTATTATTTACTTATTTGTTTTTGCAGCAAGGAACATTGACATACTTCTTCCCTCAAACTTAGGCTGCTTATCAATAGTAGATATATCAGCAAGTTTCTCTGCGAAGTCATCAAGTATTGGCTTGCTCTGATTTACATATGCCAGCTCACGTCCTCTGAATCTAAGAGTAACTTTAACTCTGTTACCCTTCTGAAGGAACTTTCTGGCTTGATTTATCTTTGTATTAAGATCATTCTCTTCAATATTTGGTGAAAGACGCACTTCTTTGATTTCCACAGTCTTCTGCTTCTTCTTTGCCTCTTTCTCCTTACGGGAAATCTCATAACGGAATTTTCCGTAATCGATAATCTTACAAACAGGTGGTTTTGCATTAGGAGAAACCCTAACCAGATCAAGGCCAGCCTCATCAGCTGCAGCTCTGGCATCCTGAATGCTCATTACACCTAACTGATTACCCTCAGCTCCGATAACTCGTACTTCTTTGTCTCGAATCTGTTCGTTAATTAAATAGTCTATTGCTTTACCCTCCATACAATAAAAAAGTGGATATTCAAGAATATCCACTTTTAATACAAAGTCATTACACACCAAAATAATATATCTGGTATGCATCAAATGTATTCGACCCGACTGCTCTTTGGCTGTCCAGGTGAGAGTGGATACTCTACTTGGTTTTCCCGTGTTTTTTCACACGCTTGACTATAATACCCTAACAACTGCTATTTGTCAAGATAATTTAATGCCGCACTTTAGAACTGTAAACTTAATATGTACCTAAAATAAACATTTCATCTGTATTTGCCTTAAGTTCTCTAAGTGTCTTGATAACATTTCTGTCAGTAAGCTTACCTTCAAAGGTAACATAGAACCAGTATTCCCACTTATGTTTTAATGATGGACGAGATTCAATACTAGTCATATTCAGCTGATTTGTATCAATAATACCCATCACATCGTAAAGTGCACCAACTTTATGCTGTGTTGTGAAGCATACACTTACGGTTATAGAATCCGACAGGAAAACTTCCTCTCTGGTGAGTATTACAAACTTAGTTGAATTATCAGCCGAAAAGTTAATATTCTTATCAAGAACCTTAAGGCCATAAATCTCAGCTGCTCTCTCACTGGAGATGGCTGCCTGATTTCTAAGTCCTTCAGACTTAACTCTTTGAGCCGCCCTCGCTGTATTACTTACGCCCTCTGTCTTAAATCCATTCTCATCTATATACTCTTTACATTGCATAAGTCCCTGTGGATGAGAATAAACCTTGGTTATATCAGAAAGAACCGCTTCCTTCATTCCTAAAAGGCAATGATTTATATCTATGGTAATCTGAGCAACTATCTTTACTCCACTGGTTCTTATGATGTCATAATTTCCTGTAACAAATCCTGCAGAACTGTTTTCGATAGGAATTACGCCATAGTCAGCTTTTCCTTCCGCAACTGCACGAACCACATCATCGAACTTTTTAACGTTTGTATAGTTTACGCCACCGCCAAAATATTTTGTCGCGGCTTCCTCTGCATATGCACCAGGTACGCCTGCATAAACAACCGTTTTACCAGCAAGATCCAGAGTTTCAATTTCCTGGAAATCCTCTGTTTCTACACGTTCAACAGCCACATAGGAAGATGCTTTTAAGTCATCCATCATCTGGACTGCATTTCTCATAAGTGTTGGATGATATACATAAGGCGCTATCTCTATAAGAGGCTTTAAAACAAATTCTCTCTTATGCATTTCAGGATGTGGGATAGTCAGGTCCTTTGTATTAATAACCTGATCATCATATAAAAGAATATCAATATCCAGAGTTCTAGGCCCCCAATGTATTAATCTTTCTCTTCCTGCTTCCTGCTCAATATCATGAATGATCTGCAGAAGTTCTTCAGCCTCAAGAGAGGTTTCTATTTCTATAACCGCATTCAGAAAGTCTGGCTGATCCACAGGTCCATAAGGCTCTGTCTCTATATAACTGGAGACCTTATTTACTGTAATGGTATCATCTTTACCCAGCTCTTCAACAGCCGTATCCAGATACTGTTTCTTATCACCAAGATTAGAACCAAGTCCAAGATAAACAATATGTCTTCTTCTTGTAAGCTCCACCGATACATCTCCAAAATCTGCATCGATTGGAGCATTTGGCTTACTCACCTTTATTGTAGCTATCTGTATAAGCTTATATTCGGAGAGAATAGCCTCTACCACGGACTCCGCTGCAGCTTCAATTGTATTATAACTAACCTCGGTAAATGTTTCTTCGATGAGCTTTGTCACATCAGCATAATTTACCGTCTTCTCAAGCTTATCTGAAACACCTGAAGTTTTAAGATCCAGACCAAGCTCAGCGCTTACTATAAAATCCTGTCCATCTCTTTTTTCTTCAGGTAGAACACCGTGATATGCATATATCTTTATATCGTCTATTCTTATCTTATCCATTGGTAATACCGCTTTCTATAACTACTCCAAAAGCATTTTAATAAACTAAGTTACTAGTCTTCTTTTCTTCATCCCAGTCACAGGCTTCCTTTGATGGGCAATTAAAGCAAAGTCTTGAGAGCTTGTCAGCTCTATAAATAAGTCCATCTAAAGAACCTTCATCTTCAGGTGCTTTGCCATGATTTCTTATGGCATTGCAAATGTCATCTATCTCTCCATAGGAGAATCCTACTCTTTCAAGAATTGGTCTTGCTATAATAGGACCTGCCTCTCTATGACTCATTGTCTCTTCATACTTGGAACATCTTCCAATATCATGAAGAAGCGCTGTAACATAAATAACTTCTTTCATATATTCCTTGTTCCAGAAGTTATGCTCTATATCGTCATTCATATCAATAATTGTCTGATCCTGTACCATATCAGTATGGTGCCATTCGTTATCCAGCCAGTCGATATAACATTCAAGATAAAGTTCATATGCTATCCTTGCAACAGAGAGAATGTGTTCCATTCCGTGTTTGCAGAATTCTCTGTCTGCCTCTCCCTCTTCGATAGCATTTATTCTTTTGATAAAACTTGGATCATCGAGTACTAAGTCAACCCTTTTCATTAATCTTTAACCTCACTATATCCACTTATTAGAATCTCATTTTATTGAAATATTTTAGCGCTGTTCCTGTGATAGAAAGCGTTCCACAGACCACTATCTTCGTCTCTGGTTCAGCATGGTCCAGCGCATAATCTACTGCCAACTTTACATCTCCAATGCTTTCAGCCTCAACCCCTGCCTTTCTGAGACATTTAGACAGTTCCTCAGCAGGCAGCGCTCTAGGATTATGAGATGCAACCGTGTAGCATTTTTTCATGGTTGGAGAAAGAATATCAATCATTTTTGTATATTCTTTGTCCGCATATACACCCATTATATATACGATTTTTTCATTTGTAAAATACTTATCCAGACTCTCACGAAGACGCAGCCATGCATCCTCATTATGCGCTCCATCAACTATTACCAAAGGATTTGTATGAGCTATAGAAAAGCGTCCATCCCATCTTGTAGTAAGGAGTCCCATATAAATGAAATCTCCACAAACATCCTTGAAGTACTTAAGTACATCTATGGCTGTCATCGCATTATAAATCTGATATTCTCCACCCATAGAGATATCATAGTCTTCGCCTCTGTAAGTAAATGAAGCACTGTGGAAGCTTTCCTCATTAATGATCAGCTCATCCTTATCAGCTACAATCACCTTTACATTATGCATAGCCGAATAATCCATTATTTCATTCATTACCTCGTCGCATTGAGGATATGTTACAAGCACTGAATTATCTCTAACTATTCCAAGCTTCTCTCTTGTAATCTCCTTAAGAGAATTACCGAGAACACTCATATGGTCCATGCTGATAGAAGCAAGCACGTTAAGCACATCTGTTTCTATTACATTCGTTGCATCAAGACGTCCACCCATACCGCATTCTATGAGCATAACATCACATTTCCAATATCTGAATAACCAGAAAGCTGCAGCTGTTTCAATCTCGAAGGCAGTTGGGCTGTCAAAGCCATCCGCTATCATTGCATCTACCTCATCCTTTACAGCTGTTATTGCAAGCGCTATATCCTCAGGACTTGCCCATTCCTTATTCTTTCTCCAGCGCTCACGATAATTATAAATAGTTGGGGAGATATAACGACCAACAACCATTCCGGCTTTAACAAATGTCTCTTCGACAAATGCCATAATGCTGCCTTTACCATTTGTTCCGGCAATATGAACTGCAGGAGCAAACTTTTCCGGATTATCAAGACGTCTTAAAAGTTCCTTGATATTATCAAGCCCCATTACGCTTCCCAGCTTTTCTTTTTCAGTTATATAATCTCTTACTTCGCGGTAATCCATTGTTTTTCCTATCTACTTTATTAAACACATAAAGACGTGTCAGCCGACACGCCTTTATTATCCGTTCATTCTTTGACCTGCTACACTACTCTTCAAAATGCTGCACAGGTTCTGTATTTTCATCAATCTGACAGAGTTCATAGCCCTCACTCTGAAGTGTCTCAATAAGTTCAGGAAGTGCCTCAACAGTTGCATGCTGATCATCCAGATCATGCATCAGAACTATTGAATCCCCCTCATTTACTCTGACACTCTGCATTATATTATTATTAAGCTGCTCAGGTGTGAGATATGCATTCTCAGCATCCTTTGACAGCGCATTCCAATCATAATACTCATATCCACTATCATGCAGATATTCTATACAGTCTTCAATCGGAACATTTGATACTGCGTTCGAGCTTCCACCAGGGAACCTGTAAAGCTTTGTATCTATTCCTGTCACGCGCTTAACCCAGTCATGAACACCCTTAACATCTCGCTTATAGGAATTCAGATCTGCATAAAGCTTACTGTAGATATGACTCTGTGAATGAAGTCCGATAGTATGTCCTTCCTCAGCAATACGCTTCAGTTCGGCAGCATGGTCTCCATCCTCTTCCACTACGAAAAATGTAGCCTTAACATTATACTCATCTAATATATCAAGGAGCTCATTTGTATTATCAGATGGACCATCATCAAATGTAAGATAAACCTTCTTACCATTAAGTGGTACTGCATCTGTTTCTGTAGCCTCATCAGACATGGTAAGTGGATTTACATCTGTTGTATCCTGCTCAAGTCTTTCTGCATCTGCTACAGCATCTGTTTCAGTAGTTTCCTCAGCTGGACTCTCTGCACCAAAAACTAAATTCTCGCTTTCAGATGCAACCTTTTCCAGTTCATCATCAGCCTGAGTATTTCTCTTAACAAGTGAATATGTAATTATAGTTGGAGTTACAAGTAAAACTACCACACTAACAGCAAGTATGATCTGTGGTAATGTAAGCCTTTTTAAAAATCTCATTAAAACAGCCTCTTATTTTCCGAAATATTTCCCCTGCTTATTTTTCATTGCATCGTACTGTTCATACATTCTCTGAACCGAATTCTCCAGAAGGTAATAATGCATAATGTAAGGTACAAGTAGTACAAAGAACAGTACAATTAATGGCAGCAGCATTATCTCACTCTTTATTATAAAAGTAAGAATACACATAACCGTGCAGATAGCTACCAGACACATTACTATAAGATGAACAAGTCTCTCATGAGCGAAAAATGCAATCTGAGTGAGATGACTTTCAATCTCTTTATCCCAGTCTCGCTCAACTCCCTTGTTGATCTCGCTGTTCTCATCTAAAATCTCATCTATATATTTTAGATATGCCTGTATCCTTTGCTTCATCACCCATCACCTAAATACTTTATCTGAGTCCCAGAGCAATATCAGGTCGATCTGTTATTATCCCATCAACCTTAGCTCTGAAAAGCCTTCTCATTGTTCTTTCATCATTTACTGTCCAGACATAGATTGGATAGCCATAAACTCTCATTCTATTAACAAAGAAGAAATGCAAAAGTCTGCTGTTTGGACTAACGAAATCTGCGTGACATCTTCTGAGTCTTCGCAGTGGAAACAGTTCATTATAACGTCTCTTAAAATTAGCATTTTTGTAGCCAATAAGAAGTCCTGTCATAATATTCGGATCCAGCTCCTTAACACGATAGATTACATTGTCCTTAAAAGACTTAACCGAATAATTATCATAACTAACAGTCTTCTTGAGAAGTCTTACAAGCCTGTGTTCAAAGCCTGTTTCCTTAACCTCAATATCCATATAAATCCTGTCTTTACACAGTTCCAAAACCTCTACAAAAAGAGGCACGTGAAATCCCTTCTTCTTGGCAACCGCTTCCATCTCCTCATAGGTATACCAGGAAACCGGCTGATCCTCGAAGTTCTTATCATGATATACAACCAGGATGTTATCCTTAGTCTTACGTACATCAAATTCAACCATATCAGCACCGATCTCAATAGCCTTTTCAAAAGACTCAAGAGTATTTTCTACTTTAACAAGACCAGATGCTCCGCGATGTGCTATTATTTTTGTCATTTATTTACCTCATATACACCCAAAAACACCTCGGGTAACCATAGTAGCATTAAAGAGGCTAGTTTTCAATATACAGAATAATGAAATTTACTCCTAAATTTTACAAAGTATTGTATAGGATGATATAATCATAATGTTTCACTAAATAATGACGATATTTTGGCCTATAAAGCCGATGTAATGGAGGAAAACTTTGAGCGAATACGAGAATTATTGTTATATGTGCCGCAGACCAGAATCAGAAGCCGGAAAGCTGCTTAGCTTTTCTAAAGATGTTTACATCTGCCCTGATTGTCTGCAGAAAACATTAGATCAAATTAGTAATACTCCTATTATGGATATCTCAAACATGCCAGGATTCAACAACCTGAATATGTTTACTCCAAATATGGATATTCCTAATTCACAAAAGGTAAAAAAGCGTAAACCTAAAAACGCCGGAAAGAACCCGGATGGAACTCCATCCCAGGGACCTGATGGTGCAACTGATAATGACGAGGAAGAAGAATTCAGCCTGAAGCTGGAAGACATTCCTGCTCCTCATCAGATCAAAAAGCTTCTTGATAGAGATGTTGTTGGACAGGAATATGCTAAGAAGGTTATGTCTGTTGCTGTTTATAATCACTACAAGAGAGTTATCAGCGAGGAGAATCCTGAAAAGTATCCTGACCAGACAGATGTGGAAATCGAAAAATCCAACATGCTTATGATCGGACCAACAGGTTCTGGTAAGACTTACATGGTTAAGACTATTGCCAAGATCCTGAACGTGCCTCTTGCTATTACTGATGCCACTTCTCTTACAGAAGCTGGTTATATTGGTGACGATGTAGAAAGCGTTCTTTCTAAGCTTCTTGCTGCTGCTGATAACGATGTAGAAAGAGCCGAACATGGAATAGTCTTTATTGATGAGATTGATAAACTTGCAAAGAAACAGGAAACACGTTCCAGAGATGTAAGTGGCGAATCTGTTCAACAGGGACTTCTTAAAATCCTTGAAGGATCTGAAGTTGAGGTACCTGTAGGTTCAGGAAGCAAGAATGCTATGACACCAACAACCATGATGAACACAAGTGGAATACTTTTTATATGTGGTGGCGCATTCCCTGATCTTGAAGATATAATCAAAACAAGAATTGCCGCACAGTCTTCTATCGGTTTTGGAGCAAACCTTAGAGATGAACTCGAAAATGATCCTGCTCTTCTATCCAAGGTTACAACAGAGGACCTAAGACACTTTGGAATGATACCGGAGTTTATTGGAAGACTTCCAGTTATCTTCACTCTGAACGATCTGGATAATGATATGTATATCCGCATATTAAAAGAGCCTCGCAATTCTATTATCAAACAGTATCAAAAACTTTTCAGAATGGATGAAGTTGATCTTCAATTTGAAGACGAAGCATTCGTTGAAATTGCAAAGATTGCTGAAGAAAGAAAAACAGGAGCAAGAGCTCTTCGTTCTATCATTGAGGAACTGTTATTAGATATCATGTATCAGGTTCCAAAGGATGAAAATATAGGAACAGTAATTATCACTGGCGACTATGTTAAAAAGAAAGGTTCTCCTATCATTAAGATGAGAGGCGCAGAATAAAAACAAAAAAATTCAAAAGCAAAAAAAGAAGCACTGTGGCGAACCACAGTGCTTTTATTTATATCTTAGTAGATTTTATTTACAGGTTTGTTGAACCTTCAACACCATCAGCTGTGAAGTAAATCATACCATTCTCTGGCTGGAAGTATACGTTAAGTTCCTTAACTGTCTTCTTACCACTTGCAGCCTTAGCCTTAGCTACGATATCAGCTGTATCGAACTGACCACCAGCGTACTCAACGATAACCTTCTCAACTGCCTTCTTAGCTGTTGTTGTAGCCTTCTTTGCAGGAGCCTTCTTTGCAGCTGTTGTTGTCTTCTTAGCTGGAGCAGCCTTCTTTGCAGGTGCCTTCTTAGCAGCTGTTGTTGTCTTCTTAGCTGGAGCAGCTTTCTTTGCAGGTGCCTTCTTAGCAGCTTCCTTCTTAGCTGGCTCTGCCTTCTTTGCAGCTGGCTTAGCAGCAGCTTTCTTTGCAGGTGCCTTCTTAGCTGGCTCTGCCTTCTTTGCAGCTGGCTTAGCAGCTTCCTTCTTAGCTGGCTCTGCCTTCTTCTCTACTTTTACTTCTTCCTTCTTCTCAACTACCTTAGCAGCTTCCTTCTTAGCAGCAGCTGCCTTCTCAGCGAGATCTTTAACGCTTGTCTTCTTAACTGTCATTTTTACATTCCTCCGTTTAGAAATTTAAAATATAACTTTTACCCAAGTTGTTCAATTTGTAATGTCTATTTTCCAACGAAAAGAATTTTACTATTATTGACTTTTAATTGCAACTTTTTTGAAAAATTTCTCCATATTCAACAACCAAAGTAATTAATAGAATTTTCGTTTGTATATTTTAACTACAAAAATTAATAATTTTTATTCATTATTTTTTTCTTTATTTATTTTTTCTTGAAGCTTCTTTTTATCTTCTTCTTGTTTTTGTTGTTGCTTATGGATGTTATTTATATCTTCTGTTGTTCCACCACCATCATCATCCGGAGCTCTGAATTCACCCTTCTCAACCAGTCGTAAGAATGCATCTACAACATCACCTTGAAGCTGCGTTCCTGCAACCTCTTTTATGATTGAAACAGCTTTATCAAAATTCATTCTCTTTCTGTATGGTCTGTCAGAATACATTGCATCGAATGTATCTGCTACTGCAATAATCTGTGCAACACGTGGAATCTCATCACCTTTAAGTCCCTTAGGATAACCTTTACCATCAGGTCTTTCATGATGGGCACCAGCGCCGATTGCAAGTTCAGGCATGATGCTTATATCTTTAAGAACTTTATAACCTTGAGCCGAATGCGACTTGATAATATTGAATTCCTGATCAGTAAGCTTACCTGGTTTATTAAGTACTTCAGGAGGAATACCAATCTTACCAATATCATGAAGCAGACCAATGTTATAATACTTTTCAACTGTCTCTTCATCGTATCCAAGTTCTCTGGTAAGCATAGCTGTATATTCTGCAACACGAGTTGAGTGACCATTAGTATACTTATCCTTCATATCGATAGTCTTCGCAAATGCTTCGATCATTTCTCGGATGAATATACGGTTCTCTTCCTGCTTTTGCATAAGAGCTTTTGTTTTTCTCTTTACATAGAAAACAACAATCGCTGTAAGTAATGCAAGTGCTAAAACTGATACAAGAACCTTGAACCAAAACTCTTCGTAATATGCTTTTTCTTTTTCAATTCGAACTCGAAGATTATTGCTTCCCTCTCCCATATATGTCTGTATGGTCATATCAAATGTATATGTTCCACCATTCAGATTTGTATAATCAAGAGGTTCAAGTTCTGTTCTATTTACTGTTACTGACTCAGTATCAAATCCTTCCAATTTATAAGTAACCTTTGGATTAGTTAATGAGTATGTATAAATAAATGGATGGATTGTAATTCTCTTTACATCTGATGCAATAGTATAGTTACCATTTTCATCTGGATAAATAAATTTATCATCTGCCTGCACAAATGGAACTGACATTTTAAGGTTCGTAACAGATTCAAAATCTTTATCAATATTAACCTTTACAACACCAGAAACACCAGCCATATAAAGGAGTCCATTTTCACTTATATCACTATAAGAGTTTGCAGTTGCTACACAAGGAAGTCCATTATCTCGACTATAGAAAACTGCATCGATACTTCTGTTATCAAGAAGCTCTTCAACTGGAGTAACGTAAATACCATTACTACTAAGTATCCACATCTCATCATTATCATTTTCATATAAATCAAAGTTATTTGAATAAGGGAACTTTTCTATGGTAGTAATCTTCTCATCCTTCATATATGCAAGAGAATTACTTGTTACTATCCAGTAAAGATCTCGGGTTGTATCCTTCTTTATTCGCATTATAACTTCAGAACGAAGTCCATCACCCTTACCATAATTCTTAATTATTCCATTATCAATCGTATAGATGCCATTACCATCGGAACCAAGTACTATCTCACCATTATATCCTTCACAGACAGTAAGAATTTCTGAGTTATTAATTCCATCACTCTCGTTATAAACCTCGGTAACTTTACCGTCTTCTATAACAGCAAGACCACCACTACAAGCGACCATGATTCTTCCATCAGAAAATTCATTGACCACTCTGGCCTTATTAGAAGGAAGTCCATCAGCTTGTCCGTAGGTAGTTACATCACCATGATCATAAAGTACAAGACCAAGCTCACTATATGTTGAAATCCAAAGTCTGTCTTTTGAATCTTTTATGATGGATCTTATACGAGTTTCTTCTAATAACTTGATCAGGTTTACCTTACTCTTTATGTCTTCATAGCTAGAAGTAATATGATCAATCTGAACACTCTTTAGTTTATAAGAACCATCAATAACAACAAGGCCCGTATCAGTACCAATGAATAATCTGTCATCAAGACGACAGGTTGTATTAACAACCATCTCATCCATACCATATTTAGAATTGATATCTGTAAACTGGTTAGGAACAATCTTCATTACTCCCTGTCTTGAAGATGTAAACCAAAGATTGCCTTCATAATCAACCAGCATATGGTCGATGGAATTATTAAGAGGAATGTTTTGAAGAACAGAGAATTCTCCATTCTCAAATAAACCAATACCACTATCTGAACATACCCAGAGTATTCCATTGAAAATTTCAATAGATGTTATATTATCCAGCGGAGAAACATCAAGGATTTCAGCATCCTTAAGTCCGTCCTGAAGAACACCATGATATATCTCAGATAACTCTGTACCAACATAAACATAGCCCTCATTTTCAGGGTCAGGATAGATGGTATTTATAGTTCCTATTCCCAGACCTTCTCCATCATAGAAGGCAGTAACCTTCTGATTTTCAAAAGTGAAAATTCCACCCGAAAGTGTTTCTCCATAAATAATATTATCTTTTCCAATTCGAACTTCATTAATATATTCATTATCCAGAAGACGTCCATCTATTGGCTTAAGTTCCATATCAGGTGTTATAAGCGCCAGACCATTTGTAGTCGCAACAACTATATTACCATCTGCATCCTGAACGATTGATCTGATAGATGATGAAGGAAGTCCATCCTCAACATCAAAGAATCTATACTTGCCGTCATCCATTACGGCAATACCATTATCATTTGTACCTATCCAAAGTCTGTCATCTTTATCTACATACAAACTAACTACACTGGCGATACCTGTTGTGGAATCTATTCTTTCAAAATTGTTTCCGTCGTATCTTATAAGACCGCCATAGCTTCCAATCCAGATGAATCCCTCGCTGGTTTCAGCAAGCGCATTTGCTTCAGATGTAGGGAGGCCGTTTGTATTGTTGTACAAAACTGAAGCATATCCATCCCCCTTCGAGGTTGGGTCTACTGCCACATCTTCATTATCATCTCCTGAAATATTTTCCGCAAAGGAATCGCTGCCGGAAATAAATGCAAAAACAAAAATGAGCACGACAAGTAAACATATATACCTGGCAATGCTCATACCTTTTCTAATTGTATTATTTTTAATTATCATAATCATGTAACCCATACATTTGAATTTCAAAACAATATACTATCTATTTCAAAAAACCACACACGATTATTTTATCATAAAAGGCGGTCTGGTACTAGACCAAAAACCGCCTTCTTAAACTAATCAAGTATCATGGAAAGACCTATTCTTCCCTTTTCTTTATCGATATTAATAACTTTAACATCTACTATATCACCAACGCTTATTACCTCAAGAGGATGCTTGATGAATTTCTTATTTGTTATCTGCGAAATATGAACAAGTCCATCCTGATGAACTCCGATATCAACAAAGGCACCGAAGTCGATTACATTTCGCACAGTTCCTTTAAGAACCATTCCAACCTCAAGATCTTCCATCTCAAGAACATCACTTCTAAGGATTGGTTTTGGCATATCCTCACGTGGATCACGGCCTGGTCTGAGAAGCTCTTCAATGATATCATCCAGAGTCATTTCACCAACTCCAACTTCTTCTGCAAGCTTCTTCTTCTCAGATGCATTCTTTCTGAGAGCAGAAACCACATCCATCTCAGCCGCTGTAATTCCAGTCTTGCCCATCTTGATTTCAAGTTTATCAAGAAGCTTCTGAGTTGCGTCGTAACTCTCAGGGTGAACTGCAGTTGCATCAAGTGGATTCTTTCCTCCTACTATACGGAGGAAACCTGCACACTGTTCGAAAGCTTTTGCGCCAAGCTTAGGAACCTTGAGGAGCTGCTTTCTATCTGTGAAGCTTCCATTTTCTTCTCTATATGCCACAATGTTTTTAGCAATTGGCTTTGATACACCAGATACATACTGAAGCAGTGGTGCAGATGCTGTATTAAGATCAACACCAACCTTGTTAACTGCTGCTTCTACTACTCCGCCAAGAGCCTCGCCCAGCTTCTTCTGATTCATATCATGCTGATACTGACCAACACCGATTGACTTAGGATCAATCTTAACAAGCTCTGCAAGTGGATCCTGAACACGTCTAGCAATAGATGTTGCTGAACGCTGTCCTACATCAAACTCTGGGAACTCTTCTGTTGCAAGAGCACTTGCACTATATACAGAAGCACCTGCCTCGTTTGTGATAACATAGCTTACCTTCTCAGGTATCTCATGAAGAAGCTCAACAATAATCTGCTCAGATTCACGAGATGCTGTTCCGTTACCACATGAAATTAGAGTAATATTATACTTCTTTATAAATTTCTTAAGAACTGCCTTTGCATCAGCAATCTTCTTTTCATTTGTTGGTGCTGTTGGATAGATAACTGCAGTATCAAGAACCTTTCCAGTTGGATCAACAACAGCAAGCTTACATCCTGTTCTAAATGCAGGGTCCCATCCAAGTACAGTCTGACCTGCAATTGGAGGCTGCATAAGAAGCTGTGTAAGGTTCTTACCAAATACTTCTATTGCTCCATCTTCAGCAGTCTCAGTAAGTTCATTTCTTATTTCTCTCTCGATGGCTGGAGCAATAAGACGCTCGTATGCATCTACAATAGCATTAACAATTACCTGTGATGTCCAAGGTATTTCTGTTTCACCAGGTGTTCCAACATTCAGAAGATACTCTTCTTCCTTTGGTTCTTCTTTTGCATTTTTATTTGGTCTGTTATCTCTCTTTTTATTGTCATCTCCAGTAAGACCTAAGAGTGCTGCCATTTCTTCAAGACCACCAATGCTGCTATTAGCATACTTGTTCTTGTTATTATTTTTGTTTGATGACTTTTTATTAGCGTCGTAGCTTATTCCACCTACACTCGCTTTTCTTGGAAGAAGGCTCTTTTCAACCAGCTGTCTTTCAAGATAATTAACTATATCAATAACTGGAGCATCGATTTTTATAGTAAGGAATTTTTCCTTTTCACCACGATTAATTGCAAGAGTTCTGTAACCTGTGATCTTGCTGAGTGGTTCTTCAAATTCATAATAGTTCTCGTATACAGATTTTGCCTCTGCATCCTTTGCGTTCGAAAGAAGCTTTCCAGCCTTGAATGTCTTCTCTCTTATCCACTCTCTATAATCAGCTGTATCACTTATCTGCTCAGCAATTATATCAGCAGCTCCCTGAACAGCTTTTTCAACTGTATCAATTTCTTTTTCTTCATTAAGGAAAGGTGTTGCCTCTTCCTCAAGAGTTTTCTTAGTTGTCTGAGCAAGAATGATTTCTGCCAGTGGTTCAAGACCTGCTTCTTTAGCGATTGTTGCTCTTGTTCTTCTCTTTGGTCTGTAAGGTCTGTATATGTCCTCCAGTTTAACCATTGTCTCACAGGCTTCAATTTCTTTCATGAGTTCAGGAGTCATCTTCTCCTGTTCTTCGATAGTAGAAATAACAGTCTGCTTCTTTTCCTCAAGGTTTCTAAGATATGTTAAACGCTCGTAGAGTTTTCTGAGCTGTTCATCATTCAGAGCACCTGTCTTTTCCTTTCTATATCTTGCAATGAAAGGTACTGTACATCCTTCATCTAGAAGATCCACTGCTGCCTGCACCTGTGGTACCTTTACCTCTAACTCTTCACTAATCTTTTTAATTATGTCCATATGTTACTCCTTGTAAATCTTTTATACTTTTGCCGAAGCAAAAACACGTAGTACATTGTATCACGATTCACTGACGATTGTAATAAGCAATTCCATCATCTGGATTAAAGTAGGTTCTTATATAGCCATCCGGTGAAACTATTACGAATTCATTAGAATCCTTAAGATAATAAACATCATCCCCATCTTCCTTTTCAGTCTTATGAAGGGACTCAGGATTATTCACAACATCAGAAGCCGCTTCCTCATATTCCTCAGCATCATCAAAGCCCATGTACTTACCGTGCTTTTCATAATGCTCATCACGACGATTATTATTTCTGAAGGTATACTCTTCTTCTGTTATTTCTTCAGTAGTCTTTTCATCTTCCAACTCATCCTCAGTACTACTCATTACTGTTTCTGTTGTAGATTCTGTTTTAGTCTCAGTTGATGTTTCAGTCGTAGATTCTGTAGTCTGTTCAGAAGTCGACTCAGTTGTAACAACTTCTACAGTACTATTTCCTGTGGAATCATTGCCAGAGTTTCCTCCCCCAGAATTATTCGCTCTACTCATGAAGTATACGAAAATAAGGATCATGAGGACTGCAACTATAATTAGAATTTTTTTATCTCTTATATTCATATAAAACCTCAAATGAGGACAGCCCTACAACAAAGCAGAACCATCCTCATAATTATTATTTTTATAAAATAGTTATATCAGAACACATCTATTCCTTCAAGCCTATTTACAGTGCTGCGAATCCTCTTTCAATATCTGCGATGATATCTTCAATATTCTCAAGACCAGTTGAGAATCTGATCATACCACCTTCAATACCTGCTGCAACAAGCTGCTCATCTGTAAGCTGACGATGTGTCTCACTTGCTGGGTGAAGAACGCATGTTCTAATATCAGCTACATGTACTTCGTTAGAAGCAAGCTTAAGTGAATCCATCCACTTCATAGCATTCTCACGACCACCCTTGATTACGAAAGAGATAACTCCACATGCCTTACCGCCAAGATACTTAATAGCAAGATCATGATTCTTGTCATCCTCAAGAGCTGGGAATGTAACTGATTCAACATATGGGCTTGCTTTAAGATACTTAGCAACCTCAAGTGCATTCTGGAAATGTCTCTCCATACGAATTGGAAGAGTCTCAAGTCCAAGGTTAAGAAGGAATGCTGAATGAGCTGCTGGATAGCATCCAAAATCTCTCATCAGCTGCATACGTGCTTTAAGTATGTAAGCCATCTTTCCATAGTCTCTTACATAGCATGTTCCATGGTAGCTCTCATCTGGTTCAACCAGCTCAGGGAACTTGCCATTTGTCCAATCGAACTTACCACTATCAACGATCATACCACCACCCTGTACTGCATGACCATCCATGTACTTAGTAGTTGAATGAACAACTATATCAGCACCGAAATCGAATGGTTTACATAATACTGGTGTAGCAAATGTATTATCAACGATAAGTGGAACACCCTGCTCATGTGAAATGTTGGCAAATCTTTCAATATCGAAAACTGTAAGTGATGGATTTGCAAGTGTCTCACCAAATACACATTTTGTATTAGGTTTGAATGCAGCCTTAATTTCCTCATCAGACATTTCCTGATTTACAAAGATGCACTCAATACCAAGCTTCTTAAGTGTGTAAGCAAAAAGATTGATTGTTCCACCATATATCTCAGAAACAGAAACAAAACTATCTCCTGCCTGTGCAATATTCAGGATAGAAAGAAGTGATGCAGCCTGACCTGATGATGTAGCCATTGCTCCAACACCGCCCTCAAGCTGATTAATCTTCTCCTCAACAGCCATAACTGTTGGGTTAGCAAATCTTGAATAAATAAGAGCCTTTGTAGGATCATCGAATACATCTGCTATATCCTGTGTTGTATCAAATCTGTAAGTTGTACTCTGTACAATTGGTAAAACTCTAGGCTCAGTATTTCCTGGTGTGTAACCTGAATGCAGGCATTTTGTTTCGTCTTTCATATTGTTTCTCCTTATTAATTTTATTTATAATCTCTTATAATTTTTAATTATTACTTTGACATATTATCATAAACAAACTATAGGATAAATAAAAACCTATTAGCCCACTATATTTATATATTATTACACGTTATAGTTTTTATCTATAACTCCATCAGCTTATTCATGGACATGATTTCGCTTTGAGCCATTGGTATGATAAGTATAAATGTGAGAACATCTGAAACTGTCTGTGTAATCTGCACTCCTGTCATTCCAAAGAATATAGGGAGGATTAATATTAGCGGAATAAAGAATATTCCGTTACGTGCCGAAGCCGTAATACTAGCCTTGAGTCCACGACCTATTGATTGAAGCATCATGTTTGTCATTACAATAGGTGACGACAAAGCTATTACAGACGCCTGGCATCTAAGTGCAAACGTACCCACCTTTATTACTTCAGGATCATCTCTGAACCAACCAACTATCTGAGGTGCGAATGTAAAACAAATAGCACCGATAGCCAGAAGGAAAATAAATCCCCATCTGACGCAGAAATAATAACCCTGCTTTACTCTGTCTATAAGTCCCGCTCCGTAATTAAAGGAACATACCGGCTGATAACCCTGACCAAAACCAATCAGAGCTGATATCATCATAAGCATTACTCTTGTTACGATAGACATACCTGCAATTCCTGCCGCGCCACCAAACTTTCCTGCATAGTGATTTAAAAGAAGAGTTGAAACGGCTGCAAGTCCCTGTCTAAGAAGTGATGGAGTTCCACCATTTATAATCTCCTTAATAAAATGCAAATTAATATGAACATCTTTAATATGCATTTTTATATTCTCGCCCCTTCTACTTCCTATGAAGAGAACAAAGAAGCTGATGAGCTGTCCAGAAACTGTCGCAATCGCTGCGCCTTTAACGCCCATACCAAAATACAGAATTAAGAGTGGATCCAGGAATACATTAACCACCGCTCCACACATCAGACCTATCATGGCATACATGGCATTTCCCTGATAACGAAGCTGATTATTAATAACGAACTGCCCCATCATAAATGGTGCGCCCATGAGGATAATTCTCATGTACGAAATAGTATCATCCATAGTGCTTGGTGTAGAACCAATCCAGCCCGCAATATAGTATGCAAAGATATTTCCAAGTATAGCGACTATAAGTCCAAGAATAAGAGAAAGTGCAAATCCTGTAGATGCCATCATATTTGCCTCGTCTTTCTTATTTGCACCAAGCATACGAGATAAATAATTTCCTGAACCATGACCGCAGAAAAATCCAACAGCCTGAATAATCGCCATCACAGAAAAAACAAGACCTACAGCAGCTGTTGCTTCTGTAGATATCTTGCCCACGAAATATGTATCTGCCGAATTGTAAAGTGCTGTTACCATCATACTGATGATTGTTGGCACAGATAATTTAAGTATCAGCTGTGGGACCGGCATTTCCCTCAGCATTTCCTGTCTTGAAATCATTTATCTTAACTCCCAAAATATGATAGAACTAGCCGCCGCCACATTTAACGAATCAACATTGTTCTTCATAGGTATTTTAGCAACATAGTCACTTTTTGAAATCACATCATCGGAAAGCCCCACTCCTTCATTACCAAGAATGATTGCCAGCTTTTCCTCCGACTTAAGTCTATTATCATCTATCTGAATTGAATTATCATTTAGAGCCATTGCTACCGTTTTAAACCCAAGCTGATGCAAGGTCTGAACATAATCCAATGACTTATTCTTTTTATTAAGCTTTGTCCATGGTAACTGAAAAACCGTTCCTACGCTTACCCTTGATGCTCTTCTATAAAGAGGATCACTGGAAGCCCCCGCTAAAACTACAGCGTCAATACCAAGAGCAGCCGCAGACCTGAACATTGCTCCCACATTTGTAGGGTTCTCCACATCATCAAAGATTGCTATTCTGCGATAATCCTTTACCAACTCCTCCAGGTCAGGAAGCTCTCTTCTCTTCATCAAAGCAAGAACACCACGTGTAATATTAACTCCGGTCATGTCTGCAATAGTTTCATAATCTGCAACATATACAGGTATTTTTACAGCTGTTTCTTCATCCTGCTTTTCATAAACATTTGATGTTCTATCAATAATTGATCTAAACCTTTCACACATCTCTTCAGCCAGAGAATCAATCATTACAAAAGAACGAACCTCATAATCTGCTGCTAAGGCACGCTCTATAACAACCGGACTTTCAACCACAAAAAGACCTAGCTCTGGTTCATAATAATGGAGCAGCTGAGTTTCATTCGCACTAAAATAAAGCTCCAGCTCAGCATCATGTTCCTCTGTAATTCTTATAATATCAAAATCCATACAAAACCCTTTTTTATTCTTCTTCAGAAGGTTTTAATCGATTAATAACATAATTTGTAACCGCAATTACTCTACCAATCAGGAGCATTGAAAGGATGGTTCCTATTCCCACTCCTACTATCTTTCCTGCAAAAATCAGACCGATGGTACATGTGATTGCAACACAGGAAATATCAAAGATATTCTTGATCAGTCCCATTTCTTTGTTTACGCAAACAGCTATAGTATGGACTATGCCATCCGCAGGGTTAGGAACAAAACCTGGATTAACAGTCATAACCACTCCCCAACCTGTAAGAAGAATGGCAAAAAGTAATATTATTATCCTTCCTGGAATACCACCCCAGAAGGTTCCTTCATAAACAGTTTTAAAATCAGGAAGCCATCTGTCAAATATATTCATAAAGCGAGTAAATACCAAGCTAAATGGTATTTGGAGAATAGATAAGAAAAACTCTCTCCACTCTCTTCTAAAACCTCTGAGTATCATCTCCACAATTACAAAGCTTGAATAAAGTAGAAATGTAACATTAGCGAAATTCAAATTCCAAATCTTTGAAATCGAAAAAGAAATTGTAATGATGGATGATACACCTAGATTTGCTTTAGTATTTAATACTATTCCAAGCGCAAGAACTAATATACCAAATATATATACTATTATACGTTTTACCATATTTCTCATTTATCCTTTTTTATTAAAAATGTCACTTTCTTTATGCAAAAATAAATGATCTTTTATCCCATCACTAATTTAAAAATACTATAAATAACAAATGCTACTATCCATGCAACTGAACATTGAAGAAGTACCATGAGAAGCGCCCATTTACGACCAAGCTCTCTTTTTACTGATGCTACAGCAGCAACACATGGTGTATAAAGCAGACAGAAAACAAGGAGTGAAATAGCAGCTGTTCTACCAATAAGTCCAGCAATGTTTCCTTCAGTCAGAATTGTAAGTGTGGATACCACACTCTCCTTAGCCATAAATCCTGTAATAAGAGCTGTCACAACTCTCCAATCACCAAATCCAAGCGGTGAAAAAACTGGTGCAATAAAACCAGCCACCTTAGCAAGCATACTATCTTGAGGATCTGCCGCTAAACCAAGATGAGGATTAAAGCTTTGAAGGAACCAGATCACTATTGTAGCTACAAAGATAATGGTAAATGCTTTCACAAGGAAATCCTTAGCTTTTTCCCACATCAGCTGTGCGACATTCTTAATTCCTGGAAGACGATAGTTAGGAAGCTCCATAACAAAAGGAACAGCCTCACCCTTAAATACAAGCTTCTTAGAAATAACTGCAGTCACTATTCCAACAATGATTCCAAGAAGATAAAGCATCATGATTATGAGTGCTCCCTTACCCGGGAAGAATGCTGCCACAAGGAATCCATAAATTGGATACTTTGCGGTACAGCTCATAAACGGAATCATCATGATAGTCATTTTTCTATCACGTTCTGAAGGCAGAGTTCTGCTGGACATTACACCAGGAACTGAACATCCAAAACCAATAAGCATTGGCACAATACTTCTTCCAGAAAGACCAAGCTTTCTGAGTGGTCTATCCATAACAAAAGCAACCCTTGCCATATATCCTGTATCTTCAAGAAGAGACAGGAAGAAGAAAAGAAGTATGATGATTGGGAGGAAACTAAGCACGCTTCCTACGCCACTAAATATACCGTCAATAATTAGCGAATGAATTACCTCATTTACATTCCAATTAGTAAGTGCCAAATCCAGCTTATCCGTCACAAAGCCTATTCCACTTTCAAGAAGTTCCTGCAACCATGCACCAACCAGATTAAAAGTAAGAAATGCAATAACACCCATAATAAGTATAAACGCTGGAACTGCAGTAAACTTACCTGTAAGAATCTTATCTATCTTTTCACTACGTTCTCTTTCTTTACTTTCAGATGGTTTTACAACCGTCTCTTTAACCAGCTTATCAATAAATGAGAAACGCATATCTGCTATAGCAGCGGATCTGTCAAGTCCACGTTCCTCTTCCATCTGAACTATAATATGCTCCACCATATCCAGCTCATTTTCAGATAACTCAAGTGCATCAAATACCCTCTGATCACCTTCAATAAGTTTATTAGCTGCAAATCGTACGGGAATATCTGCACGTTTGGCGTGGTCCTCAATAAGATGCATTATACCGTGAAGACATCTGTGAACCGCTCCACCATGATCTGACTCATCACAGAAATCCTTCTTACCAGGACTCTCCTGATACTTTGCAACGTGAAGGGCATGGCTTACAAGCTCGTCTACACCTTCATTCTTAGAAGCTGATATTGGTACAACAGGAATTCCAAGCAGAGCCTCCATAGCATTGATGTTAATGGAACCTCCGTTTCCTCTTACCTCATCCATCATATTAAGAGCAAGAACCATTGGAATATCCAGCTCAATAAGCTGCATTGTAAGATATAAGTTTCTCTCGATGTTTGTAGCATCAACTATATTAATAATGCCCTTTGGTTTTTCTCCAATAATATATTGTCTGGAAACAATCTCCTCATCAGTATATGGAGATAGTGAATAGATACCTGGTAGATCAACAACCTCTGTATTAGAATGTCCTTTGATTCCGCCGTTCTTTCTATCTACTGTTACTCCAGGGAAATTACCAACATGCTGGTTAGAACCAGTCAGCTGATTAAACAGAGTCGTTTTTCCACTGTTCTGATTTCCTGCAAGCGCAAATGTCAGAGTTGTGCCTTCAGGAAGTTTCTTCTCAGTAGTATGGTCATGATAAATACCACCCTCACCAAGACCAGGATGGTGTTTATGTTTTTTCTTATCTTTACTTTTATTTTCCGTAATGTTTACATCCGCAGACCCATCATCTTCATCTGAAGCATTCTGTGTTTTAACATCCTTAACAAGTTCAACATTTATCTGGTCTGCGTCAGCAAGTCTAAGCGTCAGCTCATACCCATGAATCCTAAGCTCCATTGGGTCACCCATAGGTGCAAGCTTTACAAGTGTCACCTCTACTCCAGGGATAACACCCATATCAAGAAAATGCTGCCTGAGCGCACCTTCCCCGCCAACTTCTTTTATTACACAAGTCTCGCCAATTGCAAGTTCCCTTAGTGTCATTATTCAGTTACTCCTTTGATAATATAAAAACCTCCCTAACAGATTAACTGAAAGAGAGGTTTTTTTCTAGTATTAATTTTATTTATCAGTCTGTATCGTAGTTCTGGTATTCAATCTTTGTAATACCCTTATCGTCATAGATTGTAAGAGTAAGGTAAACATCGTAATCTTCACTCTTATATGTATAACTCCAATAGCCAAGCTCCTCAGCTCTGTAAGGGTCTTCTGTAGGCTCGCCATAAGCTGCCTTTACATCATCAACTGAACTTCCCCATGTAATTCCCTTTGGAAGAATGATTTCTGGGTACTTATCTGTTTCTGCCCAGTTAATATCAATACTGTAAGCCCAAACAGCTGTTTCTTTAATATCCTTAGCTTCGCTTCCTGTATTAAGGAATCCAACCCAGAAGTTTACATCTTCATCAAGGTCATCACTCTCAAGCTCGATAGTAGATGTAACCTTGTCCTTAGGATTAAGAATGTATCCATCCTCATATCCATAGTCAGCAAGATCAAATGTGTACTTATCACTGATCAGTGAATAATCAAATGGAAGTGTATAAACTGTTCCATCCATTGCAAACTGACAATCGAAAATGTCATCTGACATATCATCAGGAGTTGTAGCTGTACCACCAGCACTGCTCTCCTCTGTTGTTTCTTCCTCTGTCTCTTCTTCAGTAGTCTCTTCCTCTGTCGTCTCGTCAGTAGCTTCTTCAGTAATCTCTTCGATCTCTTCTTCTGTAGTTTCTTCTTCTGTCACTTCCTCAGTTGTCTTCTTCTCTTCCTTCTTATCATCATCCTTCTTGCCTGTTATAGCAATAATGACAAAAACACAAACTAATAAGAATACAAGAGCACCAACAATAATACCGATTATAAGACCAGTATTACTCTTCTTAGGTGGCTGTCCACCTGGCTGCTGGCCGCCAAACTGTGGCTGCTGACCGTATGGCTGACCACCATACTGTGGCTGCTGTCCATATGGCTGACCTCCTGGCTGTTGTCCAGGCTGTCCATACTGTTGCTGTCCATACTGTTGCTGACCATACTGTGGCTGGCCCTGGAATTGCTGAGGCTGTCCGTATGGCTGTTGTGGCTGGCCGCCAAATTGCTGCTGACCATCAAACTGCTGTGGTCCACCCATCTGCTGTGGCTGTCCGTATGGCTGTTGTGGCTGTCCACCAAAAGTCTGATCAGGGCTCTGTGGTCCTGGTCCCTGTGGATTAAATTCGTCACTCATGTTTTTAACCTCCGTTGTTTTTATATAATATTTATATTAAGTAAAAAATCACGAATCTATTTTAGCATCTTTTGAATTTTCTTCAATATATTGTCTACGAGGAGCTACTTCACTTCCCATGAGAGTACTTGTAATTGAAGATGCTTCTGCACGGCTTGATATCATAACCTGCTTCAGAACACGGTGCTCAGGATCCATTGTTGTTTCAAAGAGCTGATTTGCATCCATCTCACCAAGACCCTTGTAACGCTGAATAAGGAATTTATTCTTATGCTCCTTACGGTACTTTTCAAGCTCATCATCTGAATAAAGATATTTAGCCTTCTTGCCCTCGCCCACTCTATAAAGAGGAGGGATTGCAATGTAGATGTGACCTCCGGTTATAAGTTCAGGATAGAACCTATAGAAGAAAGTCAGGAGTAGTGTTGCAATGTGTGCACCATCCACGTCCGCATCAGTCATTATTATTATCTTATCATAGTTCAGTTTGTCAATATCAAAATCATTTCCAAAGCCAGTTCCAAAGCCACAGCCAAATGCATTTATCATTGCCTGGATTTCTTTATTCTCCAGAACCTTGGCTACAGGAACCTTCTCTACATTCAGAATCTTACCACGAAGAGGAAGGATTGCCTGGTATTTACGATTACGAGCAGACTTAGCAGAGCCACCAGCGGAATCACCCTCGACTATGAAAATCTCACACTTCTCTGACTCGTTACTTTCCTGACGAACAAGCTTTCCATTTCCTTCAAAGGAGAATTTATTCAAATTAACCTTTGTCTTATTCTTAGCCTTTTCTTTAGCAGTCTCAACAGCTCTGTCAACGATATCCTTCAGAACGTCATAGTTTCGGTCAAAATAGACTGTCAGCTGTTCTCTCATTATGGCATCTACAGCCTGAGTAACATCTGTATTAGAAAGACGGGTTTTAGTCTGACCTTCAAACTGAGGATCAGGATGCTTTACCGAAATGATTGCCTGTACACCCTGTCTGATATCTGCACCAGAAAGATTGCTATCCTTCTCTTTCAGAACACCCAGTTCATTACGGGCATAATTATTAATTATCTTAGCAAAAGCAGTTTTGTAACCAGTAACGTGAGTACCACCTTCTGGGTTAGTAATATTGTTTGTGAAACCGATTACATTTTCATCGCCGTCCTCTGTACAAACAAATACAATTTCTGCTTCTATTCCATTCTTTTCTCCCTTAAGAGCAACCACTGGAGATGTCTTCGTCAGGTCTTTTGAAATATCCTCAACAAAAGCAGAAAGTCCGCCTGGCTGATGGAACACCTCAGGTGCATAGCCATCTCTCTTATTTTCAAATGTAATAGTCAGCTCTGGATTAAGATAACATGTTTCTTTAATTCTCTGACGGATGGCACTGGACTTGAACTTGACTGTTTCGAAAATAGTATCATCCGGATAAAGAGTAACCTTTGTTCCAGTCTTCTTTGCAGAAGGTGATGGTTCAAATGGAAGCAGTCCATCCACAAGCTTAGTCTTTGGCTTTCCATACTCATAACTATCATGGTAGATGTAACCGTCACGATAAACATCTACAATCAGTTTCTTAGAAAGCGCATTAACAACGGCGGAACCTACACCATGCAGACCACCACTGATCTTATAAACAGAATCATTGAACTTACCACCTGAGTGAAGGACAGTAAATACAACTCGTTCCGCACTCTTCTTCTCTGTAGGATGCAGGTCAACAGGAATTCCTCGTCCGTCATCCTCTACGGTAGCTGAACCATCTTCATTCAGCGAAACATATATATTTTTACAATAACCAGCCAGATGCTCATCTACTGCATTATCAATAATCTCCTGCACCAGATGGTTCAGACCGGTTCTACCTGTGCTGCCGATATACATTCCCGGTCTAAGTCTTACAGGCTCTAGACCCTTTAGGACCTTTATCGACTCGCTATCGTATGAATCATTCTTCTTTGCCATTTATCTATCCTCTTATTTAGACTTCTTATTACCCTTGCCACCACGTTTAACAGCTTTCATGCTGGACAATGAAATGCCACCGAACTCGGCATCATTTCCAGCTGAAACGGCATCAACAACATAGTCGCCTCTGCGTAAGGAAATCAGCTGTACTCCACCAGCACCCTTACCTTGAACAGGTATCTCATCGGTCTTAACCTTGATTGAATAACCATTATTTGTTTCAGCAACTATATATTCATCTTCATAGCCAACATAAGCTACCTGTGACTTGATAGCCTGTGATGTTTTTCTGGTTGTATCAAAGAGTGCTGCATTAGTTCTCTTTGCCTTACCTTCTGTAGTAACAAATACAAGATTGTATTCAGGAACATGTCCTCTGCACATTTCCACTAAATTCTTTACTGTGTCAGATTCCATATTTCCTGCAGGATTCATCTCGGAAACATTCATCATCGCAACAACATCTGCTGTATGACTCATTCCGCAGAAATCAAATATCTGAATACCCTTATCAGTAATTCTGAACTTCTTATCCTTCTTAGTCTGCTTCTTCAAAATATCAGAAACCTTGATGATGTGAACCATACCTTCACTGTCAAAGATGGCAATACGGTCGTCCGACATACAGTTAACATCAAACTTGCGAACAACGTCCGGATTCTTTTCGAATACGGCACGAGGTGCAGACTTGATATAGAAGAAACGATCCAGAAGAACTGTTTCTTCTGTAGCAACAACCTTTTCTTTCTCAACAACTACTTCACCAAGATTTTCAATCACAGATCTACGTGGGATAGCATATTTCTTCTTAAGATCTTCTATGTCGGAAACCATCTGCTTCTTCATAGCCGCGTTTGACTTAAGAAGCTTTTCATACTTAGCAATCTTCTTTTCTGCCTCTTCCAGTTCCTTCTTCAGAACATCAACCTCGAGACCGATCAGCTTCTGGAGTCTCATAGCCAGGATTGCATCTGTTTGCTTCTCAGTGAAATGAAGTTCCTTGGCATCTGCCACTGAACCCTTATATCTGAACTTAATGTTATCTGTCTTACCATACATAAGACATTCCTTAGCTTCCTTAGTTGTAGCAGAACCACGGAGTATCTCAATGATAAGATCTATAACATCCACTGCTTCAAGAAGTCCGCTCTTAACCTCACGCACATCCTTCTCTGCAGCAAGGAGACGATTATACTTAGATGTATAAACCTCCCACTTATATTCTGTATAAGTCTCAAGGATTCTCTTCAGGCCCATAACCTCTGGCTTACGATTATAAATACAGTTCATGTTGACACTGTAATTTTCCTCAAGACCAGCCTTCTTGTAGAGGATATTCAGTATCTTCTCTATCTCTTCATCTGTTGTACCCTTCTTAACATCAATTGCAAGGCACTCACCATCCTTGTCACCACGGTCTGCAATATCTACAACTGCAGGAAGCTTGCCCTGTCGAACCAGATCAGCTACTGTGTTAAGGAACTTCTCTGTAGAACCGATCATTGTATAAGGAATTTCTGTAACACAGATGGATTTTCTTCCACGTCCTGCATCACGAATTTCAACCTTACCACGAACTCTGACCTTACCAAGACCAGTTTCATAAATCTGAAGTAATGTTTCTTTATCTACATTAATTATTCCGCCAGTCGCAAAATCCGGACCCTTTACATATTCAAGAAGCTCTTCTGTTGTAATCTTTGGATTCTGGATATATGCAATCTCAGCGTTTGCTATTTCTTCCAGGTTATGTGTTGGTATACTTGTTGCCATACCAACCGCAATTCCTGTAGCACCAGATGTAAGCATGTTAGGAATAAGGAAAGGAATATGTACCGGCTCCTGCTCAGTGCCATCAAAGTTTGGCATGAACTCACAATACTTAAGATCCTTTAATCCCTCTTCTGCATACTCTGCAATACGGGCCTCTGTATAACGCATGGCAGCAGCGCCAGAACCAGATACATCACCGAAGTTTCCGTGAGGATCAACGAGTGGTATAGGCAGCTTCCAGCTTTGAGCCATATTTACAAGACATTCATATATAGAGCTGTCACCATGAGGGTGATATTTACCCATGGTATCGCCGACAATACGCGCACACTTACGGTGTGGACTGTCAGACTTTGTCAACTCAGATAAAGAATAGATAACACGCCTTTGAACAGGCTTCAGTCCATCCTTTACATCAGGCAGGGCACGGTCAGTGATAACCGACATGGCGTAGTCCACATAGTCCTGCCCCATCTCCTCTTCATAATCTATTGTTTTAATAACTTCCATAAGTTTTCTCCTTTGCATCAAAAAAGAACAGCGGAATAACCCACTGTTCTCTAATTTACCATATATTGTGTCTAAAATCAAAGGAAAGTACAATAATTTGTGTTTTAAAACCATAATCTGATTATGTAAACTAAATGCATGTAATAGCATTCATATATTCAGCCAGACGGTTTGCCTTATATATTTCCTTCATTTTCTTTTTATCAAGACCAAGTCCTTCGCCGAAGTAAGCCCACAGACCTTTCATCTTCATTACCACCTGCTTCTCTCCGGACATTTCTTCTATATAGTTTTCCTTAATCTCATTTATGAATTCTTTGAACTTTCGTTTTTCAAACTCTCCTGCTTCTCCTGCCTTTAGTTCATTGGCAAGATTTGGATTCATAATAAGACCGCGTCCTATCATAATAGGATTCTCTTCAGTAATGTTTACTTTTTCTGCCAAGCTTTTATAAGAATCAAGATCAACTATATCGCCATTATAAATTATCTCTGTGGCAAAGCTGTCAGAATTTTCTTCATCTCTGGTCCTGAACATATCTGCGCCCTTCCTATATTCATCAAGATGTACCTCGCCAGTATAGAAGTCCTTTCGAAGTCTTGGATGAATTATAAGCTCATCTATCGGATATTTTATGTAAACCTTTAGAACCTCATCCCATTCCGAAAGGGAATTCTTTCCTAACCTTGTTTTGATAGAAAATTTTATCTTGTCATTAATATCCTTCTCTAAAGCATCTCTACCTTCAAATATCTGATATAAAAACTTATCCAGCTTTTCAGGCTCAGCAAGAAAGCCAGAACCTCTTCCCTTTCCTACGACTGTACCTGATGGGCAACCGAGATTTAGATTTACTTCTCTGTAACCAATAGCAGCCAGCTGCTTTACAATGAGAAGGAAAAGCTCTGCATCATTTGTAAGGATCTGCGGGATAGTTCTCATCCCCTGATTATTTTCAGGGCAGACATCTCTCAGTTCTCTTCCCTTCAAATGACTGGCAGTGATAAAAGGGGTATAGTACCTATCTATACCCCCATAGTACTTATCAATCGCATTTCTGAAAATATATGTTGTAATCCCCTCCATTGGGGCAAGACTTATATCCATCTTTACTGCTTTCCGCATAGCATTTTAATAGCTTTGCTAATATTAACCGGATTTCCTTTATAGAGTGACATCATCTTATAAAGCTTTCCAGCAAGTATTATTAAACCAACGCTGCATGCAATTAGTATTCCCAGACCTGCAACAGCAAGACCTGTTGAGATAACTCCTGAGCATATACCTGAAGGAAGAACCATTGCTGATGTGAATGGTACAAGGTAAAGCCAGGTAATAATATTACTTGTATTAAGTCCTTTGAAGAGAACTACATAGAAGCTGATCATAAGGAATACAATGAATACTCCCTGATTACTTGCAGCCTCTTCTCTTGTACTGGAAATTGCTCCTGCTACAGCTGAGATTGCAGAATACATTATGATTCCGAAAATCAGAGCAAGTATTCCAACGATTACATTTACTGGTTTAAAGAGTCCCAGCTCTGAAAAACTCTTAAGGAACGTTACAACTGATGCGCTTACATTTGAGTACATGTTATCGAATAATTTAACACCTACAGCTATTCCTCCTGCGACACCTGCAATCCAAACCAGGAGCTGCAGAATACCAGATGCCAGGATAGCAAGCATCTTTCCAAATATCATGGCTTCAGGTGCAACGGAAATAAGCATTGTATCCATCAGCTTTGAACTCTTCTCAAGAACAATGTTCTGAAGAATACTGTTACCATACATGATTATAACCATATAAATGATGATAATAGCTGCATATGTAAGAATCATATTGAATACTGGAAGGATTTCAGAATTCTTCTGTTCATCCATCTTTTCTGAATCGGAATATAAATCCTTACCTTCCTGATAGCCTGAATTATCATAAACAGAATAATCAGTCATCTTCATCATCTCATTTAAGTTCTGCACAGATGTACCAGATGCGATCATCGCAAATACTGTTCCATTCTGTTCTACAAAATCATCATAATTCTTAACCTTATCCTCGTCCAGTTCGGATATTGTAGGAAGGATTATACGTGAGTAAATCTGATTATCCTCTTTCTTTACCTGATAAACAAAACTCTTAGTCTCGTTACGATCTGTAATTGTTTCGAGAGCCTCTTCAACTGTTTCAGCATTTGAATATTGGAGGTCAGTATAACCATCAACTCCTAGCATATTCATAATACTAAAGTCTGCATCTGGCGCCTCTGGATCTACCACATAAACTCTTTCAGCTCCGCAGCTTTCCAGAGTATCCTTTTTATCATCAAGAGCCATACCACTTATAACAAATATAGCAACAGGGATAATAAAGAGTATGAGTGCTGTTATAATTGTTCCATATTTATAACCCTTTGTAGAGGTTTGATTCTTAAATGTAAATTTGAAAACTTTATCGAAATTCTTAAACATTTTTCTAACCTCCTTAACCCTTTGCTGATTTAAATATTGTCTTAAGCTTCTGAGTAGTTGAATCACTGAGTAAGAGATTACGATAACTCTTTGCCGCGATAACTACTATTCCAACTATCAATGCGATCTGAATTACATATGAAATAATAAGTATTGGTGCACTTATTCTCCCTGTTACATAAGTAACTGGTGCTGCGAAATATGAGAATGGTGGGATTAATGCTATCAGCTTATTTACTATATCATTATCGATTCCACCAGCTGCAACTGCTGCAAAATAACTTATCATAGATATTGTCATAACATTTCCAGTTGCATTCTGCATATCTTCTGTCTTGTTACATGTACTTCCAAAAAGTCCACTGATCATACCAAATGCAAGGAATGCCAGAATTACTGAAAGTACAAGTGCAACTCCGCCTACCACACCGAAGTCCTTAAATATTGAGAAATTAAATCCGCTATTTGAGAATTTTTCTTCTGTGATATTGAATACATTTTCCATCACATAACCAGATACATTCGAACCAATAACACCACATACCAGGAGCAGAACAACATAGCTCATCATTCCACAAACCTTACCAAGAAGAAGTGCCATAGGTCTTACACTTACAAGAAGACTTTCAACAAGCTTTGACTGCTTCTCTTCTGTAACTGATGTAATGATATAGGATGCTGACATTGAAACTACGATGAAAATTATCATTGAGAAGCCCAGCATGTAGAACATATACTTCTGTCCTGAGATAGCTTTAGACTCTTTGCTTAGATACTCTGTTTCAGATGTAACACCATCAGTATTAACGCCTGAGAATATCATTTGTGCATCTTCTGCTTTTACATCATTATCTTCAAATCTCTTTGTATCAAAATCGTCCTTAATAACCTCTGTTATGCCATCCAGGTCATCTATCTCAACATCAGAATCATCAGCTATGATTCCATTTACCTTATAACCTGTTTCACTTGCAGCTATAACAACTGCAACATCTTTCTTTTTAAGTTCACTGATAATAAAATCTTCAGATGCATCTGTCGCATCTTCCACATGAATCTTATCACTTGTTATTCCCGCTTTTTTATCGTCATCTTTTCCACGGGATTCATAAAGATCTTTAACATTATCACTGCTCTGGATCACACCCAGCTGATCATAGATGTAAATGTTATCTACATCCACGTCTGCAGAATTAAAGTTCATGCTATCTTCAGCTGCGCCCTGTCCTGCACTCTGACCAAGATATTGAAGAGGTCCCATAAGTGTCATAACAAGAACGAAAATCACGAATGATAATAAGTATCCCTTATTCTTAAAAGTCTGTCTGACAGTAAATTTAAATACTTTACTGAATCCCTCCAGACTATAAATATTCTCTCTCTTATTCATCTTCTACTCCTCGCCTTCACCAACTGCATTTACAAAAATCTCATGAAGTGACATTTCACTAAGATCAAACTTAACGATTGGTATACCAGCACTGATAAGACTACTGAGTAGCTTGTTGGCCTGCTCGTCGCCAGTAACCTTAAGTGTGTATTCAAATTCTTTTTCAGAAACAAGCTCAACACCTGCATCCTTTATATATGAAGAGATATCCTGTTCAACCTTCAGGCTCAGATTAACTCTACCTCTTTCCTTCTTTATCTCATTCAGGTTTCCAAATACAACAGCCTTTGATCTATGAAGGATTGTAATATCAGTACAGAACTCTTCAACAACCTCCATCTGGTGGCTGGACATGATAATGTACTTTCCAGCCGCAATCTGCTCTCTGACAACTTCTTTGAGAATGTCAGTATTAACTGGGTCAAGTCCTGAAAAAGGCTCATCCAGAACAAGAAGATCAGGCTCAGAGATCATAGCAATAAGGAACTGAATCTTCTGCTGATTACCCTTTGATAACTGGTCAGGACTCTGAAGTTTAGCCTTCTTCTTTCTTCCCTTCTTTGGAGCACTGAAATCTTCACTGATTGCATTTCCATTTTCATCATATCTTACCCTGCCTTCATACTGCTGCTTCTCCAGAAGCTCAGCTGCTTTTTCAGGATAAATGTATTCTTCTACTTTTAGGCGCTCAGCCCAATATTTAATTCGCTCGTCGACAGTCTTTCTATCAACTCCACGAAGCTCTCCAAAGTATCTGATCTGATCAACAAGTGTATACTTTGGATAAAGTCCTCTTTCCTCTGCAAGATAACCGATGTTACAGGTATCGAAGTTAAGTGGCTTACCATCCCAGGTAACCTCGCCGCCATCCTTATCCAGCATTCCAAGTATCATTCTTATGGATGTAGTTTTACCGGCACCATTTGTTCCAAGCAGTGCGTATACACCAGGCTTTGGCATTTCAAAGCTGATATCATCAACTACAACCTTTTCTCCATATTTTTTGTAAAGATTCTTTACAACCAGTGACATTCTTCCATCCTCCTTAAGATTACATTTCAACATTCACATGTTCGATATTATAACAAACAAATATTAACTTGGCACTTTTGTCGCAAAAAGCATTTTATTTGTTGTAAAATGCTATTCATTTCATTCATCGTCCCAGAATATTTCATCAAGTGTCTTGCCTAAAGTCTTACAAATAGAAAGACATAGCTTAATGGTTGGGTTATAATCGCCTTTTTCAATCGAATTGATTGTTTGTCTTGATACACCCACAGCTGATGCAAGATCAGCCTGAGACATATCTTTTCCGGCTCGGGCGGCCTTAAGCTTCAGATTCTTCATCGTCATCGACCTCCTTTGCATTAAGCCTGGACTTGATTAATACTTCTAGCATGATGATTACAAAGACTATTCCCATGCATAGATTGAGAACTCCGGTCTTAAGAGAGCCATTTTCTACAAAACCTTCTCGGCAATTTGCAAATGCTATAAGCAGATTTGCGATTCCTATACAAGTAAAGACTGAAATCCATCTCTTTGGTTCAGTGTTCATTTCCAGATATGCATTATTGAATACACAGTAGGTTATATGAACCAGTATTCCAGCCAGCAGCGGCGTGAAGTAAAGCATATCACCTAAAAACACTTTTATCCCTTCTGGTAAGAAGCAAGGTATTATAGCAACTAATACTGCAGTGTAAAATGCATATGTATAACCTTTTCCTCTTGCCATCATCTGCCTCTCATCATACTTTGGTTTCTGTCCATCTGTATGAGCTATTTTGATAATAACAGCTGTAATAATTAATACAAACGCTATACATACAATTATACCCACGATAAATCCTAAATTTGACATTTGTATTACCTCCTAAACAAATTTAATTTTTCTTGATCTGATACAGATAATACTACTCAGGTTACATCTTGTCAAGTATATTTTACATTTTGTTACTTGTAGAATGCTTTTTGTAAGGAGGAACAAAAAAAAGAACCTGCCGAAGCAGGTTCTTGATATTAACCTTAATTTCTATTTTCGCCATTCGCAACTGTTTCCTTAAGCCATGACCAGAGATTCTTGTCTGTATCACCAAAATCATCATACATGTTTCTATTTCCGCCATATATAAGTAAGTAATATTGTAATCTCACTTTCTTGTTTCCAATTTTATAATTATTCTGTTTGTCAAACACTCCAATTACACTTGGATTTTCTTCATGCCAGGCACCATTATAATAGTATAATGGTGCAGATTTCTCAGTCTTCATATAAAGCGCATAATAAACTTGATACTTTTCTCTCGCTGATAAAGAATTATCTAATGTGCTACCCGTAGCTATCATAAATAAATAAGGCTTTTCAACATCTGTATCTGCGAGTATACTGTTTGCAAATGCTGTATCAGTAGCTGTAATATCTCTATTATTATTTTTTTTCCTAGTATCATATCCAGGAATCACTGAAAAATCAGCAGCGCCATCATTCTTACCATACAATACAGCTAGCTCAGCCTGTGACGCATCCAAAAGCGTTTTTGCATCTATAACATCTTTAGCATCCTTAGCCTTATCAATGTATCCAAGGAGTGCAGGTACAAGAATAGCTGCAAGTATAGCTAGAATAACTAATACAACGATCAGTTCTACTAAAGTAAATCCACGATTTTTCTTCATATCCGCTCACTCCTTTCTCTAAAATTCATTGAAAAACTGCACATTCTCTCAATATTATAATATAAACTATCCAATATTATGTCAATTGTTTTAACACAATCTACACACAATAAGTCACTGGGGACAGATCTCATTGACTCCCAGGGCTCGACTCGGTACGAGTCGTGTCGATTCCGTTGGAATCGAGCCCAGAGATCTGTCCCCAGTGACTTGTTTTATAAATGATGTAAATTACGGGGGTTACTCTGCGTCGACAGCTTCAACTCCCTCGCCCTTGTCGATTGGCTCGCGGCCAATAAACTTTTCAATAACGAGAAGTGTAACTACCATCAGAACTATACCTATTACAAGACAGATGGCTGCATTCTGAACGAAGCCTGCGATTATATAAGAAACGCAGGATACAGCCGCACAGGTGAGTGCATATGGCAGCTGAGTTGAAACGTGATTTATATGATTACACTCCGCTCCTGCTGAAGCCATGATAGTTGTATCAGAGATTGGTGAGCAGTGGTCACCACAAACAGCTCCTGCAAGACATGCAGAGATTGAAATAAGCATCATCTCTCCACTTGGGAATACACCCATAACGATAGGAATAAGAATACCAAATGTTCCCCATGATGTTCCTGTACTAAATGCAAGTCCAAGAGCTACCAGGAAGATAACTGCAGGAAGCATTGACTGGAAGCCTGCTGCAGAACCTGCAACAAGATCAGCAACATAGTACTTAGCACCAAGGAGGTTGGTCATACCTGAAAGTGTCCAGGCAAATGTAAGAATTAGAATTGGAGCAACCATGGCTTTGAATCCATCAGCTACACATTCCATAAATGCACCAAAGCTTATTACATCACGAAGCATGTAATAGAAGAATGTAAATACGATAGCGATAATACCACCGAATACAAGACCAACTGAAGCATCTGCATCTGCAAATGCAGTTACAAAATCAACTCCGTCAAAGAAGCCGCCTGTATAAACCATTCCCATAATGCAGGCAAAGATCAGAACTGCTACAGGAAGAATAAGATCCAGCACAATACCTTTGTCGCTTATCTCATACTTCTCATCACTACCCTTTCCAGCTGAACCAGTTGTGAAAAGATCGCCCTTGTATGCATTCAGCTCATGCTTCTTCATTGGACCATAATCAAGACGTCTGAAGATTACAACGAACATCATAACCAGTGTCAGAAGCGCATAATAGTTATAAGGAATAGTTCTTATGAATGTCTGGAATCCATTTATATCTGCATCTTCAGGTACAGAAGATGTAACTGCTGCTGCCCATGAACTGATAGGTGCGATAATGCAGACAGGCGCTGCTGTTGCATCAATGATATATGACAGCTTAGCACGGGATACCTTATGAGAATCTGTTACAGGACGCATTACGCTACCAACTGTAAGGCAGTTGAAATAGTCATCTACGAAAATGAGCATTCCGAGAACAACTGTGGCAACCTGCGCACCTATACGAGTCTTAATACGTTTTGATGCCCACACACCAAATGCAGCTGAACCACCTGCTCTATTCATAAGAGCAACAAGAATTCCCAGCATAACAAGGAATACGAGGATACCAGCATTGAATGTATCCGATATCTTATAAAGCATTCCTCCATCTTCGTTGAAGAACATGGTATTAAGTGCCAGCTCAACATTGAAGTTAGAATAAAGAAGTGCTCCACTCACAATTCCAAGGAACAGTGATGAATAAACCTCCTTAGTAACAAGCGCAAGCGCTATTGCTATTATTGGTGGAAGAAGCGCAATTGGAGTTGAATAGAATTTACTCTCATACCCTTCTAATCCTGCCATGTCCACTGGGTTAAGCAGTGTGTACACGATTAGTCCAATCACAACAAGCAGGATTGCACCAAAGACAACTTTCTTTTTCATAACAAAAACTCCCTCTTTTTTATATAGTATATATTATTTTGAACCGTCAGCATATTCATCTAGTGACCTATAATATGCTTCCAGTTTTGGTCTTGCTTTTTCATAATATGGCTGGAGGCTAATATCAAACTGTGGTCCCATACCAGACATAATTATTTCATTAACTTTATCCAGAGGCATCTGATCCTTATAAACACGCTTACATGCCAGCGCATCATAAACATCTGCTATAGCCATAATGCGTGCCTCAAATGGAATGTCCTTTCCTTTAAGTCCCTCTGGATATCCAGTTCCATCCATCTTCTCATGATGATAATGAGCCACGTTCTCAGCTATAACCTTGAACTCTTCATCATCTGTATCCTTCAGGATTTCTCGCACAATCCTTGCACCCTCGGCAGAATGCATTTTCATCTTATCGTATTCATCCTTATCAAGTTTACCCTGCTTTCTGAGGATGGCATCGTCTACGGCAATCTTTCCAAGGTCGTGCATAGGTGCTGCTTTGATTACATCCTTACAGAACTTTTCGGTCATATGAAGATTTGGATCTTTTTTCATTTCATCAATAAGAATCTCAACACAGACACTGGTACGCTTAATATGTCCTCCAGTAGAGTTATCACGACTCTCAACCATCATGGCCATACTCATGACCAGGTTGTTATGCATCTCCACAATATGACGAGTCTTTTCAGCAACTTCTGCTTCCAGCTCATCATTATACTTATCAATAAGAGCAATATACTTTTGGTTCTGGGTATCATCCTCAATAAAAATCTGATATCCCAGCACTTTTTTACCTTCGTATAAATAACTTATATTTATGGCATATACCTTGTCATCAGCTTCGGTCTCGCCCTTCACTCTGAAAAGGTTCTTATCATTGTCCTGAGAGTTTTCAAAATTATCTATCCAATGCATAAGGTTTTTTCTAAGATTTTTAACATATTTGATATTCTGATCCAGAGATAATTCTCTAATTTCAGGTATTATTTCCCTGGCGGTTTCATTTGCTCCAAGAAAACAATAATTACTGTCTACAGAAATAAAACCAACTTTACCATTCTGAGCCATCGATTCGATAACATTTTCGATAACATTATAAAGCGTCATCCTTCTGATTATCATAAGATAAACAATCTGTGCTAGTACATATGTAAATGGTAGTAGATTCAGTTCTGACTTGAGTAACATATTAGCGAAGAAGCCTACAGCGCAAATTATTTCCGGAATAAAAAGAAGCCTTAGGATACGATTTGATACCTGTTTCTTTTGCTTATAGGAATAAAGAATCCCAAGTAAGCCAATAAGCAGGAACAATGAAATGACCACAATATGCACCGTATGCATTGGGCCATAGCTCCTGAGAAGTATCGAATTCTTGCTATCGAATTTATATGAACGATAGAAAAGTCTGCTTTTTCCAATCAAAAGAACGCTGGAATAAACTATAAGACTTATAACAAACATAAATGTACGTAGCAATCTGTCCAGCTCTATTTCACAAATATTAAATACCGCCAAGGTAATAAAATATATAAGAAATGTACCAAGATATAACAGCTTTATACCCGTCAAAGCCGAAAAGACATTGGTAGATATAACTGATAATAAAAATCCTAGATTGGCAACTGGTATAAGTAAAAAGATGAGTGTAATATTTACATCAAAATACTTCTGCCAAACAAAGACATATATAATTGAGAGAATTAGCGATATAACAAATAAAACCCAGTATACTGATCCTATCATTACATAACCCCTTTAAGTTTTTCTTCTGTTACTTCGTCCCCTCTAAATCTATAACGATAATACAGATCAAACAGCCCCCTCAGTTTTTCTCTGTAAGATTCATCTTCTGCAAATTTCAGATAATCATAAAGTGATCCATCATTTTTCTTTAGAAGATTTTTGTTCTCTTCCAATTCTACACTTTTTTCTATATCTTTGCATACTTTTTTAACCATTTCGGTCAGTTTCTTTTCTGGAGTAAGCAGACTGAACCAAAGTTTTCTCACTCCAATGATGGAAAGCACTAAAAGTACAGCCGCTAAAAGGATGATGCCAACATAGATAAGTATTCTCTTTATGATACCCATATCTACTATTTCTTCACCCTTCTTTTCGCCAGATAGTCTTTCGGCAAGAGATGATTTTTCAGATTTGTCGGCGGAGCCCTGTGCTTCCACCTCACTAAGCCACTCTTCAAGCTGATCATCCACTTCAACTTCAGCAGTTTCCTCACCCTTGTATTTCTTTCCCCAGGCAAGCATTTCAGCATTTGGATTTGCCGCAGTAGGTTCAAATGTCATCCAGCCAATTCCATCTATATAAGCCTCAACCCACGCGTGAGCTGAATTATTCATAACCTGTGTTCCATCCTCTGAGTTATACATGTAACCGCTGGCAAAACGAGCTGGGATTCCTGCATCTCTAAGTAGAAGAACCATTGTTGCAGCATAATGTATACAATAACCACTCTTTTTATCAAAGAGGAAATCATTTATATAATTATCACTTCCTCTAAGATCAACAGATGTATCATAGGTATAATTTCTAAGATATGCCTCTATCAGCTTCGCCTTTTCATAGCTTGTTTTTGCATCCGCTGTTATACTCTCCTGCAGCTTCTTAATGTCATCATTAGACATAGAAGTATCCAAATAATCCTCCAGACTGCTGCGGTAGGTTCCATCGATAAGTCTTGCTCTTATATCATTATACTTTTCTTCACTCATCATAACGGAGAGATTAACATTAAATGTGTCCTTTACATATTCTCTGGCCTCTTCATATGAGCAAATGTCATCTTCTGTATAAATAACCCTGCCCTCTTCATCCTGACTGTATTCATTATTTTCCAGAAGCTCCAGAAAATAAGGACTGCCATAATCGATAGACATATACTGAACTTTATAATCAAAGCCCTTACCCTGCTTATAGCGCATACCACTTTTAAGGCTTTCATCAATCCTCATAAGATTTTCAGGACGGATTACATCTGACGTCCTGATATATTCAAATTTAATCTCAGCGCTTTCGATATTTGTGAAGCACGCTGCCTTCTTCTTTGTTACTTCATTTTTACGGAGTGCATTTATAAATTCAACCAGCCATTCATTGTAGGTCTGGTCCATGAGTTCTTTATCCGTCATGCCTTCAGGAGTTATTGTCTTGTAGGTTGAACCCTTCAGGTAAACTCTTTCGCTGGAGCCATTCTTCATAAATGTCAGCTCCTGCCTGGAACCACCGGAAATCGCACCTGTGAGGTAACCATCCTCTGAATAACCAGCAAATGAATTTTCGAAATCAAACCAGCCACTAAACTGGTAACCCACTTCATTCATAATGCCTTCAGCAAAAAGGACAACTCTGTGATATGTATTTCTGATCAGAGTCCATCTTATAGGCTCCTCTCTCACTGGCATGAAACATATGATAGCAAATGCCAGAAGAACGATGAATCCATAGTCCACATCTTTCTTAAGCAGAATTCCAACCATGTAGATAGTTCCCACAATCAGACAAAGAACCGCAAGCTTATTATCTGTAAAACATGCAATCCAGAAGAGGATTTCAAAGATCATAAAAATAGTGAAGCCTTTTCTGTGAATCTTCTCCTGCACAAGCATAAATACAAGAAGCACTATAAACAGTCCAGAAAGAATGTTGAATATAAGAAATGCTTCATGTGCAATCAAAAGAAGCACCAAAGTAAACACACCAAAAGCAGGAAGTATAAGCTTTCTTCTGCCCTGTCGTTCCAATATGATCAGCACACCAAAAAAGAAGAATGTATAGCAGCCATAATTAAATGGAGTCAGCTCATAAATTCCTCCGAAGATATATCTGATAGTGAAGAAGCCCAGGATGAATACAACCAGTATCATCGGAGCCCTCAGCAGATAATCCCTGAATATTCTGTTGTTATTCTCACTACTATTCATATTCCCACTTATTTATGCATGTTCAAGTATGCATGTTTCTTCTCTGAATATTAACATGCTGCCTTTATTTCCCCCAGCCTTGGCCAATGCTTCTTTGCCTGTTAGTTCTTCTTCATGGCCGGCGGAGTGTTTTATTCCAACACGGGACATGGTTTCAGCATAAAAGCTATGGAAGGTTTCAGGGCTGTCTATGATAAAGGATTTCACTCCCATATCGTAGTAAATTATCATAAGCGGACGGCTGCTCATACCAAAGTATTCACCAACAGATACAAGGTATTCCAGGAACCTATCACGCCTCTTGATGTTATCCAGGGTGCCATCCATAACTTCAGTAACAAGCACCAGACTGATCATCTCAGATTCCTGTTTTTCAGGAAGTCTGACAAACATCTCTCCCGTTCTGGCATAATTCTTCCAATGAACTCTGTTAAGGCTGTCGCCAGGATTATATTTTCGGATGTCATTTCCCAGATAGTTTTCAGGCTGCATCAGATTGAAAAGATTTCCTCTGTCAGCCAGTTCACTCAGCTCTTTCACAACCTCGTGTGCCACATCTGTAATTACAGGAAGAACATGCACTCTGACCGGAATCTTAACATTCCTCTTAAATCTCATAATGCCAAATATATCCTGCACATAAAATCCTTCTATACCTGCATCATAACCTCCAGCAAACCGGCAGATGATCTCAGTATCGATCACAACCCTTTCTTTTGGCAGGAACCTGAAAGCTTCCTTTGTAAAATCATTTGTGAAGTAGGCAATATTATCGTCATATGTAAAAATAATTCCTGAGATTGGAATAATGGAAGAATTTTTCACGACGAACTGATACTTCTCAGCTGTATTTTTATAAAGAATCTTATTCTCTGTCTCCTGATAAATCTCAATAACGAACAGAGTAAACAAAATATAAATCGCAGAAATAGGCAGATACAGTATTACGGCATAAAATAAAACATAGGAAAAAGCACCGCCCTTCATGCTTACATTTATCGTTGCAAGAATAAGCAAGATAATGTAACAGATTAGCGGTATTCTTTTCCTATGTTTAAAATAAAATTCCCTAATACTTCCCACTGCTCTAATCCTAGAAATACTTTTTAGTTTGGTCTCTTAATCTTCTCAATAATATCAACTATCAGCTGACTACCTGTATAACGATTCATCTTTGACTGAGTTGTTAGTATCATTCTATGAGGAAGAGTTTTCTTCGCCATTGAGATGACATCTTCAGGAATTACGTAGTCACGTTCTGCAACATAAGCAGCAGCCTTTGATGCTATAAGAAGATCCAGACCAGCTCTAGGGCTGAGGCCATATTCCAGATTATCATTTGAGCGAGATGCATCTACAATGCTGAGTGCATATTCTACTATCTCGTCTGTCATGGTAACCTGCTTAACCTCTTCCTTCATCTGGATAATATCCTCTGCTTTAAGAACAGGAGTAAGCGGCTTTTCAAGAGTTCCCTCAAGGAATCTTTTGGCCATATCCTTTTGCATTTCCATCTTAGGATATCCGATAGATATCTTCATAAGGAAACGATCCAGTTCTGCCTCTGGAAGCATATAAGTTCCCAGCTGTTCAACCGGATTCTGGGTTGCAAGAACCATAAATAGCTCTGGAAGCTGGAAAGTCTTTCCGTCTATTGTAACCTGATGTTCTTCCATCGCTTCAAGAAGCGCCGACTGGGTTTTAGGTGATGTACGGTTAATCTCATCCGCAAGAACTATCTCATTATGGATAGGTCCCTTCACCACATTGAACTTTGCTTCCTTCGCATCATAAATGGAAACACCTGTTATATCTGTAGGGAGAGTATCTGGAGTAAACTGAACTCTGGCGAAAGATGCATCCACCGACTGCGCCAGCGACTTAGCCAGCTTTGTCTTACCTACACCAGGAACATCCTCTATCAGAACATGACCGCCTGCCAGCAGTGCGATTATCACACTATCTACCACGGAGGTCTTTCCAACAAACCTCTCCTCAATATTTTCTCTGATTTTTTTTACATTCTCCTGTTTCATAACAAACCAATCCTTCACTCAATATGCAACTAAAGTTAACTTTATTGATTATACACTAAAATGCAGATTATTACGAATATTTATTATCTGGTAAATGAAAAAGGAGCCGCCGGGCAGCGGCTCCTTCGGGCTAGTCCTTTTTAGGGGATCTGCCCATGAAGAACTTACGGATGGTATAAATCATAAATACCACCGAGGTGATCAGGAAGATAATACCTATACAGATAAGCAATGCACCATTATGGGCTGATGCGCCGCTTGTTATTATCTTAATCGCTAGGTATAGTATATATGCTGCAACGAGTCCTCGTGTTACCAGCTTTGTAAGATTATCATCAAAATTCATATCTGCATCTCCAATCTTCCCACACACAAAGTGAACATTCCTTCGAAGACATTTGCCTTCTCAGGTAAAAGTATAAAAGAGGGTTTTATTCTAAAGACTTTCCTGTCCTGATTTATCAAGACTTTCCTGTCTTATGGTTTGAAACAACGTCGAATACTACGGCTACAAGGAGAACTGCTCCCTTTACTACATACTGCCACTGATCTGGCCAACCGCAGATTGACATTCCCTGGTTGATAACACCAAGGAGAATAGCTCCGATCATGATTCCAGGAACTGTACCTGAACCACCGTAAGCTGATGCTCCACCGATGAAGCAAGATGCAATCGCATCCATTTCGTATGAGTTACCCATGTTACCATCAACAGAACCAATACGTGATGCAACAAGGAGTCCTGAGAAACCTGCAAGTACACTCATAAGGAAGTATGCCCAGAAATAAACTCTTCTTGGGTCGATACCTGAAAGCTTTGTAGCCTTCTCGTTTCCACCTACTGCATAGAAGTAACGACCAAATACTGTAGATGATGTTATAAATGCAAAGATGAGAACTACTATGAGTATCCAGATAAGCATTACTGGAATTCCTTTATACTGTGAAAGCTTGAATGCATAGATTACGATGAGTACATCTATTACTGCCATCTTTACGATAGAAGAAACAGCTGAAACACCTTCATAACCCTGCTTCTTTTTTCTTGCTAAACTGAATATTGTCCAAGCCATAAGGCCAACTGCAACTACAATACCAACAATGATTGCTGACTTACAGTTACCCTTTTCATCAAGTCCGCCAATCTGAATGTAAGATGTAAACAGATTATTGAACTGTGGATTCATAACTGAGATTGTTCTTGAATCAAGAACTACTCTCGCGAAACCTCTGAACAGGAACATACCCGCCAGAGTACAGATAAATGGAGGAATATGTACATATCCTACCAACCATCCCTGCCAGATACCAATTACAATTGAAACTGACATTGAAACAAAAATTGCAACAAGTGGACTGTATCCACCATCCATCAGCTTTGCTGCAAGTGCTGCAGAAAGACAAAGAGTAGAACCAATTGAAAGGTCTACGTTACCACCTGTCAGAATACATAGAAGCATACCACATGCCATAACCAGAACATATGCGTTCTGAAGCAGAAGGTTAGATATATTCTGAGGTAGAATAAGTTTTCCACCGGTAAGTACGGTGAAGATAATAAATACAACAACCAGGGCAATGACCATGGTGTATTTCTTTATAAATGTATTCGCACTCATTACTTACTCCTCCTTAAGATCGTCTGTTTTATGTGAGAGGATTGCACTCATGATCTTCTCCTGAGTTGCTTCCTCTGAAGTAAATTCACCGACTACTTCGCCTTCGTTCATAACATAGATTCGGTCGCACATACCCAGCAGTTCTGGAAGCTCAGATGAGATCATTACTACTGCTTTTCCTTGGGCAACCATATCATTCATTATTGAATAGATTTCATACTTGGCACCTACGTCAATACCTCTTGTAGGCTCATCAAGTATAAGTACATCAGGCTCAGCAAACATCCACTTTGACAGAAGTACCTTCTGCTGATTTCCACCAGAAAGATTTCCAACTGCCTGATCAACACTAGGAGTCTTTGTCTTCATTGCATCTACAAATTCCTGTGCGACCTTCGACTCCATAACGAAGTCGATGATACCTCTTGTCGAAATCTTTTCCAGCTTAGCCATGGTGGTGTTCTTTGCTATAGAATCAGGAAGTACTAAACCATTAGTCTTTCTATCCTCAGTAACATAGGCCAGGCCATGAGCGATAGCATCACGCTCATTCTTTAATTTAACCTCTTCACCCTTAATAAACTCCTGGCCTGAAATGTTCCTGCCATAACTCTTTCCAAAGAGTGACATTGCAAGTTCAGTTCTACCTGCTCCCTGAAGTCCGGAGAATCCGACGATCTCTCCTTTATGAACCTTGAAGTTAACCTTCTTGTCTATACATTTTTCTGTATATACCGGATGGTAAACTGTCCAGTCCTTTGCTTCGAAAACAACCTCATCACTAACTTTATGCTCTCTTACAGGATAACGGTCTGTCAGTTCACGACCAACCATTCCTTTAATAATCCTGTCTTCATCAATGTTGTGATCAGCATTATCTATAGTCTCAATGGTAGAACCATCTCTAAGAACTGTAATCCTATCAGCAACATACGAAACCTCATTAAGCTTATGAGTGATGATAATCGAAGTTAGTCCTTCTTCTTTAAATCCGAGCAGCATATCAAGAAGCATCTTTGAATCTTCCTCATTCAGGGAAGATGTAGGCTCATCGAGAATAAGAAGCTTAACGTTCTTCGAAAGAGCCTTAGCTATTTCTACAAGCTGCTGTTTACCGGTTCCTATATCTTTGATCAAAACTGAAGGGTTTTCCTTAAGGCCAACTCTTTTCATCTGTTCGCCGGCCTGCATAAAGGTCTGACCCCAGTTAATTTTTCCGAGTTTATTTGCACGTTCATTACCCAGGAACATATTCTCTGCAATTGTAAGCTCTGGGATAAGCGCAAGTTCTTGATGTATAATAACTATTCCGAGTTCTTCACTATCATGAATATTATGAAATTCACATTCTTTACCATTGTATGTGATGTCTCCCGTGTACTCGCCAAATGGAATCGTACCTGAAAGAACATTCATCAGTGTTGATTTTCCAGCACCATTTTCTCCGACTAACGCATGTATTTCGCCTCGTTCAACCTGCAGGTTAACGTTGTCCAGCGCTTTTACACCAGGATAAAGTTTGGTAATTTCTTTCATTTCCAATATGTAATCAGACAAGTCATTACCTCCTCTCCGTTTATTCCTCATAAATTATCACGCCCGGCCCATCTCATAAGAGATGAGCCCATTGGCGTGTATTTCATAACCTAGTCACTAATAATTAGTTTGTTGGATGTGGATATCCATCATCATCCATTGTGTAGTATCCAGTATCTACGAGCTCTGTCTGGATGTTATCCTTTGTAACTACTGTAGGAACAAGCAGGTATGAAGGAATGATTCCAGTACCATTGTCATAAGACTCTGTATCATATGTACACTCAAATCCCCAACCTGAGTTATCGATGAGTGTTGCATCTGGTGTCTCACCATTAAGAAGTGCGATACCAAGATCAAGTGTAGCAACTGCCTCGTTTGCAACTGCCTTATAAACTGTCATTGTCTGCTTACCATCTACGATGTTAGCAAGGTTAGCCTCGTCACCATCCTGACCTGTGATGATAACTGAGTTTGATCCAGCATAATCAGTTTCGATTGCCTGTGTAACACCAAGTGCTGTTGAGTCATTTGAGCAAAGTGCAACGTCAAGCTGTGTACCATCTGAGTAGTTAGATCCAAGAATGTTCTGGAATCTTGTCATAGCTGTAGCTGTATCCCAAGCCTTTGTTGCAACCTGATCAAACTCTGTCTGTCCTGAAGGAACTACGAGCTTTCCATCATCGATATATGGCTTAAGTACGTCATAAGCACCGTTGAAGAAAAATCCAGCGTTGTTATCTGCAGGATCACCAGCTGTGAACTCAATGTTGTAAGGACCTTCAGCATTGTCAAGGTCAAGCTGTTCTTTAACGAACTCACCCTGAAGCTTACCTACTGTGTAGTTATCAAATGATACATAGTAGCTAACTGCATCAGTGTTCATGATCAGACGGTCATAAGAAATAACTGGGATTCCCTCGTCCTTAGCATCTGCAAGAACCTGTGAAAGTGACTCACCATCGATTGCTGCGATTACAAGAAGATCAACATCATCAGCTATAAGAGCTTCGATATCCTTAACCTGCTGGTCAATCTTGTTGTCTGAATAAGTAAGTGATACTTCAAATCCCTTACTTGAGAACTGCTCCTCAAGATAAGAACCATCTCTGTTCCATCTCTCAAGAGACTTTGTTGGCATTGCTATACCAACCTTCTTTCCGCTACCAGATGAATCGCTTTCTGTCTCGCTATCACTGCCAGTAGAATCATCGGCTGCTGCCTCTGTAACAGTCTCTGTTGTACTTGCATCATCTGAATTTGTATCAGAAGCTGCGCCACAACCTGTTAACATGCTAGCTGCAAGTGCTGTTCCTAAAAGGACAGCCATTAATTTTTTCTTGAACATAATTAAAAACCTCCTTCACTTTTTGTTTTAAAATGTTCTCGTTTCCGATGACCAAAGATTATCACAAAGAAAATAGCAATAGATTGCGAGTGTCTTTCAATTTTCGGCATAAGATTTATATAAAAGACATAAAAATAGCACTATCTTGTCATAGACCAAAAATCTACAACAAGATAGTGCTACTACCTTCTACGAATATACTATTTTAGCGGTTTGCCAGGCATTCACTAATTTGTGACATTCATGTAAACCTCTTCCTTCATATGGAATCCAGATGCAATAACCGTTTCATCCATATTGTCTTTTGTTACCGCAATAGGATCCAGGAAGTAATATGGAACGTCATAGCTTCCATCTGATATAGCATCTGTTTCAGTAGAAAGCTCATTATTATTTGCAAGTTCAATAGTGCACTGTGCTGCAGCCTGTGCCAGCTTCTCAACCGGCTTATATACCGTCATAACCTGAGTTCCTTCTACTACTCTCTGGCACGCCTCAAGATCTGCATCCTGTCCAACTATCTTAATCTTTCCAGCCAGTCTTGCCTCAGAAAGCGTTTTTATAACCTTCGTAGCTATATTATCATTACCGCACATAATAGCATCTACATCATCTAATTCATTAAGATGCTCGCTTAAATAAGCTGCTGCATCTTCTGCTTTCCAGCCTGGTGCATGGTAAACATCTACTATCTCAATGCCATTTTCATCCATTACTCTTTTGAATCCAGTTTCAACGAGTGAAACATTATTATCCTCATTTGGTCCCGAAAGCATCATAACCTTCTTATTAGGAAGACCTGAATCCACAAGAGACTGACCCATGAGCTGACCTACCATTTCATTATCAAAGGAAATGTAAAGATCAACATCAGCATTCTTTATAAGTCTGTCATATGCAATAACCGGAATACCTGCACTCTTTGCCTCTGCTACCACATCACTCAGGCTGTCTGAATCAATACAAACGATAACCAGAACATCTACCTTCTTCTCAATGAGGTACTTGATCTGTTCCTTCTGAGTTTCGAGATCACCATTTGCGTTTTGAAGATTAACCTCAGCCTCACTATCCAGCTCCTTCAGTTTAGCAGCAAAGACATCCGTATCTCTCTGCCATCTCTCTATAAGATAGGAGTCTATACTGAAACCTACTACCAGATGGTCAGGCTTTTCACCTGTAACCGGATCATCACCTGGTTCCTTCGGTGCACTTCCACACGCCGTAACAAATAACATCATTACCGCAAGAAAACATGCAACTATTTTTTTTATATGTTTTTTAGCTACTATTTTCATCTTTCTACCTTTTGAAAAATCACTGTTTGTACTCTGTAGGAGAAACGCCAACTATCTTCTTAAAAATTCTGCTGAAGTAATTTGGATTAGAATAACCAACCTCAACACAGATTTCCTTCATACTCATATCTGTAGATTCAAGGAGCTCTTTTGCCTTATCTATCCTAAGACCTGTAAGATAATCAATAAAGTTCTCTCCTGTCGCCTCTTTAAATACCTTACTGAAGTAATAAGGACTTATATCTATCTCACGGGAAACATCATCAAGAGAAATATCATTTTGATAATTGGAATCTATATAATCCTTGGCTCTGTCAATAACCCCATTGGAACGGTTTTCCCTACGGAACTTTACATTTCTGCAGGCTTCGGAAATCTTATCCTCAAACCACTTTCTCAGTTTATCATAGCTTTCTGTCTTATTTATTATATTCAGATAATCCTGACGGGATCTGAAATGATAAACCCCCGTTCCCTTTTCATAAGCAAGACTTTCTGCACGGAGAACAAACTCCAAAGTCTTAAGCTTAATGTCATCTGTATATCCACCATACGTGGTCGTCATCCAGTCAAAGAATTGATTTCCAGCCGCAAGAGCTGTGTCAATCTCTCCTCGTTTAATTGCTTCGTAGAGTGCATTTTCCTTATCTACTGGATAATCCTCTTCATATTCAGGTCCGACAGCAAGGTCAGCTGAATGAATAACTGAACCGTTAGACTGGGCAAGGCTGTCTAAAGCTTCGTTATAAGAAAATCTTTGATTATCCAAAGAATGAATTCCACCTATGCCGACTCTGAAAACAGCTTCCATCTGGGAGTTCAGTCTTCTTATCATATTTCTCGCATTATCTATTAATTCTATACGCTCATTATATTCCATTTCCTTCTCAGAATATGGAATAAAGATAGCAATCTTGTTCGCCATGATAGGACCGATAACGCCATTAAAATAACTCTTAACAATTTCCCTCAGGTCCCTGCTTTTATTCTGAAGTCTTACAGAGGTTCCGACTGCATTTGTCAGATAACCCTGCTCCTGTTTTTCTTCTCCAAAAACAAGAGCCATCATAAAACCATAATTATCTTCAATTTCCAAGAGCTTTTGGAAATTCTGAATATCTTCCTGATAGAATTCCTGGAACAAAAGATTATAGATCAGACCACTTTCTAGGATTGGTGTTACTGTTTCGAGCTTTTCTAGAATTTCTAATTCCTTGGCACGCTTTTCTCTATCAACATCCACATTGTCCATAGCCTTACGAATAGTAGCAATAAACTTACGCTTTTCTACAGGCTTATGAAGATAATCTATTACGCCAAGACTCATAGCTTCCTGAGCGTATCCAAATTTATCATAAGCAGAAATAATGACAAAGGTTATACCAGGGTTTCTTTTCCTGATTTCCCGGATGGCATCTATACCATTAATACCTGGCATTCTGATATCCATAAGTGCTATGTCAGGTCTGAATCTTTCAGCAAGCTCAATAACACTTCTACCCGTTTTGGCTGTTTCTATAACAACATCTTCGCCAAATTCTTCTTTTATCATATAGGTGAAAGAATCTACTACAATTCCTTCATCGTCAGCTATCATAATACGATACATATTACTTCTCCATATATCTTATGGTTATTCTTCTTTATCATCAAATGGAATAGTTATTACAACCTCAGTACCCTGGTCTTTTCCCGCACTGATGATTTCTACATTATTCTTTCCGTTGAAATAAATCTTAAGTCTTTCGATAACATTCTTAAGACCCACTCCATTACCCTTCTTTGATTCTTCGGTTTCCTCATCAGCAGCCAGCACGTTATATTCACCACTTAATATGGTATTTATAACCTCTTGTTTCATGCCCACGCCATTATCGGAAACACTGACGCAAACATTATCATCAACTCCGTAAACCGAAAGAGTAATTTTACCCTCCCACTCTACATCACGGATACCATAATTAACCGAATTCTCAACTATAGGCTGAAGGATCATTCCAGGAAGATGAACCATAAGCAGCGACTCATCTTCTATTTCCTTTGTAAAATGTATATCACCAGAGAAACGAACATTCAATATATTGATGTAGGTATCAACCAGTTCAATCTCATTCTTCAATGTAACCTCATCATTTTTAGATATGTTATATCTGAAGAATGCGGCCACATCCTGTATATAATCATAAGTTCTATCAGCCTGCTCCATCATGGCCAGCTGTGAACCAGCATTCAGAGTATTGAAAAGGAAATGCGGATTAATCTGAGCCTGCAGATATTTTAGCTGAGCATCCTTAAGGTGGGCTTCCATAAGAATTTCTTTTTCTTTAAGAAGCTGTTCCTTTTCCATACCTTCCTTCAGACGGGTGAGGTATCCAGGGATACTACTAACCATCTGATTAAATGCCTCCGTAACAACTCCAACCTCATCCTTGCCATGAACCTTAACCTGTGGAGCTGACTCAAGCTCACCAGCAGAAACTTTATCCGCCGCATAAGAAAGTTCCTTTAGAGGTTGCGTAATATTTCTTGTTACCAGGATAACCAGCGAAACACTAAATGCAACCATTATGACAAACATGATTATACTGAAGAGCTCCAGGAATGCCACGGCAGATGCCAGCGCTGTATAGCTCTCAGTGTTAGCCCTGAATCTCGAATTATTCAGACTGCTTATATAAGTTTTAATGTAACTATAGATTAGAGTCGACTGATCATAATAATCTTTATACTTCTCAACATTTCTACCACGTTTTGCCTCTATGGTATCAGCCGTCAGGAACAGATAATTCTGAGACATATTATAGATATTTCTCTCCATAAGCTTCAGCTTATTATCTGTAGCCTTATATTCCATGCCTACTAACAGTTTATTATATTCCTGCTCGGCTAAATAGTAATCATTCAGCGAGTCCGTACTTTTGGTGTTCAGATATTCAGCCATGCTGCTCTGAACCTTATCCAGAGAATCCTCCAGTTCGTTAAGTGTTACATTTCCTACATAAATCTCATCCATCTGCTTTGTGAAAAGATTCAGATTGTAGTATAAGATGACATTTACTATGAGGATTAGCAGCATTATACCGCCAACCAGAAGTGACAGCTTAAACCTGATTGGCATATTTGCAAAGACTTTATTCATCTTTCTTTGCATCGCCGTCACCTCCTTCCCCACTAAACGAGTCAAGAGTTTCTTTTGTAGCCAGCTGGGTATCGATGATATAAATCTCACTAACGTATCCAGACTGTTTATATTCATTCACAGCCTCAACACTTTTTTTACCCATCTGATTTGTATCGACAACTATAGAGGATTTAATAATATCCTTCTCGATAGCCGACCTGATAGTAGGGGAAATGTAATAACCAAAAATCTCCACCTCTCCTACCTTGTTATAATCAACCACTGTCTGATATACGCAGGTAGTATTTGTTTCACTAAGGCAGATGATGACATCTGGAATATTCTTTGCATCCTCTCCCACGAAGATATCGCGTATCTCCTCCTCAGCAGCATAGTCTTTATTACTATTTACAATCTGACTATTAAGCGAAATAACATCCGACAGATTTCTTTTTTCTATAGCTTCATTTATTGCTGTAAAGATGATGGACTGACTGTTTGAATTAAGGGACTCATCCATAAGAACAAGCACGTCACAATCACTTATACCGTTTTCCTTAACATAGGCCGCCAGTTGCTCTCCGTATTCCTTTCCCAGATTATAACTGCTGACTCCAATATAGCTGACACGTTTGCTGTCAGTCATATCGTCAGAAATAGTTACTACTGGAATACCTTCATCAGTAGCCTTCTGAATAAGATCAACGGTTTCGTCGCTCTCATCTCCATCAAGGATAATGCCATCTACATCGGAACTTATTGCAATCCTAAGCAGGTCCTGCTTACTGAGGTCTGCATCAAGGTCTTCACCCAGAAGTTCAATATATGCATTATTCGCCTCAGCCTCTTTCTGTGCACCAGCATAAACACTTCTCCAGAAATCAGTATCTCTTTCATCAGTGATCATTACGTAATAGTTGTCATAGGTTTTAATATCACCTGTATCCAAAAGTGACTGAGTACTTTTTATCCTCATAAAAAAGAAAACGATACTGAAAGCAACTGTAAAAATCAGCAGTGTACCGAGCACTACCGTTGCTATCAGTATCTTCTTATTTCCTTTTTTCTCTTTTTTATCCATGTCTTTCCTTAATAATCAGGACCTGGACCTAGCTTTAATCTGTAAGGGATCTATAAACAGAAACATGGTCATAAATCGCCCTCCAGGAACTGAATGCATTTCCTGTAACACAGATATACTTCTTACCATTATCTGCTTCGTAATAGCTGGCCGCACAACATCCGGATTCATTTACAAATCCAGTCTTAGCAGCTATAACGTCACCGTCCATATCCTTATCTTCTATCTTACGAAGGAACCAGTTGGATACCTCTATAGGCTTCTTATCCTCTTCAGGTACATCCTCCTCGGAAGTTCCTTCCTCTGTTGTATCACTATAAATGAATGTGGCATCTGTTGAATAAGTTCTGCATGAAAGTACATCGCGAAGAAGGTCATCCTGAACAGCTACACCAAGTATAACTGCCATATCCTTCATAGTACAATGAAGATCAGGATCATAAATACCAACTACATTTGTAAAATGAGCTGTCTCAGAAAGGCCAAGCTCTTCTACCTTTTTGTTCATAGCCTCAACAAAAGCTTCCTGCGAACCACAGCAGTATTCCGCAAGACCAAGAGCCGCATCTGCACCTGATGGAAGAATTGTTCCATAGAGCAGGTCTCTAACTGTAACTTCACTATTAGGTGTAAAACCAACTGCGCTACAATCATTCTTTCTAACATAGTCAGTTATCTCAGCAGAAACAGTAAACTTATCTGCCAACGTTGTCTCATCTATATAATCTCTTGCAGTAAGAACAGTAAGGATTTTTGTCATTGATGCAGGACTGACAACCTGTTCACAACTTCTTTCTGCCACAATAGTATCTGAATCCAAATCTACAAGTATCATGTAAGTACTTGTAAGCTGCTGTGTTTTTATAGGATCTCCAGGAGTACTGAAATTGATGGAACCATCTACTGAATCAAGTGTCAATGAAACACTATCCCAGGCACTTCCGCCTTCGCCATCCTCCTCATTTGATGTATCATTTCCAGCACTGTTGGCAATGATTTCATCAAACTTATTCATATCTGCAGCCACAAGATGCATTGTACTGTCAGTCATCTGTGGATCATAGATTTTCTTATCTGCCATCCAGCTGTCAGGGTCTATACCAGCTGCATCACCATTAGGTACAGGTTCCTGTTCGGTTGCTGTATCCACTTCCTCTTCCGAACTCACCTCAGATACATCCAGCAAATCGTCCTTCCCAAGACTTTCATCCTTGTTCTGGCCCATAATACCAAAGAATATAATAATAAGCAGAATTACAAGCAGGATTGCCACAAGAACAACCATGACTCTGAGAAAACCCACAACTGCTTTTCTATCATTTGCGTTATTACTCATAATTTCTCCAATTGATAAATAGAAATTCCCCAAAATCCATTTACACTTCTAACCTATCAAAAAGCCACAAAAGATTTTATCATAAAAAGAAGTAAGGGTCAAAAACTCTTTTATTCAGCGCCATAATCATTTTGACCTCTGTAAAATATTAAGGTATATTTATTTTATGAATAAGAATTATTTTAAATCTAAATTTCCATCAGGGTATTCGGCACTTCATATACCGAAAGATATCTTCGCCGGTATAATTGTCGCCCTGGTTTCTATCCCTATTTCAATGGGATATGCACAGATAGCAGGACTGCCTATGATCTACGGACTGTATGGCTCCATCCTGCCTATTCTTGTTTTCGGAATCATTACCACTTCTTATGACTTTGTTTTCGGAGTAGATGCAGCTCCAGCCGCACTTACCGGCGCAACCATTATTTCCCTTGATATTGTAAAGGAATCCAAGGAAGCTATAAATGCAGTTCCAGTACTTACACTACTCGTTGCACTCTGGCTGCTACTATTCTACTTCCTGAAAGCAGGACGTGCTGTTAAATACATTTCCGTTCCAGTTATGGGCGGTTTTATAACCGGTATTTGTCTTGAGATTATTTCCATGCAAATTCCTAAGCTTTGGGGAGGAACTCCAGGAACCGGAGAGCTTCCACATCTTATCATTCATATGGTGAAGGAAATCCCATCCTTTAATGGACTTTCATTCATTCTCGGCATTTCAACTATCCTGATAATCATCCTGTTTAGAAAGCTGGTGCCAAAGCTTCCTATGTCAGTTATCCTTTTGGTTATTGGTGGAATACTAAATGTAAAGCTTGGCCTTGAGGAAAAAGGAGTAAAGCTTCTTCCTGCAACAGAAAGCGGTCTTCCACTTCCAAAGCTGCTGCATATTGATTTTTCCATACTTCCGAACTTAGGTTTCTCAGCTCTGACAATAGCGCTGGTCATCATGTCCGAAACCATGCTGGCTTCCAGGTCAAATGCCATCGAAGACGGTTATGATCTAAACACTGAACGCGAGGTACTGGCATACAGTCTTGCAAACTTCGTATCAGGAGTTTTCGGATGCTGTCCTGTAAATGCCAGCGTTTCTAGAACAACTATAGTAAGACAGTTCGGCGGACGTTCTCAGATAACAAGCATTGCAGCATGCATTTCCATGGTTATTATTCTGCTGTTCTGTACTGACTTTATTCCGCTACTACCAGTTCCAATACTGACCGCGATCATCATAGCCGCACTGCTATCCGCCTGCGAATTTGAACTGGCACATAGACTTCATAAAAACAGCAAGCAGGATTTTGTGATCTTCATTTCTGCCATGATAGGCGTTTTGTTCTTCGGAACAATGTACGGCGTTATAATTGGAATGACACTTTCATTCATTGTTGTCATCAGAGAGGCCGTATCTCCACCAAGAACTTATATAGGTGTGAGACCAGGACACGAAGGCTTCTACTCCATGAAGGCTCATGATGATGCAAGAGCAATCCAGGGTATTGTAATGTACCGCTTCGGCGGCAACCTTTTCTTTGCCAATATAGATACTTTTATAGAAGACCTGGAAGATGCAATCGATGAAAATACACGTGTTATAATCATCAATGCCAGTGGAATAAACAACGTAGATATCACCGCTGCTGATAGACTTGTGGCTTTAAGTAAAAGCCTGAAGAAACGTAATATCCGCTTCTTTATAACTGAAAATGACGGTATTGTAAATGACGAGCTGAAAAGATATGGTGCTGGTGACCTAATAGAATCTGGCGTCATTCAAAAGGAGTTCGAAGATGTATTCGATATAATTAACTTACATGCTCCTTTCACCCTCGTGAAAGACGAAAAGTAAAACCAATATTAAATTCAAATAAAAGGCCGAAAAATGAAAATAGATATATTATGTGTTGGAAAAATCAAAGAAAAGTTTTACCGGGATGCAATCGATGAATATAGCAAACGTCTCAGTCGCTACTGCACACTCAACGTGATAGAAGTTGCTGATGAAAAAACTCCTGATAATGCAAGTGATAATGTTACAAAGCAGATACTTGCCAAGGAAGCTGACCGTATTTCCAAATACATTCCAGACAGCACAGGAATCGGAACTGATACCTATGTAATAACTCTGGAAATAAAAGGAAAAAGGCTTACCAGCGAAGAGCTGGCAAGCCATATTGAAAACCTTGGTATTGACGGGATAAGTCATATAATATTCATTATCGGAGGTTCTCTTGGTTTACATAATTCTATAATCTCTAAGGCTGATTATCATCTCAGCTTCTCAAATATGACATTTCCACATCAGCTTATGCGCGTCATTCTGTTGGAGCAGATTTACCGCTCCTACAGAATTATAAATAATGAACCTTACCATAAATAAATCTTTAGAAAGAATCCTTCTTATTCTCTTCCATCCCAGCAGTATGTACAAAGCTGTTCTTTGTCCATTCCAGTTGCTGCTATCATATCATCCAGACGGTTAAACTTAAGAGATGTAAAGTTTAGCTTCTGTCTGATCTTTTCAAGCATCAGATGGTATCTATCTGAATCAGGATTAGCGTAGTCATCAAGTATAGTTCTATCAACCTGCTCTCCCTCTTCTTCAGCAATAACTCTTCTGGCTATAAGCTCCATATCACTGTTTGATCTGGAGAAGTTTATGTACTTACATCCAAACAGAAGTGGTGGACATGCTGGTCTGATGTGAACTTCCTTTGCTCCACTATCATAAAGGAACTCAGTTGTCTCACGAAGCTGTGTTCCACGAACAATTGAGTCATCAATGAGAAGAAGTTTCTTTCCATCTATCAGCTCATGTACAGGAATAAGCTTCATCTTAGCAATTAAGTTTCTCTTATTCTGATGTGTAGGCATAAATGAACGTGGCCAGGTTGGTGTGTACTTAACAAATGGTCTTGAGAAAGGAACTCCTGACTCGTTCGCATAACCCATTGCATGTGCTGTACCAGAATCAGGTACACCAGCAACTGCATCTATATCATCTTTTCCGTATCCATCTCTCTTTGCAAGAGCTGCACCACAGTTGTAACGCATTTCCTCAACTGAAATGCCTTCATAACGTGATGATGGATATCCATAATATACCCAAAGGAATGTACAAATACGAAGCTTCTCGCCTGGCTTCTCCATAACAGTTACTGCCTCTGGTGTCATTACATCTATCTCACCAGGTCCAAGTTCTTTGAAATCTTTATATCCGAGATTCAGATATGAGAAGGACTCAAATGCTGCACAGAAGCCTTCATCTTCTTTATATCCAATTACTATAGGAGTACGACCATACTTATCTCTTGCCAGGTAAACAGCATCCTGTGTAAGTAAAAGTATCGTCATGGATCCATCTATAGAATCCTGGGCGTATTTTATACCTTCAATAAGGTTATCCTTCTGATTAATAAGCGCCGCTGTAAGCTCTGTCTTATTAACTTCTCCGGTACTCATCATCTGGAAATGTGAGCCACCGTTTTTGAATACATTTGCTATCAGTTCGTCAGAATTGTTTATCTTTCCAACACAAGCTAATGCATATGTACCGTGATGTGAACGAACTAAGAGTGGCTGTGGATCATAATCGGAAATACAACCAATTCCCAGGTTACCTTCCATCTCATGAACGTCCTTACCGAACTTACTTCTGAATGGTGCATTTTCGATATTATGGATAGCTCTGTTAAAGCCGTCTCTTCCATGTACTACCATTCCTGCACGTCTGGTTCCCAGATGTGAATGATAGTCTGTTCCGTAGAACAGATCGAAAACCGAATCACCTTTTAATGCTGTTGCAAAAAATCCACCCATTTTTAAACTCCTGTTTTATCTTTTTCCTTATTGCTTTAAAGCCTATTTACCAGCTTCTACAACTGCATCAGCAAGAGCTTCAATATTAGGTATGTCGCTTTCCTTCATGGTACTCTTAATAGTAACTACAGGATCCAGAACCTGAACATTTTTCCAATTCTCAGCGATTGCCTTAGCTGTTCTGGCTGCACTTGGGGCCCAAGTACCATTTTCAAGGATAAATACCTTCCGATTCTGGTAGGTCTTAACTGTGAGGTGATTCAGGAAATCATGCATTGGAAGGAAAATGCCTCCATCATAACTTGATGAACAGATAACCATTCTATCGTATCTGAATGCATCTTCTACACACTCTGCCATATCCTCTCTACAAATATCAGATATAGCAACCTTTTCGCCTCTTGCCTCCAGCATCTCTGCAAGCTTCTTAGCTGCTTTAGCTGTATTACCATGGATAGATGCATAAGCCACAAATACACCGTGTGTCTCTGGCTCATAGCTACTCCATGTATTATATGTATCTATATAGTAGCTGAGCTCATCTCCTGGCATTGGAAGTACTGGTCCATGAAGTGGAAGTATTTTTTCAATATCCAGATTAGCTGCCTTCTTAAGAAGGTTCTGAACCATTGCTCCATACTTGCCAACTATACCGAAGTAGTATCTTCTAGCCTCACATGCCCATCCTTCAGGATCATCGAAGTCAAGTGCTCCGAACTTTCCAAATCCATCTGCTGAGAAGAATACCTTCTCGCTGGCTTCGTAGGTCATCATAACCTCTGGCCAATGGATCATTGGAGCCATAATGAACTGAAGAGAATGAGTTCCGAGGGAGAGCACATCTCCCTCCTTAGCTTCTATTTTTCTATCATCAAGGTCTATTCCGTCAAAGAACTGACCCATCATGACAAATGCCTTCGCTGAAGCAACAATCTTTGCATCAGGATATTCGTTGATGATCACACCAAAGCTTCCTGAATGATCTGGTTCCATATGCTGTACTACGATGTAGTCAAGCTGTCTGTCCCCAAGTGCCTCTTTTACATTTGCCAGCCACTCTTCTGTCTTGGATGCATCTACTGTATCCATAAGAGCAGTCTTTTCATCTAAAATGATATATGAATTGTAAGACATTCCTTCTGGAACATCGTACTGTCCTTCAAAAAGATCAATATCATGATCATCTACACCAACGTATTTTATAGCGTCTGTAACGTTTGATACCATAATTCGTAACCTCCTCCAGTAAAGTCAAAATCGGGTGCTTTCAAAAACGAAAACACCCTTTAAATTTACTATAAACTCAATCTAATGGCAACTTTAAATTTCTTATATTTATGTAAAAAATACGGCCACTTTATTATATAAAGTTGTGCACTTTGTTAACTGATAGAAACGACCTTATAATCTTTATCTTCTATAGTTTTTGTGAATATCTCATCGGAAATATCAGCAGTAAGACTAACAATAGCTGTTCCTGCCTCATGGCTGACCTCTGCTGACTCTACTCCGTCCAGTCCTTCAAGAGCCTTCTTGACCGTTGCCTCACAATGTGGACACATCATACCTTCAATATTAATTGTCTTTTTCATGCTCGTTCCATTTTCTCCTTTATTATTTGTAAGTAGTTTTTCAGCGGTTTCCAGCTTCTTAGAAGTGATCACACGTTCTATCTCGTCCTTGATTCTGCCATCTCTTAGGTATCCTGGAACCTTGTCCTTTTTGTCATCATATGGTTTAACAAGATTAAGCCGTAGTGCATTGAGACAAACAAACACGCTGGAACATGCCATGGCTGCCGCTCCATACATAGGCTTTAGCGCTATACCATATAATCCCATGGCTAAAGGAATGCATATGACATTATAGAAGAAAGCCCAGAATAAATTCTGATGGATATTCCTTATGGTAGCACGGCTCATTCTTATAGCCGCCACGGCATCTCTTATACTGTTCTTAACCAGTACAATGTCTGCCGCATCCACAGCAACATCAGTGCCTGCACCGATTGCAAGACCCGAATCCGCACGGGTAAGAGCAACTGCATCATTAATACCATCTCCAACCATTGCAACCTTAAGACTCTTTTTGTCAGTTAACATAATTTCTTGGAGTCTTTTGATTATTTCTTCCTTTTCTGCTGGCATGACACCTGCAACTACTTCATTTACGCCAACTTCATCTGCTATAACCCTTGCAGTGGTATAATTGTCACCAGTTAACATAATACTATGTATACCCATAGCGGATAATTCTTCAATAGCCTGCTTACTATCCTCTTTTATTTGATCAGCAATAGCAAATATTCCAAGAAGCTTACCCTCGCACATAATAAGAATTGGGGTTTTACCCTGCTCGGCTATAGAGTCCGTAAGCTTACTTACCTCATCAGGATTTGAAAGCTTGGATTCAATATATGTACAACTTCCAGCTTCTATAAGCTTTCCATCCACATAACCTTTAACGCCAGACCCTGCCATGGTTTCAAAATCAGCAACCTTAATTTCTTTATCAATGTCTTCATTTTCTTCAAGATGTTTTACAACCGCTTTTGCAAGTGGATGCTCTGACATCTTTTCAATAGCATACGCATACTTCTTTAGGTCTTTCTCATCTGCGCCATCAGCTACGATAACATCCTTTACTTCTGGCTCTCCACTTGTAATAGTTCCTGTTTTATCCAGAACGACCGCTCCAACTCTTCCAGCGATCTCCATTGCCTCAGCTGTCTTATAAAGAATACCATTCTTTGCACCCATTCCATTACCAACCATTATAGCCACAGGCGTTGCCAGTCCAAGTGCACATGGGCAACTGATTACTAAAACTGAAATAGCTCGTGCGATTGCATATGTTGCTGTTTGGCCTGCTATCATCCAGCCTATGAATGTCAGAAGAGCAAGTCCCATAACTACTGGAACAAAGACGGATGAAACTTTATCTGCAATTCTCGCAAGCGGAGCCTTCGTGGCAGCCGCATCACTTACCATCTGTATTATCTGCGAAAGTGTTGTATCCTCTCCTACTCGAGTAGCCTTACATTTAAGGAAGCCATTTGTATTTATGGTACCTGCTGATACTGTATCGCCTTCCTGCTTGTCTACTGGAACACTTTCTCCCGTGAGAGCCGCTTCATTTATTGCAGAGCTTCCTTCTATTATCTCGCCATCTACAGGAACTATATCTCCTGCACGGAGAATATAAATATCGCCCACCTTTACTTCATCTATATCTACTATTGCTTCAGAGTCATCTCTAAGTACTGTTGCCTTCTTCGGAGATAATTTAAGTAGACTCTTAAGAGCATCAGTAGTCTTACCTTTGGATTTAGCTTCAAGAAGCTTTCCTATTGTAATAAGAGTGGGAATCATAGCCGCAGATTCAAAGTACAGGTTCATGGAATACTTCATAACAGTTTCCATATCACCCTTTGTTGAGGCACTAATCATAAGTATTAATTCCACTAAACTGTATCCAAAGGATGCTGTACTTCCGAGAGCAACCAATGTATCCATATTTGGAGCACCTGAGAATAGTGATCTAAAACCACTAATAAAAAACTTCTTATTGATGATCATGACTATAATAGCCAATATCATTTCAAAAACTGCCAGAACAACATGATTCTCAAAAGCAGGTATAAGAACCGGCCAGCCAAGCATCATATGTCCCATAGAAAAATACATCAGAATGAGAAGTACAATAACTGAGCTTATAAGTCTCTTTCTAAGTATAGGAGTTTCCTTATCCTCCAGAAGATCTTCAACACTATCTTCATCAATATTAAAAAGAGAAGCACCATATCCAGCCTTCTCTACTGCTTCAATTATATCTTTATCACTTGCAGTTCCTTCAACTCCCATAGAGTTTGTTAGGAGACTAACCGCACAACTCTCTACTCCGTCAACACCACTTACAGCCTTCTCAACTCTGGCCTGACAAGCAGCACAGCTCATGCCCGTAACTTCAAACTTTCTCATACCAAATACCTTCAGTTAAATTTCTCTAACTCAGTATATTCCTTAAACAAAAAAGTGTCAACCGCTACCGGTCAACACTTTCATTAACGTCATTAAAAGCAATATAGTATGCCATAAATTTTACGAGGTATTCTGGTGGAGTCCTATGCCCCAACTCCCAATCGGTCATGGTCTGATATGGAATTTCATATTTTTCACAGAAATCTCTCCTGCTCAAACCTGTTCGCTTTCTAATCTCTTTTATTGTATCTTTCGGATCTTTCATAATATCACCTTATTATTAAAGATTATCTATTATAGTCTTAGCCACGTCTTCTGGAATAATGCCATCAAGAACCATCTGGCTAATTCTATTAATATCTTCAGCTTTTCCTTCGGCTTTCCCCTCAGCCTTTCCTTCAGCAAACTTTTCCTCGCCTATAGCCTTTAAAGTTTCCTCTTCATTATACTCAGTAATACACATATCCGTTACCTCCGCTTTGTGGATCAACAAATACGATTTTAATTCGAACTCATCAGGCATCTCATTTAACGCCCTATTCACTGCCTCGCCTATTTCAATTATCGAACTATGTAATCGCACCCTGTCAATAAACCAAGAGTATTCTTCAAGTATCTTACACTTTTCGAGTAATTTCTCATTCTTACCATAGTTAATATTAATCATCTTAACATTAATAGAAATATCTGAGTCTACATTTGATGTATTATCAATAAATGCGTCCGAAAGTTTAAGCACAGTATCCTCTTTATCTTTTTTTCCATTATAAAACACAACCAATTTAGGTTTAGGTACCTTAATCAAACTTTCGCTATATACATTTAGCTTATTTGTTCTTATGTATCTACTATAGAGCTTAGAAACATAAATTAGCTCTCTTAAGGGCATATTAGGATTAAAAGTAGACTGCTGCTCATATACACTCAATACATCTTCTACAATGAGAGCAACATCGTTCTTCATTCCCATATAAAGAACATTTTCTATTGTAAAAATCTGAACATCATCAATATTGTCATAAGAAGTATTATTTATGGCATTATATAAATCCAATGTCCACTTCTTATTTTCTTCTCTTCCAAATACAAAACAAAAAAGCCTATCTTTGTATTTCTTATTGATTATACCCATATTCTTTCCCTCCTATTATATCATTATATTTTTTACTTAACCATATTAAATACCATTATGCATTGCATAAATTATACTATAACCACGCAATTAATGCAATGCATAATTTTTTAAATAAAAAAAAGCGCACCCTTTCGGATGCGCTCACTTTTAGTATAACACTATTCTTAAAGTAAACTTATAATACATAATTAAAAGATTGTAATCTCAATTAATTACCCCAATGATACATAACACACCTAATATAGCTGCAATAGCTATTACACCTATCAGAATTCCTATGGCGGCTTTTTCAAAAACAGTCATTACTGTTGCATCAGAATGTGTTGAAAAACTCTTTATCTGAATATTGTTAGCTTGTATCATATTCTGCTGCTGACTATATGACATATTTGCATTTATACTTCCTTGAGCCATATCAGTTTGTGCCGCATTATATCGTTGAGTATTTATAGTATTACTTATACTTCCTTGTTGGCTAAATCTATCTTGAACAAATGATTGTTGTTCAAAGATTTTATTATCTGAGATATTTTGAGATTGATTATAGTCATGTGTTTGTGAAATTTGTTGTGCAGACTCTTGTACATATGTATTCATTACTGCCGTTTGCTGTGCTGGCTCCTGCGCATATGCTTCCATTTCTGCCGCTTGCTGCACTGGCTCCTGCACATATGTTTCCATTTCTGCCACTTGCTGTGCTGGCTCCTGCGCATATGTTTCCATTTCTGCCGCTTGCTGCACTGGCTCCTGCACGTATGTTTCCATTTCTGCCACTTGCTGTGCTGGCTCCTGCGCATATGCTTCCATTTCTGCCACTTGCTGTGCTGGCTCCTGCACATATGTTTCCATTTCTGCCACTTGCTGTGCTGGCTCCTGCGCATATGTTTCCGGTTCTGCCGCTTGCTGTGCTGGCTCTTGCGCATATAATGTCATATTTGATTCTTGAGATAATGAATCATTAGCATATGATTGATCATGTGTTTGATTAACATATCCATCTTGCGGTATAAAGGCTTGCTTTGCATACTCTTGTATATCATCTGTTGTCTGAGTATTAATTTGCTCTTGCATCTGATTAGTATATTCATCTTGCTGAATATATGGCTGTGGTTCAGTTTGCTGTTCACTATATCCATCGCATTGAATATACGGTTTCTGTTCATATAATTGATTACTATATTCATCCTGTTGAATATATGGCTGTGGTTCAGCTTGTTGTACACCAGAAACACCCGTATTATATTCTTGTTGAGAATATGGTTGGTCATTATACTCTATAAGTTTACCTCCATCATATTCACAAAATAAACTATCATCAACAAATTCTCTTCCACATATAGGACATCTTTTCATGTCATACACCTCTTTTCGCTGTCAAACTCAAATTTTCGAAAACTCATCAATTATCTCATCGCTTACTAAATCATAGCTTGAATATAACTCCATAGCTTTTCTATATTCATCCGACATTTTTCCAATAATATTATTAACTGATTTAATATTGCTTTCCGATTGTTTTACTAAATTTATTCTTTTATTTTTATTTATCAACAGTTTTCCAACTCCAGTTGCCACCAGCGCAACTGCTCCAAAAATACCCACTCCAATTAATGGGCCTCCTAAAAAAATACCTCCAACCAATAAAACACCAGCAATCACAAATAAAATATATGACATTATATCTTTTATGCCTGCTAATTGGCCACTAAGGATACCATTATAGTAGCTTCTCACCTTTGAATACTCTGAATCTGGTGTTCTCAAATTCGCATTTGTTTCATAATCATTTACTTTAATATGAAATACATCACGAACTAATGACATATAACCGCTTCTATAATACTGATAACCTGACTGTTCAAATCCTTTCATGATTCCAAACATATTACATCGCATTTGCCCATTCACATTATCTTTCTCAGGTGAGTGAATCCAATTCATCATTTCATATATTAAATTAATATCTTCGGTCTCGAAACTCATCTCCCTATCATATTCTTTTTTTGCTGCAGCTATATCACCTTTATAAAGAATTATTTTCTCATTATAATTAATTTCATTATAGGTATCCCGCTCAACAGCATTAGGTTTTTCTAGTAGTTTATCAATATACTCCTTTAGAAAAGCGTTCCTTTCTTCTATACGTGCATTCATTATCTGTTTAATTTTTTCGAGAATATTATAATTATTCGCCGCACTATCCAATAATTCAACTAAATTCCCATAATCACTTGAGTATTGCTGAATTGCAGGATAATTGTAGGAACCTCTAGTTCTAAGAACTCTTAAATACTCAGCTATCTGGCTGATAATCTGTTCTTCACTATAACCCTCTTTCTGCATACTTTCATTTATTATTCTCGTAACAAAATTCTCAACTCGAGTTCTGACACTCGTACCTACATTTTCGTATACAGTTTTGCTAATAAGCGAGAACATAAGCAAAAATGTTTCATAGTCCGATCTTTTTAAATCCTGTTGTTCATATAGAGACAACCATTTTAATGCAGTTTCCTCTCTACCCAAACGAAGATTCATTATCATATAAAAAACACAACAATCCTTTGGCGACATCCTATATGCGTCTTCTACCGCTCTATCAGCATGATCTTTTGTATCATTAATCCAGCTCATTATACTTATAAGAGCACTCGTCAACCAAAAATCCGGAGTTTGAAGATGTTCCTTTTCAATAGCTTTATATATTATTCCTTCGTTAATAAGATTGAAATCAAGGTTATCCATTAATCCTTGCATAATCTTTCTCACAGTACGATAGTTTTTAAAATCATAATATTTTTTATTATTTAACTCACGGATACGTTTATCCGCCTCTTCCATGTTTTTATATAATGGATAAAGGCTTTCTATTTGTTGTTGTAAGCCATATGCCCCATCCGCAACGCTTGCCGAACTATTCATTTTATTATTCGACTGAACCAATGCATTTTTTACATCATTTTGATAACTATTAAGCCCACTATGTATATTATCAAGTTGTGAAACGGTACTATCCACCTCAGCCTGTAATTTTCGATTCTCATTTTCAAGTCTATTAAGCTCGGCTTGAAGTCTATTACGTTCCGCAATTAATGCAGCATTACTCAACTATATTACCTCCAATCTACACACTAAGAGTCCTATCCCTACCCCATTCTATTATTTCATTAACTAATTCTTTGTTCACTCTAGAAATCGGTATTATCTTATCTGCACATTGTATTAATTCGTCTATCACATTTATCTTATCATTGTACAAAAGTTTAGTTTGAGCCACTTCTTTAACCATTGCCTCAATATCAGAATGAGAAAACCCTTCAGTTTTTTCCACTATTTCGTTAATCTCATCTTCATTAAAATCCAAATGCAAAGATTTGGCCGAATATTGTCTAATCAATTCATACCTTGCTTTTTCATCAGGTAGACCCACAAAAAATATTTCTGAAAATCTGCCTTTTCTATATAATTCATACGGAAGTGATTTAACATTATTCGCCGTCGCAACCATAAAAACTTTTGCGCTAGATTCTTGCATCCAAAACAAGAATTCTCCCAACACACGTTTTGCAACATCGTTTTCCGAGTCAGCCCCAGATAACCCCTTTTCAATTTCATCTATCCAAAGAATACACGGCGAGACATTTTCGATAAAACGTAATGACTCGCGCATCTTCTTTTCACTACCACCTACCCACTTATCATATATCGATCCTAAATCGAATCTAAAAAGAGGAAGTCCCCACTCTTTAGATATCATTTTTGCTGTAAGTGATTTTCCACATCCTGGAACTCCTACCAAGAGAATACCTTTAGGTGCTCTCAAGTCATACTCTCTTAATCTTTCATCTTTCATAAAGAAAATATGTCTCTTCTCATCAAGCCACTTTTTTAGATTATTCATTCCTGACGCTTCCAAATCTGGATCAACTGCAATGTATTGTACCGCATCATTCTTTCCGTACAATTTGATTTTCTGTTTATCAAGATTTTGTATTCTATTTTTCTTTAACGCATTTTGACTAATTACCTCAGTAGATAAAATATTCTCTATCTGAACTTCCGTAAAACCTTTTAGGACTGCACTTGCATAAATAATATCATCTTCCGTCCATTCAATATCAAAGCTACTTTCATATTTTTTTATGAAATTATTTATCTGATGGAACCTCTCTTCTTCATTCGGAAGATCTAAAGTTACAGTCATTCCAAATCCACTTATTCTTTCCCAAATACTGTCCGAAGTGATAAGCATTATGACTGAATCTGTTTCTAACGCTTTGTACAATAAGTTAACTAATTCACGAGCATAAAAACTATCTGATGAAACATTTTGGACATCTCCAAAAACGATATTCAAATGTCTGTTCTTTTTCATTTTGTCTAGAAAAAAGCCCAACGGATTATCGCCAGTGTCAAAGTTTGTTTTTCCTCCCAACACTTGCACTTGATTTGAATCAGTATAGTAATAGAGTTCTTCACTTATATCACTGGATATTTGCCTTAACGCTTTTTCTATTCTTTCTCTCTCATTAGTATCAATAATAACTAATGGGGTTCTAGCTTTTATATAATTAACAATTTCATTTTTTGTTTCTACAAAACTCGACATTTGAAATTTACCTCAACTCTCCAAATCATTATTTCAAAAGCCTATTCTTGCGAATCAGATAATATAAATCCCTCAAAAAAACAGATTCGCATTCACTCTCAGCTTGTTTTATAGATTTCTCACATGTATGTTGAATATCATTACCCACTTTAAACACCTGTTCATCCAGCTGTTCACTGATTTCCGTCGGAAAAGATTCTATCCCCTTATAAAATAAACACTCTTTTAATGACACGTCCAATTCATTCCACGCTGAATAAACTAAGGTAATATCATTTTCTTCAATTCCTCTTTTCCACTTATTGTTAAATGAATTAATGATTTTCTTAAGTGCAAATGTTTCAAGCTTTTCAATAGAATCCGCCAGAATCGGATTATACTCTATTGAATAATCCTCCGGAAACATGTCTCTTATAACATCGAAATGTATAGATTCATAGCTTGATTTCAAAACCGAATCAATATAATTTCTCCACTCCGAAAAAGAATACTGATTCCTTATTTCCTCTTTTTTTTTGCTAAATATTTTAAATATTTTCATATAGTTCTTACTTTAACTGAGAAAAAGGTGGTTCTAAACTCCAGTTAGGAAGCTTTTTTTCTATCTCGCTCAAACGTTCATCTGATACATCATAGCCCTTATTCTGCGTATACATCTGCTGCATATTCTTTGCAAGCATATCGTCAATACTCTGTCCATTTACATTGTTTTCCATTGCATCCATATTCTATAATCTCCTTTTTTATAACGAATCAATAGTATTAATCAAATAGTCCTTTTTATCCATCTCTGTTTGATAATACGTTCTAAATTGCATTATTTCACTCATCGTACTTCTTAATTCATTAACATATCCATTTACCATAGCAGGATATTCTTTATTAGCCTTCAAAATTCTAAGCAAAAGAAATACTGCAGCTGCCAGAGTAAAAATCAATGAAAATCTTGTTAAGAAGAATAAACCTATCGATAAAATCAACACTATAACCGCCGCAATATTCGGAGTATTCAAATAAGCAAACTTTAGTTTATTATCATAATAGTAATCATTAAGCTCAGATGTAACCTTTTCAACATCCTCGCCATTTGATACACCCTTCCATTCACCAACTGAAATTGGATAATCTAAAGGATATTTTTTTATCACTTCCGATTCCCATCTAGATACAGCCGACTTAAACCATTCTTTTGTATTTTGCATAGCAAACTTGCGTACTGTAACATCAACTTCTCCAGAGGTACTATAAACTGCCCATTGAATCATTCTTTCTCCAACATTAAATCCATTATTTGCGAGACTCTGTTGATGATCATAATCAGCCTTTGCCGCCTCAACGTCACCACCATGATTCATAATAGCAGAGAAATAATCTCTTTCTTTTATTAATTCTTCTTCTTCTTTATCATATCCACTTATTAGATCATTTAAAACTTTATCAATTCTACTCTTAAAGTTTTCCTCGTTTTGTTGTTCAACTTCAACATTAATTCCATCTATCAAATCAATCAAAGATTGAACCTTTGAAGCATCCTTCCAGGACTCCTGAACTCTATTATATTCACTACAATGAGAACGAATATTATCAAAAATTGGAGGTTTCTGAGATGGCATGTTTAAAATAAATCTCTCATATAAACCAATAAATAGTTCATTCTGTTCCGAACTTTCATTCAGTTCACTCATCCATCCACGAATTACAGTATTTACTTCATGTTCCAGTTCAAGATCCGAGCCAAACAAACCTGCAAGATATGCTTGAAGCATTATTGCAGCATCTGGACCTAAATTAGTCGGATCCACAGTTTTTAAATACTCTTTAAACCATTTTTTTGCAGAGTCATTTCTTCCAAATCTTAAATTAAATATACAGAAGAATAACGTTGCTTTGGGAGGTTCTCGCCTAACACATTCAGACAATGCATTTTTAGCAACCCCTTGGTTATCATTTATCCACGCAGTTATTGCTAGAAGTGCATATGATAACCAATATCTCGAAGATGTAATCCACAACTCTTCAGACAGTTCTTGAATAGTGCTTGTTCTTACAAGATTTATATCAAAATCTCGAACAACACCCATAACAGTTTTTCGAATTGCTTCGTGATCACCAAACTGTTCCTTTAAGATTTGGTCAATTCTAATCAAATTTTCATGAGCAAGTTGTTTTTCCTCGCTCTGAATCATTCCTGTTTTAAAATCATTTACTTTTGCATATATCTTATCCGCAGTCGCTTGTACATGATTCGTCGAATCAGTAACTGAATTTACTTTTACATTAACTTCCGAAGAAAAACCATTAATTGTTTGATTCAGCGATTGAACGGCCTGTTCAGCTCTACTCATTATTCAAAAGCCTCCCTTCCTATAGACTCAGACTGTCAAAAACAGCCACTAAGTCTTTATTCTTACTACTACTTTCATTATAATTCTTTCTCCAAGCAGCCAATTCTTTTAGACAACTTCGAATTATTGCTATAGCCTTATCACGTTTTCTATAGAGGATTTGATTCAGATTCACTATTCTCCTCCAAAGAAGAAAACCACCTACCGCTCCTAATAAAATCCCAATAACTAAGGTTACCGGATTATATCTTGATATTGTGATTCCTATCAATAATAGAGCAACTAAAGTCATTACAATAAAAATAATAATATAATTATCCGATATAATATTCCGAAAATAATTCTTGCTAAAATGCTTGTTTATACTATCAACAGCATCATTTTCTGAATTCTCGTTACAATCCATCTCCCAATCATTTATTTTAAAATGATATAATGGTTTTTCTTTCTCTTTATACGATAAATAATACTGTTCAAATCCCTTTACAATCCACTTTTTTAAGTAATCCAAAGAAAATCTTCTTACCTTGAAATCTACTTTTGCCGCATTCTGTTCAAAAGCCCATTGAAACAGCTTGTCAGCTAATGTGGTTTTGTTTCCCTCATCTGGAAACTCTGCATTATATCCGGCTTGAGCCTTTTGCATATCTCCTCTTGAGCGAAGTACATGCTCATTAAATCGTATTTTTTTCCAAATCTCTAATTCAGTGTCATCATACGAATTAATCAAATCATAAAGTATATCTTCAACTCTTTCTCCATAATCTTCAGAAACTTCTTCATCTTGTTCCCACATTTCTCTAATGTATTGAGTTAAAACTTCATTTTTCTCAGCAGAAGACAGCAAATCTTTCATCTCTTCATAATTTGTACAGTACCTTCTCAGATTTTCATATTCATTTGATGTAACATATGAATATCCATTTGAAAAATTCAAAACATACCCAGTTATTGTATTACCGTAATTAGGATGCGTACTCTCCATCTGTAATAGAAGGTTACTTAATCCTTCTTTTGCTAATGCATTAAACTTTGCATCCGCACCAAAAACGCCCGATAGGTATGCTTGCAAAAGAAACTGCCATTCATTAGACAAATTATCCACATCTACTCGATCCAGATATATCAAATACCATTTCTTTGCAGCCTCAATTCTACCGAACCTTAGATTAACCAACATAAAGAAAACAGCTGATTTAAAATAATCCATATGAATAGCTTTATTTAAAGCTCTATTAGCAGCTTCTTGTTCATCACTTGCCCAAAGCATTACGGCCATAGCAGCATATGATAACCAATAATCAGTATTTTGAAGATAATTTTCTTCAACTTGTTTTCTTAATGTCTCATCCGAAATGATGTTAGCGTCTAGTCCAATAATGTAACCTAATGCTATACGTCTCAATTTATTATAAAAATGAAACTTTGTATAATACTCATCTGTATACTGAGTCATGTTTTTTGACGCAGTACTCATGCTTTTAAATCCAGTATATACTCTTACCAGATCATCTAATGCATAGAACAAATCAGATACATCAGCCTCTGCCTTTTTAAGCTTATCCCTTAATCCAGACATATAGTTATTAACTTCTGAGCTCATAACTTTAGCATTTTGTTCAAGAATCACAATATTGGTCTCTAAATACTCAAGTTCAGCATACAACTGATTCTGCCTAACCACTTCAGCATTTATTCGAACTACCAAACGATTTATTTCTGCCTGTATTCGTTGGGCTTCAGCATATTCCTCTTCAGGTGTCATATATCATCTTTCCTTTCGTAAAATTGTGCATTGCATTTCAAAAAATACATTAATTTCTTTTTCCGTTTTTAAATGCTTCTAAGTGTCGTTCAAAACTAACTGCTGATGTTGCTCTAAGTCGTTCGCCAGCAGAATCGATAATGACTGAATTTCCACCTCTGATGTTTTGCCAAAAATAGAAGCCACCAATTTCCGGCACCTCTTTTACATTATCTTTTATTTCATCCACGTTTGTATTTAAAGCCTCTGCAGCCATGATAATTGCTTCTTCTCTATTCATATCTACATCTCCTTTTTAACACTAACATCCCAATGAACTACATCACCATAATCGGGTGGCCAATCATACATTTGTCCACTCTGTCCATCAATCGCATATACTTTTCCATCAATCACAGCAGCATTAAACCAATGCCCCGGTCCTTCTGCTCTATCCACACCAATTATTGCATGAGCACCATCACCCTGATCAAGTAACATTTTTTCTATGTCTGCCGGAGTAGATTGTTGCATTTCCAAACCAGTTGCCGCTTCCATGGCTTCATTTGTTGGAATATTTTCTGCTGTTGCACATATATCTGTATCGTTTCCCTCTAAACGATTATAAACAGCAAATGCACATGAGCCACAGTTATTACTATATGGTGAATCTACATCAAATTCATCAAAGTTGGGATTTACTTCATTTAACCAAGATGAAACGTCCTCAATATTCTCATTTGGTTCTTCCGTCTCATACGTTTCTTCAAAGCTTTCATCCTGATATTCTTGAATCTCAGAAGGAGATTCTATAGCCTCTGTATCATCTATATCATTATATGAATTATCTAATTCTTGTTCCTGCGCAATTTCCAAGTTATCTTTCAAATCATTTAATTGATCTATTTTTTCTTCATTGCTTAATGATTCATCTTCAACAACCTGATCAAACGAATCCTGATATTCCTGAATACCAGAAGAATCTAGCACCTCCTCGGCACTTTCTACCTCATTATATGAGTCTTCTAATTCTTGTTCCTGTGCAGTTTCTAGGTTATCTTTCAAATCATTTAATTGATCTATTTTTTCTGTATTACTTATATTTTCGTCACTTACAATCTGATCAAATTCCTCTTGTGATTCTTCCAAAAATGTTTTTTCTTGATATCCGAAATCTCCCCCTGTCGGTGTAAGTTTTAATACTTTTTGAGGACCTTCTTCAGTACTTTCTTCAATATTGTCTGTATTATCACTTATCTCTAGTTGATTATCATCTCCAGAAAATGGAACCTCTGATAGAGAATCCCATTTTTCCGAAGATTCATCAATGGTCTCTCCATTCATTTCTTCATAAAAATCTTCCCATTGTTCTTGATATGGGTTATTCTCATTTAACATTTCTCCAGAGGTTTCCGGGGTAACTTCCGAAATATCTTCCTTCTCTAAATTAATAGCCTCATTATTCTCAAAAAAATTCAAGTTCTCAGTTGCTTCAGTCTCTACAGTTTCTATTGGATTGTTCTCTATTGCATCTAAAGTGTCCAATTCATCAGATATATCATTAGGAACAACATCTAAAGTATTACCATCTCCTAAGCCATCAAAAGTTTGCTCATTGTTTACCTCTAATGCATCTACACTATCCACCATAGGTACTTCGCTAGTATTATCTACAATATCCAGGCTACTATTATCTAAATTTTCAATACTATCTAAGCTACTGTCGCTAACACTATCCAGACCATCTAGGCTACTGTCGCCAAAATTATCTAGACTACTGCTATCAGGACTATCCATACTACTATCACTAAAGCTATCTAGTCCACCACTATCACTACCACTATCTAAACCATCGTCAAAGCTATCCAGCCCTTCATCATACCCCATAATTTCTCTTCTCCTTTAAAATCAAATGATATTGCTAGATTTTTGCAAAAACTTAGGATTACTAACAATATTTATGTAAGATTCTTCCGTAAGACCATAATTGTTTTTTATAAATGCCTTTCTTAAAAATTTAATCTTTACACAATTAGCTAACCGAACGCTATATTGGATCCGCGAATCACCATCAACCAATTTATTAATATCCGGATCCATATTAGCTAGATATTTCAAAAACTTTTCCCTTGTATCCAATTGGTATATTCTTAAATTAATAAGCCTGTTTGCCAAATAATCAGCATTCGTCCTAAGTGCAAGATCACATTCATCTTTACAATAGCAATTATTTTGACATTCGTTATATGGAATAAGTAGTTCTTTATGACTATCCCAAAAATGTAAACACCCTTCTAACTCGTCATCCATAATAACGGTTCTCATATCTGCCATTTCTGTACTATTTGTCAATATATGTCTATGCTCGGAATCAAAAATATTATAAGTTCTTATCTTAAGAAGCCCCTTAATTTTTCCTGTTCCAAAATATGCTTCTCCAACACCTAAATCAGCTAAGGCATCATACTCCATCTCTCCCATATTTGTTGCAGTACGAATAAGATCTCTATTGCTTTTCTCTATCAGTCTAAATATTATTTTTACATCAGTATTTGCTACAATCTCTTTTCCTATAGATGTTGGTGATTGATCCGCAATAACAATTCCCATGCCGTATGCGCGGATTTCCTTAATCATATCTTCCATTGTTTCCACAGTAGTAGACTGAGCATCAGCAGACTCTCCATCACCACCAGATGAACCTCCCAAAAGAACATGAGCTTCATCAATCAATAATATTTTTTTTAGTTTACCGTCACCTCTGATATTATTCTTGGTATATGCGCAAAACTGAATAAGAATTAATGCCATTATTAAAGATTTTTGTTGTTTGTCTGCAATAGCATTCAATTCTAAAACAGTAGGTTTTTCTAATATTTCCTCGATTGAAACCGTATGAATAGTATCGTAAATATTACTATTCTGTTCAATCATACTAACAAGTCTTACTACACCTGCACTTTCAATATTAGCTTTTGATTCACCCTTATAATTTGAGTGTTCAATATTATTTTTAAACACCTTAATAAATTCATACATACCAAACATTTTTACGTTTGGATCATCGATTGTAGAATCTTTATTCCATCCATAAATAGCATAGCAATCATTTACCGCTGCCAAAAAAATATCTGGCAGAGGGTTTGGCATTGAAAACGCCGCCTTGAAAGCTGTAATCAAGCTAGGAGTGTAGCTTTCAACAGTAACACCCTTTGGTGGAATAAATGGATTAACTAAAAATGGTGATATCTTGTTCTTTCCCGGTGTAAATATTCTCAACTCTGGAATAAGATCAATCAAGGATCTATATTCAGTTTTTGTTGGTTCAATAGCAAGAAATGGTATGCTAAACCTTTTCCAAAATTGAAGTAACAAACCCAAAGAAAATACAGTTTTACCTGAACCTGGCATACCACATATCAAGCCATGCTTTGCAAACTGATCAAGTGGAACACCTGCATGTGTAGAATCTTCACCCTTCGACGCATTCTCAATTCTTCCAATTTTAAAGTTTTCTTCTGATAATATTTTTTCATCAAGCTGAACTCTGGAAAAACGAGTATGCCTTGTTTTCATTCCGGTAATCATTTCATCATTTAGCGGAACCTTGAAAATTGGCAGTAATTCATCCAACGTGATTAGTTGCCTAAATCTAGAGAAAAGTTGTGGGGAATTACCTCTTCCCCATATATTAATATCTCTATAATTTTGAATAAGTGTTTTGTTCATTTGCCATGGTAAATAAGCAAAAGAATCATAAATATCATCAGAAAAATCTATATTAGTATATTCGAAACATGGTGTTGAATGTTTATCAACATCACTTTCAAGTACGTTAATAAAATCACCTGCTACGCTTTCAGTCGCATTATGTGGTCCGCATATAACAAAATTATAAAGAAAAACATCATTAATTGTCTGCTGCTGATATGTTTGATAATACTGTTGAATCCTTTGAAAAGTTGGATCCGGTCGCATCATTCTCGAAATCATCTGCGCAGCTATCATACTTAACTGCTGATTCATTGCACCAATTCCGTTCTTCTCAATATCACTATATTGAGACGGTATTACCTGTATCATCACAGCAATATTCGGATATTGAGAAAGTGAATTGACAAGTCTATCTATATTACCGATCTGAACTTTTTCAGGAATATGCGTGTAATATAAATAGCCATCAGGAACAAGCATAAAAGAATTGATTTCCTCTTTCTTTGCAACAGATAGTTTTACATCTTTTGATGTTTTTCTTAAAAGGCTCTCAAATTCTTCAAATGCGTCTTTCTTATCTATAAAATAAATGTCATAATACTTATCTTTAAACTCGTGTGTAAAGTATTCTCTATATGTATTAAGACTTACATCTACACTATTCACATCTGTTCCCAACGCACGAATAATCAAAAAAATTCTAACCTGTGCATTGTAAGCTTGATTATCAACTTCTTCACTAATAAAGAGTAATTCTAATGAGGCCATCATATCTTTATTTTGGCCGCAAAAATTACGTAACAGATCTGCATAGAAGCTTTTTATCTCAATATTAGCCCTGTCCAAGCTTTTTTCATTTATAAGCTTATAATGCGGGATCTCTAATATCTCAGCTATCTGCATCCCAGCAATTATTCCATTATTAAACCTGATAAATCTATCCAAGATATATCACCTTTATCCTTATCATCAATGCCAAAAACCTTGCTTTTTATAATTACCCACTAATTGTATTGCTGTAGAAGATAAAATACCCGAATTATTCGATATATACTTATCAAAAGCAATTCTATTACCTGACACCTCTTGAACTTTATCATTCACATTAAGCCCAGCTTGAACCATAATAGACACGCATTGATCTGCCAGTTCAAAAGGATCACTTGTTGTAACAATATAAGCCTGGACAAGATTCATTTGCACCGGAACTTGACTTATATATATAGGCATTGTATTTTTTGAAAAACCAGGCGAATGATTCAATAAAACAACCAAATTTCTAGCCCTATCTGGATCTGGAATATATATCAAATATCTTGTCAACGCATCACTATCTATATCAAATTCATGTTGAATTAACAATTTAAACAGTTCATATGAGAAGCTTTTTGTTTGATTACCAGCAAATGCCATAATATATTTTTGAAGAGTGTCCTTTGGGATAACACTTCCATTTTGAATCATAAGATTAGCTTTTGATATTTTTTCTGTTTCATCTGTATCCCCAAGAAGAAAACTACCAAAATTAGATGAATCTACAGAATACCCTGATCCAATCAAATAATTGTACACCGCATTTTTCACTTCATTATTATCTTTGCCCTGATTCATATAATCTGACAAAAGATTCCTAGCAAAACTAACCTGAAATCCCGCATTAAAAATCATTCCAAGAACTTTAACTTTTTCAATGCCATCAACTGTTGTTTCATTTACATATTTAGTTACTGTTCGGTTTGAAATAGGAAATCCAGGTATCAGGATTTTTTCCAATAAGGCCAACCTAAATGGTACAGAATCAAGCACCTCACACATATAATGTATCAACGCTACATCTTTCGCCCTATTATCAACAGTAAAATGAGGATTATTCATCAATTCATCAATCAAAGTAATCTTATCATTAGGTTCAATAATTGAATTGTCCATTACGTCTACAATCACTTTTGATGAAACATTCATGTATACTTCATTTTGTTCAAGAAGCTTTACATACCATAGCATTACAGAACTGAGGTTGTTATTATTCATAACATATTGAAAAACTTCTGCATCTCGTCTGCTATCTGATTTTGAAATGTATATAACTTCTAGAATGCTCCGAATATCGTCTGGATTTTGTGTTTTACTTACTAGCATTTCAAACACGCGCATAATATCGAATGAAATATTATACTTCATCATTCCGGACAATATAACAAGTTTAGTCTGTACGCTGTCTTCACCATCAAAATAGTTTAAATATATGTTTTTATTAATTCCACTTGCAGTATCAGAATCAAATATCATCTGTAACAGCTCAGCTTTGTTTTCATCATCAGAATATTCATTCATCAGAATTATACAAGCATTAGATTTATCTATATGCGCACTATTTGACAGAATTTTTTTTATGTTTGTGATATTTTTATTTCTTATCGCTACTCTTAATAAAGACTCATTTTCATCCTTAGAAAAAACCTGATCCAAATTCATCTGATTAGTAATGAACTCTACTCTAGAATCTCCGTATGAACCTAATAATGAAAATAGATTAATTAGATTAGCAAACACATCTGCTGCATTATTATCAAATGAATTATAAAAACTAGTTTCTTCAGCATTTATTGATGGATAGTCATTAATAAATGTTTTCACATAAGATTTAAACCTATCCATATAATCAGAACGCTCTCTATCATTTGATGCTGATGCAAAGCGACCCAAACAATAGCTTAATGTCGCAATTTGTGTAGCAACACTTTTTTGATTTTTTCTTGTGCAATCCGATAGATTTTTTTCGGCATTGTCCAAACGTCTAAATGCAACATCTTCTATTACCTGTCGAGCTATACCATCAACATCAACATTTTCTGAAGAAAAGTATTCTGCATATGTACCACAATATCGACATCTCCATCTTTTTTCAGTTTGAATGTACTTTAAAGAACCTCCGCATAATTTGCACACGGCGGCTTGAACATTATCAGCCATATTATCCTCTTTTTCTAGTAATCAAATATTTAATAACACAATAATTAACCAAGTCTCAATAATCTATCTCTCTCAGCAAATGCCATGCTTGCCTGATTACAAAAATTTAATATAGCTTGATTATCATTATTATTAATTGCAATTTCTATATTGGAAATACTCGTTTGAATACGCTGTTCAACAGCGATAGTATTAGGATTAGATCTTTGATCAGAATAACGAGCTGTTTCAGCTAAAGCTTCAATTGCTTTTTTTGCAGCTGGATCTTGGCATCTATCAGCATATCCCTCAAGGCTCACTCTAAATGACTGAACATATTTTACATCTTGTTTAATTTTGTCATTTGTTTTTATTGATGCATCCTTAGCCAAAATTGAAATAATTGCTATTACTAAAAATATAGCTAAAACTAAGACTTGAACAAAGATAGCTAGTTTTATATTTACAACATTCCTTACAGCCATAAATATAATACTAACAATAAACTCTACTATTAAGAAATATAGGGAGAAAGACATTAATGGTATCCCAAAAAATGCTGTTTGTACCGAAATATCTTTAAGTGAATAGAAGAAACAGAAGCAACAAACTGCAAAAGCAATTACTGCAAATGCATAACTAGTCCAAAATACATTATTAAAGCCTTTAAACGCCAGAAAAACTAATAGATTATATACAACAAATACTATGGCACCTATAGTGCCAACCATTGTTCCACTTTTTTTGTTCATTATTATAACCTCCTAGAATTTGTGTCCACAATTACCACAGAAAATATCATCAGGTTCAAGTTCACTCCCACACTCAGGACAATACTTCTTTGGTTTACTTTCCGATATAGGATTTCCGCACTTTGTACAGAACTTTTGAATTTTATTATAGGTTGCACCACACACTCCACACATACAAACAGGGGCATCTATTGTATTTTGAGGCTGAACCTGTTGTTCTTGAATCGACTGTTGATTCATCTGAACAGGTGTGCCCGAAGCACTAAACGGATCGATTGCCCCCTGAGAGTTAACCTGATTAAATGATTGTCCAGGATTCTGAGTAGGCTGAGTAAATTGCTGATTATTCTGCAGAATTTGCTGATCAGCAACATTTTGTTGCAGTTGCTGCGATGTATTATTTTGTTGCTGATCCGATGGATTTGATGAATTAAAATTATTTAAAAAATTAGCAACATTCATACCACTTCCACCACTTATGCTAGGACCAGAACCGCCATTAGCCCCACTTCCTGATGACCCTCCGCTTTGAAGAACACTTCTTGCCAGATCAGCAATAGAACTACCCATTGCTCCACCTACCATGAAACCTCCCATAGCGCCACCAATGCCACCAGCTACTCCTTGATTTCCAGCAAAAGTTTTCAGAATATCAACATTGGCTTCATCCTGCCAAGTGTAACCCTGTACTTTTCTTGACATATACTTGCTTTTAGCATCTTGTACTTCTGCATAATCTTCTTCTCTGGTTGTAACACCTTCTATAACAAACTCTTTTAACCCTATTCCATATTCATCAAATATATCATTTAACTGTTCTTTTAATACGTCACTAATTTCAAATAAGTTTTCAGCAATCGTAAAATAACTAACATTACCACTTATCATTATTTTAGCTAAATCGGATGTGACATACTTATTAATTACACTTCTAAACATTCCTGAATCGGAATTGGTAAGTTCATTCGGATCAAATACATCTCGAAATCCCACTAATTTTTCTAAAAACTTAGCAGTATGTTTTACAAAAAAATTAGCCCCACCATGAGCGCCAATATGTAAAAACACATGATAAATAGGGTCTTCCAACGCTATATTGCCTGGTATCCCCCAATCCATTGACATTTGGTGAAGCTTATTCACAAAAAATACTTTACATGGAAAAGATGTCTTTCCATTTGTTGGGATATTAATCAGTTTTTTTGCAATAGGAATGTTAGGTGTTTCTAAAACATGGCGACCCGCACTATAAACACCATACTGAACACCATTTACAAGCACTAATGCTTCATGGGTCTCATCACAAATAAGCACAGATGAAGTATTGAAATCCTCAACTGGGCTCTTCCAAACAAGGTCATCTACTTTACCTTCAAACTGTATGACTTGAGAAATATCCATATATCTATAACCTCCTCATAGTTTTTCGTTTTTTTACATCCATAACGCTAAAAATTATACCATAAAAAGCTCATTTTATCAAAACATTTGCACAAAATAATACAAAAACTCTTTTATTTTTTATGCATAAGCAACAATAATTCCGCATGAAGTATGATTATACATTCATCTCTCCAAGAATTAGACAATCATTTATCATTATGATAATATCTTTTTAATACTTTCTATTTCTAGAAAACTTTTAGTTATTAAAACAATAATTAAATGGGAGGGATAAAAATGAAGTGTACATTTTGCAATTCCGATATTAAAGATGGGGCCACTTTTTGTAGATTTTGCGGAACTAAACAAATCACAATCTCACAAGATACATCTAATCCATCAGCTCATATTGACCAACAATTTATCCCTCAAAATCCGCATATAGTCTCTCAAGAAAATCATCAAACAGAATCTCCTCATGTCGAGGTAACTAATATTATTCCTTCGAACAATCCTTATGAAAAGCAGAATGTTGAGATTCCTAACAATTCTCCAAAACAAAACAATAATATTCAGAAGACAGGCCCAGCAAATAATAAAAAGAAAATCTTATACATTGTTTTAGGCTTAATAACAATCGTTATTGTTGGCGTATTAGCATATATTGCAGGCTCAAGAAATAATGATAGTACTTCAACTTCTAATAATACTAACGATTCAATTTCAACTGGAACTAGCAAAATAGAAACAACGGAAACCGCCGAAGAAATTATTACTAATGACACTAGTACAGTTCAAGAAGAAACTACTGAAGAAGTTCTCACTGAATCAACCACACAAGAAACCAATCCAGAAATTAAGGATGATAACACAACAGACAAAACAACCCCATTTTATGGAGTATGGTGTTTCGGTTCAAAAAGTGAAGATGAAGCAATAGAATTTGCGAATCAAATGAAGGAAAAAGGATTTAATGCAAAGGTATTAGCTACAACAGATTGGGATAATCTGAACAGTGAATTATATTATGTTGTTACTGCAGATTATTGTGAAACTGAAGATAGCGCTAATCAACTATTAGAGGAAGTACAAAATGCCGGATATACCGATGCCTATATCAAATACAGCGGAAACAAATATTAACCAAAACAGCAATCCGAAAGAAATATATACAAAAAAACGCATCCTCTCAGATGCGTTTTTTTCTACATAATATGGTTCTATACTCTAAACCATCACATTAAGTGTATCTCTAAGAACCTTCATCTCAATATGCTTTTCATCACCCAGGTATTCGCCATCACCATGAAGTACCATCGGACGGTCTGCATCGAATACAAGGTATTCAACATCCTTTAACATGAATCCCTTCTTTCCTACATGCTTAGCCTTCATAAGTACTGGCAGCATAAAGAAGGTTCTCCACTTTGGAATACCAGAAACCGAACATATAGAAAGAAGTCCATCATCAGCCTTTGCACCTGGATTCATTGGAACTCCACCACCTTCAGCTGGGAAGTTCATTGCAGCAAGGAAAATCAAATCCTTAAAACTGAGTGACTGTTCTCCGCCCTCTTCGTTCCTGAGTTTCATCCAAACCTTTACCTTATATGTTTCCATAGAAAAAAGAGTTTGAATTGTCAGGAAGATGTAAGCAAAACGTCCAATCCTAAACTTGTTAAGAAATCCCTTAACCTTTGAATTGATCATTTTCTTACAAACTATAGCATCCAGTCCAATGCCAGAGCTGATACCAAAAAGCCTCTTATATCCACTCTCTGTTGTCACTTCACCAAGATCAATTGTCATACCTCTTGTTGAAGAAAGCATTTTATCAAGAGCCTCATCTGTATTCTTAGGAATACCAAGACCTCTGGCGAAGTCATTTCCTGAACCTGTAGGAATAACTCCAAATCTTATTCTTTCAAAATCTGTAATACCATTTAAAACTTCACTTATAGTTCCATCACCACCGACAACCACCAGGCGAATGTCATCATCATCCATCTCTGAAATTCTGGCCGCCAGCTCCGATGCATGCCCACCATACTTTGTAACGTAGGCCTTATACTCAATATCTTTTTGTTTTAAAAGGAAATGCACTCTGTTCCATGTCTTCTTTGCATTTCCACTGCCCCCTGTATAATTTACTATGAAATAATACATTATAAAATCTCCATTACATGGTTTTTAAGTAAAGCCTCACTCTACTTATAATAGTCCAGATGATACAGTTTGCTGAGATGCATCATGTATTCAGAAATACAATCTAATGCAGTAACCAGACCTTCAGCTATAAATACATCTGGCAATCCTTCATCATCATTATAGAATTCAGGAAAGATAATTGTCATATCAACCAATGCAGTTGTAGATTCATTATCAACGAAATCTTTAAGAGCCTCATCAAATCTTTTTACAATTCCATAATACTCAGAATGACTAACGGCTCTGTTTCCCTTTATGATCTTGGTATAATACTTAATTCCTTCAGTATAACCACGCTTTTCAGAATAAGTTTCAATCGCCTTTTCAATGTTAAATAACTCGTTTGCCATTTCCTCATACTCCTATTATTATTTCTTTAAATCACAATAAATATCATACCTCATTAAGCCAATTTCGACAATAGCAAAAGTAGACAATTTCTAACATTTATCGTATAATCATACTAATTTTGTTAAGGAGGTTTTAAAGTATGTTTGACAGAGCGACTTTAAAAGAACGCGGCAAGGTTGCGTACAAGAAGAACTACTGGATGGCAGTTCTGGTAGCACTTATTCTTACTTGGGCAGCTGGAAGCGGCAGTGTGAACACTAGTTCATTTAGAAACATTGGTAACAATTCATCAAGTACAAGTTATAATAGCTATAACTATGATGATGACGATTTTGATTTCGATTTTGATGATTTTGATGATCATGGTGATAATGCCAGTGATGAAATGCTATTTGGAATGCTCGGAGCTATTACAGGTATAGTTATTGTTGTAGCTCTTATAATCTGGGCATTCGCACTTGCATTCACTTTTTTTATCAGAAATCCTATAGCAGTTGGATGTAAACGATGGTTCACCTTGAACTCGTTTGATAACCCGAGATTCAACGAGGTTGGTTTTGCTTTTAAGAAGGGCCAGTATATGAGCATTGTAAAGGTTATGTTTATGAAAGACCTTTTCATTTTCCTCTGGTCACTTCTCTTCATCATTCCTGGTATCATTAAGTCTTATGAATACTACATGGTAGATTATATCCTCACAGAGGATCCTACTATTGATTACAAGGATGCACTTGAAATGAGTAAGAGAATGATGGATGGAAATAAGTGGGCAACGTTTGTACTTGAGCTTTCCTTCATCGGATGGATTCTTCTCAGTATTCTTACATGTGGAATTCTTTCAATCTTTATGGTTAATCCATATATGTTTGCTACAGAGTCAGAGCTCTTCCTCGAGCTTAGAACTCGTTACTTTGGACCAGATAAGCCATACTTCACACCTAACTTCGCAGGTGGTTATGGAAACGCTGGCTACAACGCTGGTGGTTACAATGCTGGTGGTTACCAGGCTTCATATGCTCCACAGCAGCCATATACACCACAGCAGGCTTATACTCCACAGGCTCAGGATCCATATGCGCAGACTCAAAATCCTGCTGACCCATACGCTCAGCAGCCACAGACTCCTGCTGACCCATACGCTCAGCAGCCACAGGATCCTGCCGATCCTTACGCTCAGCAACCACAGGATCCAAATCCATACTATGGACAGGAACCAGCTGATCCATATGGACAACAGCCAAACAATAATAATGATACACCTTATGGTATCTAACTAAAGCATAAAGCAAGAACCCGCCATCACGGCGGGTTCTTTTATTTTGGTTATAAGTATTTATTTTGTACCGAAAATTCTATCTCCGGCATCTCCAAGTCCTGGACAAATATAAGCATTTTCGTTCAGGCATCTATCTACATTTCCAATATATATCTCAATATCAGGATGAGCCTCAGCCAGTCTCTTAATTCCTTCAGGAGCAGCGATGATGCAAAGGAACTTAATATTTTTACCACCGCTCTTCTTTATGAAATCAACAGCAGCTACTGCTGAACCACCAGTTGCAAGCATTGGATCAAGTACTGCTATAAGTCTCTGATCAATTGGATCTGGAAGCTTACAATAATACTCATGTGGCTCATGTGTTTCAGGATCTCTGTAAAGTCCTACATGACCAACCTTTGCAGTTGGAACCAGTGCTGTAATACCATTTACCATTCCAAGTCCAGCTCTAAGGATAGGAACGATCGCAAGGTTCTTACCATCTATCATTGGTGAATTACATTTCTCTATAGGAGTCTCTACTTCAACATCCTTAAGAGGAAGGTCCTTAAATGCCTCAAATGCCTCCAGCATGGCTATCTCTTCAACCAGCTTACGAAACTCATTAGTACCTGTGTTCTTGTCTCTCAGACGTGAAATCTTGTGCTTTATAAGCGGATGTTTCATCTCTGTAACATTAGCATAATCCTTGTACATATATATCTCCTATCCGACTCTTTGGTGAGCCTAATCATTATTAAAAACTCCATAATAATTATAACTACTAAGATGCAATTATTCAACTCAAATGAACCACCAAAAGAATCGAATAGAAAGAGATAACCTTCACTACTCAGTAATAAGTGAGTAAGCAGAAATTTTACGTATCCTTCCAGAAATAAACCAGATGATAACGAATGAAACAATTAATCCAAATAGGACTGAAACAATGATCATCCAAGGGAACATAACCATGTTGGACCTCATAATACCTATAGCCGAAAGAAGTGCTGCAAGTATGGCATTCGACCACTTGTAACCCATCAAAGATCCTGCAAGTGCACCTATAAATATTTGTGGTAGCATAGACAGAACAAGTTCTGTTCTTAGCTGATCACTTGAAAAACCTATAGCCTTCTTTATTCCAATTTCCTGTTGTTTCTTAATTATGGTGGTTTTGACTAATAAGTTAAGGGATAGAACTATAACAAAGATACTTATTAATACCATAACACCTACCATTATTGACGCTATAGCTATTATTGAATTATCACCACTTTTCAATGTTTCAATAGCATTTCCATAACTAATCAGTTTATCACCATACATACTTTGAGCATCATCAACAAGCCTTTTAGTGTTTTCTAAAGAATGATTCTTTACAAATACTCCAATTGATGTTTTTACTGGCTTGTAACCTAAATGCTCTATTCCTTCAGAAGTAATGGATAAATCCATACCGTTATTTGCACCAGATTGTTCAAATCCTGTAATCAGATATTTTCTCTCCTTTTGGCCGTAAGAAACGTTAACCTCATCGCCTATATCTACACCAAGAGTTTTAGCAAGACTACCACCTAAAACTATTTCATTATCATACTTTGGGCATCTTCCTTCATATACATTAATCTCTCCTATATCAGAAAAATCATCTGTTATTGTGGCCTGTACAGAATATCCTTCAACTGTAACAGATACCGCATCCATCCACCATACTGATTCAACATATGGTAGCTCTGCTATCTCATCAATGACATTCATATCCTCACTAAATCTAAGATCCACATCAGTACCTATAAGATTAACCATACGGTAAAGATATGATGAATTATAAACACAGTTGTATGCCAGAAATGCTGAAAACGTAGTTACTATTCCTATAGAAAGCATAACAACGATAAGTATAATGTTTTGTTTTGTATTACTTAGAACTGACTTAAGTGCCATGATCCAGATAAGTGGACCATGTGTTGTTTCTATAGGAGCATGATTCTTTTTAAAACTATGAGTATTAATTCCAAATCTCAGGGCAACTACAGGATCAAGCTTACCTATCATTTTTGTACTACGGATTGAAACCAGTATTACCGTTCCAACAATAAGAATACATGTAATAAGAAATGAAACTAGGTCAAATGAAATCACCCACTGCACGCCGCTAAAACTTCTCATCATTTTTTCAAATGGTAAAAGAATAACATAAGATAATACAACACCAGAAATCACAGCTAAAAATGTAGTGAGTGTAAATTCGATTACCATAGAGGCTCTTATCTGTCTGGAAGTATATCCCAATGATTTTAGGGCTCCTATATTAACAATGTTCTGCTCTATGCTATTTGAAACTCTGAAATAAATAATGATCATAGATATAACAGTTATAATAATGGCAAATGCCGCCAACATAGCAGCAATCATATTCTCCATGTATGTGAGGTCTGTTATAACAAGATCAGCACCTATAGCAAAAGCAAGTATTTCATGTTCACTGAATGATTTAGTGAGCTTACCTGTAGCATCCTGTAAATCGTAGCCAGGAACTGTCTTCATATAGAAAGTAGTCTTGGAGTACTCTAGCGTATCAGTCTGCATATCATTATTTTTCTGAGCCTCAAGAAGTTTACTCTCTTTTTCAGTCTTCAATTCGTTATATAAGGAAGGAGAGATATAGGTCACTCCTGTCTCGCTTGAGATCAGACTTTCATAAATACCTGCAACCTGAAATGTGTAATATCTGTCACCCATTTTGACATCTATACTTTCACCTAAATCTGCCTTAATATAATTAGTATTAATGTAATAAGATACATATAAAGGATTATCGAACTCTTCTTCTGAAAGCTCTACAAAATGTGGAGCTTCTATTTCTCCCCATTCTCCATATGGAAGAAAAGCAAGATTAAACGAAGAAAGATCATATATATTCTTTGAGTCCTCTTCAGAACCGGCCTTCGTCATTTCAAAGCTTTCTACTACAGGATTTTGTTTCTCATATGATTCTATAAATTCAGAATTAGAAATAATTTCCTCTATCTTAGCCTTATCCTCTGGCCTAAGGGTGCTTTCTACCACAACGTCTGCAAAATTGTACTGGTCCTTCTTAGATTCATGAAGGCCATTATAACCATGAAAAATTGCCAGACCTGTGTGGAGCATTACCGTTGCCAGAACCATGATCAGGAAAAAAGTGATCATGTGGGATAGGTCGTTTTTGAAGTTTGATTTTATCAACTTAGTTAACATAATATTTTATCCTTATTTATTGCCTTAGCTTAACGCTGCCTGCTTCTGCTTGCAGTTCTGCAAGCAGAACCCGCAGCTTGCTGGTCGCTTCGCTCCTTTGTGCCATATCGACAAAGTCGATATGCAAAACTTGCTTTTCAGCAAGTTTTGGTTCTGCTACGCAGAACGCATCCTCACTCTCGTTCGGACCCTGGGAGCCCTCGGCTCTTCGAGCCGTATCCCAGAGCTTCACCAACCCATCTCTCCTAAAAATCTTCTTAGTTTCTCGTGGCGGGCAGGGTCTTTGGATACGTACGGACCAAGATCACATTCTCCGCAGATTGCACCATCGCGAAGATATATGATGCGGTTTCCGCGACGAGCTGATTTCATGTCATGAGTTACCATTACGATGCTCTGACCTGAACGGTTGAACTCTGTAAGAATATCCAGTACTGCGTCACTGCTGGCACTATTAAGAGCACCTGTTGGCTCATCTGCAAATACCATATCAGGATTATTGATAAGTCCTCTTACAATACCCACTCTCTGAGCCTCACCACCAGATAGCTGGTTCGGGAATTTATTCCACAGCTTCTCTTCTATTCCAACCTTACGAAGCATCTCCTTAGCATTCTTGGTGAGAGTTTTCTTATTCTGTCCTGTCAGTAATCCCGCCGCAAGAACATTATCCAGAATACTCATGGTTCCAATAAGATGTATCTGCTGGAACACAAATCCACAATGTCTTCTTCTAAAAATAGCCAACTGATCACTGTTAAACTTAGTGATATCCTTATCGCAAAATGTAATCTTGCCAAGATTTGCCTTATCCATCCCAGACAGAGCATACAGAAGGGTTGACTTACCTGCACCGGATGAACCCATTATTACAGTAAAGTCTCCTTCGTATATCTCAAGATCCATATTCTTAATAATATGATGCTGCACGCCTCCCGCTGAAAAGGATTTACACAGCTTATCTGTTTTAATAATTGCTTTCTTGTTTTCCATTATTCTTTCCTATGTAAATATTATTCTTTGAATAGTCTACTCATACTTTTGCTGTTTCTTCTTCTTGATTACATTTGTAATTATAATAATTACTACTATAACTGCAATTATAACTATGATCATAACAGGGCTAATAGATGAATTCTCATCTTCAGCGCTGGTAGCATCTTCGCTAGCAGCCTCTTTAACCACAAGACTCAGCTCATCCTCATAAGTTGACTGATTGCCAAGTGTATCTTCATAAGTAACATTGATTTTTATAGGACTGTCTCCAACCTTGTCAGGTGTAAGGTTGATATCAACCGCTCCACTCTCACCTACTTCAACTGAGCCTACGAAGTAAGATATATCCTGAATGGTATCACCGCTTAAATCTACAGTTACATTTCTCAGCTTATCAAGTCCCAGGTTATTTACCTTGAATGTAAGACTTGTCTTACCATCCACCATAACCTCTGTCTTTGAAAGCTTCTTCTCTGTAAGTGACAGACCAGATTCCTGAACAACAGGAACTGAAAGACTTGCTGTATCTTCAAATGTATTCTTATTGTTATCTTCATAAGTATAACTAAGATCAACTGAGTAGTTCTTCTGTTCAAGATCTGACTTAGATATCATCTTGACTGTTACATCTGTCTCCTCTTCCTTATCGATTGTCTCGATATAAATTGAATCTGAACCTGAAGATGTAACTATCTGATTCTCCTCACTTGAAAGCTTCATACTTACGTTGCGAATCTTAGTGCTGTTAGATTCATTCTTAAGATGGATAACCATTTCAAATTCTTCACCAGCCTTGACTGTGTCCCCTTTAATATCTCTGCCAGTAACCTGAAGTCTTGGAGTTGCATAGTACATTGTCTGCTTATTTGCATCTGAACTAGTTGCGTAAACATTTCCCATGCTGCTTCCTGGCTGATTAATTCCGCCAAGAACCGCTCCCGCTATAAAAAGTGTTGAAAGTAAAAATGTTCCGATACGTTTCATAATATTTCTCCTTTTGTATACTTTTAAATGTATAGTAAAGGATGGAATATTAATGCGCTTTATCGGAACATTAAGCTTATATTAATTTATATTATGCAAATATTAACTAATAGCAAAACCTAAAGTCACAGAAAAACCACCATCAACATTCTTACATTCTATGGTTCCTCTCATATCATGCATCAGATTCTTTGCTATATTAAGTCCGAGACCACTTCCCTCTTTTCCTTCAGAATTTTTTCCACGATAGAACTTCTCCATAATTTTAGGAAGCTCGGCATCATCAACTCCACCACCCTTATCGGTAAAGCTGATATTAAGATAGTCCTCAGAGGTAAATGCATTCACCTCTATTTCCGTACCAGCATATTTATATGAATTATAAATAATATTTGTAATGACCTGACCCGCTCTAATGTTATCCATATAGATAATGCACTCTGGAATATCTATATTTTTAATCTTATCTTCGAAATCAGCATTTCGAATTATGTCAACCAATGTCGTGCTTGGCAATTCAGAAGTATTCACCTCAAGATGTTCTAATTCTTTCAATGTAGCCGAGAAAAGATTAGATACCAAATGGTCTATCTGATCTGCCTTTTGGCCAATAGCCTTTACCTTTTCATTTGTAAATTCATCACTCACCTGTTCCGATTTTACATCCAGAATTTCAGACATAGCTTTAATAGATGCAACCGGGGTTTTTATATCATGTGAAAGCTGAGCAACAAGTTCACGCTTGCTGACATTTGCCTCGTATTCCCTCTGACGTGAAATAGAAAGTTCCTCTCGCATTATATCGAAGCTTTCGGTAAAAGCGCCGAATACATTTCCCCTATCCATTTCAAGTGGCTTGTCAAGATCTCCAGATGAGACTGCTGTAGCAAATTCCTTCATCTTATCAAATGGCATTACAACTCTTACCCATATCCAGATGAATGTACCAATGATCATGGCCAAAACCAGCCCCGCAGCTATAAAATAATTCTTTAGCATTTTTTTGCCTACCGAATATTCAATATCATTGATGTAATTATAAATTATGAGTGTACCAACCTTTTGATCACCAACTATGATGTCGCGCATTACATCTCGTTCCTTAGTTGCAGAAACTATTGAACTAGCCTGATGTTCGCCGCGGCGACTGTAAATCAATTCTTCATCCTCGTTCAGGATAGCATAACCAAAGCTGCATTCCGGATAGGATTTGTCAGTACTGTTCCAGTCCTTCTCTATCTCAAAAAGCAGCTCGTTAACTTCTACTACATCCAGTTCCTGCACATCTATGGTCTGACGTTTCATCAGAAAAACTGGAAAAATTAGAACAATTATAGATATTGTAAGTAAAATAATAAAAAAGCGTTTCATGATTATCCCTTAAACATTATTCCCATTCCCCTTACAGTCTTTAGGTAAGCTGGGCTATTGGGATTTTCTTCAAGCTTTTCCCTCAGATGACGCATATGGACATTCAGCGTTCCCTCAGAAACAAAGCTGTCCTCCCAAACATTATCGAATATTTCATTCTTTGGAATAACTCTATTCTTATTTGTAACAAGATAAACAAGGAGCTTATACTCCATTGCGGTAAGAGTTACCATCTCACCATCCTTTTTTACAAGCCCCGCATCAAAGTCAATTTCAACATTACCGAAAGAAGCATTCACCTGCTCTGGAGCTCTCATTTTTCCTTCATATCTCTTAAGCACCGCTTTAACCTTGGCATGGAGTACATTTAACGAATAAGGTTTTGTAATGTAATCATCACCACCAATATTAAGTGCAATTACCATGTCATCATCACTGGAGCGCGCACTAATGAAAAGTATCGGAACATCCATAGTTTCTCTAAAGCGTTTGCAAAGATCAAAACCAGACATAGTACCTGGCTCACCAAGATTTATATCCAGAAGAATCAGCTTTGCAGAGTTTCCCTGAAAGAATTCCAAAGCTTCCACTGCTGTAAAAACCGCCTTGGATGGTATATCAAACATATTGAAATATTCTGAAGTCGACTGAGCAAGTTCCTTCTCATCATCTACGATGAGTACATCATAATTCATTTATAGTACCTCTTCTTCCATGTAGTAAACTCGAGCGCTGTAATCAGAAAAAACCCTGGTCTTATCATTAAAACCTGTTCCTGCATAGGCCTGCTGGAGCTTAACGCCAGCATTCATTATCGCACTTCCAAACATTTTGTACTCAAGTTTATCTCCATCCAGCTTATAATGCTTTGAAATAATATCCTGGGTAAGCGAGCCTGGTTTAATGTGAACTGGCGAAACCAGGTTAACCAGATCACCAAATTGTTTGATGTTCACTTTTATTTCTCTGTTATAAAAATGATAATATTTATCCGGATCCAGACCTGCTCCACGATAATACTGGTAAGCCATATTTGGAACCACAAGCTTCTGAATTATCATTCCTACTGCCTTCGATCTGTCAGGAGATACAACCGTCCACTCAGTAATATTATTTTTCTGAGATGTCAGAACACTTCCTGTTTCGAACATTCGTGAAGAAACATTTCCAATAAAAGTTCTTCCTCTGTAAACTTTTCCAAACTGAAAAACACTACGGAATTTTTTATATATCTCAATCTGCTCCTTTATCTGCTGCAGATCTTCTTTGCTTGTATCACATAGATTAATTTCGTATCCCAGACTTCCAAATGCAGCCACAGCAAATCTGGATTCCAGCGGAGTTACGCGGAGTGTCTGATGATTTGGGACTCCAGATACATGTGAGCCCCAGCAGCACTGAGGGTATCCGTAGCTGTAGCCAGTCTGAATCTCAGCCCTGACAAGAGCATCTGTATCATCACTACCCCATATCTGTGGGAAGTATCTGAGGATACCAAGATCAAACCTGTTACCTCCGGCTGCGCAACCTTCAAAAAGAATATCAGGGAACTTCTGTGTAAGCTCATTCATACAGCGGTAAAGACCTATCATATATCTGTGAGCTACTTCTGACTGAAGCCTCTTTTCTCCATCTTCCTCATTTGCAATATAACTTGAAAAAACATCTGTAAGTGTACGGTTCATATCCCACTTAACATAGGAGATGTTTCCCGCCCCGAATACATCTGACATGGACTTTATAATATAATCCTGAACATCTTTTCTTCCCAAATCAAGCATACGCTGATTACGACCTTCGCTGTGAGGTCTGTCCGGAATCTGAAGAGCCCAGTCAGGATGATTTCTATAAAGGTTGGAATTAACACTTACCATCTCAGGTTCAACCCAGATGCCAAATTGCATTCCAAGTTTATTAATCTTATCTGCTATACCCTTAATGCCATTAGGAAGCTTCTTCTTGTTTGGAGTCCAGTCGCCAAGTGAACTGGTATCATCATTCCTCTCTCCAAACCAGCCATCATCCATAACAAAAAGTTCTATCCCGACTTCCTTGCCTGCTTTCGCCAGTTTAATGAGCTTCTTTTCATTTATATCGAAGTAGGCTGCCTCCCAGCTATTGAGAAGTATTGGTCTTTCATGCCTTGCCCACTTTTCTCGTACTACATGGTTCAGCACAAAATTATGTAAACCAGCACTCATTCCACTAAAGCCTTTATCAGAGTAAGTCATTATAGCCTCTGGAGCTTCAAAGTCTTCTCCACTTTTTAGCAGCCAGCTAAATCCTCTTGGGTTAATACCCCACTGAATTCTGGTCTTGCCGAATTCATTTACCTCTGCTATCTCAGCGTGATTACCGCTATATATAAGGTTAAAACCATAAGCATCACCTGCTTCTTCTGTGGTAGATGGTTTTGAGATCATAAAGAAAGGATTAGAATTACTTGAGGAGGTTCCAGTGTAACTACTGTTAATATGCTTTCCAGCTAAAAGTGGAATATCCTTCCTGCTCATCTCTCTTGCCCAGGCTCCGTTAAAGGTTGACATAATATAACCACTATCATACATATCCAACTGGGCAGACATAAGCTTTCTTATAATTACAGAACTGTCACCATAGTTCACCAGCTTGGAAGTTCTGGCTATTACATCTTCTTTCTCAAAAACATAATAGTCCATGAAAAGTCTAAGATTATTAAACCTATCATAGAGAACAATCTGAAGATGACTTTTCTCATTAGGCATCTTGTCGCTGTCCTCAGCCTTTCCATAGGAACATGGCAGTGTTTTAAGCTTCCATTTTCCATTATTTATCTCGGCTGATTCAAATACAAAATCAGAGGTACGGCTACCGTCTGCATTTTCTATAACAGCAAATGCTTCACGGTTATCACCCTTACCCTCAAAAGACGCCTCAAGACACTTGTTATTTAATGTCATCTGAGGATAGTCAGAACTGTAAGCATTATTATTACCAGGAATAAATTCCTGCTGCTCTACCAGCCCATCCAGGCTGTCCACAACGCGAATCTTCTTCCCGTAATAAAGATGCTCCACATGTCCCGACTCCATAATCCTGATGATATATGAAGTATTATTTGTATTTAATATGTAATAGTTTTTTCCATCTATTATCATATTTACTCTCCATTTTTATTATTCTGCTTCGTCTACTCGGGATTTGAGTTCGGAGGTGATTTCCTCCATCTTCTCGTCTGTTAGAATAAACTTCTTCTTAAAACATATAACAGCTATAATTAATCCAATGATAGGAATTATAGCCATAGTCATCCTTAGTCCCATCTTCGAACTAAGTGCAACATCCTTTGCAAAATCATAGGCTTCTTTAGCTTCTTCCGAATCTGACTTTAGGTTATTGAGCTGCAGACAGATTGATGCAGCAAGAGCAGCAACTCCTGATCCCAGCTTAACTACGAAGGTCTGCATAGAGAAAATAACCGACTCATCTCTTCTGCCATTCTTTAGATCACCATAATCAACTGTGTTTGCTAAGAAAACAGTTGTGAGAACATTTAGTACTCCGTTTGCTGCAAAGATTAAGAATCCCGGTATAAACAGAACAAAAATGTTCATAAGATTGAAGAAGGCTATAATAAAGAGCAGTACATAACCTATTACAGCACTGGCAACACATATATAGAAAACTTTAACATTACTTACAAATTTTCTAAGTAGTGGATAAAGCACCATCATGGAAAGTATCTGTACCGCTCCACCAAATGTGTTAAATAATGTATAGCTTCCCTTCCATCCTTCGCCACCAAAATCGTACTTAAAGAAGTATATAAGCAGATTGGATGTTATATATATTGACATATTTATAATAACAATAGTAACAACTATAGTCATAGCTTGATCATTACTTATTAGAGCTTTGAACATCTGGCCAATAGTTGGAGACTCCATATCTACTGTAGCTTTCTCCTTAATGTTCACGCAGCAGATAGTTATAAATATTATAAAAAATACGGCTATAATAAGAGCGAACCATTTAAAACCAGCTATTTCAATCTGCTTTGCCGTGGCGTCTGCTCCAGCTACCGCTTTACCAATACCAGAAACTATCATAACTGTAAAAATAGTAACAAGTGCGCTACCTACACCAGCACATGAACGTCCTAATGTGGAGAGTCCTTCTCTCTCCTTGCCCGACTCTGTAAATGCAGGAATCATTGACCAATATGGAATATCCATCATTGTATAGGTAACACCCCAAAGTATATATGTGCAGGCTGCATATGCAACGAGTCCACTTCCGCTTAATGAAGGTGGTGCTGCAAACATCAGAAACAGTATAATAGCATTTGTAACAGTTCCTATCATAAGCCAAGGGCGAAACTTACCCCAGCGGGTTTTCGTCTTGGCAACGATTATACCCATAATAGGGTCATTAAATGCATCAAATACTCTGGCTACCAAAAGTATGATACCCATAGCTATAGCGCTTACTCCTAAAACATCCTGGAAGTAATATAAAACATAACTGGCTGATAGCATGTAGACCATGTCTTTTCCTACAGCGCCAAGGCCGAAGGAAACCTTCTCTTTAAAACCTAATTTCATATCTCTTCTCCTTTAAAATGTACTCTTCTCGTCCCCCAAAAAAGCTTTATTTAATTGTAAAATCTACCGTCCTAACTTCACCATTCTGTGTGGTTATTGTAAGCTTGGCATTTCCAGTCTTTCCAGTGGTCTTAACATAGGTTCCACCCATACCACCCTGAAGGCTGACAATTGATGGTCCGATAATTTCAATCGGTCCCTCAACTGCGAAGCAAACTGGATCATTTGAAAATGGAAGTACATTTCCATTCTCATCTCTATCCTCAAGACGGATTGCTGCCACATCATAAGATGTGTCCTCGTGCAGCTCTGTATGATCAACATCTACATACAGTTCTCTTCTTGTCATAGGGGTAAGGATAACCTCTTTAACTATCTCCCCATCCTTATAGGCTTCGAACTTGTAAGTAGTAGACTCACTACCCCAGTCGCCCACGTATTTGTTAAAGTAGGCAACTGCATCGGTCATAGACATCCTGTACTTAACACTTACATATCCAGCCTTTGCCATCATCATCTTAGACATACCATAGAGACCTACTCTGGCAACCTCATTGAGAAGCGTCTTCAGATCCTCAGCCTGCTTAGCCGACATCTCAGGCTCACCCTCAACAATAGCATCACCAATATAATCCGTTACCTTGATAGGACCATGCAGTAAATTCTGATAAGATGAATCAGCCTGTGTATACTCCTTGATAAAGCGCCCATTCTTATACATCTTCACACTGTCAGCATTTGTCAGAATAAAGACCTCTCCACGGTTGCTGCCAGGGTGCTCACCAATATCCATACTGGAACTAATCTTCAGTACCGGAGTTTTCTCCTGCTGAATACTGTAAACAGCTGCAGCCAGCTTAGCATTTCGGAACATATCCATAACACCGTGATAGCAAATGCGGTCTCCACTACCAAAATCTTTATGTGTATTGTAATCAAACATGCACCATCCAAAGGAACCTGCAATGTCTGACTGATTTGCAACCTCATCGATTACATTTGCATGACGAAGCATGTGCTCCATCCTATGCTCTTCCCAGTCAAATGCCTTCGTAGGATACATATGTCCATTATATTCACTTACAAGATAAGGCTTGTCATTGTTGGATGTAATATCTGCCTTCTTCTCAACACCCTTATTATTTCCTGTATGTGAGAAGTCATTGTATGTATAAACATCCTCCAGCATGCTGCCCTTCTTGTAGCAGCGAACTCCACCAGTCTGACGGCTTGGATCCAGCTCTCTGCAGACCTCATTAGTTCTTGTGTAGAACTCATCATCATCGACTGACTCATTTATACGAACGCCCCAGAGAATTATGGATGGATGATTTCTGTACTGTGTAACCATCTCTCTTACATTCGTTACAGCCTGATCCTTCCACTCAGCATTTCCGATATGCTGCCAGCCAGGGAACTCTGTAAATACCAGAAGTCCTATCTCGTCACACTTATCAATAAAGTACTGTGACTGTGGATAATGAGAGGTACGGACTGCATTAAGTCCAAGCTCCTCCTTAAGTATCCTTGCATCATTCTCCTGCATTGAACGTGGCATAGCATAACCAACATAAGGGAAACTTTGATGACGGTTAAGACCTCTGATCTTAAGCTTACGTCCATTAAGGAAGAAACCACTGACCTTAAACTGTGCACGGCGGAAACCAATTCTGATAATCTTCTCATCCAGCACTTTATCCTTAGCAGTTTTCTTAGCAGGGTCAGCCTTCTTAATAAGCTCTGTCTTAATCTCATAAAGAGCAGGATTCTCAATATCCCAGAGCTCCACCTCGCCAGTCATTGCTGGGAGGTCGTAGATTATCTTCTCTGTCTCACCAATCTCATGGAAAATAATCTCTCTAAATTCATCTTCACCCTTCTTACGGATTGACTGTTTAATGGCAAGGTCACTACCCACCTCACTCAGCTCTATCCGGGAAAGAGTCTGTGAAGACTTAACCTTAAGCTTTCCCTCGTCCTCATACTTCTCAGCCAGCTTAGTTGTAACGAAAACATCCTTGATGTAATTCTTCTCTTTTACATCCAGATAAACATCTCTATAAATTCCACCATAAGTCATATAGTCGATAACAAAACCAAATGGTGGCACATTAAGTGATTCGCGGCTATCGCACTTAACTGAGATCACATTGTCTTCCCCAAGCTGAATGTAATCTGCAATATCAACAGTGAATGCAGTATAGCCTGTATGATGCTCTGCAACCTTAGCTCCATTTACGAAAACTACAGCATCATGAGCAATACCCTCAAATGTAAGAAGCAAAGCCTTGCCACTCCATTTCTTAGGAGCCTTGATAATTCTCCTGTAACCGCTCACCATCTGATAATCATTTTCGTCGCAATAATGAAAAGGAAGTTCTTTCACCGTATGAGGAATACGAACATCCTGCATTTTTTTATCATCAAATGCAGGCTGAGTCATTTCCTCTGAAAAAACTTCCGAAAACTTCCACTCATTATTTAAATACAATCTCTCCATAAGTAACCCTCCAGTTTGTTATTTTAAGATTCTTTGTTCACTTTTAATTTCGTGCCAGACGGTCTATCTGTGTAGCAACATATCCGGCCCCATAACCATTATCTATATTCACAACGGTAATTCCATTTGCGCAGGAATTGATCATTGTAAGAAGTGCAGACATACCTCCAAAACTTGCCCCATATCCAACAGAGGTAGGAACTGCAATAACAGGATTCGAAACGAGTCCTCCTACCACACTTGCAAGAGCACCTTCCATACCAGCAACTGCTATAACACAGCTGGCTTCACGCAGTTTCTCCTGCTGTGACAGGATACGATGAATCCCGCTCACACCAACATCATAAATTCTTTCAACCTTAGTACCAAAATACTCTGCTGTCTGGGCTGCTTCTTCAGCCACAGGAATATCTGCGGTTCCACCAGAGCATACAGCGATGAATGTATTCTTCTGCGATTTATCATTGACATCAGTCTCAGAACCACCAGAAGAATTGGTTGACATAACTTTAAGTATCCTTGACACCTTGTCATACTGAACCTCAGGAATCTCAGCCTTGATAAGTTCATACTGTTCCTCTGAAGCTCTTGTACCAAAAACCCTTCCATCCTTTTCTAGAAGTGTTTTATATATATTAAGAAGATACTCATCAGGCTTTCCTTCACAGAAAACAACCTCAGGAAATCCTGTCCTGCTTTTTCTGTCTGTATCCAGTTTTGCGTAACCAATATTGTTACTATTTTTTACTTCTTCGTAATTCATATAAACCTCTTAAAACCTATTGGTTTACATAATACAATAATCATTCTATTATCATAGATCTGACAATTCCTGGCACCTCATGCTTTCTCTTTCCAGCACCAAGTCCTGTTTTTGCTATAGTAAAACTATCTGGCAGATTTTTCTTTGTCATAACAGCTGCTGCAAATGCCGCTCCCGTTGGTGTTACATACTCTCCCATTCTATTAGCAATAGAAATTGGAACACCTGTCTGCTCTGCAATCTTTAGAACTGCAGGAACTGGGATTGGTAATACTCCGTGTTGGCATCTTACAGTGCCAGTTCCATCCACCAGCTTTGTGATTATTGTTTCATCTATTTCATTCTTTGAAACTATATCGTCATAGCAAACTGCCGCAGCAATAATATCCACTATCGAATCTATTGCTCCTACTTCATGGAAGTGCACTTCGTCAATACTTCTTCCGTGAACTGCAGCCTCAGCCTCGGCGACAATAGTGAAAATCTTAATTGCAAGCTCTCGTGCAGAGTCTGTCATCTCAGCTGAATTAATGATATCTACTACATCACTGAGTGATCTGTGAACATGACCGTGTTCATGGTGGTGTTCATGTGAATGCTCGTGGTGATGTTCATGGTGGTGTTCATGAGTATGCTCATCGTCATGGTGATGATGGTGATGTTCATAGGTGTGGTCTTCACCGTGCGTATGTCCGTAAAGATAATCCATATCATGATCATGATTATCCTCATCCAGAAGAACATCAAAATCACATGCCTTGATAGCAGATACATCAACATAAGAGATTTTTACATCAAAGCCACCTACCTTCTGTTTCAGACTATCCAGAACAGCTATTAATTCTTCTTTATCTGCTCCCAGGTCCAGAAGCGATGCAACTGTCATATCCCCACTGATGCCTGTATTACATTCAATATATAATTTCTTTCCCATAGTTGCTTTAATACCTCTTAACAACCAAATTAAATATTTACATTCATCGATCCAGTTCTATAGCCCTTCATATCCATAGTAACATACGAAAAGCCTAGTTTACATAACTCTGAACTGGTGGAATCCCTGATCATATAAAAACTGTTCTGCATCCTCAACCATTCTTAGCTTCTCTTAGGAAAAAGTCCCGAATATGAACTGATTGCAATTACATTTTCCTCCAGCACATCATGTGAAACTCTTAAAAGAAATGTGGAATCCACACCTCCTGAAAATGCAACTGCAACCTTACCTAAATTTCTAATATTCTGTTTTAATATTTCTAACTTATTATTTATCATCATTCAGATTGTTTCTTAAGTGACGCTCTCACTGTTCCCTTTGGATCAGTTATAAGAAGTCTTATAACCCAAACAACCAGTGCAAGAGCAATAACTGCAACACCAAGAAATGCATCATTCAGCATATCCTGTGGAGCCTGATTGAAGAATTCGTCACGAAACTCAATATACTCAAAAACAGCATCTACCATCCACATAAGAGATGCGCCCCAGAACATAAACATAAGAATTCCCAGCTGCATTGAATCATCCTTACGTGTATACCATTTAACGGTTACAAAAACTGCTGCGAATATTGTTATAAGTAATGTCATTTCAAATACCCCACCATTTTATATTTACTGTTCTGCTGCAACCTCAGCATTTGCTTTCTTCTCAAGCACACTTGTAACTACACAGATTACGCCCCATACAAGAGTAATGAATACTGCCATAGTTACACCAACAGTAGCCATCTCATGAAGCATTTCATGAGTTGCCTCTGCATCAGACATTGCAGTAAGGAATGGGAAGAATGGCTGAATCTCTCCATGCCATATATGTTCAAATAATAAAAGGAAAGAACCACCAAGAAGCATATTACTAAGCCATCTCAGCTTTCTGCTAAATGGAACATGAAACTTCTCGCTTCCTTCCTGAGTTTTTTCTTTTTTCTCTGCAACCTTCTCAACTACCTTTGATACTACAGCTTCTGCTGCTGGAACAATAAAACACGCCATAACTAATCTCCTTTTTCAAATCGAGCCAACAGCTGAGTTACCACTGTTGGCTCACTAATTGTTACTTCTTTGATTTGATTTTGGACTCTTTGCCACAGTTTTGGCACAGGTAAACCATAACTCCCATTCTACCTGCAAGTCCTCCAGCTTGTTTAACCGGTTCAAGCCTTGTTGAACCACATTTTGGACATTTAATAAGTGCTGCCACAATACCTACCCCCATTTGCAAAATCACATAAATAGAACAAAATTAACTATAAATATTATAACGCTTATGCAGCATTGTCGCAAGGAATAAATCCTTATTTTTTGAGTAGAAAAACTATTCCGATAATGACAATAACTCCCGCTAAAACCATTATCCAGATGTAATTGGGATTATCATTTTCATGATAAGAAAGAGTAATGCTGCTTTTCTCCTGCGGAATAATCAGCTTTTCCTGAGACTCTTTTATATCAGAACCAATATCATAGGTCTCATCTTCAGAATCAATCATACTGGTCAGATTATCAAAGCTGATATCGTCTCCCGAATAATCATTTGAAGCTTGCCCGGTTTTTACTTCCTTTTCCTGAGAATCTTCTTTATCTTCTGAATCATCCAGATGCACTCCGCTTTCTGATGTATCAATATCTGGTAATTCCGCATTTGATGCATCTGAATCCTCGGTCTCATCATCCAGCCCTTTATATCTACGAACATCCGGATCATTATCCAGCTTTCCTGCCAGATAATCAGCATAGGCCTGCGCCGCACCAGCACGCGTTGGAGCATAGCCATGTGCAGACAGCCATGCCTTAGCTGCCGCCTTCTGCTCCTCTGTATAACCAGATGTATCCGAAGTGCCTTCACCAGTTCCCTCTTCTCCCTCAGCAAAGACAGTAGGGAGGGAACTAATCATACAGGTAGAGAATACGCAAAATATACATATAAAAACTAATGCAATTGTCACTAAAAAATCTTTTTTGATATTCATTTCACACTACTGTTATTCCTTTATTATTTCTTGTAATGTATACTGTTTCAAAAGTAAAATCCGAATGATCAGAGATGGCTTTTTCACGTAATTCCTGAGCTTTTACTGTTGCCTCTAAATCCGTACATAAACTTGCTTTTTTAATATCATCTGCATTTATATACAGAATACCGCATATAATGGAACTGATTTAATCCCATCGACATACCCGAAATTATTCTCAGATATTCTGATTACATATTTCGGATTGAACTTTGAGCGATAATTATTCAAGCTTGTAGACCTCTTATGTCTTCCCGACTTAATCTCTATCGGAATAATATCTTCATCTATTTCTGTAATAAGATCAATCTCCATGTTTTCTGCCGGTTTGTAATAATATAGATTTTCATACTTAGGTTTTATTTGTCCCAGAACATAATTTTCTATAACAGCACCTTTGTATATATTATTGGCATCAAACAGAAGATCCTTATAGTTTAATTGGCAGATATTACATAGTAATCCTACATCCGAAAGGTATATCTTAAAACTATTAGCATTCTCATAAGCCTTTAGCGGAGCCGTAGGAGAATCAAGCTTATTTAATCTGATAATCATATCAGAAGATGTTAGCCAGTCAATCGGACCATAAAAATCTCTTTTAATTGCATTTGAACGAATTTCCTTATATTTGAACTTAGGATTATCACGTGCAAGCTGCCTTGGAATAGACTCATAAACCGCATTTATTTTTGTAGATTCTGTAGCATTATTCACATATTTAGACATATCCGCAAGATATGCTAATCTGATATATGAAAGAATCTGTCTGTCAGCCTTTAAGACATCTTTTTCACTATTCAAATACTCTTTAACCATTTGAGGCATTCCACCTACAAAAAGGTAATCGTGATATAAAGATAATGCTTTATTATGTATTCCTTCCGGAAGAGGCTTTATGTTTTTATAAGCTTCAACAATCGCATCTCGAAGCATATCCTCTCCCGCGGCAAGAAGAAATTCTTCAAAATCCATAGGATACATATTTTTGATTATAACTTTTCCTACCGGAAATGAACTCTGAAACCGCTTAATCTTAACCCCGAGCAAACTTCCAGCACCAACAATTCGGTAGTTTTTTTCAGATTCACAAAAATACTTTAAAGAAGTAATAGCTTTTTCACTTTGCTGAATCTCATCTATAAAGATTGGTGTATTATGATCGATTGTTCTTCCAAGCATTATACTCAGATTACGTACAATCGTATCCGGAGATAAACTATCTTCAAATAAAGAAATAAGATCACTACGTTCCTCAAGATTAATATACACATAATCCTTATATCTATTCTCACAGAAATGTTTTATAATCCATGTTTTACCAACCTGCCTGGCACCTATAACAAGCATTGGTTCCTGCACGTTATTTTCTTCCCATTTATCTAATTCTTCTATAAATTTTCGATACATAATGAATACCTCACTAATATGAATCTAATAAGATAATATCATTATGTTCAGTTAATAATCAAGATAAAAATGATAATATTCAGTTTTTTCTTAGTATTTTTGCGATTTTTCTCAGCTTTTTACGAGTGGTTTACCACTTACTTTTTGTGCGCTTTCCAAGCCATATTTTAAGAGTGCAAATTAAGGGTGCAATTCTTTCAAATTGCACCCTTAAAAGCTAGTTCTATCATATTCTTATGTTATTCATCCCAATAATCTTCAGATTCATCAGATGTCATATGTACTCCAAGGAGAATATACATAAAATCTCTTCTAACATCTAGAATCCTGACAACTTTTATAAATTCATCTTCTACCCTATAAAAAGCATAGTTTTGATTCGTATAAATACATTTATAATCTGTTATTATTCCAAACCTCTCAAAGAGCTTAATATCAGTCTCTGGATACTTCTGAAGTCTTTTTAAATCATTAATAATTGCTCTAAGTCTTTTCTTCTCTTCTTTTTCACCAAATTCAGAATCTAAATATTCTTTAATCGATTCGAGATCATTATAAGCTTCTGGAGAAATATCTAATTTTCTCATAAACCTAACCTCTTTTCAGCATCTTCAATAGAAATCCATCCCTCTTTTCTAGCAGATGCCTCACCCTTCTCTAATTCTGAAAAAAGTGTTTTTAACGCACGAAGTTCATCAAGTTCTTTCATATCTACTATAGCATAATCGCCTCTACCATTCTTTGTAAGATATACTGGATTCCCATAGCAAACTTGATTAAGAACAGTTTTATAATTTCTTAAATCTGAAACCGGTACTATATTTGGCATAGAATCACCTCCATTCAATCCAAGTGTAACATATATCATTTAATATGTCACTATATTTTACGAATAATTCTACACATTATTTAGTCTGCATTTTTCTAATTTATAGAAATAATTCATTCTGTATCAGAAAATTTATAGTATTTCATTCTAGCATACATTGTATGCAAAAAACCATACACTTGTAATTCACAAATTGTACAGTTCACACTTTGTTACAAGTAATCACATCCTACACCAACTACTCCACCTGGCTTACCCGCAGAAGCCTCATCTATTTAACCAACAATACCAAACCTATAACTCAATAAAATGTCCACTTTCAAATTTTCCAACATCTAAAATAAAATGATCATTCTTTTCATCAATTAAAGGTACATTTGAATCTGTATAAGCAACAACTCTAAATTCATTTTGCTTACAATAACTAATGTCTTTCTTAAAAAATCTAGCATATGGATCTATTTTGTTATTTCTCATTTCTTCAGCAAAAGAATATTCTGATTGTAAATTTACATATTGTACTTTTTGCATAGTTAATCGAAGCAGTTTTTCCTCATCCCTATAATTAACTATTTTATACTGCAACTCATCATACTGTATTAAACCTGCATATTTACCAAATTTCTTTAATTCATCAAGATACTCTTCTTTTATGGTTATAACTCCATCTATAATATCTGTAGTACATTCATCTAACAAAAACATACATATAATGGGAACCTTATCATCCCCATCGAATCCAATAGTAACATCATCTATTTGAATACCGTCTGTTCCTCCGAAAACAATTTTTTCCCCTGTTGTAGGATTTTTTATAGAAAATTGTACCTTTGAATTATTAATAGGAGCTTTCCCATCATACTTATCGCCCCTATAACCATCTTCAAGCTTTCTAAAATAGCCAGACTCTTTCATATACAACTTACCATTAAGAAAATCATCAATATATTCTTTTTTTTCAGCAATTTTCAAAAGTAAATATGGAAACATTCCAGAAATCCTTTCTATACCTCATATTTCAAAAACCAAAATCAATTAAAGCAACAAATAAAATCAGCATTAAACCTAACTCTAACATACCACCTCCCTCAGCCCCAATCAAGGTTCTCAATCCAAAAAGAAACACTCTTTTTTATAATCTTTAACCTGTAAAACAACGATTTATTCTTAATCCAAATTATCGTTTCTTTTTTGGAAGTTTTTTCATCGCTGCTTTCATTACTTTTACACAAATCTTTTTTTGACCTTCTCTATCACCATTCAGCCCAAGCATCGTTAACTCTGCAAGTTCGTGCGGCGAAAATATGCCTGTATCTTTTTCCTTTGAAAAAGCATCAATCATATAAGTTCTTAATTGCGATGAATCAAACCCACAGCCTTCACTAATAGATATAATTTCTTGAGCTGTATAAGGCATTATTTCAACTTCAGCAGTTAAAACAATAGCATCATTATCGACAAATCCAATTGATCCATAATGTTGCATAGCTTCAAGTGCCGCTTTAAAATTTGCTCGATAATGAAGATATCTCATATATTGATCAAGAGAATCCTTAAATCGTTTTTCTTCTTTCAGAAACAGAGCCATTATATGAAGCAATTCACAATAATCTCGGAAATCGCCCTTATTCATTCCTTTAGTATAATAGTCTATTGATAAACGATTGAATTCTCCCCAAAGCCTATCTCTTACAGTTCCATTTAACGGAGTGGTATAAAGCTTCGCAAACTTAAAAATATCAAGTCCGATCAAATTCAAATCATATTCATGCTTTTCCAAATAAAAGCCAATATATGAGTGATAATTTAATAGTTCTTTTCCTTGTTCAGTAATTTTCCAGTATCTTTCCGTAATATACTGCGCTATTTGTTCCTCTGATAAAAATTCAGTAATTCGAGAACATAAATCATCTTTATTCCCTGATACTTTCAAATCATAAGCTGAGGCTATATTTTTTAGTTCTGTAGATTTTAAATAAGGAAGTGTTTCAGCTGCGGTCGACTGTCTTATATAACCTTTCTTTTCTAAAGTTCTTAAAACCTCATTTGGAAATCCTATTCCATATCCGGTTCTCAATATATCCGGATATTTATTCTCAACAACCTTATATTTTTCTGCATAATAAATCATAATTAATTCTTGAATTTTATTTTTGGATGTTGATTTAGTTCCTTGAGATGTATCTGTGTTAATAATAGTGTTCACATTATTAACATATTGTGTATCATTACTACTTCCAATAACAGCACTGTTTTTTTGTGCTTCCTTTATACCTAATAATGATTTCAAAAACCCCATATATTTATCCCCTATCTTTACTTTCAATATTGATTACTTCAGCATCTTCAGCATCTAATTCAATAGCAGATTTAAAATCAATAAAATCTATAAACTCCGGAGAATTATCTTTATTAATCCTGATATCAAAAATAATTGATGTTTCTGAAATAAATTTGGCTTTTACATATGTAATAACTTCCCAATAAAATCGTTTTTCTTCCTTATCCCAGTATGATTCATCTTCATTTAAATAACTATAGTCCAACATTACGCCAAATTCAGTTTCAACATATAATCGTACAAAATTAGAACCATCATCATTTTTTAGTAAACTCATGACATTTACTGAATATTTATAATCACCTGTACCTAGATTAGAAACATCCTCTACACAACCACCTGGTTCATTAACTACAAAATAAGTAACATCTAAACTCTCTTTGATAGTTGATTCTATTAGATCATTTGCATACCCCGTATTAAAAATATCCTGTAAAGCTTTTGTGTCATTGTCTTGAACCGCAATAAAATTAATGAATCTATCTAATGAGTCAAATAATTTTACATCGTCATCTAAACGGGCTCCAACCATTGCTTTTATTGCATTATTAAAGCCTTTATCATTTGAAACTATACAATATAATAAATTGTCATTATTAAAATTTGAAAAGGAACCATTTTTACTAAGTTTTTTAATTTCATTTGAAATAGCTTGTATTGTTATAGCATCAGGAAATTCATCTTTCTTAGACTCTTCAAACGGATATTGTTGCATAAAATAATCTGACACTATTTTCTCAACATCTATATCATTTGAAGTAATTTCCTCAGAATGACAACCATCAAGAAATAAATCAAACTCCTTCAAAGCTGTCTCAACCCAAGTGTTAGTATTGTTTGTCAACATTCTTTCATTGTACTCAGGTAAATTACGAAATAAGGCCATACTTCTTCTTGTTAATACTTTATTTAGCTCTTCAGCTGCTGTTTTTATATCTTTTTTTATATGTTTTATTACCTCGCCCTTAACAACAGAATTAATCTGAAGTTCTAATAAGCCAGCAGAAGCTAAGTCTTTTAATTGAGAAAACAACGCATTTCGAAAAGCGAAATTAGCGCCATCATATATGTTTGTGTCTAAAAAAACTTTATAATGCATATAATTCAAATCCTCTAAAAATCAATTAATAATAAACAACTAATTCTTCCTTGTCCCAAGAAATCATCTCCTGTAAAACCAAAACTATAAAATATAAATTATCAATTTTATAGACATAATATCAAAATCAACCCAAACATCAATGTTACTATATATAACACATTTTCAATCCCAACATTGACTTTTTCCCCATCAATGCTATAATCAAGGCTATAAATGCAGAAAGTGCAAGCAAAATGTTACAAAGCATAACAAACTATAGAACGGAGATTTGCATATGAAATCCTTATCTACCAAACAACTATCTGAAACTATATCTCTTAAGAGAAAATCACTGAATCTCACTCAGGCAGATGTTGCAAAATCAACTGGAATCAACAGGGCTATCATAAGCAGAATAGAATCTAATGATTACACACCATCTGTAAATCAACTCCTAGCTTTGTCTGATGTATTAGATTTTGATATTAATACTCTATTCATTTCAAATGATGAAACAAACACATTTCCAATAAATAAATCATATAACATAGCCGTAGCAGGAACTGGCTATGTAGGTCTATCCCTAGCCGTACTACTCTCTCAACACAATAAAGTTATCGCTGTTGATATTATACCCGAAAAAGTTGAAAAGCTAAATAACTATGTATCCCCAATCCAGGATGAATATATAGAAAAATATCTATCAGAAACAAAGTCTGGAAAAAGAACCCTCAACCTTACTGCAACAACAGATGGTACATCTGCATATAAAAATGCTGACTTTATTGTTATTGCTACACCAACTAATTATGACCCTAAGAAGAATTTCTTCGACTGTTCTGCCGTTGAATCCGTAATAGAACTAATTCTTGAATCCACAAAGAATAATAAGAATAAGCCAACAATAGTTATCAAATCAACAATACCGGTAGGCTACACAGAATCCGTTCGTAAAAAATACAACGCAGACAATATAATCTTCAGCCCAGAATTTCTTCGTGAATCCAAGGCACTCTACGACAACCTATTTCCATCAAGGATAATAGTCGGATGTGATGATAAGACAAAAGAAAAAGCAGAAATCTTCGCATCCCTGCTCCAACAAGGAGCAATCAAGAATCCTATTGAAAAACTCTTTATGGGATATACTGAAGCAGAAGCCACAAAACTCTTTGTAAACACTTATCTTGCCCTAAGAGTATCATATTTTAATGAATTAGACACATATGCAGAAGTTAAAGGACTCGATACTGCATCAATAATAAAGGGAGTATGTCTTGATCCACGAGTTGGCGATTATTATAATAATCCATCGTTTGGATATGGTGGATACTGCCTACCTAAAGACACAAAACAGCTTTTAGCAAATTATAATGATGTTCCTCAAAATATGATGACTGCTATTGTTGAAAGCAATAGAACTCGAAAAGATTTTATTGCAGATCGTGTTTTGCAAATGGCTGGTTATTATAATTACAGCGATGAAAATGACTTTAATAGGAATCTTGAAAAAGAAATAACGATTGGGATATATAGATTAACAATGAAATCAAATTCTGATAATTTCCGTCAGTCTTCTATTCAAGGAGTTATGAAAAGAATCAAAGCAAAGGGTGCCGCAATAATAATATATGAACCAACATTAAATGATGGAGAAACCTTTTTTGGAAGCAAAGTAGTAAATGACTTAAACAAATTCAAGCAAGTCTGTAATTGTATAATAGCAAATAGATATGATTCATCACTTGATGACATAAAAGAAAAAGTTTATACCAGAGATTTATTTATGCGCGATTAATCACCTAGTAATTTAGATGCATCAATAAATTATCCATACAACCAACAGGAGAAATCGATAACATGATTTCTCCTGCTATTTTATTTTTTATACGCCTAGAAAGCAGATTTATATTTATATCATAATCTGCCGGTCCAACAATTGGCAAAATCTTTTTTTGTACACTTTTCACCTGGTATTTTTTGAATATTCTTGTAATGAAGAGCCGCCTATCCGGCGTGGTGGCTCTCAAATTCCGGACAATTGGCTCAAAGGGAGCCGGAATATTCAAATAAAGTTACAATTGATAATCCTACATATCCTGTTCCCGCAACTGTCACCTTTATATTTTCTTTCTCCTATCTATATATTTTATTGTTTTTTTACAATATTCTATAGCAATCGGATTTTTAAACAATAATAAAACACATATGTATGCCATTACTGACAACACAAAAGATATAACCATTCGAACAAGCAAATGTTGTACGATGTTTCTAACAATCATACATACAACACCAATCGCAATACATCCTCCAATAGTAACAAAAATAGTTTCACTTAAATTTGTTAAACATACATACTTTCTTCCCTCTTTTATAGCTAATATTGACATAATCATTTCTGCAACAAGTGTAGTAATTGCTGCAACATTATATCCTAAAACAGGAATAAAAATAATATTTAAAACAATATTAACTACTGCAGATATCACAGATATTTCAAGAACATATACCTCTTTTTTAATAGGAATTAATATACAATTAACAAAAACATACGCAAACATCGAAAATAGTATTGCCATACTAAGTATCATCAATGAAATATATGCATCTAAATATTTATCACCTGCCAAAAAAATCAAAATATCCCGGCTTAACATAATCAAACCAATACTTATTGGAAAAACTAACAATATCATATATTGTAATACATCATTAAATAGCTTATTGGTTTTTTCTTTATCTCCCTCCGAAAACACAAGTGCAAACCGGGGAATCAACACTATAACAATAGCAACCAACACATTTTTTAGTATTGTATATATCTTTACAGCTGAACTATATAAACCCACAGCATAGTCATCAGCAAGTACACCTAAAATAGTAATATCAGAATTCACATATAAAGTCATCGTTAGTGTAGTCCAAAATATTGTAATAATCGGTTTAATATGCTTTTTAATTTCTGCGGTTAAATGAAATTTAATATTTATATACTTTTTCTTAATATACAGCCAATTTGATACATTTGCAGCGCATGTAGAAAACACAGTAATAAGTACATAGGAATATAAATCATCTTCCGTTTTTACAAATACAAATAATAATAATAAAGAAAGAATCTGAAATCCAATTGTTCTAATTGTAATATAAAAAAAATCTTCATATATATTGCAAACCCAATTTACACCTATTGTATTAAATATTATTTGAATACTAAATATAGTAATAATAATCTTATTTATCCTCATAGGTGTAAACAAAAAAATACACAAGAACAATAATATGTATGAAAAAACCGTTGAGATAATATTCAGAGTAAATATCTCACTAGCAAATTCTTCCAATTTAATTTTAGAATTCTTATACTTTGTTCCCTCTCTAATTGCATATGTAGATACACCAAGTGCAGCCAATAAACTAAAATAACTAATTATCGAATTCGCAAAATTGTATTTCCCAATCTGTTCAACATTTAAAACTCGCGATACATATGGAAAAGTAATCAGAGGAAACAAAATTCCAATTACTGTTTTTAATGTATTCAAGATTGCATTTCTTTTGATTGAACTCATAATTACCACCAAACAAAACCTAATTGTTGTTTTCTATAAAATCTACTACATGCCTTAAAGCTTCTAGATATCGATACCCATATTTCTCATCAGGTTCCAAATAAGCTCCTTCTGCCCATTCATTCCAAGCATTAATAAAAATACAATCCATTCCAGTTTTTTTCTCACATAACAATTTCATATACTTTTCAAATTTCTCGGGACTAGATCCTTCAAACACTGCCCCATCTTTTCTTCGTGCTGTATTATCCCATGAAACGAAAGCGCCACTAATTAATTTGTCTTCGAATGGTTGTTCATTTAATATGGCATCCCACGTTTCATCATAGCTGACTATTAATGGTTTCTTTTTAGTCAACTTTGTTTTTAACGCTGATAGCTTTCTATTAATTAAGCATTCTTGCTTTGAATTTTTACCAAAAAACCATTGTGTAGATGGTTGAAACTTAATTGAATAATCCAGTCTTGAATCATCAAAAGATTCATCTATCATAGATTTTGGATGTTGTCTAATAATACATAATCCTGGAAAATTTCTTTTTTTTACCTCATCTTGCCAAAAATCTATCATTTCATTAAGTTTTGGCATTTCTTCTGGTTTATATAATAGCAATATAGGTTTTCCATCATATGTAATATATCTATCATCAGAAAAAAAATTCATCAAATAATCCAAATGAGTTTTCCACTCTTTTTCTCCACCATAATCTTGTTCCATTAAAATTTCTCTATTTCCACCATCCCAATTGCGACTCCAATTCTCATTAGCCCAACACAAACAAAATGGTATATTTACTTTTTCATCTTTCAACATATTCTCAATAGGCTTCTCCAATAATTTTTTTCCATTTTTAAACCAATAGTGATAATAACAAAAACCATAAAGACCATATTTCTTTGCCAATTCTGCTTGCTTTTCCATTACTGTTACATCTGCCAAATCATAATAATTCTCATCCAACGGAATTTTGGGTTGGTAATGCCCGTTAAATAAAGGCACTGCCTTTCGAGTATTTGTCCATTCAGTAAATCCATCCCCCCACCATTTATCATTTTCTGGTATTGTGTGAAATTGTGGCAAATAAAAAGCCAGCATTTTTTTTCCTTTTTTACTTGTTAATTCAGCCATATTAATATTCACTCTATGTCCATTTCTAAGACTCCAAGCACTCCTTCCCTAAATAATCATTTTCCAACTCATATATAAATACTTTTACGCATATGTGCTAACACCCAAGCCAGCCATAAGTGTAAAATAAGTAACATTAGAACTACAAATATTAATACTCCTATGATTCTCAACCTGCAAAACACACGTTGCATAAGCGAACGTAACCAGTTGTAACATCATATTACAGAATTGTCGAATATTATTAAGAATAGCATTCCCTTTTACGTTTTTACTTTGCACCATCTTCTTCCATCATCCTCAATAAAATACGTCGTGACTTTATTTCTTCTTTGAATTTAAAGATACGTTTCTCAACCGATTCAGCCTTCTGTTCCATATTTGTCGCACAATCTTCTTTGTGGACAATCTGCAAATCTGGTGAGTACATAACGACCCCATCATCTCTTTTCACTTTGTATAAAAGAATGTGTTCCTCATGATAAAGAAATGTTTCCGGGCAAAATGCTTCATCATATTTCCTGATATAACTGGGAGAAAAAATCAAGCACGCCCCCTGCAAAACGCATTGATAACGCTTTATATTGTTTAGTGTTGTTGAAGTTCTTTTGCCCTTCATTCTTTGCTTCAGAGTGCTAAGCATATCAAATATCTTATCTTGTATGATCCATATTCCTCCACGTTCCATGGCTTTTACAGAAACTTCTAATTTCTTTATAGACTTTTTGTACATACCGATATTCCTAAGTGAAGTAGCTATGGGACTCGTATGTACTGTTCTCGTCATGTCTAATACATCAGGTCCAAGTACATCATACTTTTCCTCATCATATAATTCCTTTATTGTGTCTAAGAAATCTGGCTGAATGAAGACAACATCATTGTTAATTACAATAATAAAGTCAGGATTGTAACGCTCTTTAGCAAAAGCATATCCTACATTATTTCCTTTTGCAAAGCCCTTATTCTCTTCTAAGCAAATAACATGTATATCATTCCTATCATTGTACAACTCCTGTAATTGTTCTCCTGTTCCGTTCCACGAATGATTATCAACGATTATTATTTGTTTATCGTAGTCATAATACAATTTATCTATTGACTGAATGCATTCCAATGTATCTGGAAAAGCTAAATAATGTAGAATTACAAAACAGATAGTCATAGTCCATGTCTCCCATATAATGTATTAGGCATTATTGCAATAGAAAACTTCAAGCTCCTTAGCAACTATTGAAGCATTATATCCACTTTCATTTACTGCTGTTATGCCCTCTTCAGAATACCTTTTCCCAACCCTGTTTAATATCTCTTTGACCCATAAATCAATGTTATCTATTGGTAAACGTAAAATGAAATCACTAACAACAACAGTCTCCGGAAAACTTGTGGATACAATTGTCGGAAGTCCTGAAGCCTGGGATTCGATTGCAGTTGTTCCGAAGCCTTCATATAATGAGGTTCCGCAAAAAATATCAAACGCCATATAATAATCCCACACGTTTTTCTTGTTACCCGTAACAATGACATAATCACGAATTGGGTGATGCTTATAATAGTTTTCTAATATATTACGATCACCATCTCCAACAATTACAAGACGATAGTTTTCATCATATTCCAAAACTCTCTCAAACACGTCCAACAAAAAGGGCAGGTTTTTCTGATCAGACAGTCTTCCAACTGTACCAATCACTTTCTTGTCTATCAGATTCAAGGAATTACGAATATCATTACGTACAGCCTCATTGAATATAAACTCGTCTACCTGTATTCCGTTTTTTATTACAATGGTGGAGTCCCTATATTCAACTCCAATGCCCCATATTCCAGCTTCAACTGAACATGCAAAGAAATGATTTGCATATTTCGGTGCATTCTTTCGAAATATTGTTTTCACCCAAACATTCTTTTCTTGTGGAAGATTAGATGTAGTTCTTGAGTGAAGAATCCGACATTTGATTCCCAGTTTTTTTGCTTCTCTTAAAACAAATATTCCTGAGTTAACATCATGAACATGAACGATATCAACATGTTCGTTTTTCAGTATTTGTTTTATCTTCTGTGGGAACGAAACGGCTGTCTTTAACGAAAAAGGAGGAAGGTCGTAAAAAACCCCTCCAAGTTTAACAAACTCATCTATATTTTCGGTGTTATCCAACGTATTCAGCTTAATAAGAACAAATCTCACTTTACTTCTATCAATATTCCTATACCAATCTAATAGTCTGGATTCAATACCTCCAGTTTTAAATCCTGGAGCATAATGTAATACCGTGACCATATGTCACCTCCAAAAATAGTATAATTACTTAAAATTGTAGTCGTATTTTTTTTCGGTTACTACTCCGGGATTCCCGTATACTAAACTATTTGCAGGAACATCCTTTGTTACAACTGCATTGGCACCAATAATTGAGTTTTCCCCAATAGTTACAGGACCAAGAACACACGCACCTGCAAAAACCGCTACTCCGCTTTCTAGTGTTGGAGCACCTAAATTTTGAACTTCTCCATTAATAATTTTTCCATTGCCACCTAATGTTACGTTTTGATAAATCTTACATTTTGATTTAATTATTGTCTTTGGATGGATAACACAACCAAGTCCATTATGGATTAATTCCACATCCTCATCAATTATCGTTCCCGGCTGAATGTCACAGGCAAATACTATCCTTAACACTAAAGAATAAAATTCAGATAACTTATAATGTTTACCCTTATGAAGTTTATTCATCTTGATGAGGATTTTTTCAGCTTTTCTTTTGCTCATATTCATTTCCTCTCGAAACCATTGGTAACATACACATAACAATAATAACATAGTAATACCTTGAACTGAAAACATCCGGTATTAGCATTGATCCAATAACAATCAGCCAAAACGCCCACCTCAAGGGATTATCTTTTTCTAGATCTTTCCGAAAAAACTCAACATAGAATAACAGCAAAATCAAGACACCAACTACTCCAATTTGGAGAAGGTATTGTACAAAAAAATTATGAGGGATTCCTATATGTAGATTTGTAGTTAAATTTTCAATACCTAATCCAATTCCAAATAATGGTTTTTCATCAAAATACTTTAGTGCAATCAAATAGTTCTCCAATCTACCAGATGAATCCAAAAAACTTTGCCCACTTCTGGATGCTATCAACTCATTTATCACGATTGGAATAGCAATAATACCAGCAAATAAAAGTACTGTAGTTTTCCAACCTATTCTTTTAAGATTCTTCAGAAAATAAACTGCAAATATTACAGCAAGAGCAACTATGCCAGTCCTAGATGTTACAGCGATAATCGCTGACAGCAAAAATGTTTCCTCAATAATAAACAATATAAAATTTATATTTCTCCATTCCATATACTTAATTAATACAAGTACGCATCCCGAGGCAAGATATAGAGTAGCAAAACTATAATCACCCATTAGCCCAGAGTAAGCCAGTCGCCCCTGCCCCATTGCTGCGTAATGACCAATAACAGTCCCTGATGATCTGATAAAAGTTCTCTGAAGAAATACTTGAGTTGCAAAGGCAAGCGTTGAAACAATGTAGAGGTCTGTTGCAGTATCAAGCAAAGTATCTGAAGTGCTTTTTGCTAACGATGAACCAATAATAAAGCTTACAAGAAATAATGAAATTGTCAGAACCTGTTTCATTGCATCGTACACATAGACTGTAAATAAAGCCATGATACCAGCATAACATACAAAAAGTAGTGTTGTAAAAAAATAAAAACCTTTTATTCTCGTTGTAAACGCAATGATAATAAATAAAAGTATTACAAATAAATGAAACCATGAAAGCGGAAAGCTTGAATAGCTAGTTCCAAATATAGAGATAGTTGATGTTGGAACGAGAATTATGGTACTGAGGAAAATTGACTCAGTTACATTATAAAGTCTATGTATGCTCGCAAAAATATATATGGCAAATATTGCGCAGGCTCCTAATACAGCTATTGTCGGTATTTTTGTATAAAATACCATGAAAGTTGTAAATAAAAAAGAAACCAAAATCGGTAATCGAAGTTCTTTCGTCTTTCCCATTACTATAACTCCTAATCAAGATAGAGACCCATAAGTGTCTTCTTATAATTATCCTTATCTGTATATCTCTTAGATCTATTTCTGGCATTAGATCCAATTATTTCTCTCTCCTTCTTATTTTGCAGAAGATTAATCGTTTTTTCTACAAACTCATCTTCCGTCTCGCAGAGTATTCCACCCCCATCACCCAATATATCTTTAAGCCCACCAACTGATGATGCTATGACTGGTTTCCCAAGTATCATTGCCTCTACTGCAACCAATCCGAAACCTTCGTAAATCGAAGGCATAATCAACAGTTTTGTTGCTTTCATATATTTATATGGATTCGAATTAAAACCTCGCATACTAACAAAGTCCGACATGCAGTTATCTTGAATAAACTTCTCACATTCTTTCTGAAGTGGTCCAACACCTAACATGTCCACTTTAGGTTTATACTCACTGATATCAATAATTTTCTTAATAATCCTTAGAAATCCGATTGGATTCTTTGGTTCGGATAATCTTCCTATATAGAGTATATCAATTGGCGATACGCTTCCGTTCTCTGATTGTCTAATAACTGCATCCGAATCCACAACATTATTAAGACAAATAAACTTGCTTTCTATTTTTTTCTGAAAAATATACTCATTAAGAATAGCATCTGATACACCTACTATTTTGTTATAACGACTAGCTGTAAATGCATATGCTACTGAATTGACACAAATCTTAGGAAGCCATTTAGGATTATTGTGAATGTGTGATATTATCTTCGCCTTCTTATAATTCGACACTCTCACACTCGCATTAAAGTCATGTGCATGAATAATATCAGGTTTTAATGTGTTTAACGCACGATATATCTCCTGCTGCGAGAACTTCTTTAGTGGGAAAAAGCTAATACCTCTTTGATGTAACGCTTCACGAATAGAACCGTCAGGGCTGACATAAATCATCTCAAAATATGGTTCTTCTTTAAACAAATCTATTATCTGGCAAACTACGCTTTCAGCACCAGAATACTTGTCACTTTGGAGCAAATGTAAAACTCTCATATTAAAACCTCAGGATTATCTTAATACTTCAGAATAGATTTTCTTTATCTCATTCTCTACAACAGAAATGTCATATTGTCTTATTTTTTTTATGTTAGCATCAGACATTGATTCCCTCAAGTTCCTATCGCCAGAAATCTTGATAATTGCATTTGAAAAATCCTTAGCAATATGAGCATCGCACAAATAACCACCCACACCATCTTCAATAAGGTCAATATTACCTCTAATCCTTGATACAACCGCCGGCAACCCTATAGCCATTGCCTCCATAAGTGATCGAGGAAGCCCCTCTTGAAGTGATGTAAACAAAAAAATGTCTGATACTTTCAGTAATTCCTTCACATCAGTTCTAAATCCTAGAAAATGTATCTGCCTTGAGATTCCTAAATTATTTGCCATTGCTTCTAGTTTATCTCTTTCCGGACCAACTCCACAGATTAAATAATGTAAGTTAGGATTGTTTGCCTTAGCTATTGCTTCAATTGCAACGCCATAATTCTTTCTAGCAACAATGTCTCCTGCTGAAATACAAACAATATCTGTATTATTTAATCCTAGTTCTATTCGTTTTGCATTTCTGTCAACATGAATATTTTCATATTCAGAAAGTGTTATTCCTACGCCATGAACTTTATATACTTTACCGCCTTTACGAAGTCTAAACTTCTGTGCAGCTTCATAGTCTTCCTGATTCATAGTAATAATTACATCTGTCCAATGAGCCATGATTTGCTCAGCCCATTTAAGTATTGTTCTATTTATTAAAGGTGCACCTTTATAAAAATGAAACCCATGTGCAGTATATATAATTTTATTTACATGGCATTTTTTCCCAACAAATCTTCCAATCATCCCGCCCACAGGAGTATTACAATGAATAACACTAATATTATTAGAAGTAACTAAATCTTTTAAGTTTTTGTATGCACAATAATTATCCTTAAATGCAAATATACTTCTATAGGTATGTGAATCATATAGCTTAATATTATAATTTTCGCATTTTAATTCTTCAGGTCTATTTCTATTAATGCCAACATATACATTATATCCTTGATTTAATGCTGCCTCTATACATGGAATCGCAACATTATCTAGTTTAATATTCTCACGACTGTTTAGTTTTTCAGATGATGGTTTTGAACTATTACCTATAAAAACGTAACCTTGCATTATTATTCCTCTCGTATAACCACATTAATTCTATCTAATGCATTTTCACAAATATTAACAGCATCTTCAACAGTTTCACTCTGGGCAATAACAAATCCCATTCTAGAACCACTACTTACAATATCAGTTATTTTTTCACCAATCCCATGAACTATACTAACTTGCTTTACTCCATCTATACTTTTAGCTATATCTATCCCATCTATTTTTTCAACAATTCCTGCTTTCTGTCTAAAATACCTTATTGCTGAGCCTTTATTGAATTTCGCAGTAAAATCTGGTTTTTCACCAAGTGCAATCTTAATACAACACTCAACAATATCAACACCTGTTGATAATGGAACTAAGTGAGTATTAATATTATCACCACCAAGTCTAGCACCCAACTCAACTATTTTAGGTCCTTCTTTTGTAACAATGATTTCAGTATGTGAAGGTCCATTTTTAATTCCTATAGCCTTGTTTGCCTCTATTGCAACTTGTTTAATCTTGCTTTGTATATCAAAACTAAGTTGACTTGGTTGACTATGCCCCATTTCAACATAATGAGGCGCCCCTGTAGTTATTTTATCAGTAATTTGAATAATATGAACTTCACCATCAATAGCAAGTGTTTCGACACTAACCTCAGGTCCATCCATATATTCTTCAACAACGACATCTCCAACTTTGGAAAAACCAACACAATAATCATATGCCTTACTAATCAAATCAATATCATCGTGACTTGAAATTTTAATAATACCTCGACTTCCAGAACTATCAGCTGGTTTTACAATAAAAGAATTTTTAAAACAGCTCACACACTCTAAATATTCCTTTTTATTAGATGCTTTATAAAACACCGGGATAGGAACATTATTATTCATTAAAGCCTTTCTCATTTCATACTTATTTGTTGCTTTTAAAGCCGTTTCTGAATCAACACCTATTAGATTCAACTCATGAGCAACAGCTGCAACTGACCGTATTGGCATATCTGTTGCTAATGTCATAATACCATCTATTTTATTTTTTATTGCTGATGAAACTATTTTAGGAATATCAATCGTGCTAATCTCTTCTTTAATTACACCATCAACATCAAAACCAACTGCATTTGGATCCATATCAACTGCAATAACATCGAGCCCCATTTCTCGTGCCTTAATTATTGCAGGAAGTTGAAGTATACTTGCTCCTAAAATCATTATTTTTTTTCGCATTTTTATGTTCCTACTCATTTTTTATTATTCACTATAGGATAAATAAACTCTTCTATGTTATCAGTAAAATAATGTTGTTGTTCAAAAGAATCAAATTGCATATCTATAAAAGCAATTGCATCAAATGCATTAGAACCTTCTATTATCTCGTCTCCAATTTGTAATTTTTGATCAATCCATTTAATATACGGTTTTATTTCTGGACTAATATAAATTTCATGAAGGAATCCACTTTCTTTTGCAAAAACAACTTGCAAGGTAACAAAATTATTTTCTCTTTTAAAACTCTTTAAACTCTCATAATATGACATGTCTCCAACAGCTGTTGAAACAAGTAACTTACAAAAATTCACCCCAGTATGTTGTTGTATTAATTGAGGTATATAGTTTCCTGCTTGACGAGGATTCATTTCTATAACAAAAACCTCTTCATCATCAGTAAAATATGTCTCAACATTATATTCACCATGCCGTATATTTGCAGTTTTTATTATCTTTTTAATTACATTTTTTATTTTTTCTTTTTTTTCAAATGGAAGAGCCATAGGAAATATTTCTGTTTCAGGTAACATAGGAGTCTCTTTTGCCCTATCTTCCCAAAGCCAGCCATCCCAAATAATATCATCACCAATAACAAAAACATCAATATCATTAACACGTAATTCTTTCATTGGTATATATTGCTCTATTGAAACCTGTTGATTTCGTGATATCTCCTCACATAATTTATACGTTTTTCTTACAATATCTTCATCATACTCAAGTAGCTTTGTTGTACCTTGAGTACCGCAACTCTCAGTAGGTTTAATAATAACTGGATATGAAATTCTTTTTGCTTTTTCAATCAATTCTTCACAAGAATCTACAACATAATGTTCAGGTGAAAAAACCCCAGATTTTTTTTGCAAATCTCTAAATTTAGATTTTGAAACCAATGTTTCTACACATTCCACACTATTTCCTATTAAATTTAACTTTTGAGATATATACGCCACATTTACCATTGCTGGTTCTGAGTTAGAAATAACTCCATCTATTTTTTCAGAAACAGCTATATTATATATTTCTTCTAAATTCATATAATCAATTTGATAATACTTATCTGCTATCTTGGAACCTTCCATTTCAGGTCTCATATCACATACAATTGTATAGTAACCTAAAGTTTTTGATTCCTTAATTAAATTTAACTGTGCCTCACCAGCTCCTAGAATTAATAATCTTTTAGCATTATCATTATTATAAATACATAATTGCATTTCTCTGTCTTCATTCCTATATCCATTTGTAAAAGAGAAACCAAGCTTCTTATATAGTGAAACTGCCGGAATGTTTTCTTCTGATACATGAAGATGAATAGTTCTAAACTTTTTATTTTTACATATCTCAATTGCTTTTTTCATCATTTTTTCAGCTAAATGATTACATCTATATTCATTTAATACATATACATTACATATATATGCTTCAAGTGTATCAGTATTATTACAATATAGATTTAACATAGCTACAATATGATTATTTTCAATAAAGCCTAAAACTTCTCCATTATTTAGAAACTTTCTTACACCTATCAAAAGCTCCTCATCAGATAATTCTCGTCCTATTTCTTTATTATGATCAAAGAGTAATTGTTCTGCATTTTCAAGATCATTAATTCTAACCAAAGTATTCATATTCAATTCCTCACTATTAATTATTATATATGTTTTTTCTTCTCAAAACCGACTCAACTGTTTTAAATAATATCTTAACATCTAGTAAAAATGTAACATTCTTTGCATAGTATGCATCATTCATATATTTCTCTTTTTGCGAAATAGAATTTCTATAAAATGCTTGACTATATCCAGTGATACCAGGTCTTACACTATAATGTAATTTATAAACTTTATTCAAGGATTTATAATCAAAGCCATCAGATGGTAATGTTGGTCTAGGTCCAACAATACTCATATCGCCTTTAATAACATTTAAAATTTGAGGAATTTCATCAATACTAGTCTTACGAAGAAGCCTCCCTATAGGAGTAACTCTCGGATCTTTCTCTCCATTGAAAGTTGAACCATCAGCATTTCTAATATCAGGAGCATTGACATTCATGGATCTGAACTTATACATGTTAAATACTTTTCCCTTTTTACCTAATCTGGGAGCACAATAAAAAATCGATCCATTATCTGTAAAATGAATAATGGGTCCAATTAGAACAAACAATACACAAAATATCGGAAAGAACACTAAACCAAATATAATATCAAGAAGTCTTTTAATTATTTTTTTATACATCAGAAATATCCTTTTAAACTTAAAATACTTTTTTTAACGATTTTACAATATAGTCCACATCTTCATTTGATAAACATGTATGTAGTGGTAATGAAATTAAATTTGTATAATAATCTAAAGAATTTGAATATTGTTCTATCCCACCTGAAATTTCTTTATATGCTGTCATCATAGGAAGCGGTTTATAATGTACATTTGTATTAACACCTAATTCTGCAAGCTTTGTAATGATTTCTCTCCTAATTTCATCACTTGCTTCCGGAACACGGATAAGGTATAGGTGTCCAGAGGAAGAAACCTTTTCAGTATAATGATTAAGATGCTTTACTTTTAATTCATCACACATTTTATCATATATATTTATTATATCTTTTCTTTTTTCTAAAAGTGATGGATACCTATCAAGCTGCCTAAGCCCTATAGCTGCCATAACATCTGTCATATTACATTTATACCAAGGGCCTATTATATCATATTCCCACGCACCAACTTGTGTTTTAGCCAACGCATCCTTACTCTGTCCATGAAGACTAAGTAACTGATAAAACTTATAGATTTCAGCATCATCTATACCATCTATCGACTTCCATGTAGCAGCTCCACCTTCAGCTGTAGTAAAATTTTTTACCGCATGAAAGCTGAAACTAGTAAAGTCAGCAATTGCTCCTGTATAAAGCTTTTTTCCGTCTATCACACGACTCGCGCCCAAACCATGAGCACAGTCAGATAATACAGCTATTCTTCCAAGTGACTTTTGTATACGAGCAGACAGATCTGATAATGGAGTCCCATCACTGATTACTGGTGTAAATATATCTTTCTTTCTATTTACAATTTCATATATTTTTTTGTAGTCACATACTATACCAGCTATATCAACAGCTATAATAGCCTTCGTTTTTTCAGTGATAACTTCTTCAAGTTTTTCGTAATCCATTTCAGGAGCATGTGTTATAGAATCCCCATCCTTTTGAATATCTACAAATACTACCTTTGCACCACAATGAATTGCAGCTGATGCCGTTGCAGTATATGTATAAGCAGGTACTATAACTTCATCCCCTTCACCTATTCCTAGAATACGGAGATTTAGTTCTTCCGCTGCAGTTGCCGAACTTAGACATACAACCCTGTTACTCCATCGTTCCATATCTGAATCAACATCTACATCATTCTTTCCAGTTTCTATATATGCAGCTAGTCTTCTTTCTAGAAGTTTTGTTCTTGGCCCTGTAGTTATCCAACCACTTCTAAGAGCTTCTGCAACTTCTTGAATTTCCAACTCACTTAAATCCGGAGGACTAAATTTGATAACTCTTTTTTCCATATCTATAACCTAGCATTCCTTTTTAATTATTATTTATAAAAGAATTAAAAAAAGGTACTTCTCAGTACCTTTCTTTATCTTTTATCTCTGTATCTCTCATCACATCACAACATTCTTCGGATTGTATGTAGGTACTAATCCTGCAACCGTCTTTTTTATTGTCTCAGAATCATCGTTTGATAACTCTCCCAGTACTTTTATACTCCTTCTGAATTCATCATAGTCCATATCGATAGGTCTTCCTATATGAATCATCTTATTTGGAGTATCTTTTAATCCTTCCTCATTCATCAGAAGTTCTTCGTAGAGCTTCTCTCCAGGTCTCAGGCCTGTGAACTTGATATCTATGTCCTTATATGGTTCGTACCCCATAAGGTGTATCATATTTTCAGCCAGTTCAAGGATTTTTACCGGTTCACCCATATCCAGAACGAAGATTTCACCGCCACTTGCATATACACTTGCCTGTAGAACAAGTGATACAGCTTCTGGGATAGTCATAAAGTATCTTATGATATCCGGATGTGTAACGGTTACTGGTCCTCCAGCTTCTATCTGCTTTTTGAAAAGAGGTATGACAGAACCATTAGATCCTAGGACATTACCGAAACGCACTGCTACAAACTGAGTTTTACCCATATTTTTATCACTTGGTTCAACTCTGCCTTCCGCTATATCCTTCTGTCTTGCAGCCTTTGCCTGGATGATCATTTCACATATACGCTTAGATGCACCCATTATGTTGGTAGGATTAACTGCTTTATCAGTTGATATAAGTACAAACTTTTCACATCCATACTTTTCTGCAGCTCTTGCTGTTTTTAGTGTTCCAAATACATTATTCTTGATGGCCTCATTAGGACTGTATTCCATAAGTGGAACATGTTTATGAGCTGCCGCGTGAAATACTATATCAGGTTTATAATCTTCGAAGATACTCTCTATCCTATGTGTATTTCTGACACTTCCTATCAGGTATTCTACATTTTCACTTAGTCCTTTATAGATCAGCTCCTGCTGCAGATCATATACACTATTTTCATATATATCGAAAACTATAACCTTTCTCGGAGCATGTGTTACTATCTGTCTTACCAGTTCTGACCCTATAGAACCACCACCGCCAGTAACCAGAATGGTTTTTCCCTTTAGGTGTTTAAATACCTCTGTGTTATCAACTTCGATAGGCTCACGTCCCAGCAGGTCATCTATACTGACCTTATTTAGTGAAGCCAGCGATATATTCTTACTATTCAATAGCTGGTATGTACCAGGAAGAGTTCTTATATCCTTGACACCAGTTTTCTGACACAGCCTGATTATTTCCTTCCTTTCCTTGGCACTTGCAGAAGGAAGCGCTATATATATTCTGTTGACAGAATACTTATCTACCAGAGCGCTGAGACTGGAGCCTCTGCCCTCTACACGGACGCCATTTATTATCTGGCCGACCTTTTCTTTATCATCATCTACGAAGCATACACATGTCCCCTCTGTATATTCGCTGTTTTTCAGTTCCCTCAGTACTCCGACACCAGCTTCACCAGCGCCGTATATTATAATCCTTGTCTGTTTCTCATTTTTATTTATGACAGCCACATTAAATGACTTCATGAGTCTCCATGAATACCTAAAGAGACCTGCGAGAGTAGTCAGGACGAAGAAGCATATGATATAGTAGCTTCTAGGCTGATGCAACTCAAATATAACCATCCCGGATAGTTGGATCATAGTTGCTACGATACAGCCTGCTACTGTCATAATCATTTCTCTGATGCTGGCCTTAGACCACATGTATGAATATAGATGAAATATACTGAAAACTAGAAGTACATCTATAACATACAGTGGCTGATATACAGCAGCATTATATGCATATCCATACGGTATAGAACTAATGGAAAAGTCAAATCTCACCCAAAGTGCAACAAAAGAAGCTATAATACATGTAAAGATGTCACACAGCATAAGTAGAAGCATTCTACTTCTTTTAGTTGAAAATATTTTAGATAACATATCTAACTCTTATCTCCATCCTCGCCATAGCCATAGCTATCGTAGTATCCATAATAACCCTTGTAATAGCCATAGTAACCTTTACCGCCACTAGGTACCTTGTTAAGAATAGCTCCAAGTATCTTGCAGCCGCCTGTTTCCAGCTGTTTCTTAACGTTCTGAACTACCTTGTAGCTCATATAGTCAGATTCAATAACCAGTATTGAACCGTCGCAGACCTTTGCCACAAGCACCGCATCTATAACACTTCCAAGAGGTGGGCAATCGATAATTATATAGTCATAATCTTCCCTCAGACTATTTATCATCTTCTCAAATTTCTCACTGCCCAGAAGCTCTGCAGGATTTGGTGCCTTGGTTCCTGTAAATATCGTATACAGGTTATCTATATTGGTTTCACAAATAACCTCGTCCAGCTTTGCCTGTCCAGATAGATAATGGCTAAGACCTTTTGTCTCCTTGTCAACTCCATATCTCGCCAGGACAACTGATTTTCTGATGTCGGCATCTATGTAAAGTGTTTTCTTCTTATCCTCTGCAAAGGATCTGGCAATGTTAAAGCTGACCTCTGTTTTACCTTCGTTTGGAGCACTACTTGTCAAGGCTATTGCCTTAATGTTTTCACCGGAGAATGTAATGTTCGTACGAACACGCTTATAGGCTTCATTAATCTTGAAGTCCTGCTCCTTTAAGTTTTCAAACTTTATCCTATCCAAGTTACACCTCTCTAGTTATTATGATGCTTTCTTTTTACTGTTAGACGAACCACCCTTTGCTCGCGAAGCCTTCCTGGCCGCTTTGTCTTTTCCGTGTGAACGGCGTTTAGATGTACCGTCAGCCAGCGGGATAAGACCCAGAGTTTCAATACCCAGATACTTCTCTATATCGTCGGTTGTCTTGATAGAGTCATTCAGAATGTACAGAATAGTCAGTATTCCGCAAATTATTACAAATCCTATTAGTGCACCTATTACAGAATTCTTTATAAGACTTGGTTCCGATGGATGATCAGGTATTTGACCATAATCCATGATATTTGGTTCCTGGGTTTCCATTACCTCGGCCATTCTCTCGGCACTTACATCCGCAACCTCATCTACTATTTTCTTAGCCAGAAATGCATCATGGTTACTTACTGTTATTTCAAGGAAACGTGTATTTGTAGGATTATTTACAGTAATATTACCCTTAAGCTCTTCATAGGACATGTCCAGCCCCAGATTCTCAATAACTGCCTCCAAAACAGGACGACTGGTTATGACTACCATATAATCCTGGGTAAGCTGTGTGCCCATCTGAACATCAGCAAGTGAAGTTATGCTGGTTGTTTTAGTCAGAACATACATTGTAGAGGTCGACTTATAAACCGGCTTCATAAAGAGCATCGTCACTCCGGCAGCCATTCCTAAGCCTAATACAGATACAAGTATTATGAGCCATATCTTTGACCAGAGAACTCTGACCAGCTCCAAAAGGTCAATCTCGGTCACGTCTTCTCTTTGGACATAGTTTTGTTTATTATCCATCTACTTTCCTCTCTTACTAGCGCTTTTGAAACTGCCGCACTAATCTATATACTTTCCATCAATAATGTAGCCGGCAGCTTCTTCGAGCATCCACCTGGCATCTTCTTCCCCACTTTTCCTTCGAATCCAGGTGATAAACTCTTGAGTATATGGTGCGCGGGAATCGGTGTTGTGAGCGTCAGTACCAAAGAATGTTATGCATCCTTTTTTGACAAGTTTTCTGCACCATCTCTTACTCTCGTTTAAGAAGCCACCTTCTACACTGGAAATATTCATTTGTAGCAGACACCCTTTGTCTATTAGCTCGAGGGCTCTTTCCACCCTGTCTTCTATAGCCTGATATCTCTCTACATGAGCTATGATTGGCCAGTATCTGGCCTGCGTCAGTTCGTCTATTGAATGCAGTATCTCTGTATAGGGTGTTCTGATATTGTATTCAACCAGAACATATCTGGTATTATTCATGGTATGTATGTCGCCCTCACGAAGCTTGGTTACTATCCCTTCTTCGTAAAGGATTTCATTTCCCAGGTACAAATTAAGTCCAGGGAACCTTCCTGACATCTCGACCATTCTTCTGAAATTAATGAACTTCTGTTCCAGTTCATCATATGTATATGTATTTCTTCCCAGCATATAATGAGGTGTAAATATAATGTCTCTCGTACCTTCTGAATAAGCAATATCAAGCATATCCATAGACATCTCTTCATTTCTGGAACCGTCATCAACTCCAGGAAGTATATGACAATGTATATCAAATAACCTCATTCAAGTATCCCTTTGGTTTAATTCTTGTCTCTTCTCATATTTCTATATAGACCGGTTAGCGACAGTCCCACTACCGCCCCAAAGAAACCTGTTATCAGAAGTATCTTGGTCATCCAGTCTATGTGATCATTCAAAAAATTATATAAATAGTCAGGCTCTATGAATACCTTAAAGGTATTATGGAGAACCGCAATAATTATCGTAATAACTATTGTAATCAGGGTACCTATCAGTTCAGAGACCGCTATCGACTTAACTCCTCTGTCTCTCCTGAGATCCATAAAGATATTAAAGACTATCGAGATTATTAGCGCCACCATCATAAGTATCGTTGAAATGATAAGGCTTTCCTTCATATCCTTCTGAATACTCTTTACATAAGGCGCTATGCTTGTACCCTTCGTAATATCACTGGTGCTTAATGTTTCCAGACTCTTTTTCTCTTCTACCAGAAACTCGTCGTAAGACATCTTTTCTTCAGCAGTCTCAACACTGCTATTTTCATTGGCGAGATACTTAGTATAAGCGTATCTGAAGTAACCACTGCTCTGAATGTTCTGAATTATATGGTTACTGTTATATACACCGATACTCAGTGATATATTTATCAAAAGTACCATTACTGCGACAGCCGATGTAATTGTAAATGTGTTACGGCAAATCTTTCTGATTCTCCGTCTTGCAGTATGGCCCTTTCTTGGGCGTCTACTATTAGTATTTAGAAATCTCATACATTTCTTAGTCAGGAGTATGATTGCAAGTAAAATGTCAATTACCAGAATCACTATTCCGATGATGATAAGCATACCAGGGAAAACCTGCGGAATTATATGCTCCTCGTATGAAATAATATGTTCTTCACTACCACCTGTGATTATCAGGCTGTTATCCGTAAGTATTATTTCGGCGTCCGTCTCGGTTGCTTTTGGTTTAGAGGAGTGTTTTCCCCGTTCCGCCGTCTCATCCTCGATACTTTGGAACATCTCCTCTACTTCTTTATCACTGGCCCTTTTTGCAGCTTCGGAAGCATCCTCCGTAGTATCCGGTTTCTCCTCGTCTACCTTTGGTAACCAGTCATCCAAATCGATAACATCATCGTCGTCTATATTTGTGGCTTCTTCGCCACCAACCTCATAAATATATCCGGACGAAATGCCTGTTGTGACATTTGAATATATGTAATTTATGGCCTTGTCAGCCTGTGCTGCACTTAGGTCCACATCGTCTGATGATAAATAGCTGTATAGTTCGCTTACATAGCTGGAATAAGCCTTGTAGGTTTTACCTTCATATGTAAAGGTTCCACTGGCGGCAGCTACGACTCTCGCTTCCTCACCATTGATATCACCAGCCCAGACCGCGCTGGAACATATCAACAATGCGAAGATAAGACATCCCATTATTGCTGCACACTTACAAACATTTAACAATATGCTGTTTCTAAAGACTCTGCTGTTTATCATATACGTCCCCTATTCGTATCTCTTAAGAGTATTCCAATACATAGTTTAAGCTGCCAGACGGCAAGCACCTGGCAGCCTAAATGTATTTGCTCTCAAATTAGAGATTATTACTTCTGAATAGTAGTTGAAGATACAGCACTGCTCAGATTCTTTAACCATGTATCTGCAGTATGATCACCCTTAATAAGAAGTGAAGAACCAGATATCTCAGCTGTATATGATGTGCCAGAAGCTGAGAATGTTATAGTAGCTCCATTAGCCTTGATATTTGAGAAAGTTGTACCAAGACATGTAACTGATGCACTATAAGAACCTGATCCAGAAGTATTGAATGAATTAACCAGATCACTAAGTGGAGAATTAAATGTTACTGTTGCAGAACCTCCCTTAGTAATGTAATCAGCTATTTTCTTTCCATTACTTAACTCGATACCAGCACTAGTATGTGAAATAGTTACCGAATTACCATTAATTGTAATAGCCTTTGAAGCACCTACTTTTGTATATGACTTAAGAAGTCCTTCTATTTCTGTAGCATTTGCATTAGTACCCTTAGCAAATGTGAATTCTGCACTAACATTTTCCTTAGGTGTAACCTGTGTATATGTAGTCTTAGCTGTCTGTGAAGGTGTAGTTGAAGGTGTGCTAGCCTTCTCTTCTGACTTAAGATATCCACGATTGTCAAATGTACAATCCTTACCATCTATTCTTACAGTTTCATTCTTTGGATACCATCCTGATGTATCCTTGTAGTAATAACCTGTACTATCCTTGTACCACTTAGCTGTTGGCTGATATGTCCAGTACTGATCTGCACCAATCCAGTAACCATCTACCCATTCGTTCTGAGCGTAGCTGTTCTCGCCCCAAACATAATACCAGCCACCTGATGTATAGCACCAGCCCTTTTCCTCAAGATATCCTGAGCCGTTGAACTTATACTTAACACCATTTATCCACTGATAAGTGCTTGATGGATACCATCCTGATGTATCCTGAAACCACCAGCCTTTACTGTTTTGATACCAGGCACCTGTATACTTATATGTCCAATATCCGTCAGAACTGAGCCAGTATCCGTCTCTCCACTCATTCCATGCATATGATCCATCACCATTCTGATACCACCAACCGCCTGAACCATTGATCCAGCTTCCGTCATTTGCAGCATGCGAATCAAAAGCAGGTACAACAACTAGAATAGCTAAAAGTGCAGCTGCAAGAAGAAAACTCATTACTTTGTTCTTCATAATAATCTCTCCTTCTCTACAAAAATTATAATTTTTGCAATGTATACATTGCAAGACCGTGTTAATAATACTACATCTAATTTTAAAAATCAAGTACTACCCCCCCCCCATTTATACACATTTTTCACAATTTAGGACGGTAATTATTGTGAATAATGCACAAAAAACTGTGTTTCAACAAATGAAACACAGTTTTTACATTATAATTCTTTTGAATATTAATTTTTCTCACTATAATGGTGAGCTTCTTCAAGCATCATGGACTTAACCTTCATAAGTCTAACCTGAGTACTTCTCTCGTTTTCATCAAGCTTCATAGTGATGTACTTAATGCTTTCCTGAGTCTCAGGAATGATTACGTGCTCAAGAGCATTAACTCGTCTTCGTGTCTTTTCAATCTCTGCCGCCATAAGCTGACAGGACTTTTCAACCTCAGCTAGCTTCAGCATATCTGGGAATACATCTGATAGGGAACTTACCGCTCCATCCAGATCTCCAGAAGTAAATGCAAAACCATAAGAGTAGATGTCATTTTCATCAGCTGTTCTGGTCTTGAAGTCGAATACAGGAATGTCAACACTCATTACATTTTTCTTATCCGTAACAAGTGAAACTTCCTGCTTAGGAGCCATAAGAGCTGTACGGAGCGTTTGTTCAGACATTCCAGCCTTAGCAAGAACGAAGTTCTTATTAGCTGCATCGATGCCCTTCTCAACCTTCTCACGAAGTTCCATATTAACCTTTACAAGGTCCAGGAATTCGCGCATCAGCTCATCTCTTTTATCCTTAAGAAGTCTGTGTCCTTTTACGGCAGTATTCAGTTTTTTCTTGAGCCTTGTGAGCTCCATTCTTGTAGGAATGACTGTTTGTGTTGCCATATTAATTCTCCACTTTAGTTCTTAGGGTAGTACTGGTCGAGCAATTTATCGTTGATACGTTTCAGTTCTGAACGTGGCAGGATGTGTAATAACTCCCAACCAATATCAAGTGTTTCCTGAATATCTCTATCAGCCTGATAACCCTGAGATACATACTTCTTCTCAAACTCTTCTGCAAACTTAGCATACAGAAGGTCAATATCTGTAAGAGCTGCCTCACCGAGGATAACCATCAGCTCCTTAGCCTCTTTACCACGAGCATAAGCCGAGAACAGCTGGTTCATTGTAGCTGCATGGTCTGCTCTTGTCTTGCCCTCACCAATACCCTTATCTTTAAGACGTGACAGTGAAGGAAGAACATCGATAGGTGGTGTAATACCCTTTCTGTAAAGCTCACGGGAAAGGATAATCTGTCCCTCTGTAATGTATCCTGTAAGGTCAGGAATAGGATGTGTCTTATCATCCTCTGGCATAGTAAGGATTGGAATCATTGTGATAGATCCATTCTTACCACGCTGACGACCTGCTCTCTCATACATAGTAGCAAGGTCAGTGTACATATATCCAGGATAACCTCTACGTCCTGGTACCTCTTTACGAGCTGCTGAAATCTCACGGAGTGCATCTGCATAGTTTGTAATATCTGTCATGATAACAAGGACATGCATACCCTTTTCAAATGCCAGATATTCAGCTGCAGTAAGTGCCATACGTGGTGTAGAAATACGTTCAACAGCAGGGTCATTAGCAAGGTTTATAAACAGAACTGTTCTGTCGATAGCACCGCTCTCACGGAATGACTCTTCGAAGAAGTTTGCTTCCTCGAATGTAATACCCATAGCGGCAAATACAACGGCGAAGTCCTCATCCTTACCCTTAACCTTTGCCTGACGTGCAATCTGTGCAGCCAGCTGAGCATGTGGAAGACCTGAAGCTGAGAAAATAGGAAGCTTCTGTCCACGAACCAGAGTATTAAGACCATCGATAGCAGAAACACCTGTCTCAATGAACTCTGACGGATATGCTCTCGCAGCTGGATTCATTGGAAGACCATTGATATCCATGCGGGCATCTGGAAGAATTTCCGGACCACCATCTATAGTACGTCCAAGACCGTCAAATACACGACCAAGCATGTCGCCTGAAACACCAAGCTCCAGTGAACGGCCAAGGAATCTTACTTTACTACTTTCCAGGTTTATACCTGTAGCACTATCGAAAAGCTGAACTAATGCATTGCTGCCATCTATCTCAAGAACCTTACAACGACGCTTTTCGCCATTAGCAAGCTCTATCTCACCCAGCTCATCATACTTAACATCTTCTACATTCTTTACCAGCATAAGTGGGCCGGCAACTTCCTGTATAGTACGATACTCTTTAGGCATTAGATCTCCTCCTTTCCGATAAGACTTGATACTTCACGAACCAGATCTTCATGAACCTTATTATACTGTTGTTCTATGTTAGCTTCCTCAGTATACTTATAACGTCCGATCTCTTCACGTACATCCATAGCAACTATATCATTAATATTAGCTCCTTCTTTCAGGGCCTTGCTGCTCTGCTCGTAGAACTGATAAACCAGCTTCTGCATATAGAACTGCTTCTGTATGGATGTGTAAGTATCTATTTCGTCAAATGAATTCTGGTGCAGGAAATCCTCGCGAATACTACGAGCAGCTTCCATCTTCAGTCTATCCTGTGGTGAAAGTGCATCCATACCTACCATCTTAACGATTTCGTTAAGTGATGCCTCTTCCTGAAGCAGACTCATAAGTTCCTGACGAATCTTCATCCAGTCTTCATCAACATTTTTATCAAACCAGCCCTTCATCTCATCGAGGTAAAGGCTGTAGCTGTTCAGCCAGTTAATAGCTGGGAAGTGTCTCTGATATGCAAGCTGAGCATCCAGTGACCAGAACACCTTAACTATACGAAGTGTTGCCTGAGATACAGGCTCTGAAATATCACCACCAGGAGGGGAAACAGCACCGATAGCTGAAAGAGCACCCTCTCTCTCATCACTACCAAGAGTGATTACATGACCAGCTCTTTCATAGAACTGAGCCAGACGAGATGCAAGGTAAGCAGGATAACCTTCCTCACCAGGCATTTCCTCAAGACGTCCTGACATCTCACGGAGCGCCTCAGCCCAACGTGATGTGGAGTCTGCCATAAGGGCTACTGAATAACCCATATCTCTAAAGTACTCTGCAAGAGTAATACCTGTATAGATAGATGCCTCACGGGCAGCAACAGGCATATCTGATGTATTCGCAATAAGGATTGTTCTCTTCATGAGTGACTCACCTGTACGAGGATCCTTAAGTTCTGGGAACTCGTTCAGAACGTCTGTCATCTCATTTCCACGCTCTCCACAACCGATATAAACAACAATCTCGGCATCTGCCCACTTAGCAAGCTGATGCTGGATAACTGTCTTACCAGAACCGAATGGTCCAGGAACAGCAGCAACACCACCCTTAGCAATTGGGAAGAATGTATCTACTACACGCTGACCAGTAATAAGTGGCTGACGTGGTGGAAGCTTCTTCTTATAAGGACGACCCGTACGAACTGGCCATTTCTGCATCATTGTCAATTCCTTAGGTCCATTAGCTGTTTCAACAACTGCAACAACCTCTTCTACTGTGAAGGAGCCGCTCTGAATTGACTTGATAGTTCCTTCAATACCATAAGGAACCATGATTTTCTGAGTTACAACCTCAGTCTCCTCAACTGTTCCGATGATATCTCCAGCAACTACTGCGTCTCCAACCTTTGCAGTTGCAACAAAATCCCATTTCTTTTCTCTATCAAGTGATGGAACCTCAACACCTCTCTCGAGAAGGTTTCCACCTGTTACTTCCATGATCTTGGTCAGAGGTCTCTGAATACCATCATAGATGGAACCCATAAGTCCAGGTCCAAGTTCTACAGAAAGGGGTACATCTGTTGACTCAACAGGCTCACCAGGTCCAAGACCAGATGTCTCCTCATAAACCTGAATAGATGCCTCATCTCCGTGCATCTCGATTATCTCACCGATAAGTCTCTCGTTACTAACACGAACAACGTCGAACATATCTGCGTCACGCATTCCTGTAGCAATAACCAGAGGTCCGGCTACTTTCTTTATCTTACCTACTACTCCCATGGAGTGTATCTCCTTTCCTACTCACCGAAGAGTATATCACTACCTACAGCTTGTTCTACTGAACGACGAACCGCTTTAATTCCGTCGCCTGTATTTCCCTTGACGCCAGGTATCTGAATGATAGCCGGTGTCATTGATTCTTTGTATTTATCGATCACTTTAGGAACCTGCGCTGCAAGCTCTTCTGTGATATAAATGATTCCATATCCGCTGGTTGCCAGTGTACGAAGAGTTTTTGAAGCATCTTCAATATTATCCACTGGAAATGTACTAAGACCAAGGGAAGCAAAACCATAGATACTGTCATAGTCACCTAGTACGGCGATTCTATTTTCCTCATCCATACATTTTCCTTACCCTTTCCGAGATAATATCTTCACCGAATCCATTAGCCTTTGCAGTCATAATGATACGTGCAGTTCTTATCTCATTCTGCTTAGCCAGGAAAAATGCAACTATCGGTCCACTGGACTGAATGTTTGTTTTCTGGCTCATAAGTTTGCTCATTATATGATCATCGCACCATTTCTCAAAGCTGGAGAAGGATTCCTTCAACGCCTCAACAACTTCGCGATATCCTATTCTTTCAAAAAACTCATAAACAGCATCTTTGCTGGTAGCAGCAGCATGTGCCAGGCGCTTAACGTCAAATGTTCTATTAGGCGCCAGTGCCTCTTCAATTAGTGCAAGAGGTTTCTTCGTAATCGCTGCTCTCACGGCAATTTTAATATCCGCAATAACTACCTTTGTCTCAGCATATTCTGCAAGGAACCTGTCCTTTGTGGTGGCTGCAGCCTTTTCAGTTGCATCCAGACAAGCTCTGTCAATTATGATATCAAGTCTCTGACCATCTCTTGTGGTGAGCATGAGATCCAGAGCTTCCCTTGCAATATCCTGCATATGCTCAGGTAATTTTTCAAACTGCTTTTCTTTGATGATAGTAAGCATCTGATCCTTGCCATACTTCTCATGATCATAAAATGCCATCCCGTCATCAACTGCAGTACATACCTCTTTTATGGCTGTTTTGAGATTGTGATATAATTCCTGAAGAAATAGTACATCTATTATTTCAGAATCAACACCGAGCCCCTTTAAGAGCTTCATCTGATTCTCTTCTTCAGCCGCTAGAACCGTTTCCATATCAGCATCCTGAGATCCATCACCCCAGCCTCTTTCAGTAAGAAACGTAAGCACTTCTGCTTCGCTCTTCATACCTACCATGGACTGAACATCAGCATCTGTCAGGAGAGATTTCTCTTTGGCACGAATACTAGCAACAGCGTAGATGTAATCCGCATCTCTCATATCTGTCTCCTTTTCTACTGCCAAAGTATCTCATTAACAATATCAACGAGTTCCTCTTTATTTTCCTCAAATAAAGCTTCAAAAGAAGAATTGATTTCTATATTTCCATACTTGAGAACAAATCCGCCCTCAATATCTCTTACATCCTTGGAGAGTTCAATCATACCACCATTCTTTGTTGCGATAGCATTTACCTGTGCGGCAAAATCTTCTGGAAGTCTGCCGAGATCCTTCTCACAAAGGATCATCTCACCCTTCTCAGGCTGAACCTGTTTCTCAAGGAGTTTAAGAAGTGTCGCAAAATAATCCTCTTTAGATGCAAGCATCAGTTTAACCTGAGCCTTGCGAAGTATATCCTCAATAACACCCTGCTTAGTTTCGAGCATAATAAGCTTTTCAGCCTGCTCACACTGTGACTGGGTTTTCTTATCTTCCTCAGCCAGCTTTCTGTTTGTTTTTTCACTAGAAGCGGCAAGGATAGCATCACACTCTTCTTTGGCTTTATTAATAGTGCGCTCTGCTTCTTTTTCTGCAGCGGAAATGATCTCAGCTGCTTCTTTTTCAGCATTCTGCTCTATCTCTTTTGTAATCTTTTCGATTCCCGCCATGTTATTCTCCCTTTATTTATTAAACATTAATATTTGAAATTGCAAGGATTGAAACAAGAAGTGCAAGGATTGCATATGTCTCAACCATTGCAGGGAAAAGCATAGCCTTACCAAACTGATCTGGTTTCTTAGCAACGATACCGATTGAAGCAACAGATGTTTTACCCTGATGATAAGCAGAAATAAGACCAACTAATGCGATTGGAAGGCAAGCAGCAAGTATACACCAACCCTGCTGAGTTGAGATATCTGCTGGGCTTCCACCAAGAAGACCAATCTTAGAAAGTGTAATGAATGTAACAAGCAGTCCATAGATACCCTGTGTACCAGGAAGAAGCTGAAGGATAAGAACCTTCGCGAACTGAGCTGGGTCCTCGCTTACTACTCCTGCAGCAGCCTGACCACCCTTTCCTACTCCCCATGCAGAACCTATACCTGCAAGTATTGTTGCGAGTGCAGCACCTATAAGTGCTAATGTAAATCCGAATGACATAAGATTAATCCTCCTTAATTTCGATATACTTATTATTTGTTTTAAATGGACGGAAAGGTTCACCGCCCGCGTCATAGAATTTTCCAAAGAACTCAACGTACTGTAAACGATTTGTATGTACGTAAGCACCCAGAAGGTTGATTGCTATATTAAGTGTATGTCCAAGCACAAATACCAGAATGAAGATCACTACACCGAGTGGTGTATTTCCCTGCATTGTTGCCATGGAGTTAATAACGCTTGCGATAACTCCAGTAGCAAGTCCCAGAGCAAGAAGTCTTGAATAAGACAGCACATCTGATAACCAGCCTGTAACACCATATATATCATAAGCACCAAGGGCTATTCTAAGCCCCCAGTTCTTATTAGCTCTACCAGACATAAGAATGATTGTTACCATTCCTACGATTGTCATTACCTTCGCCAGAGTATTGAACCAGCCTGGGAAGTTAAATGTCATCTGAGCTATTGAAGCAAAGATCTGTGTTGGAAGAAGCATGAAGATGAGTCCTGTAAGGAACAAATACCATGCTATAACATCTGAGATGCAACCAACAATATCCTTGTTCTTCAAATATTCGTATCCCTTCATGCCAAGTCCGGCATAAAGATGAATGATACCAAAGAGCATACACCATATGAGAAGTCTCATTGGATTATCAAGTGGTGCAAACCATAAAGGTTTCAGCACTGCCGTGGTTTCCGGAACTCCGAAGAATGTATGTGCCACAACGTCTATGGCATCTCCGAAGAAACCACCAAACATGAATCCCCAGAATGCAGTTGATAAACCACACCAGAAGAACAGTCGAAGCATCTTATTTGTGCCGCTGGCCATTCTTGGGAATTTCTTAAGAACTATCGCACAGGCTATAGACATAATAATGCCGTATCCTGCATCCGAAAGCATCATTCCAAAGAAGAAAACATAGAAAATCGACATAACAAATGTTGGATCTACTCTTCCATGCGTTGGTAGTCCATATGACTCAAGCACACCTTCTGAGCTTTCGGAGAAATGATTATTCTTTAGCTTTATAGGAGCGTTCTCATCATCCTGCTCTATCTCAACCACTGCATCAAACTTTTCTTCCAAAGTTTTTGCAATGCCTTCTGCCTGTTCCTTTTCAACCCAACCTTGAATGAAGAAAACATTGTCGGACTGAGGAATTGTACCAAGTACTCTGTACTTTTCAGACCTAGTTCTAAAATAATCAGCCGCTATCTTAAACTTAGGAATGTACTCTACGAATGTAGCTAGCTGTTCCTCAGCATCTGCTATAGCCTTCTTTTCGATGACTATATCATTCTGCCTCTTCTCCATAGCCTTTATTGGAACTCTGTGTGACAAGAACGGAAGCTTGCTGTAACCACAGCTTCTCATATTTTCCTCAACCTGATCCGCAACTCTGTTAGTAGCTATAACACAGACATTCGTTATCTGATTCTCGTTATAAAGTATCTCAGCAGTTACTGGAATAGGCTCCTCAAGTCCCTTGGTCGCTATTGCATATAGCTGTTCCTCTGTGAGACTCTCTGGGAATGTTCCGATAAAGATACGAGTGCATTTTGTTTTCTCACTATTCAGTGGAATATCAAGTTTACTCCACGGTGACAGAGTCGCAATCTTATTCTCTTTACGAGTGATGGTAGCCTTACTCTCAAAGATCTTCTTCTCAAGTTCCAGCACATCCTTCGCTTTAGAATAATATTTCCTTCGATTCTTCTCTATCTCTTTATATTCATCTCTGGATATAAGAGTATTCTCGAGATTAATAAGAGCTTTCCTCTTCTCTGTATCATACTGACCGAGAAGCTCGATAACATGATCAAACTCATCTGCTATCTTCTGAAATCTTATTCTCTCTCCGGCTGTATCCATCTTCTCAAATGGAATGTCACCTGAATCGAGGGCGTCTATCTCCATGGCTTCTATATCCTGCAAAAACTCCAGGATACTCTTACGATGTTTCTTCGTAGAGTATATAGAGAGCTTTCGCATCTCAACAATTGCCAAGTTTATCCCGCCTTTCTAAGAATTATTATCTTTTATATAAGTTTATTAATGACTGCATCAATTGCTGCTTCTTCATTTCCAGCAGCTGTCTGTTTAAGAGCATCTGCCTTTACTCGAGCAGACTCCTTAGCCTTCTCAACAGCAACATCTCTTTCAGTTTCAGAAGCATCCATCTTAGACATTGCCTCTTCCTTAGCCTTCAGCTCAGCATCCTTGATAAGCTGTTCTGATTCAACTTCGGAATTCTTCCTAATTTTATCAGCTTCTGCCTTTGCAGCCTGTACTTTTTCAGCCGCATTTTTTTCTGCAGCTTCTACTGCTTTCATAGCATCTTCAATCACTGCATTTCTCCTTTTTGTTTCTTGCTTTTATCAGGATTTTATATATCTCTGATATCATAAAACCACACGTGCAATATTATACTAATTTTCATACTTCAACGCAATACAACAATTTAAGAAATTTGTCTATTTTTTTACCATATTTTCTTATCTGAAAGTGTAGATGACCTCATGGCTACAACATGATTTTTCGAGACCGTCGCGGGTCTCGGTGCTTAGCGATTCACAAGCCTGAAAGGCGAAGTGAGAGCTTAGCAAGCCGAAGCTTCTTTTCGAAGAAAGGAAGCCGGCGTCCGCTAGGGGCTAGCCCGCGCCGAGCGGAAGCGATGTCGAGAAAAATTATGTGGTAGACATGAGGCTATAACAATTTGAAAAAATCAAATCATTAAAGTATAATGTTGTAGTTCAATAAATAACGTTAGGATAAAAAAATGTCAGAAGAAGAAATTAAGAATAAAAAAGATGATGAAGAGGAAGAACAGGAAAAAGAGCTGACCGCAGTCGAACGTTTTATGCTTCTTTTCAACAAGCTGGGCGACCTCTTTGTTCTAAATATATACTTTACTGTTACGTGCCTTCCGATAGTAACTATAGGTGCTTCATTCACTGCCCTATATACTGTGACCAACAAAATGGTTAAAAACGAAGAAGGCGCAATAACCAAAGAATACTTTAAAGCCTGGAAAGCAAACTTGAAACAGGGAATAGCCATCTGGCTGATAGACCTGCTTTATATTGCAATAATGGTTTTTGAATACGGCTATGTACTTGGCCATGATGACCAGATATCAAAGGTTTTGTTCATCCTTGTAGGAGCCGGTTTCTTTCTATTTGCACTTGCTTTCCCACTCCAGTTTCCTATACTGGCAAGATATGAGAATACAACAGGAAGAATTATCTTCAATTCTCTAGTGCTTGCATTCACATATCCAGGAACCTGGTTTAAAATGTTTTTTATATGGGCACTTCCATTTGTGCTATACTATATAAATCTAAAAGTCAGAGTATATACATGGTATCTGTGGGGACTGATACTAACTGCAATCTTTGCATATATATGCTCAATGTTTCTGCTCGGTTTCTACGAGAAACTCGAGTCAGAACCAGCCAGAGAATAGGGAAATATAAAACAAAGGGGTTTACTTATGGCTGACCTTGAAACACGAGAAGTTCCTGTAAAGTATCAACAACCTGATGATGAGTTTAATGGTCGAATCGTCAGGAACAGCAAGGAACTTGTCACCTACAATTCAACTTCACATGTACGCATATGGTACAACAATCAATCCGAAGGCTACGCTCTTCATTCACATGATGCTTTCGAGATCTGCATCTGCGTGCAAAACACTTATGAAATACATGCAAACAACACAACGCATATTCTAAAGGAAGGAGATATACTGATAATTCCTCCAAACACACTTCATGAATATGTGAATGATCATTACGGCGTTCGTTTCATCTATCTATTGGAGATGAATCAGTTTTATAATTCACATGATTATAAAACCATAGAGCCTCTGCTCTTCGATACATTTCTATGTAATAGTGAGACATGCCCGGATATCTATGAGAATGTATATAAACTGTTTATGGAAATGAATTCAGTGTATTTCACAAATGCCAACTTCTGGGAGACAACTGTATACATCAAGATGTATCAGGTGTTTGCAGAGCTTGCAAAGCATACTGAAAATGCCGTTAAAACTGAGACAACTAACCTATCCCAGTCTATCAGTCGTATCAATGCACTTCTAAGATATGTCGATATAAACTATGCAGAGGATATATCTACAGAACAGGCTGCAGAGTATACAGGTTTTTCTAAGTATCATTTTCTTAGACTATTTAAACTGCAGACCGGATATACCTTCCATGATTATCTGACGCTTAAAAGAATCCATATTGCAGAGGAACTGCTTATGACAGAAACTCCTATTACTGACATAGCTTTTCAAAGCGGTTTTAACACTCTTCCATCCTTCTGCCGGGCGTTTAAAAAGTACACCACTTATTCTCCTAGTGAATATAAAAAGCTTAGATCTACTACTAAAGAAAACCCAGATGGAAGTATTATTGCACAGTAATTAATATAAAAATACAATGAAAAAGGCTACTCGAATTCCTTCGAGTAGCCTTTTCCTTTAACCTTCACTAACCGCGACCAAACATCGTCGCATCTTTAACTCTTAACACCGCCAAGTGCGACACCAGCGATGATATATTTCGAAAGTAATAAGTATACAATGATCAATGGTACAACTGTAAGAGTTAAGCCCATGTAAATTGAACCGTACTCTGTTTTATAAATATCTCCTCTAAGAAGAGAAACCATGATAGGCATTGTATATTTCTTGCTGTCAGTAAGCAGTACAAGTGGTGTAAACAGGTTGTTCCAACTACTAACGAAACAGAAGATAGCCTGTGTAGCTAACGCTGGTTTCATAATAGGAAGAACGATTGTATTGAATATACGGAATTCTCCTGCACCATCTATTCTAGCTGCTTGAACGATATCCATTGATAACGTAGGGTACAGATACTGCCTCATAAAGAATACTGTCGATGGAGCAGCAATTGCAGGAAGTATCAGCATTGAAAGATGGTTTGTCATACCGATCTTGTAAACCATCTGATAGAAACCTATCATTGTACACTGTGCAGGTATCATCATGACACCAACAATGAACTTGAAGAATGCATTTCTTAACTTCCAATCATATGCTACTAACGCATAAGCAGTAAGTGATGAGAAGTAAACTGTAAGGAGGGTTACACCTACAGATATAATCATGGAATTCATAAGACCAACAAGAGGATTGAACGATTTACCAGTCAGAATTTGAAAATTCTTTACCATATGTACTGACGGTATCAGAGATAAAGCATGCTGCTGTATCTCAGGTGTTGATCTGGTTGAGTTCACTATCATTACCCAGAAAGGTAATATACTTAAGAGACTTAAGAATACACAGACAATATGAATACCTGTCTTCTGTCCTGCGTAACTCTTTGGTCTGTTTTTAACTGGGACGTCAGCATATGACATCGATTTTGGAGTACTTGCCATTACGCTACACCTCCCTTTCTAGCCGCTTTTTTTGCTGCTTTCTGTTGCTTTTTAATTTTCTTAAAATCAGTTCCGTATCCATCAGCGTCCTTTTCTCTAAGTAAGAAGAACAGGATTGATGAGAAGAACATGATGATTACAAACATGATCATACTTGCAGCAGCTGCTCTGTTATACAGATAACTTCCACTGAATGCCTGGTTGTAAATGTAAACACTTGTTGTAAGTGTTGCATTATCAGGTCCACCAAGTAAGAATAACTTAGGTATATCAAACATGTTAAGACCACCGATAAGTGATGTTACGAGTGTGAACAACATAATAGTCTTGATGTTTGGAAGAGTTATCTGGAAAAATACCTGACTACGACTTGCACCGTCTACTTCGGCTGCATCGAATATTTCAGGGTTAATACCTAATACTCCAGAAATGAGTATCAGCATTGTATATCCATACCACATCCAGAACTGAATGAATGCAACTATTCCTCTTGCTACGCCCTTATTGATCAGGAAGTTGTTGGCCTTTTCCAGAATACCAACACTTACTAAAATATCATTTACTGGGCTTGTAGGATAATCAAAGAATGCCTTGAAAAGAATAGCTATAGTTGCCGCTGTAATAATGTTCGGCATATAGATTAAAACTTTATATATTCCTTGCCCCTTTATCTTCCATCTTCTATCCGTGAACCAAGCTGTAAGCAAAAGTGCTAATCCCAGCTGTGGAATAAAGTTACATATCCAGATAAAAAACGTATTTCCAAGAGCTGTTTTAAAAGATCCACTTGTTAAAACCTGCTGGAAATTTTCAAAAGGATTATCCAAAATATGCACTTCTGGAGTGACAACGCCCTTCAGATTTGTGAAACCAATGAAGGCCGTATATAAAACAGGATATAGTTGAAATATAAGGAAGGCAATTACGAAAGGAAGACTGAAAATATAACCATATTTGGCATATCTTACCTCGCCGGTTTTCTTCTTTTTCATATTGACCTCCAAATTAATAGAATCATAACTAATCTTTTTATTATTATGGGACGATGAACCCTGGGGTTCATCATCCCATATACTTTAATCTAATTTACTGTTGTAAACTATTGATTACTCAACCTCTACTGCAAGGTTATCAGCTACCTGCTGCTTGAAGTCAGCGATTGCTGTATCACGATCCTTCTCACCGTTTGAATACTGACGAACCTGATCTCTCCAATACTGGTTGATTGTCTCATCGTACTGTGTAAGGTTCTTACCATTTGCATAGCTATTAGCCTCACCAAATACTTCGAACATATTCTGGCCACCGAGGAAGTCAAGTGTACCATCTGACATATTCATAACTGTCTCAGATGCAACAACGTCCTTTGTTCCACCGTCACCATTCATAGTTCCGTTAGCCCACATATACTGAAGACCATCTTCTGTACAATTAAGTGTGATCCAATCGATAATCTGTCCAACAGCTTCCTTCTTCTCAGAATCCTTGTTAGCCAGTACCCATGTTCCACCCCAGAAGAATCCAACTGGAGGAGCACAAACTGCCCAGTCACCATATGTGCCTTCGCCTTCTTTTGTACCACCACAGTTATCACCGAGTGTATAGTTGATCAGCCAAGCTGGTCCGAAGAAACCAAAGATCTGCTTCTCACCTGTTCCGCTCATATCAGCGAACCAAGCATCCTGCCAATCCTGTGTATCATTATGATAATCATTGTCTTTAAGCTTCTTAGAAATGTCGAGGAACTCTTCTCTCTTAGGATCGATGTTGAGCTTTCCATCAACTATCCAACCCTGATCTGAGCTGTTCTCAACTGCGTGCCAGATATCTCCATCACCAGAAACGATACCATAACCCTTACCCTTAAGAGTTTCAGCTGCATCCCAGAACTTATCCCAGTTCTGTGTACCTGCACCGATGATATCAGCGATCTCTGCTGGATCATCTGTTCCAAAAGCATCCTTAGCAATTGAACGTCTGTAAATGAACGCACCACCTGTTGCCTGGTAACCAAGACCTACAACCTTACCATCTGGATTTGTTCCGATATCAACTGTATACTGAGCAATCTTTGCCTCGTCGATCTCGTTCTGTGTATCGATACCAAGATCATCATATGGGCAAGCGTATGAAGACATATCGCCCTGTGTATACTTAAGAACGAAAGCTGCCTCTGCACAGTAAATATCAGGAGCATCAGCGCCACCAGCTGCAAGAGCCTGGTCAAGTGCTGGCTGATAAGCACCTTCTGTTGTAGCGATAATTGTTGTATTGATGTCATACTTGAAATCTGGATGAGTTTCCTTGAACTTATCGATCATGTTAGGAACCTCGTCTGTGAATGACCATACATTAATAACTTCGCCGTCACCACCTGATGCGGAATCATCACTGCTGCTATCGCTGCCAGAAGCATCAGCTGCCTCTGTTGTAGCTGAATCATCTGCAGCTTCTGTAGAGCCTGAATCGCTCTTTCCACATCCAGTAACCATTGATGCTACCATACAAGCACTAAGTGCTACAGCAGCAACACGTTTCATTTTTCTCATTTTTGAAATCCTCCTTAATACTTTGAAAAAACGTCCTCACTATGTGCACACATTGGATGCAGGGGACACCCACATCCACTGACTGAATTTATTATAGTAAATGTTGTACAAATATGCTTATCATAAATTGCGATAAATTTAACAATTCTTGCTTTTTTAGGTAAATATGTACAAAAAAACAGTTGCAAGACCCAAATCTCGCAACTGTTTTTACAATTTATATAATCTCACCCTATTTTATTGAAAACTTGTAAATACTCTCCGAATGATAATGTTCATTCGCATCAAATATCGGACAATCAATATCCCCCTCAGGAATAAAGTTCATAGCATTTGGAATATACTGAGGTTCAAGACAAAGTCCTGATCTATTGTGATAATCAAAATTACCCTTACCCTTCTGCTCGCCTATAAAGTTACCTGAGTAGAACTGAGTTCCTGTCTGATCTGAGAAGAGGTCCATGCATATTCCACTTTCTTCTGAATAAACAGTAGCAAAATGTCTGATATTTCCTGTTCCACCCTTTATCACATAGTTATGATCATAGCCGCCTACATATTCAAGCTGAATATCTGATTTATTGATATCCTGTCCAACCTTCTTTGGTTTTCTGAAATCGAAAACTGTTCCGGCAACAGGCTCTTTATCCTCAGTAGGTATAGCCTTTGAATCAATAACTGTATTGTAGTAATCAGCATCAATAGTAACTGTATGATCTTCAATACTTCCCTTGTAATGACCATCAAGATTAAAATACATATGGCTTGTCAGATTTATTATAGTTTTCTTTTCCGGAACCGCATCATATGCAATCTTAAACTCATTATCATTTGAAATACTGTATGTGACAGTTATTGTTAAATCTCCTGGAAGCTTCTGCTCCATATCATCTGATTTGCAGATGAATGAAACTGAAGAATCGCTCAACGCCAATACTGTCCACATTTTCTTATCTATTCCGTTTAATCCACTATGAAGATTGTTCTCGTTATCATTCTGATCCATCTGGTATTTAACGCCATCTATTGTAACCTGTCCCCCACGGATTCTGTTAGCGTTTCTACCAATGATAGTTCCGAAAAATGTTGTGCCCTCTTCATAAGACTGAACATCGTCATAACCCAGCTGAACATCTCTTAGACTTCCATGTCTGTCAGGAATAAGAAGCTTTACAACTGTTGCTCCATAATCAATTATGGTAGCTGACATTCCAGTTTTGTTCGTAATAGTATATGAAGTTACTACATCACCCTGTTTAGTTCTTCCAAACACCTCTTTCATTCTTTTAACCTCCTACTTTTAACCCCTCTCTATTGATACAGTCCCTTAACTGTAGGATAGAGTTTCTTGAACTGGTTATACTTTTCCTCGTACTTAGCTACCAGCTCAGCGTCTGGTTCAACAGTCTCAACAACCTTAACCAGACTCTTTGCAGCTGAGATGACATCTGAATATCTACCACATCCAACTGCTGCAAGGATTGCACCACCAAGTGCAGGTCCTTCGTCATTTTCCTGAATCTCAAGGCGAATGTTCATAACATTAGCGATTATCTTTCTCCAAAGTGGGCTCTTTGCACCACCGCCGCAGATGTTAGAAACTTCAATCTTGATTCCAAGACCTCTTGCAACTTCAAGGGAATCTCTAAGTCCAAATGCAACACCCTCAAGTACCGCCTGAACCATGTCCTCTCTTGTTGTATCCATGCTCATTCCCAGGAATCCAGCTCTTACAAGTGGATCATTATGAGGTGATCTTTCACCCATCAGATATGGAAGGAAGAATACACTATTCTCTCCTAACTTATCTATACCAGCCTGGTTACCAGCATAGTCTTTATCTCTCAGAATCTCATCCATCCACCACTTATTACATGATGCTGCAGAAAGCATACATCCCATTAAGTGGAAGCCACCATCTGCATGAGCAAATGAGTGAAGTGAATTTTTGTCATCAACTGAGAATTTATCATTTGAAATGAAGAGTGTTCCAGATGTACCAAGTGACAGATTGCATCCCCCTGCACCAACTGTTCCAGTTCCGACAGCTGCTGCTGCATTATCTCCTGCACCTGCAACAACCTTAAGTGCTCCTGTTATTCCTAAATCAGAAGCAACCTCAGGCTTAATCTCTCCAACTACGTCATAACTTTCATGAAGCTCTGGCATATCAATATGTGAAATACCACAAATCTCAAGCATTTCCTGAGACCACTTCTTATTTTTAACATCCATAAGGAGCATACCAGATGCATCTGAATAATCAGATACATAAGCACCTGTAAGCTTATAAACAATATAATCCTTTGGAAGCATTACTTTCTTAATCTTAGCAAAGTTATCTGGCTCATTATTCTTAACCCAGAGAACCTTTGGTGCAGTAAATCCTGCAAATGCAATATTTCCTGTATACTCAGAAAGCTTATCTTTTCCAATAACATTGTTAAGATAATCTGTCTCTTCTGTTGTACGTCCATCATTCCAAAGGATAGCAGGTCTGATAACATTATCTGCCTCGTCAAGAATTACAAGACCATGCATCTGTCCGCCAACGCCAATACCATCTACAACCTTATCTGTTCCGTCAAGAAGCTTTCCAATTCCTTCAAGTGTTCCCTTGTACCAATCTTCTGGATTCTGCTCAGACCATCCACTCTTTGGGAAACTGATAGGATATTCAACTGAAACTGTACGAAGGATCTTTCCATCATTATCCATAGAAAGAAGCTTAACTGCCGATGTACCTAAATCAATACCTATAAACATTTTATAACCTCCTACAAAAATCCCGAGTTTTACTCTTGTCACACGACCGAAAAACATTCGGCAATGTGACAAGAGGGCAGGCTCACTACTCCTGCCCTCGTCCCCTTTAATAAAACATATACACTATCTATTTATATTTATCGCTCTAAGCGAAAGGGTTCTCTGATTTATATCTAACTCCTGCTGGATGGTTGTAATCAATCTCATCAAACCTTACTCCGAGGAACTTGAATACATCATAGAGAAGCTTTCCATTGTGATGGAATGTGATAGCTGCATGATGTGGATAGTTCTTCTGAACGAGTACGTGACGATAGAAACGTCCCATCTCAGGAATAGCAAAGATACCGATAGCACCAAAAGATCTTGTTCTTACTGGAAGGATTTCTCCCTCTGCAACGTAAGCACGAAGCTTTCCATCAGATGTACTCTGAAGTCTGAAGATTGTAGCATCACCAGGAATAAGATCTCCTTCAAGTGTTCCGTTAGTAACTTCTTCTGGAAGTGTACGAGCCATAATCTTCTGGTTCTTCATCTCGCAGAATGCAAGCTTGTCAGTAGCTGTATTTCCACAATGGAAGCCCATGAATGTATCTGTAAGCTTGTAATCATAGCTGAACTTGCCCTTGATTTCTTCATTGTACATATCCTTTGGAACTGTATTGTTGATATCAAGAAGTGTAACTGTATCTTCACTTACAAGCTCTCCAATGTACTCTGAAAGAGCTCCGTAAATATCAACCTCACAAGAAACAGGAATTCCATCCTTAGCAAGACGGCTGTTTACGTAGCAAGGAACACACTTGAACTGTGTCTGGAATGCAGGCCAACACTTACCAGCGATGATAACATTGCTTCTGCTTCCCTTATGAGCCTCAATCCAATCACGAAGTGTAAGCTCATACTGAGCAAGTCTTGAAAGGATTTCAGGTTTCTTATTTCCAGCGCCAAGTTCATTAGCCATATCTTCAACAACTGAAGGAATTCTTTCATCGCCTTCATGCTTATTGAATGCTTCGAAAAGATCAAGCTCTGAGTTCTCTTCAATCTCAACACCGAGATTATAGAGCTGCTTGATTGGAGCATTACATGCAAGGAAGTCCTGAGGTCTTGGACCAAAGCTTATAATCTTAAGATCGCTAAGTGCAATTCTTACTCTTGCAACAGATTTGAAATCGTTGATCATGTCTGCACACTCATCAGCGTCACCAACTGGGACCTCAGGAATGTAAGCACGAACGTTACGAAGCTTAAGGTTGTAGCTTGCATTCAGCATACCACAGTAAGCATCTCCTCTGTCATCAAGAAGGCTGTCACCAGACTCCTCTGCTGCAGCGATAACTGCTGCTGGTCCTTCGAATTCCTTAACAAGAAGGATTTCACTTGACTCTGGACCAAAGTTTCCAAGATATACTACAAGTGCATTAACGCCTGCTGCCTGAACGTCAGCAAGAGCTTTTCTCATATCAACTTCGTTTTCTACTGTTACCTTGCTTTCATAAATATCACCATACTTAGCTTTATATGAAGCAACTACAGCCTCTCTTCTTCTCTCAGAAAGACTCATTGGAAAACAATCTCTACTAACTGCTACAATACCTAATTTAACTTCAGGTAAATTTTTCATGATTTGTAACCTCCCAATATATTATTACATATTATTTTTTATCTGCTCGTAGATACCCTCAGCATCCAGCTTATACTTATGAAGCAATTCAACTGCTGGGCCAGACTCGCCAAATGTATCTCTAACGCCGATTCTGTAAAGTGGAGCTGGATTTTCTTCAGCAAGTACTTCTGCTACCGCACTTCCCAGACCACCAATGATTGAATGCTCTTCAACTGTGAAAAGCTTCTTAGTTTCTTTTGCAGCCTTAACTACAATATCTTTATCGATTGGCTTGATAGTATGAATATTGATCACTCTTACACTAATACCATCTGCCTCAAGGCTTTCAGCTGCCTTAAGTGACTCACCAACTTCAAGTCCTGTAGCGAGGATTGTAATATCAGTTCCGTCCTTAAGAAGAACTCCCTTACCAACCTCAAACTTGTAATCAGCATTGTCATTTATTACAGGAACTGCAAGACGTCCGAACCTCATATAAACTGGTCCATCAATCTCATATGCAGCCTTAACTGCAGCCTTAGCTTCAATATCATCTGAAGGATTGATGATTGTCATTCCAGGAATAGTTCTCATAAGAGCTATATCCTCATTACACTGATGTGAAGCACCATCTTCACCAACAGATATACCGGCATGTGTTGCACCAATCTTTACATTAAGATGTGGGTATCCAACTGAGTTTCTAACCTGCTCGAAAGCACGTCCAGCAGCAAACATTGCAAATGTACTTGCAAATGGAACCTTGCCACATGTTGAAAGGCCGGCAGCGATGCCGATCATATTTGACTCTGCAATACCACAATCAATATGTCTCTCAGGGAAAGCTTTCTTGAAAGTTGCTGTCTTAGTTGCTGCTGCAAGATCTGCATCAAGAACTACTACATTATCCTTCTCTTTTCCAAGCTCTACGAGAGCATTTCCATAACTATCTCTTGTTGCGATTTTTACTACATCTGACATTATGCATTCACCTCCAAATCTTTAAGAGCTGTTTCAAACTCCTCATCGTTTGGAGCCTTGCCATGCCATCCGCACTGATTCTCCATAAATGAAACGCCTTTACCTTTAACTGTCTTAGCAATTATAGCGGTAGGCTTTCCTGTTGTCGCCTTTGCCTTAGCAAATGCGTCTTCTATAGCATCGAAGTCATGACCATCTATACTGATTACATTGAAACCAAAAGCTTCAAACTTCTCTGGGATTGGATAAGGTGAGCATACCTCATCAATAGAACCATCGATCTGAAGATTATTGTTATCTACGATAACAGTAAGATTGTCTAATTTTTTGAAGCCAGCAAACATTGCTGCTTCCCAGATCTGACCTTCTTCAATTTCACCATCGCCACACATAGCAAATACTCTGTAGTCTTTGCCATCGAGCTTTGCTGCAAGTGCCATACCTACAGCTGCTGAAAGGCCCTGCCCCAGGGAACCGGATGACATGTCCACGCCCGGAATGTGCTTCATATCCGGATGTCCCTGTAAGTAAGAACCTGTATGACGGAGGGTTGTCAAATCAGAGGTTGGGAAATAACCTCTGTGTGAAAGAGTTGAATAAAGCGCTGGAGCAATATGCCCTTTGGACAGAACGAATCTGTCTCTATTCGGATCCTTTGGATTCGCAGGATCAATATTCATCTCTTTGAAATATAAATAGGTCATGATATCTGCAGCTGAAAGTGATCCACCTGGATGTCCAGACTTTGCACTATGAACAGCTGTCACGATACCCTTCCTTATTTCTCTTGCCTGAGTTTCTAGTTCGAGTTTCGTTTCTTGGTTCATTTTCTTCATTCCTTTTCATAATAATGTGACAAAAAATGTCCAGTCACATTTTATCACATTTTTTACTCACCGAAAACCTTACGATAATCCTCCTGGAACTTTACTATACCCTGATCTGTCAGAGGATGCTTGGTCATCTGCTCTATTACAGCATAAGGTACAGTTGCTATATCAGCACCAGCAAGTGCACACTCAGTAACGTGAACTGTATTTCTGATACTTGCTGCGATAATCTCTGTATCTATGTCGTAGTTTCCGAAGATCTCAACTATATCCTCTATGAGTTCAATACCAGGCGAACTTATATCATCAAGTCTTCCAAGGAATGGTGACACATAAGTAGCTCCTGCTCTTGCAGCAAGAAGTGCCTGGTTAGCTGAGAAAATAAGAGTAACATTTGTCTTAATTCCTTCAGCTGAAAGAACCTTAACAGCCTTAAGACCTTCAACAGTCATAGGAATCTTTACTATCATGTTTGGATGAATAGCAGCAATCTCACGACCCTCAGCTATCATTCCTTCAGCGTCCACTGTAGTAGCCTTAACCTCGCCACTGATAGGACCATCTACGATAGATGTGATTTCCTTGATGACTTCATTGAAATCTCTTCCTTCTTTAGCAATGAGTGATGGGTTTGTAGTAACACCACAGATAACGCCCATGTCATTAGCTTTTCTTATGTCGTCAACATTTGCAGTATCAATAAAGAACTTCATTATTATTAATCCTCCACTTTCATATATTTGTCCCTTTATGACAAATACATTATATTATTTTTTTTCAAAAATTGATTTACATTATTTTAGGAACTATTTTCGATATTTTACTAAATTGTGATCTCACCCTCTAAACACTTCTTTCCTGTAAGTGCTGTACTTCTTTCATCAGGCTGCTGACCACCAACAAATATCTTATAAGTACCCTTAAGTTTTACTCTGCTACCGTCTTCAAGGACAGTGTCAAATGTCCTCTCATCGAAGCTGAATTCAACCTCTTTTGATTCTCCAGGTGCAAGGCTTACTCTCTCAAAGCCTGCAAGACTGTACTTAGGCTGATTAGCAGGATCAAGCTGTGAAACATCGCCATTAAGACCGTTCGACTTCTTGTCCTCTGGCATCTTATCGATATAAAGCTCTGCAACTTCATCCGCTTTAACACTTCCAGTATTTGTAACAGTAACTGTTGCTCCATTCTCATCCAATTTCAGATCACTGTATTCGAAACTGCTGTATGAAAGTCCATATCCAAATGGATAAAGAGGTGTATCCTCATAATATCTATAAGTTCTGCCCTTCATGCTGTAATCTTCCATAGGTGGCTGTGTGCCGTCCTTATAGAATGTTACAGGAAGCTTTCCACTAGGAACTGCATCACCGAAGATTATATCTGCAACCGCCTGTCCACCAGCCTGTCCACTGTACCAGCTCTGAATGATGGCATTGCACTTCTCGTCTTCATATGAAAGGTCCATAGCACTACCTGTATTGCAAACAAGAATTACTGGCTTACCAGTTGAAACAACTCTTTCAACCAGTCTTCTCTGTGGCTCAAGAAGGAAGAGAGATGTTTTATCTCCGCCTGCGAATGCATTTCCTGTATCTCCCTGCTCGCCTTCGATTGTTGAATCAAGACCAACATATAAGATAACTACATCTGCAGCTTTTGCTACCATCTCTGCCTCGCTGAGTCTGTCATCATCAAACGCAAGATTCTGAACCTTGTCAGCAAAGAGATGTGAGCCTTCTGAGTATAGAACTCTTGTTCCAGGATTTACAGCATTTCTGATTCCTTCAATGTTTGTCACATATCTGGAAGATGTTCCATTGTAGTTTCCTTCAAGGACTACAATTGAATTAGCTGTAGGACCAATAACTGCTACACTCTTAATATCATCTTTATTAAGAGGAAGTATTCCATCATTCTTAAGAAGAACTGTTGAATTAACGCTTGCCTGATAAGAAAGCTCTGCTGACTCATCTGTATCGATGGCATCCAGACCAATCTCGTCGTACTCACAATCATCAGCAAACATACCAAGCGCTGCTCTGATCGTATAAGCACTGATGGCCGCATTTCTAATTTCTTCTTCTGTAACCATTCCCTTTTCATAAGCTTCCATCATGCTTCTGTAAGCAAATCCTGCATTTACATCGCATGTAGCTTTAAGAGCCATGGCACATGTTTCGAAAACATCCTTAGTTACATGATGATTTTCGTGGAAGTCCATAAGTGCTAAGAAATCGGAAACGAAATAGCCGTCAAACTCCCAATCTTTACGAAGTGTCTTAACAACAAGTTCCTGACTTGCGCAAGCTGCCTCGCCGTTTACTCTGTTATAAGCACCCATAACACCAGAAACATCTGCATCCTTTACAGCTGCATAGAAAGCAGGAAGATATGTCTCTTCCAAGTCCTTCTTTGAAACTTTAGCATCAAAGCCATGACGCAGTGCCTCAGGTCCTGAATGCACAGCAAAATGCTTGGCACACGCTGAAACCTTAAGGTATTTTCCACTTCCCTGAAGTCCTCTGATAAATGCAACTCCCAGTCTTGCTGTAAGGTAAGGATCTTCACCATAAGTTTCCTGTCCTCTACCCCATCTGGCATCACGGAAAAGATTTACATTTGGGGACCACATTGTAATACCCTTGTATAAGTCTCTATCGCCAAGCTTCTTAGATTCATTATATTTGGCTCTTGCCTCAGTTGCGATAACATCGCCTATCTTCTCAAGCATATCCTTGTCAAACATTGCTGCAAGAGCAATAGCTTGTGGGAATACAGTAGCAGTACCAGCTCTTGCAAGTCCATGAAGACCCTCGTTCCACCAGTTATATGCTGGAATACCTAGTCTATCAATAGCTGGACTATCATACTTGATCTGAGAAGCAGCTTCCTCTAATGTCATAGAATCAACTAGTTTCTTTGCTATATCCTTGAACTCTTTATTCATTACTGTTTCTCCATTCAATTTCTATATAAATACTTTAACCTTCACAATCTATCGCATTAACCTACTCGTTAATAGTAACATAGGCATTTTGTAAATACTTTTCAAATGTTGCGGTAAATTTTACATATGTTGCGATTTTGTTAAATGCGTCCTCAACCGAAAAAATAAAAAATCCCGTGGCTTTCACCACGGGATAAATAGATTCTATTTTACATATCATGGAAGCAGATATTGCTGCGTCCACCTTCTTTTGCTCTGTACAGGGCCTCATCAGCACCCTTAAATACAGTACTGATATCTCTGCCAACCTCGCCAAATGCAACGCCGGCACTAAATGAAAGTGGTGGAAGGCCATCTTCATCATCTTTTATCTTCTCATTCATAATTTCATATTTCTTACGAATCAGCTCTGCAAGTTCGAAATCAGAATGAACCATTATTACTGCAAACTCATCTCCACCGATTCTGCAAACATAATCTGCATTACGGAAGCTGTTAAGAATAATATCTGCAGCTTTTGCAAGAACCTTATCTCCAATATCATGACCATATGAATCATTTACGTTCTTGAAATTATCAAGGTCAATTATGATAAGGGTTGAGGTTTCCATATCTACATTCTTTATAAGGAAATCATAACCTCTTCTATTATAAAGACCTGTCAATTTATCATGAGTTGCTTCGTATGTAAGTTTTTCTCTGCTTTGCTGATGATTATTAAACATCAGATTATAAGTCTTTGCCAGGAACCTTACCTCGTAAGCTCCTTCTATAGGGATATCTCTCTCATCACGGATAAGGAAGATAGCATTTATAATTGGCGCAATTATGAGTCTTGATGTCATAATTACAATACCAAGCATAATTGCAATAAGAACAACCGTAAGTGTATGTTCAACGAAAACCTGATGACTCATTTGTTCAGATGCAATATTCTGTTCTTCCTTAAGCTCATTTTTGAGTTCATCAATACAGCTATCCATATTGGACATTATCTGGTCCTTCTTTTTGGAATAAGCATCATTAAAGAGAAGCTGGACAGCATAGTTTTTCATCTCTTCGCTAGAAAGCTTTTGATCGCCTTCTGTAATTGTCACGTCCTGTATTTCTTCCGGATACTCAGCTACATCATATCCATACGCCTCAACTGTAAGACGTGCTGCGTAGTATTCCGTATCCATCAGCTCATTAGAGCCCTCGTTTGCATTTCTGATATTATTGATTGCATCTCTATTTTCCTGATGCTTTTCCATAGTACCAAGAGCTTTTTCTCTTCTCTTTGTAACAAAAGCTTCAGTAAAATAATTATCCAGATACTCTCTATCACCAGTAATAACAAACCTACGCATCTGTTCTGTAAGATAATCAGATGCAACACGAACATCTTTTGCACTCTCCTCGAGTACAATCTGAGTCTGAGTTACTTTATGAGTTCGTTTATATATCGTAGACGTCTCATGCATTTCATAAAACAAAATCGCTGATATAATGATTGCAATAGCAAACATTGCAATATTAAGATGTCTGAGAGATATTCCACGTTCTCTTAAATAAACCAACTTCTTAAACATTTTCCTTCTCCATAAAATGTTTTTATTGTTATTTAAAACCAACTCTCATTATAGCACAAAAAAATTAATGGATACAAAGCTTTATTAAAGGTCCATTGCTATACTATAAACTGCTGGATTAAGTGCTTTAATATAATCCATATGTTCATTCATAAGATCAATATCTTTCTCGTATGTCTTAGGAAAATATTTCATAAGATTAAGATAACCCCAGGCTGAATTCTCATCAGGATAAACTGTAGCCTTCTCAAAATATTCCTTAGCAAGAGAAGGATCAATATAACCCTTAAGAGCGGCTGTGCCATTAGAACCCTTTATCTCACCTGTAATATAAAATAAACCTAAACGATTAGCTGCATATGACTCGTATCTATCTGCTGCAATCTTAAGATAGCAAATGTAATCTATTATGCATTTATCAATTTGATTCTTAAGATCATTATCAACATGCATACTTTCAAGTTTTTCCTCGTCACCCTTCTTTACAGCCTTAGCGAAATCTGACATCTGATTGTATAAATCAACAATCTTATCAGCTTCTCTGGCTGCAAGACTGTTACATGCAAAAACATATCCAGACTGAGCAGCTGCTACAAAGAATGTATCTGAAGCCTTAGCGCACTGTTCCTGAGTCTCACAATCTTCTATCTTTTCCTTTATCTCTGGGATAACAAGATTAGCGATCTTCTTCTGTATAACTGGTTGTACTTCGGCAAACAATTTTTCATCTTCAGATACTTCTTTAAGAATACGACCAACAAGATTGATTGCACCAGCAACGCTTTCATATTCCAGAGTTGAAACTGCAAGTTCAAGTGCCATGGATAATCTTTCTGAAAGAGTCATGTTTTCGATAACATCTATCTTTTCAACATATTTTAAATAAGATTCTCTTTTATAATTAACAAGGATATATCCGATGTTCCAAAATGCTAATGGATAAGCTCTATCAGAAAACTTCCACTCACCATCTTCAATAGTAATTCCTGCAGATTTGAGATAAAGATTGAATGCATCTCTGTAAGGATGCTTTCTAAGAATCTTCTTGTAGTAAACAAGGTCTGCATAAAGCTTGGTGGCAACCACGTTGCCCTCGTCACTCATACAAATAATTTCTCTCTCTGAAGACTTAGCAGAAACACCATACTCCTCAAGTATGTTCTCACTATAATCCTTCAGGTCGTTCTTGTAAGAACCATCACATCTAAAATCTTTCATATTTTTTCTCCATATATATTATTTAAAAACAATCGTAGAAAAACAAAAAAAGTCCTAAAACATTATATAGTTTTAGGACTTTGATTTCAATACAGGGGGTAAGGGAATCGAACCCCTTCCAAAGGTTTTGGAGACCCCTATCATACCGGTAGACCAACCCCCTATTTGAAAAAACTCGATCTATACAGATCGAGTATTTAGTACATATATTGTACTTTCAAAACTTCATACCGAATATATCTTATACGTATCTCACTAAAAATTAGGAAAAGCTCACGACCTATTAGTACACCTCAGCTAAACATGTTGCCATGCTTACACCCAGTGCCTATCAACCTTGTAGTCTTCAAGGGGT
>CAMVKW010000004.1:0-184594 GCA_947168155.1 uncultured Lachnospiraceae bacterium | reverse complement strand
CCAAAGGATAGGGTACCCCTAAAATACAGGTGTCCAATCTACTGGGTACAGTTTACAAGTCAAACCCTAAAGTTAGACCCTAAACAACTTTGGGAAATCCTAAAAAACTTTGAATAACCTAAAAAAATCCGAGTGGCTCCTCAAAGCCACTCGGATAAAGTATTTAGTTAAGATCAATGAGTTCAGGTTTCTTTTCAATTCTTATTGTTTTAATCACCGGTCTGTCTTTACCATCAGTAAACTTAACTGTTATATAAGTACACTTACCTGATCTACCTGTAAAATACTCCTCTTTTAATTTAAGGTTAGTAGTGGTTACATTTCCACTCGTATCAAGAACTGCACCCTTTAATAGTACTGGTCCAGTAGTCGTATGAATCTGCTTAACTAACTTACTACCAACATGGTTATTTGAAAGATTATCACCATCTTCAGTACTTATATAATAGATAGGAATATCTTTCTTTCCATCAGCATCTGCTTCATAGTTCGGTTCGTTCTTTTCTGTTCCATTACAACGAACATCATACCAAATCTCAATAGACTTAACACCTTCGGCTGAAACAGGCCTAAATGTAAATGTAGGAAGATCATCTATAGAATTTATAACAATCTTGTATTCTTCTGCATCTTCTGAAACATTTCCATTTTCTTTTTCATGTGTTTCAATTACAGTATCATTAGTCTGATCATCATCAGTTGAATCAATATCATGTAAAGTAAGTGTAGGTCCAGCAGTACTCTTACGAGCAGAATTAAGGATTACATTGATGAAAAGACGTCTCTCATCATTATTTTCTCTACCAAGTCCTGTAATAAGAGAATGACCTGCGCCTGTATAAGTTACATTATTATACTGATATAAGAAATAATTATTAGCACCATCATTTGGATCAGCACAATATCCAGCTGAGACAGTACCCTGATTACCACCTGAGATGGTATAATAAACTACCATTTCACTCTCATCAACATTAGCTGTATAACCAGATGAAGCTGTAGGACTTATAGTAAGTGTAGAATCAATTGTAAATGGATACTCAGTAATTACGCCTTCGTTTATCTGATTTGCTTTATTAGAAGAAGCAGCATCTCCAGATCCAAACAATCCATTTACCGTATCTCGTAAATCATGTGCTCCATGCTTCGTTTGGTTATTGGTTTCAAGCTGAAAATATGAATAATTATACTTCTGTAAAGGTTTATAATAGTTCTCTTTTTCATGACCCATAGAATTATACATCAAAGATCTCTGAGTCAAACTATATTTACCCTTACCAATAGTAGCAGTGTCAGAAATAGCACCTTGACCAAAATCATCACTTAGAATAGCTGACATTTTTTCTGTACCATTCGAACCACCAGTCAAAACATTTGATGGAACAAGTGAATCATGGAATAAGATCAAACTACCATTATTCTGTGCATAATCTTCAAGAATCTCACATCCACGCTTATTGATATCTTTTCCATTAAAGTTATCACAAGCACCTATACAAATACAGTTAAAACTATTATCCAGCTTAAACTTACCTAGTTTATCAGCTTTTACATCATCTCCATAATAAACAGATGAATAGAAAAGATTTTCATGATATTTCCAGTTAAAGTATCCTTCAAGAATCTTCGCATCACGCCATACAAGATACAATCTTGCAAAATCCTGTGTTACATTTTCAGAAGTATCCTGCCATAAACTGAAGAAATGATAATAGCTTCTATCAGAAGGTTTAATCTCTGGATTTGTGTAGAAATCAATTTCTTCTTTGAACTGCTCATTTGTACAATTAATCTTATTACCATTTAATAAATCACCGGTATATTTTAATGATTTTTCGTGAGTATCAGGATCTTCAACTTCAGTAACCTTAAATGTTGAATCCTTCTTAAGATAATTATCCAATACTCCAGACGAACCAGCAAATGCATTAAGCATTGTATCTACATCTGTCATATCAGTTGCAGTCTTATAAGTAAGCTTATTCGTATTCTTATCGAATGTTGCACCAAGTTTCATATCTTTTAATAAGAAATCTTTAAACTTGGTACGTTCCTTATCAGTAATAAGTTTAGTAGTACTATAGTCACCATTTATAACTGCATTTAAGCATCTATAATATATTTCATAATCCGTTGCATCTTCATTGAATGTTTCTCTTTTAGTAATGACATCATCTGAAGTCTTACAATTCTTATACACTTCCTCTACATTCTTACAATAAGACTCATAATCTTCAACACTCCATATTGTAGTGTCAACATCATAATCATTTTGGAAGTCAAGGAACCAGTTAGAATTAAGTTCATCTAGACCTTCTGCATCAAATCCGTTCTTTGTCTGAGTACGTGTTTCATGAGCATCATATTTGCAAATACCAAACTTATGTGAATGAATACCTAAATCATTACCATGACTTGAATAATCAAATTCACTATCAAATCCATTAATATAATCAGATATAAATTCTTTTGTAGTTGAAGTACTTACCTGCTTTGGATATGTAAACTCTATTATACCATCAGCACCAACAGTAATAGTTTTAGTATTTCCATTTGAGAAAACAACTCTTGAACTACCTGAATTAGCTATAATATCAGCAGTGTTCCAAGTATAAGTAGATAATGTCACGCTTCTTCCAGGAACAAGATTGTCTATTGTAACTGACTTTCCTCTTGTTATTTCCGTAGTGCCACTATTTTCCCAAGGATTACCACCAACAAAAAGATTATTATTGCTTGGTCCAGTCATAGAAATAGTTGCACTACCAGCTTTTCCATCAGAAACAGTATTATCTAACTTAAGTATTCCTTTTGTAGTACTATTTACATACTCAGGAGTACTCTTGTCATCACCCATTCTACCAGCTAATTGCTTAAGAGTATGATCACTGTACTTACCTTGGTTAACTCCAGTAGTAATATTACCATTATCTACAATACTTCTTGCCATCTGACATTCTGTACAAAGGAATAATGTAGATTCATCATTTTCTTTTGGTGTAGCATTACATGGAATAATCTGAAGAAGATTAACCTTCATCTTCTTCTGTGTGGTTCTTCTAATCTTAGAAATACCTGTTGTAGATACAGACGCACCTGTTTCAGAGTCTGTTGCAACAAACTTCCAATATACCGGACCAAAATAATCATCACCTATCCAACTTGGATCCCCAGTTGGATCAAGTGTCGCCTTAGTACCAGATGCATTTCCACGATTCTCTGATTCTTCAAACTGACCATTTGCGTTATCATCAATAAAGACACTTGCATGAATATCACCCTTTGAGTCAGTAATTTCATAATCCCATTTGAAATCATCTTTTGTAATCCATGTACTACTATCTGTCTCTACATAAAGCTTAGGCATTGAAGTTAAAATCAGCTTAGGTCTACAAGATGCTTTGAGAACACTCGAAAGTGCAGTACCATCAATCTTATGATTACCATTATTAATGTAAGGAGTATTATCAACACCAATATAGTTTGCCGTAATAGTATTATTATTAAATACAGTTACATAACCACCATATGTTGTTCCATACATCTCATCTTTATTTTCAATTTTAATAGTTTTAGTAGAATCAAAACCGTAAAGAGCATACTTGCCAGATTCAAAAGCTTTTATAACCTTATACATATTAGAAGCAGGATCAACACCCTCATCATTGTTGATTGCATCAACAACAGTTTTATCTACTATAACAGGAAGAGTACCAGCATACTTTATAAGCTCATCCTTCTTATTATCACTAATATCATTACTTCTAAAAGTACCTGTGGATGTACTAATCTGTCCACCATAGTCTCCATCAGCAAAATACATATTATACTTTCCACCATTAAGAGACCATTTTGACTTAGCTTTGATAGCCGAATTATCTCCACCAATATAAATTGCATCATATGCATCAGCACAAGCAACGCGACTAGAGTTAAACTCAGCACTTGACATATGAACAACCTTAACCTGGTTGTAAGATTTTCCAACAGCATGAGCAATTTTTGCCTTAGACAATGTCCACTTATAATAATCTTGCAATAATGATGTGTCCGCTTTCTGAGAAGTTTGAACAGCTGCCAAATAATCATTATAATTATATGATCCATCATTGTTATCAAATGATGACAATGATGTGTTTCCATCATCAATTGATATTTCATCTGACGTACAATCTAAAACACCATTAGTTCTTAAGTAATAAAAACTTAATTCATAATGTTTGTCTTGAGAGAATAAAACAGAAGTTTCTCTCAACGATTCAGTTAAGAAAGTACGTTCTTGACCTTTATAATTATACTTATTATCCTTTGCATCATAAGTTTTTGCTTCATAAAATGCTTTTGATAAGTTTGTATCAATCGGATATGAAGGTTCTATTTCTAGAACAGTATATACATTTGAATTATCATCGCCACCATTACTACTACTAATTCCTCGGTAAGAACCATTAATAATAATATCAGCAATTTCCTTTACATGCTTAGGATTTGTGGCACTTGCATATTGATTCATCTTTGAGAAATTTGAAAGTAAAACATTATCAAATAAAGATGTATCTGTTGGAGTAGCCACCTTATCTAAAACATACGCATAGCATGGTCCAGGATTTTCTGGATATGTTTTTCCAGTTGTAGAAGAAGACTTCAAACTAGAACTGTAAAGAATATGAATTCTAGAATTATATGCTGATGTTAATGAAGTATAATCTGCATTGCTAATATTAACATTATTAACATTATCTTCAATAACAATAAAATCAAAATCATCTAGATTATATGAAGAAAGATCACCAGCATCAGTAATAAAGAACTGCATATAATCAGGGAATTTTTCATTACCAAAATAAGCATATGCTCTAAATCCAGCAGTAGGTGATGTACTACCATCTGCAGCATACTTATATACCACTCCAGTAGGATCAAGATTAGGATCAGTGATTGTATCTGGAGTTAAATCTGCCTTCATTGCATCAGTAAGAATAGCACTACCACTTCCACTAGTAATTGTTAAAACTTTAGCAACTGTAGTTGTTCCATCACTAAGCTTTAACCAATTTTGATCATCACCATGAATTGGAAGATATGTTGATGCTGTGTTACTTGAATTGAAAAAATCAACAGTAGAAATATAAGTACTACCATTTTTATTCCAACCATAAGCGGCCTTATTTGATTTAAAAACCTTCGTTACAAGATCATTATATTTTCTAGCACTAACTATATTATCAATAGTACCCTTATATGTGTCTATTACAAACGGCTTAAAATCTGAAGTGGCTGCAGAAGAAAGCGCAAGCTTTACCGCTTCACTCAAGTCAGTTCCTTTAGAGGAATCAAACATTGAATTAGGATCATTATGAACATAAATTAAATCTGCATCCTGAATTGCTGCAATCAATTCATCATCTGGAGTAGTTGAACTCTTTTTTATATAATTAACTGTTCCATCAACCATGGATAAAGAAATAGTCTTATATCCATCTAGAACATGAGTTTGAAATACTCCTCCAACACTACAAATTGATTCTAAATCAGAAAAAGAACCTGAAGAAATCTCAAGAATATTATAATTAGGATCTTTCGGATCCTTATCACCATATTTTGGAGTATTAGAATTCTCTACAATTCTATCAATCTGAGTTACAGCCTGAATAACACTTGAATCAGGACTAACTAAAGTAGCACCATTATTTTCATCAGCGAGCGAAAAGGAAAGCATAGCAAACGAAGATAATGATATAACCAGTAGTAAAGCCACTGCTATAAGAATTTTAAAATTCATTTTTTTCATAACTATCTATCTTTCCTTTCTACTTTGAATCATGTAAAACATATGAATTTCTTAAGTAAGTCATTCCCCTATTAGTAAAACTCATACTCTTATCACTAAAATACATATCTAATTCAAGAGCATCATTTTCACCATCTAATAAAGCAACAACACCAGATAAACTCTTAGGCTTATCATCATCTGTATCAGACCCATCAGTATTTGCAATATAGTTCAATGTTTTAGAATAAATTGAATCTTTTTCTGTAGAAGGATCATCCATATCAGGTGTATCTAAGTCATCCATCCAAAAATAGTCTTTTTCAAATTTGATTAGATTACCATCAAATTTATAAGCACAATTACATTGATCATTAACTTGTTCAGAATCAGTAATAGTAGTTACTGTTCCACCACCAAGATCAACTTCTTTAATAACATCATAATCATCAATAGAAGATAATTTAGTTGAAGGAACATTATGTGTATCAAGAGGAGTTTCATAATCTAATACGATCTTAGAAACATATATTTTGGTATATACTTCATCAGGATTTGAAGAAATTTTAGAGACATCCTTAAGACTCACATCTTCAAAAGTAATAAATGAAGTTTTATCAGATTTGTATGTGTCATATATACTATCCAAAAAGGCACCATAAGTTTTAGCTTCAGTCCAGTGCATGTTCTTTATTTGATCATAAACCTTATCAAACTTTGCCTGTTTTACTGGATCAGAAAGAGCAGCTCGTTTAGCATTATAAACCGCCTCTCTACTAGTAACAGTTTTTCCACATATCTCATTTAATAATCCGCTACAAGTTGTAGCTAAAGCAGGATCACTAGCAAGATCAAGAATATTCATATCACCAGCTTTTAAAATCCTTACTCGTGTCAATGAAAGAGCTTGTTCATCACCAACTTTATTTGTTTTAAATGTTAAATCAGTTGATGATTTATATCCCTCTATATAAATATGCTTAGCCTGTTGAATATCTTCTTGAATCTGATTATATGTTTCTTCAGCAGAAGTTTGAACAGACAAATCAGCCTTATTCTTTCTAAATATCGTTGTATTAGATCCCATGATTCCAACAATAGCGGTACCAAGTAAAGCAAGTATAGCCATTGCTACAACAAGCTCAAGTAAAGTGACACCTTTATTTATAAGCTTAACATTCACAATAATATAAATACCTCCTTACTTTACCTCATGACTACCATTTTTTCTAATAATTACTCTAGAAACAACATTACCGTTTTTCTTATAGAACTTGTACTCTCCGTAACCAGAAACGCAATTACCTTTCTTATCAAATCTAATGAAAACCCATTCGTCACCACCTGATTTTGGTTGAATTTCATCAATATAATCAAGGTTATGTAATTGTGGAGAAGAATTAGTGTATGTAGTCCCCTTAAAAGTCATTGATACAGATTTATGAACATGAAGAATACTGTCTTTACAATCATTACTAGAGGTATTATCAATATCATAAATAGGTGAGTAATGACCACCTCCTGTAATACCACCTTTTTCACTATAATATACTGGAGCTATAATGAACTGCTCTGGTCTACTTGAAGTAGCATTCCTTTTATATACCGCAATAGCAAAACCATCATATGGATTTCCTTTAGGATCATTAATACCTGGAGTCATATTTTTATTCTTAGTAATACACTCAGATACAAGTGTATCAAATTGCATCGCTGAATCTTTTGCTCTAGCAGATGTAATTATTGTTACAGATAACAACGCTAAACCAGTCAACAATGCAATGATGGCTATAACAATAATCATTTCAACTAGAGAATATCCCTTGGAATTATTTTTGAGATTTATCTTCATATTTTACACCCTTAATCAACATTTCTCTTCCAATTGTTGTATCTAATAACATCAGAGTAATCTATATTAGATATGCTTAAAGGAGAATCTGGATCAACTACATCATCTTTATGTTCCTCAGCACTAGATTTTCTAGCAGCTTTGATTGCATCTTCCGCTGCCTTAGCATCATCTTCATAACTCTTAAACAAAGACAAAACTCTAGCAGCTCTAAATGCCTCATCATGAACAGCAGTACTACTAGTACTTGTTCCATATGTAGATGACCCCTGTACTGTCTTAGTTATACAAGAATTAATAATATTTCTGCACAAATCAGAAGAACTAATATTTGTAACATCATTATTTACATATACTTTACCACCAGTAATGATTATACCACTAAAGTTATTAACAACTCTCTTTTTGGCTTCAGTATTTGAAACACTATCATTTTTTTCTATATCTTTGACTGTATCAAAATATACATCACCTTTTGAAATAATAATACCAGTAACATTATTATTATCAGAAGCCTTACATTCTATATGAACATCATCATTAGATACCCAAACTTTATAATCACCCAAATCAAGATTATCAGGATTAATATTTGTTTCTGTACTACCACCAGCAGCAGACATTAAATTATCTGAACTCTTAATATTATCAAAGTTCATGTACCTGTTAATAGGCGTTATACATCCTTCACCATTTGAAGAAACAATATCATTAACAACTCCAGCCTCTTGAGAAGTTTCTTCAAGATCCATCAAAGCCCATTTAACATAATTATAATGTTTTTGATATTCATTTGAAAAATTAATAGTATTATTTATCTTATCAACAGTAACTGTTCCATCTTCATGTCTTACTGTTTGTTCATTGAAAGCTGTTGTAATAGACCCCTCAAGAGTACTTTCAATTAAACTATCTTTAGCAGTAACAACGTTAAATGTAACATCAGAATTATCAATAACTCTCTTATTTTTTGCATCAGAATTTGGATTATTTACATCTGTCTTTACCTTAAATATCTCACCATTATCATTACTACCAGAAGTACCATGACTAGTGTTAGTTAAAACACCACTGGAATAAGAAAATACAGTATTTGAAGTAGAATCTAAATTAGGAATAGCTATCTGTCCAGCAAAATAATCAATATATTCAGTAACATCAGTAAGTAATGACTCAATATCATCCATCATAATCCTAGTATCAACATCATAAACAATCGAACCCGAATCTGTATGATGTGGAATAGCAAGCTTTGCATCAGCATCTGTGCCTTTATAAATCTCGGAATAGTCAAAGTAATCAAAATAATCTTTAATAAACTGAGCTTTTAAATAATCACTTGTAATATCTGAATCAGATTTATCAAACCTATCCTTATTATATAGCTTATTTGCTACAACATAATCAAAGTCAATAAAATACATTTTCTTTGTTGTTCCATTAACTGTATCTTCAGTATAAATAACCGGAACAACTGAAACATCCACTTCTGATACATTATTATCTGAATCATACTGAGCGCCAAAATACTTTTTGAAGAATGATGATTTACCTAGATTAACATCAACATCACACTCATAATGATCAAATACAGAATCACCCGAAGAATTTTTAACATAAACAGCCATTGGAGTTTTGTCTGGAACATATGCAAGCTGCGAACTCTTTACAGAAATAGATTCACCAGTCTTATAATCATCAATATCACTATTATATGCATATGTGTTATTTGTCTCATTTACGTTATATGTACCTTTTTTATATACTTTATTATTAGCATCATATATATCATCTTCTATATCAAAGCTTGTGCCATTATGTGAATTTGCTACAGTACCATTTTTCAAATGTGAAAGCTCTACATAAGATCTACCAGCAATATATAAAGTCTCAAGCTCAGACAAATCAACAATTGCATTCTTTGAATTTACAACTATAGCACTACTATTATAATGACCTCTATTTTCTTTTTTATTAGTAGTTTTATCAACAACCTGCTCGTAAATGTAATTATGATTTTTATCTTTCTTAGTAGTTGGAACGAACAAACGATCATCAGATGTAGTACTATTACTATATCCGTAGTATCCTCCAGATACCTTTAGATTAGCAGAATTAGATTCAATCTGAGTATCATCCTTTACATATAAATTTGCATCAAAGTAAGCATTAGCACCTTTTTCTTTTTTTGTACTAACCTCTTTTGGAACATATCCTGATAAAACAACTTCATCAGTCCAAACATTTGCTTGAGATATTTCTGATCCATCGCGACCAAAAACTGTAAGTCCACCAGCATTCATCACACTAATAGAACCAGGAACAATAACATAATCAGCAAGAATATTGACATTTGTTCCATCAATAAACAAACCCGAATATTTACTATTATCATTATTTCCGTCATATAAAACAGATGGTAACGCAGTAATATTCTTGTTATATACAGCATTATAATTTCTAAGAGTAGATGCCTCATCATCACCATAAGATCGATTATAAATCTTGTTCATCTTATAAGTAACAGTATCAACCTCACCATCATCAGTTACTCTATTTAAAGAAAATTCAGGCTTTGTAAGTTTTGTCTCTGCAACTAAATCATACTGATTATAAGTTTTATTATAAAAGTCAGTTGCTGCATAAATGTTACCATTTATCATGAGATTTGAATTTTGACTAGAATTAATCTCAACACCAGAATCTGCAACAAGACAATAACTAAATAAATTATCAATATCAAGATTATTTGAATTGAAATTAACATCAAAATCAGGTCTTGAAATCTCTATATCAGTAGAAATAGTCTGAGTAAACATACCATTAGCTGTGGAACGATTATACTCTGATGTTCTTTTTAATGTAACATCTTTAATCACAACCTTTGAAAGTAAATGCGTACTACCTGATGTAAAAGGATTTCCATTTTCATCTAGTCTTAAAACTTTTAAATTTTCAGAAACTAACTCAACAGAATTATTAGAAATTAAACCTTTTAGTTCTTTAGCTAAACCAGAAGTATCATCAACATAATACTCATGACTTATTGGATCTTGTTTATACTTAACATTATAAAACGATTCGTTTGCTATACGAGACATAAAGGAATCTTTAAATAATTTGTTAGCTTTATCATTTCCAACATTCTTATAACTCTTTGTCTTGGCATCATAATAAATAACTTTTTCACGAGTATCCTGATAAGCTTCCTGCATATCAGTCATAGTTTGAGTACCAACTCCAGCATATATCTCATCCATAGCTTGTTCAAGATAATAAAAATTACTTTTTGCATTGTAATCATATAACTTAAGTCTATATACTGATGCAACAGCAGTTAAAAGAGCTCCAGCTAATATCCCAACAAAAGCTAATGCGACAATTACAAGTACAAGACCAGAACCGGAATTATCTATTTTGTTTTTAATTTTCTTAAAAATATTTTTCAATTAATCCGCCCCCTTTGCACCAGTAAAGTACATAAACGCCCTGTTTCCTGAAGTACTATTTTCAGTTGGCCTATCAATATTATTATATTTAATGGTTATAGTATATAACCTTCCATAATCAACAGTATCTTCAGTCGGTGCATCAATTGCATAACATGATGATACTACTTCATCAGTAGTTTCATCCTTTATTTCAATTTTACCAATAGTACTTGTAGTATATAAATCAAGTGGGTACTTATAAATCTGTTCTCCAGCTTCAAGTCCAACATCTGGTGTACCAATATATTTTTGATCTTCTGGATCAGCGGATGGTTTGTTCGGGAAGAATTGCCACCCACCAGGTACATAAGTAGCAGAGCTTGGTAATTTATATAATTGGTTTATTATTGGATTATCATGTCCAACATCACCTTCAGCATCATTAGGTCTCCAAGAAATATTTGTTATAATCTGAAGAGGCTGAGCCTTACTTGAAACTTGTTTTATCTGATTAACAAATATTTTAACTGGTTTAACACTACCACCACTTCTTGATAAGAAATAGTAATAGTATTCGTCTGTTTCTTTATCATGTAATATCTGTTCAGATGATTTCTTATTTACAACAGCCTGAGCCCAGTTGGTCTCTGCTTTAATTAGATAAATTTTAGAAGCTTCAAAATACTTACCTGCATTCGATTTTCCATTATCCTCTGGATGTTTATTAACTCCTGAAGTATATTCATCACTTTGAACATAGAAAAACTCATATGGACTATAACCAGCTTCCGCAGTCTTCGCATTTGTCTTTAATACAAGTGGTTCATATACAAAGAATACATCTGGGGGTTCAACTGTATTAAACTTTTGATCAAAGACAGTATAAGTAAATGTTTTATCCATAGAACCGAGCTTTTTGGATGTAAATTTAGCATAATATGTAACAACGCACCTTACTCTATAATAAGATGGCTCATTCGAAACAACATCCTCACCAGTAACATATAATCTAATAGCCCTTCTGAAGACATTCTTTACTCTAATATCATTTAATTCATCATTTAAATTATTATTGTCACGAAGGAAGTCGTATAATGTCTCCCCTTCAAATTTGTCAGGCTCTGCAATTAAAGCGCCATTACTATCATACTTACTTAATTCCGTCTTATGAGATGCAACATAAGAAACCATTTCCTTAATAATATCATTTTCAAACTGATTATCAATTGTGGAAGCATCACCTTCAATAATAGCCATCTTTTGACTATCTATATCAGTTATTACAGGAGTTGCACTGTTTGGATTCTTGTAATTGGAATTAACAGAATTCAAACATGCAACTGCCGTTATATGTCCGTCTACTGGATCATACATAACTGCACTGCCTTCAGAGGTAAATTCAAAACCAATATCCTCAAGTTTTTGCATTCTCTCTTTATCAGCGTCAGTTTTTCCTTTTCCTGCCTTGTAATTAATAACCAGACCATTTTCCATACAAACAGCACTAAGATCATCCAATGTTACTACTCTTGAATACCTGTTATTCTCTCTGCCAAGAATTTCATAGTCACTTAAACTATCAGATGCTTTATCATATGATCCTAAAGTATAATTAATAGCATGATACTTGACAGGAAAATAGCTATAACTATCATAATCTTCTGAACCAGTTGCTTCAAAATCATATAATGTAACATCATAATCAAATTCTTCTACTTTTTTAATTGATACTGGATCACCCTTATAACCAGTCTCTGAAAGTTCCTTTACAGTTTTGGTCCTAAAATAATCCATAACCATGTCAGCATTATCAATCACGTATTGTCTTTCTTTTGCTCGAGAACTAGTATCAACAGTAGTAATAACCTGAGCAATGATTGGTGATATAAGAATTGACATTACGGCAACAGCAATAATAACATCTATTAAACTGAAACCTTTGTTATTTGATTTAGACATCATCAATCACTCCATTCTTATAATCTTAGTATACTTTTACTGTGCCAGACTTTTTGTTAAGGTTAAATCTTGGTTCAGAACTATCATCATCAGAAACCTTGATATAAACACCTAAACTTGTGTCATTAGCAATATTTACATTTACACCATTCTTATCATCAGAATCTACTCTAGCTGAAGACTTAACATATATAGTCACATCAGTAGACGTAATTTCAACTTTCTTTTCATCACCACCGATAGAATATGTCATATAATTCTTACCTTCTTCTTCAGTGATACTAATATCTAAAGTTTCAACTTTGTTTTCTGATGATGTTACATAAGTCTTTGAATCTGTTTCGTTCGAAGCTACTATAATTCCGGAATTAGAATCGTTTGCTGAATTATTAAGCAACATTACAAGATTATGTGATGATGCAATAGAGGCTCCACTATCTTCATCATAAGAAGCTGAACCAGTTGAACTAAAACCTATAGTATCTTCAAAAATATTTTCTTTTCCTTCTTTTACATCAACACTAGGCTTATCAGGAGTTCTATTAGGTCCACTTATTGCATATGCGTTCAACATAACTGAACCTGTACACTCTGACAAAGGTGTGACTGCCTCCTGATCAAAAGTAATATTAATAGAAGAAATAGCCATTCTATACTTATAATTAGCAATATAATCAAGGTAATCCTTAATTCCATCATATGAGCCTTCCCAAGAAACGCCATATGCAACCTGACTACAAACATAAGGAGCATCTTCGCCATCAGCAGTCTCGCCATTAGCATCAACAACATCACCTTCGCCAACTTCACCCTGTCCCAAAACATAAAAACTCGTATCACGTGGTAATGAAACAGCATCATTAATAAACTCATTATCTTCTTCTGTTCTCTTCAGAAACATAACTGTTGTTTCCTGATTAAGATCAGCTGGATACTTTGCAACAACCTCATCAAACTGTTCATTGAAATCTGCTGTTTCCTGAATATATTCATCCTTATGATTTTCCTTTTCACAAAGATCATCATACCTAGCCTGTAATTCGCTTATTTCACTTTCAAGCGAAGCAATTTCTTCTCTCTTAGGTTTTATAACAAAAACAAACGTTAAAACAAGTATTGCAATTGCCCCAAGAACTAATAATATCTTTTTATTTGTATCACTCATACCTGTCCCCTCCTTTACTCTTCCTCAGCATCTGTTTCTGTTGATGCATGTGGATCTGTATAAACACATGTTAATGTGAATCCAAACTCTCTGAGATCAGAATCATCCGAGGAAGTGGCAGTAACACCAGAAATATAAACATCATCAACACATTTAATTGTTTTAAGTTGCATTATAAAATCAGCAACACTGTCATAAGAAGGAGCAGTAACAGGAAGTGTAATTGATTCATTTGATGCAGAAAGTGATTGAATAACGACATCAGAAGGAATCTTATCTTCTAAGTTATTTATAAACTCAAGACACTGCTCATTAAGCTGATATGTAGAAAGATCCATTGCCTGAACATCAACTGCTTTAGCTTCTGCAGCATCTCTTTCTGCAATGATTTCTTCAATGTATTGTTTTTCTTCAATCTGTCTCTCGAGAGAAGCTTTATTATTTTCAAGAGTATTCTTTTTATTAATAAAGAAGAATGCAGCACCAGCAGCAACAAGAGCAGAAGCAACTAAAATTCCTACAAACACACCAACTCCGCCACCACTTGAAGCTTTTCCACCAACAGATGCAAGACTAAATCCCATTGGATTAAGTGCACCACCGATTGGAGCTATTAAGTAAACAGGGCTATAAATTCTAAGATCAATCGATGGATCAAACTTTACATTATAAAGACTATCCATGATTCTTGTAGAAACATTAAGCTGAATCTTAAAGAGACCATCGATGCCTCTGATAAGAGCTCCATCACCTGTTAAGAATACATCATCAATTGGATTGTCAGGATTCTTTGAAGCATAGAAATCCATAACACGTCCAATGTTATTAATAAGATATCTGAAAGCACCAGTTGCTTCATTATCATCAAAGTCAACTGTGATTATTCTTTCATTCTGAAGCATTGTCATAGCTGTAGTAGCATCAACGCCCTTCTCCTGCATAACAACATTAACTACAGGATTTGTTCCATATGGAACCGTTCTCTGAAGAAGAAGCTTGTCGCCATTAACAACATTGAGCACTGTAGACTCAGAGCCAAGCTGAATTACCATTGTAGTAGACTGCTCAGTTGTCTGAGTCTTAATAAGCTGAAGCATTGCATTACCGATGTAGTCAAGATCCTGAACCTTAAGTCCAGCAGCCTGCGCTAAATCATAGTAACTTCTAACCATCATCTCTGGAGCTGCAACAGCCATAACCCTCTGCTGCTTGTTGCCATTTTCATCTACAAACTGCTCAAGTGTTGTATGAGCTATCACATACTCTTCAATATTATTAACTGGGAAATACTCTGATGCATTTGAATTAATAAGTGCAGCAACCTTCTTTTCAGGTACTGCAGGAATTACTACCTCTCTATTAACAATCTTGGTAGAATTCATTACAAATACGGCATTTTTATTTGAGATACCTGCACCCGCCAATTGTGTACGAATCTCACCTGCCATACGCTGAAGATCACGAATCTGACCATCCTCGAAACTATCCTCAGGTGTCTCGAATATAAGAACCTTATGGATATAGGTCTGCTTCTTCTGTGAAGCTGTGATCTCTACAACAGTAATACTTTCATTCGTAATGTCTATTGATAAGACTCTATTACTCTTTGCCATTCTATAGCCTCCCTCATTTTTTTACAGTAGTTTTTATTTTAAAGGCACTAGACCCTTATAAAGAGCGGCCTACCCCCTTTACGCATACGCTACCCACAAAACGTAGTACATATGTAAAGGAAGAAAATAAAAACCGCTTATTTATCTAACACAAAAACACAAGATGAGATTTCGAGGGGACGAGCCTCGAAATCCAATCTTATGTATAATCACATATTACTTATATTCTTTAGCAATATCTGGCTGAAGCTCTGTATCAGTACCACCAGAAGATGTACCTAACCAAACTACAGGCTTTCCAGCTGAGTTAACACCAACTGTCCAATACTTAGCATGACCCTTCTTATACTTGATAGCAGGACCACCACCAGTTGATGATGAAAGTTCTGAAATAAATGTTGTACCAGTAACACCAATAGCAGACCATGATGTCTGTCCAATACTAACAGTAGCAACTTTTTCAGCTCCTGATGTAGCAGCAGAACTCATCTTATCCTGAAGCTCGTCATAAGCATCCTCATTAGCGAGAGCAGCCTGAGCAGCTGTGTTGATTGTCTCAGCAGCAGCAACGTCATCAGATCTACGTGACTTATCAATGTAACGAATAAGAGCTGGAGCAATAGCTGCAGCAAGGATAGCCATAATAGCTATAACGATAATAAGCTCAACAAGTGAGAAACCTTTATTCTTCATATTCTCTTCTCCTTTAATAATATAGATTTGTTTAAAATAGTGTATAATATTGTCGCTCGCCCGACGATATTACATTTATATATAAAGAGCTTGGCTCTTTATAATCATTTTTAGTAACTATCAACTGCGTCGTACATATTAAGTATAGGTGAATATATAGCTATAACCATTGAACCAACGACAACAGCCATTACTACAATAATAAGCGGTTCCATAGCAGATGTAAGAGCATCTGTCGCAAGGTCTACCTCGTCCTCATAGAAGTCTGCAACTTTCTCCATCATATCCTCAATATTACCGGTTTCCTCACCGATATGCATCATCTGAGAAAGCATATCAGGGAAGATTTGCATATCTTTAATAGGTTTCGAAAGAGGCACACCTCTCATAACCTGAACCTTACAATCTTTCAGTTTATCTCTTATAACCTTATTCTTCATAACATTTGCTGTCTGTTCAACGGCATCAACCATAGGAATACCTGATGCAAGAAGTGTAGCAAATGTTCTGGAGAAAGTAGCGGCTGCAGTCTTCACATTAAGATTTCCAAAAATAGGAAGCTTAAGTGCTGCATTACCGTTGAAATCCTGTCCGAACTCTGTCTGAGAAAATAGCTTAATGCCTACAATTATAGCAACAGCAATTAATAACACTACATACCAGCGTTTTGTTAAAAAGTCTGAAGCATTAACAAGCATCTGAGTAGCCTTTGGTAACTGCGCACCCATTTCTTTAAACATTTCAGAGAAAGTAGGGATAACCGATGTAAGCATCAAGATTACGACACCTGTAACAACGACGAGGATAACTATAGGATACATCATAGCTGACTTGATCTTGCCCTCAATATGTCCATCCTTCTCAAACTGAGCTGCCATACGTTCAAAACATATTTCCATCTTACCTGATGACTCACCGGCAGCAACCATGTTAGCAAGCATAGCCGGAAAAACATCTGAGTTAAGTCTAAGTGCATCAGCAAGTGTTCCACCCTTCTGTACATGAACTTCAGCCTCTTCGATAGCTGCTCTGAGAGTTTTGTTCTCAGTACTTGTAGCCATCATGTCCAGCGCTGCTATAACTGGAACGCCGGCTCTAAGTACGGCAGCGAACTGTTTACAGAAAACTGACAGATCTTTGTTCTTAACCTTTTTCTTGAAGTTAAACTTAATATCCTTACTCTCGCCAAATTCAGTGATATTAAGACCTTCAGTACGCAGCTTGGTTTTAGCTGTTTCTTCGCTATTTGCTTCAATGGTACCTTTTTTTACCTTACCATTGGCGTCAATAGCCCTATAATCATACTTTGCCATATTCTATCCTCCGCCCAAATTTAGAACATTTTAGTAAATCATAAAAACTATACAATACTTTACATAAAATTGCAACCAGTTTGTTAATAATATATGAATAAACGGTTAACAATTCAACTATTTTCACAAAAATTACACACTATTTTCTTAATTACGACAATTAATACAGATTCTTCTTCATGTTCAGCTGATCCTGTGCATACAGAAGTGCGTCATCCTTTGTAATCTGGCCATTTCTGAACATTTCTACCAGGCAATCATCCATAGTTACCATGCCGACATTTCTGGATGTCTGGATAGAAGACTCAATCTGGTGTGTCTTTCCTTCACGGATCTGAGCTCTGATAGCTGATGTGGCTAACATAACTTCGAACGCTGCAACTCGTCCATGTCCATCACTGGTAGGAAGAAGCTGCTGTGAGATAACACCCTCGATAACCATTGCAAGCTGGATACGTATCTGCTGCTGCTGATGTGGAGGGAAAACGTCGATGATACGGTCTACTGTTGCGGCTGCACCGATAGTATGAAGTGTTGAGAAAACCAAGTGACCGGTCTCGGCAGCGGTGATTGCTATCTGGATGGTCTCAGGGTCACGCATCTCTCCTACGAGGATAATATCCGGATCCTCACGGAGTGCAGCTCTAAGTGCGTTATCAAATGACAGTGTATCCATTCCCAGCTCTCTCTGGTTAACTATCGATTTCTTGTGATGATGTATGTACTCGATAGGATCCTCAAGAGTGATGATGTGGTTACTGGTGTTTTCGTTTGCCTTATTAATAATAGAAGCAAGTGTTGTTGATTTACCGGAACCTGTAGGTCCTGTTACCAGTACCAGACCTCTTTTCTTCTTATAGAGATCTACTACGGCAGGTGGAAGACCTAACTGTTCAGGTCTAGGAATTACAGTATCAATCTTTCTGTAAGCTGCTGCCATGTTACCTCTATCCATGTATACATTTACACGGAAACGACCTTTTTCTCCAACAGAGTAAGCAAAGTCGCACTCACCTCTATCCTTAAGGATAGCCTTCTGTCTTTCGTTCATTGTCATTCCGATACTCTCAGCAGCCTCTCCAGGACTAAGAGGTGGTACATCTACCTCCTGAAGCGCTCCATTAATACGGAACTTTGGTGGGATACCAACCGCCAAGTGGATATCCGATGCATTCTCATCAACCGCGAGGCTAAGGAGTTCGTCCATATCTATCATATACTAGTTACCCCCAATCTTTTCTTGATTATAATATATAAAATTTAATATTACTTCTATTTAATATGTATCACCAGTTGTATAAACTATCTTCTTCATTTCAGATATTGAAGTTACTCCTGAAAGAACATGACGAGCAGCTGACATCTTAAGTGTTGACATCCCTTCTTCAAGAGCTTGTTTTTCAATAACATCAGCTGTAGCTCCTTTAGCAATAACCGCTTGAAGTTCTCTTGAAACAGGCATCATCTCGTAAACACCTATACGTCCTGAATAACCTGTGTCATTACATAGTGGACATCCAACTGGTTCATAGATTACAACATCGTCCTCCGGATCCTTAACTCCAAGTACATTCTTCTCATCTTCGTCAGCAAGTCTTGGAGCTCTACAGGATGTACAAAGCCTTCTTACAAGTCTCTGAGCAATAACTCCAACTAAGGCATCACCAGCAACATATGGTTCAATACCCATATCAATAATACGAGTAACTGTTGATGCGGCTGAATTTGTATGGAGTGTTGAAACAACAAGGTGACCTGTGATGGCGGCCTGTACCGCAATCTGCGCTGTCTCGCCGTCTCGAATCTCTCCTATCATTATTATATCAGGGTCCTGACGAAGGATAGATCTAAGAGCTGCAGCGAATGTCATTTCCGCTTTAACATTAACCTGCACCTGGTTGATACCATTAATATTTGCCTCAACAGGGTCCTCAACAGTAATGATATTAACATCTTCAGTATTAAGTTCTGAAAGAGATGTATACAGTGTTGTTGATTTACCAGAACCTGTAGGTCCGGTAACGAGGATAATTCCGTGAGGGTTACTGAGGATACCATCAAACACCTCAAGCTCTTCAGGCGAGAAACCAAGTCCAGACTTTGGTTTTGTAAGTCCTTCCTTGGAAGTAAGTCTCATAACCGTCTTTTCTCCAAATACTGTAGGAAGAATAGAAACACGGACATCAAACTCTTTTCTATCTACTATTATAGTAATACGACCATCCTGAGGTTTTCTCTTCTCAGCAATGTCCATACCACCAATAATCTTTATACGAGCACTAATAGCAGGCAGAATATTAAGTTCATATGTCATAACCTGCTTAAGAGCACCATCTATACGGTAACGAACACGAACATTAGTTTCAAGCGCCTCAATATGAATATCGGATGCTCTTTGTCTAACTCCGCCTTCAATTATCTGGTTAACCAGAAGTACGATAGGCGAATTATCTACTTCGTCGCTAAATGCATCTGCCTCTTCGCTCGCGCCATCACCCATCTCAAGTCGATAAGCCTCGGCAGCTTCCATAGCTTCTGCACTACCGTAGAATTTTCCTATTACATTGTCTAAGTCATCTTGGAATGAAAGAAGTGGCTCAACCTGGAGTCCACTAGAAATGCTGATATCATCAACGGCCATAAGGTCCATTGGATCCGCCATTGCCACCTGAAGGATATTAGGATTATCCTCAGCGTAGCCTATAGGAATTGCATGGTACTTTTGTACCAGATCCTTTGATACCAGATTTAAAACACTTTCGTCGATTTGAATAGTTCTGACTTCGCAGTACTCTATACCCATCTGGGTTGTAAGTACTGTTATAAGAAGTTCTCTGGAGATAAAGCCAAGATCCATGATGATATTACCAAGCATACCACCCTCTTCTTTTTGTTTGGCTAAAGCCTCCTGAAGCTGCTCATCTGTAATAGCGCCAGCTTCTACAAGAAGGTCTCCGATACGAATCTTCTTTCTAGCACCCGTTAGTCGCATATATACCTCTCCTCATTATTACTTTATGTAACCTACCCATAACATTGAAATTATAACACAGTAAAAAAATCATAGCAACTCTAAATTTTTGCCATATTTTTAACATAAATTGCTATCTTTAATCTGTACTGTCAGACCGCAGAATAAGCCCCACTTTAAGTAGTTTTGAATCACAGTCTAGCTTTACTCTAAGCTTTTGTTTTGGATGAGGAGCAGATTCCATCTCCTGCCCTCTCTCATCCCAGATATTTAATACTTTAGCTTTCTCGTTTCTGCCATCGATAAGCATTACATCTAACTCATCACCAACCAGGAATTTATTCTTCTGAATAAACTCTATTGTTCCATCCTCGTTTACCCTATCAATCCTACCCATATATACAGCATTTCTTATATAGGTATTATTATCATAAATCTGATCTTCTTCTGATGGTTTTCCGTAATAGAACCCTCTTGTGAAGTCTCTCATTGTACAGGCTGATATTTCTTCCTTATAATGCTCTATCTTAGAATAGTAAAGGTCTGGTGATTTATAATAATCATCAATCGCCTCTCTATATGTTCTCGCTGTTACAGCAACATAAAGGTTTGTCTTCATTCGACCTTCGACTTTAAAAGAATCTATACCAGCATCTATAAGATCAGGAATCTTATCTACCATACAAAGATCTTTCGAGTTAAATATATAGGTTCCCCTATCATCCTCTTCTACCGGAAGATATTCTCCTGGTCGATGTTCTTCTACTACAGCATACTTCCATCTGCAAGGATGAGTGCAGGCACCTCTATTACCATCTCTTCCAGTAAAGTAGTTTGATAAAAGACATCTTCCGGAATAGGAAATGCACATAGCTCCGTGCATAAACGCTTCTATCTCTAAATCCTCTGGAATGTTTTCTCTAATCTGTTTTATTTCTTTTAAAGAAAGCTCTCTCGCTGCGACAACTCTCGTCGCCCCCATATCTTTCCAGAATTTATAGGTCATATAGTTTGTATTATTGGCCTGGGTGCTTATATGTATTTCCGTATTACTTCCTTTTAATATATCTCTGGCAATACTGAAGATACCTGGGTCAGAAATAAGAACAGCATCTACGCCTATTTCTTTTAATTCTTCAAAATAATCAGGAGCCTTTTCTATATCTTCATTATGTGCATATATATTAGTTGTAACATATAGTTTTACCCCAGCCTTATGAGCATACTCAAGGCCTTCAATCATCTCTTCCTTTGTGAAGTTATCTGCCTTTGCTCTAAGACCAAATCTGTTGCCGCCAATATAAACAGCATCTGCGCCATAATCTACGGCAACCTTTAGAGTTTCTAGACCGCCAGCTGGGATTAATAATTCTGGTTTTTTATTCATAATTTTCTTTACACACAGAAACTGCAACCCCATCACCTATTGATAGTATTGCAGTCTCAAGTCTTTCGTCATTTTTAATTCTATATAAATAATCTCTCATTCTATCATGAATAGTTCTATCTCTTTTCTCTACAAGAAAATGGGATTCAAGAACATCCCCATCAGAAAGAATGTTATCTGTAATAATTACTGTACCCGGATGTGAAAGTCTAAGAGACTCATCCAAGTAATCCATATACTGTGCTTTAGCTGCATCAATAAATACAAAGTCATATGAACCACCTAGACTTTTTAATGACAACGCAGCATCACCTTTGATCAAGTTTATATTACCCATATAATCAGAACTGGAAATATTCTTCTCTGCCTCAGCTATTCTTCCTTCGTCCATTTCACATGTATCAATATGCCAATCCAATGATTTATGAATAGAATCTAAAACAGTTGCTATATACATAGTAGAATAAGCAACAGCTGTTCCTACCTCTAAAACATTTTCAGGACGAACAATACTAATCATAACTCTCAGAAAATCTGCAGTATCTCTTCTTATAATAGGAACATCTTTTTCTATAGCTTTTGAATATATATCACCTAAGAGACCTTCATCATCTTTACTATATGACATTATAAAATCTCTAATTCTGCTATAATCCATTCCTATTCCTCATCACTTCCGGCATCATCTCCGCCATCTTCCGGAGTATAATCATCGCCTTCGGAGCCTTCGCCGGCACCCACTTCTGAATTATCATGAATTTCCGTAGCGTCAGTCGCTGTAGAAACCTGAGTTTTTTTCTTTTCATCATCAGTATTTGCTGTAGCTACACCAGTTATGATATTAAGAATCTCGCTATACTTCATTGATGGAGATAATTGGTAGGTTCCTGCTTTTATCTTACCACCAACTTCATTTACCTTTATCTTGGCGATCATTACGTATTTATTTTTTACAACCCCGGCATCATATAGCGTACTGGCTATAACACTAGTCGATGAATCCGGCGGGATTGTAACTTCTATGATTTCTTTACTCTTTATATTCTTTGCTGAATCATAGAATATTTCATGTGCAAAATTGAAAGACGCAGAAAAGGCTCTTACGAATATAAGAATTATAATTACATCTACAAAAAGCTGGAATGCATAATAAAGAGCAACACGTAATCTATTTTCAGTTTTAATTGCTTTTTTTCGTCTACTCTCTTGTGTATAAGCCTTCATTAATTATTCCTCAAAACGTATGCCATCTGTTACTTTTGCTATTATTTTTCTTATCAACTTCGATAACGAGCTTTCTGCTCTTAAGTATTCATTAACTGTAGAATTATGAAGAAGATCATCATTTTCATAATAGATCTTAAGTATCTCATCATACGGATTACCATCCGTGTACTTCATAACATCTTCATATCTTCTCTTAAACTCCATAAGTGAATTATAAAGATTCTCGTTAGCTTTTATAGAGTTACGTGCAAATATATAATTTTTATATTCTTCAGAGTCAGTAATCATCAGATTAAGATTTCTGCACTCCTCCATAATCTTGTCCATACTATACCTCTGATATAATTGGAAGTATCATAGGATTCCTCTTGGTACGCTCCCAAAGGAAACCGCCCAGATCATCTTTAATACTATTCTTTATCTTATTCCAATCAGCATTACCATCTTCAAGACAATTATAGATTGTTTCTGAAACAACATCCTTACATTGTTCTATAAGTAGTTCTGCTTCTCTCACATATACAAATCCACGAGACACTATGTCTGGTCCAGCAAGCACCTGTTTTGAACCACTTTCAAGAGTGATTGCCACAACTATAAGACCATTCTTGGAAAGATGCTGCCTATCTCTAATTACAATGTTTCCAACATCTCCAACACCCAGACCATCAACGAATACTCCATGAGCTGGAACCTTGTCTACAACATCAAAGAAGTCTTCACCTATTTCAAGAACTTCACCACACTTAAGTATCTTGACATTCTTCTTATCTATGCCCATCTCCTGAGCTAGTTCAGCATGTCTCTTAAGATGCCTGTATTCTCCATGAACCGGAATAGAATACTTCGGCCTAGTAAGTGCATAAATAAGCTTTAATTCTTCCTGACAGGCATGTCCTGAAACGTGAGTATCATGATAAATAACTCTTGCGCCCTTCTGCTCCAGTTCATTCATAACACGATATACTGATTTCTCATTTCCCGGAATAGGACTTGATGAGAATATAACCACATCTCCATGCTGTATTGAAATCTTATTATGAACTGATGCAGCAATACGGGAAAGTGCCGCCATATTTTCACCCTGACTACCAGTTGTAATATAAACCAGTTTTTCATCAGGATACTCTTTTGCTTCATCAATAGAAATTAGTGTGTTATCCGGAATTTTGAGATAGCCAAGCTCGGAAGCAATATTAATTACATTAACCATGCTTCGACCTTCAACTATTACTTTCCTGCCATATTTGTAGGCCGAATTAATAATCTGTTGAACCCTGTCTACATTAGAAGCAAATGTAGCAATAATAAGTCTATGATTTCTATTATCATCAAAGATATGGTCAAAAGTCCTACCTACTGTTTTTTCAGAAGGTGTGTAACCAGGTCTTTCCACATTTGTAGAATCAGCCATAAGTGCAAGTACGCCCTTCTTACCAAGTTCTCCAAATCTTTGAAGATCAATAACTCCACCAAATACCGGAGTATAATCGACTTTAAAATCTCCTGTATGAACTATTATTCCTGCTGGTGTGTAAATAGCAAGTGCGCAGGAATCAGCAATGGAATGATTGGTTCTTATAAACTCTATTCTGAATATTCCTAAATTAATTATCTGTCCATAAGTTACAACCTTACGACGGATGTTATCTATCAATCCATGTTCTGTGAGCTTATAATCAATAAGCCCCATAGTAAGTTTAGTTGTATATATTGGAATATTTATTTCCTTTTCTATATATGGTATGGCGCCTATATGATCCTCATGTCCATGAGTAACAACCATACCTCTTATCTTATCTTTATTATCCTTTAAATAAGTGATATCCGGTATAACAAGATCAATTCCCAGCATGTCATCATCTGGAAATGAAAGTCCACCGTCTATCACTATGATATCGTCCTTATATTCAATAGCAGTAATGTTCATTCCAATCTGTTCTAAACCACCTAAAGGAATAATCTTTACCGTTTCTTTATTCTCCGAATTCAAAACTGTCCTCCAAACTACAGCTGGCATATGAATCAGCCATTAGTCTGTAAATCTAAATATGACTGAAGTATTATAGCAGCAGCCATCTTGTCTATATATTCTTTTCTTGCAGAATTTGCAACCCCTGTTACTTCTAAAATACGATTAGCTTCAACCGTGGTTAGCCTCTCATCAACCTCTATAATTTCCAGACCTGTTCTTCTTGTGAGTTCATCAGCAAAAGCTCGTGTAGTTTCCACTCTTTCACCCTCTGTACCGTTCATGTTAAGAGGTCTTCCAATCACTATCTTTTCTACACTGTACTCACTAATAAGAGCCTCAATCCTTTGATAAGTTTTTCTGAGCTTGTTAGCACGTTCTCGTTCTATCGTTTCAATAGGCTGCGCCGTTACTAAAAGTTCATCAGAAATAGCTACGCCGACTGTTTTGTCGCCATAGTCAAGTCCCATAACTCTCATTATTTGAGTCTCGTTTCTATATAGTTTTCCATTAACAGCTCAAGAATCTCATCACGCTCTGCCTTCATAATAAGACTGCGTGCACCCTTGTAGCTGGTAATATATGTTGGATCTCCACTCATTATATATCCAACAATCTGATTTACTGGATTGTAACCTTTTTCAGAAAGTGCCTCATAAACTTCAGAAATAATATCTGACACTTCTATGGTGTACTCTCTCTCAAGATTTACATCCTGTGTATGCTGATTTTCAAAATTTCCCATACTCTATTCCCTTCGTTTTCCGAAACTAATTACATACAGAACAATGATACATTATTTACCCCAAAATATCAACTAAAAGCCCATATCTTATAATGTTATACTCTGTCTCTAAAATCACATATTTTCAACCGCCTCATCAGATTTCTTATTAACAATTACGCCATATAAAAACTCACCTATAAATATAAGACAAAGCAAAAGCAAAACGCCAACATAGAAAACTACCGCACCTCTTATCCCATAAGAAGCAACCACTTTATTTGAAAAAAAGAATGAAACAACCGCAGCAATAGCATATCCCCAAAGTATAGCATTTTGATATCTCATTACAGTAAGTAAATTTCCTAACAATGTAGCAAGTCCAAGACACCCACTACCAATCATCATAATAAGCAAATCAGTTTTATAAGGTACAAGGTCCACATTGAAAATAACAGATAAAACCGGAACACCCAAAACAGCTGCACCTATAAAACAAACAATGGTAATTACAACTAAAAAAAGCACCTGTTTCATTATCTCTTTAATATATTTACTCATCTTTCTCTCGTCCCAGAGACAAGATATCTTGTATGCACAAGGATTAAAGACAAATGTCATCATCATCTGTACTACAAATACTGGCATGGCCAAATAATTATAAATTGCCTGAATAGTATCATCTCTTATGCTTGCATCTATTGCATTTCTTGGTGCAACACCTATATAGAATACTAAAAAAGCACCTAACGCTAAGGGAAGTGTAACTAGAAGTTGTTTCCATACTCTCTTCATAACAAAAGGTTTTCTTTCAGATACAAAATCTTTCGTAAGATAAATATATATTCCCATTATAATATAAGTAATTATCGTAGAGACTATTACGGTAAGCAAAAGATTATGAGTAGTAATTATCATAATAATCATTATGATAATTGTAATAATATATCTAGTAGCCCACATCTTTGATGCCACATCTAAACGGTTATTCTTTTGATACTCACCAAAATAAACATCTTCAAACGCATCTGGAACTTTCAGTAAGCATGTCCAAAATATAATTAACGACTTATTCAACGAATAATTATTCGTCAACGATGCAATAATGACATATATTATAGAAATAGCAATCATTCCAATAGTGGTAATGATTCGAGCCATTCTATATTCTCTAAAGTTATACTCTTTTTCAATATCGGAAACTTGAAAAAACCTTACACCATACTTTCCAACACATAGAAAGAGGTTTGCATCCGCATAACCTATAGCAAATATACCAGCCATAACCTGACCTATATCTTCTGCTAGGACATGGGTCATCACCATAGATAAGATAACCTGCTGAAATGAAAAAATCAGACTAGCTATCATATTCCAAATTGCACCAGACTTTTCTATATCTTTACTTGTTGTGAGAAATTTTTTTATTGGGTTCATAATTTTTCCTTGTTAACAATTATTTATTATAATTCTTTACAACATCCATTACTTCAAGTGGGGTTGATGCATAACCGATGTTATTAAATTCATTTACATCTGACTCTGACTTAAATCCAAAACCGTAAGTCACTCCTATGAATAATGCATTTGCACCTTCAGCACCTATAGCATCATTATCGCTATCTCCTACCATAGCCGTTTCTTCAGGAGTATGACCTAACTCTTTAATTGATAAAGAAACCACATCAGCTTTTGTAAGCTTTCCTTCAAGGTCAGCACCATGTATTACATCGAAGTACCTAGTCAAACCTTTTTCTTCCAAAAGTGCTTTTGCCATATGTTCTGGTTTATAAGTAGCAACGCCAACCTTATAACCATCATCTCTTAGTTTCTGAAGAAGTTCTTCCATACCTGGATATATGCTTCCTCTAAAAAGATCCGGTTTTGAACCGTCTTCTGGTTCAGCTTTATATACCACCCTATAGTACTTCATAGCTTCAAGTGCTTCCTCATCAGAAAGACCGTATATACGGATAACACTCTTACTAATAGGTGGGCCAATGAAGGTCTCCAGTTCTGCTCGTGTTAGTTTCTTATACCCAAAGTGGTCTATCATTTTTTCAACTGAACTGATGATACCCTCTGAAGTGTCAAGGAGTGTGCCATCTAGGTCAAAGATTACTGATTTTATCATAATTTCAAATTATCCTATTATTCCGTTAAAAAGTCAAATGTCAGCTGGCTTGTTCTAGGCATGTCACCAAGGATTCCAAGGGATTCCATTTTTTCGATAACAGTACCTGAAATCTTGGCCCTGTCTTTAAGCTCCTGCTGTGAGAGGAAACGACCTCCCTTTGCAGCCTCTTCCATCTGGATTGCTGCGGATTCTCCCATCTTATCGATAGAAAGGAAGCTTGGCATGATTTTACCATCTATAATCTGGAAACGGTCAGCTTTTGCTTTGTAAATATCCAGTGGCATAAACTCAAAACCACGGGCGTACATTTCCTTTACGATCTTCATATCTTTAAGAAGACCTTTTTCAGATGCAGTCATAGCATTCTTATCCATAGCCTTATATTCTTCAAGCACTGTATCAAGATGGTCTTCGCCCTGGCACATAACCTCATAGGAGAAGTCATCTGCTCTGATACTGAAGTATGCTGCATAGTAAGCCAATGGATAATAAATCTTAAAGTAAGCAACTCTCCAGGACATCATTACATAAGCAACAGCATGTGCCTTAGGGAACATGTATTTAATCTGCTCACAGCTCCAGATGTACCAGTCAGGAACTTCGTGTTCTTCCATGGTCTTCTTGAACTCTGGCCACTCGTTACATTTACCCTTAGCAACTATACCCTTACGAACTCGCTCCATAATGGTGAATGCATCACCTGAATCTAGTCCCTGATTAAGCAGATATACCATAATATCATCACGACAACAGATAGCACTTGAAAGTTCGCATGTACCTTCCTGAATAAGCTTCTGAGCGTTACCCAACCAAACGTCAGTACCATGAGAAAGTCCTGCTATACGTACAAGGTCAGAAAAGCTCTTAGGATCTGCATCTATAAGCATCTGCATAGCAAATTCTGTACCGAATTCTGGAACACCAAGACATCCAAGTGGAACGCCGCCCATGTCTTCCGGTGTTATACCAAGAGGTTCTGTACTCTTAAACAGTTCCATTACATTTGGATCATCGAACGGAACATCTTTTACGTTTATTCCCGTCAGATCTTCCAGACGTCTGATCATGGTAGGATCATCGTGTCCAAGAATATCGAACTTAAGTAAGTTATGATCGATAGAATGGTACTCGAAATGTGTTGTAATGATATCTACCGTCTGATCATTAGCTGGTCTTTGAACAGGGGTGAAGCTGTAAATCTCTTCATCGTCAGGAGTAACAATAATTCCACCAGGATGCTGACCAGTTGTTCTCTTAACATCTATGCATCCCTTGGAGAGTCTCTCCATCTCCTGCCATCTCTTCTCAAGGCCTCTATATTTACAATAGTCTCTTGTATAAGCAAGAGCTGTTTTATCAGCCACGGTACCTACTGTACCCGCCTTAAAGGAATGGTCTTTTCCAAATATCTCACCGACATATGCATGCGCCTTTGCCTGGTATTCACCAGAGAAATTAAGATCGATATCCGGCTCCTTATCACCCTTGAATCCAAGGAACGTTTCGAATGGAATATCATGGCCTTCTTTCTTCATCTTAGTGCCACACTTTGGACAATTGGCATCTGGCATGTCACATCCGCATTCGCCGGCATAGGCCTTTACTCTGTCTGAGTCAAACTCTGCATAAAAACAATTTGGACACAGGTAATGTGCAGGCAGTGGATTAACCTCAGTAATACCTGCCATTGTGGCTGCAAAGGAAGAACCAACGGAACCTCTGGAACCAACCAGATATCCATCTTCGTTTGACTTCCAAACCAGCTTCTGTGCAACTATATACATAACCGAATATCCATTACCGATAATGGAATCCAGCTCTTTATCAAGTCTCTTCTGTACTATCTCAGGTGGCTCAGGTCCATACATTTCATGCATCTTGTCGTAGCAGATTTTCCTGAGTATCTGATCTGAGTTTTCAATTCGTGGTGGCGCCTTGTCTGGACGTACAGGTGAAATCTTATCAATCCACGAAGCCACAAGATTTGAATTCGTAACAACAACCTCTTTAGCTTTCTCTTCTCCGAGATATGAGAACTCTTCCAGCATCTCATCTGTAGTCTTGAAATAAAGAGGTGGCTGTTCTTTCATTTCCCTCTTAACAGGGTCATCATGAATATTAATGATTCCCGCATCTATCTTTCTCTGAACTTCTTCCAGGAGTTCATCTCTCTTATTCTTTGACATACGTTTAATACGCACACTGTCAAGAATAATTGCACGGTAGATGGCATCTTCCGGGTCAAGGAAGTGAACATCTCCTGTAGCTACAACTGGCTTATCGTATTTATCTCCCAGCGCAACTATCTGCTTATTGATTTCACGAAGATCATCAAAGCTATTTATCTGCTCTTGTTTTTCATCTTCGATAAGATAAGCATTATTCTCGACTGGCTGAATTTCCAGATAGTCAAAGAAACGTACAATTCTCTCCAACTCCTCATCTTCCGCTCCATCAAGGATAGCAGAATAAAGAAGACCTGATGAACATGCTGAACCAACAATAAGTCCCTCACGATATTTCTCAATAAGTGACATAGGAATTCTTGGTCTCTGGCCCATTCCTATTCCGCCATAGTAAGTAATATGAGCCTCAGAAATGAGTCTGTAAAGATTTGTTCTACCAGTCTCATTTTTGCAGAAAATCATTCCGTGATAAGATTTAGCCTTCTTTATTGCATCTGGTGAAGCTTTACCCATCTTATTCAGATCATCCACTGTCTTGGCACCGGACTCATTTATCATCTTCATAAGTCCTATGAAAATTCCAGATGTAACTTCAGCATCATCACAAGCTCTATGGTGATGTTTATTCTCAAGACCAAAATGATGAGTAAGTCTGTCCAGATTGTATTTTCCTAATTGTGGCAGGAAAATATAAGCAAGAGTCATTGTATCCAGAGCAGTAAAATCGTACTCCAGGCCAAGTTTCTTGGCATTTACTCTTATGAATGTAGTATCAAATGTTGCATTATGAGCAACCAACATGGCGCCTTTACAGAACTCAAGGAATCTTGGCAGAACCTTGTCTATTGTATCTGAATTCTTAACCATATTGTCATTGATAGATGTCAGCTTCTCAATACTATATGGAATAGGAACCTCGGGGTTAACAAACTCTGAAAATCTATCTATAACGTTACCTGCTTTATCAAGACGCACGGCACCAATCTCAATGATCTTACAGAACTTAAATGAAAGACCTGTTGTCTCAATATCGAATACAACATATTCACTATCAAGGCTCTGTCCATGACTATTCATAACAAGTGTCTTAATGTCATCTACAAAATAGCCTTCAACACCGTAAAGTATCTTGAAGTTATCCTTATCACCAGTGCAGTCCTTACTCTTCAGATAATGCTCGGCCTCAGTAAATCCCTGAACTACTCCGTGATCAGTAATAGCAATTGCAGGATGTCCCCAGTCAAGAGCACGCTGAATAGCACCCTCTACAGGCGTTACAGCGTCCATTTCGCTGAAACGTGTATGAAGGTGAAGCTCTACTCTCTTCTCAGGTGCCTCGTCTACTCTGGCAACTCTATAATCAGGTATGGACTTAACTCCATCTACCTTATCAATAAGTAGTTCTTTTGCATATGTATCCTTAGTTGGAACACCCTTGACCATTACAAACTTACCAGTTTTCAGTTCATCTCTTATTGGATCAAGGTCATCATTCTTTACGAAAAGCTTAATACCAATGGTATCTGAAAAGTCAGTGATGTAAGCCTTAAGAATAGTCTTTTCATTTCTGATAGGCTTTTCCTCTGTACTTACAACCTGTCCCTTTATAACAACGAAGTTTGGAACCTCTTCTACGATAGTGCTAATGCCTACTATATCGCCCTCAACATTTTTACCATAGAAGCAGTCCAAATCGTTATAATTCTTCTTTCTATATTCTTCGGCTGTCGCCTTGTAATCCTTTTTCTTGTTGGCGCTGCTTTCGCCACTTCCCTTAGGAATCATATCCTGCGTAATGGAAACCACATTTGAATCAGCATCATATGCCTCTTCAAGTTTCTTCTCCATTTCCTTAAGTACATCAACTCGGGCTGGAGTTTCTCCAACCTCTTTTACAACTTCCTCTTCTTCCTCTTCTGGTTCTGATTCAGCCTTTACCAGTTTGACTACAGTATTGACATTCATACCAAATTTAGATGCGAACAGATGATTATAAAACTTTTCAATGTCAGCCTTTCTTTCGAGAGCCATCTTGCCCTCGACCATTTCAAATGTGAGAATGTTGTCCTTTATCTTCTTATCAGCCATCTTAATTAGAGCAAGCTCTACAGCGCTCTTTTCTCTAAGTTCATCTAAAATGCTATCACCATAGATTCTTACGAGATTTTCAAGATTGTACTGTCCTGAAAGAAGGTATCTGTCTACAAGTACAACTCTTCCATCATCTTCTCCAAACACAAAAAGACGGACTGCTTCCTCCGCCTTTTTTATGTTTTGTCTGGCAATCAGATGAGTTGAAACCATATGCACGTACATTGTCATTGTGCTCTTTATCAGCTCAACCTCTGTTACTTCGACATTATCAAAATATTCTGAAATATCATCATCTAGTTCAATACCTGGAAAGACTTCTTTAAACTTTTTGAAATCATTATTTTCCATCCCAGTTATCAAGCTCCTTCTTTAATTCGTTCAGCAGCTGATCCTGTGGTACCTTACGAAGGATTTCTCCTCTCTTAAATACCAGACCCTCGCCTTCGCCACCTGCAATTCCCAGGTCAGCCTCTCTGGCCTCACCAGGTCCATTTACGGCACAGCCCATTACAGCTACCTTTATGTTCAGATTCTTGTAATTACTTATTAACTTCTCTGTCTGATTAGCAAGTCCTATCAGTTCAATATGTGTCCTTCCACATGTTGGACAGGAAACAAGCGTTATTCCTGACTCTCTAAGGCCTAAAGTACTAAGAATCAGTTTTGCTGTTCTCACTTCTTCAACAGGGTCGCCAGTAAGTGATACTCTTATAGTATCTCCTATACCCTGTCCCAATATAATGCCAAGCCCAACGGAGGACTTAATATTGCCACTCCAAAGGGTTCCTGACTCAGTTATTCCCACATGAAGCGGATACTTTGTTCTTTCTGAAATAAGCTCATGAGTTTTTACAGACATTAAAACATCAGAGGATTTAATACTTATGACTATATTGTCATAGTCCTGTTCCTCGATCATTCTAACCTTATCAAGAGCACTCTCAACTATTCCTTCAGCAGTTACTCCGCCATATTTCTCTATAAACTGTTTCTCAAGAGAGCCGCTATTTACACCTACACGTATAGGTACATTCTTCTGCTTTGCCACATCAACAACAGCTCTTAAATTTTCAGCTGAACCAATGTTACCAGGATTAATCCTTATCTTATCAGCACCAGCTTCCATAGCAAGTATTGCCATCTTATGATTGAAATGGATATCTGCTACAAGTGGAACATGAGTTCTTTCTTTCAGCTTTTCAAATGCTCTGGCTGCCGCTTCAGAATTAGCTGTGCATCTTACAATGTCGCAGCCAGCTTCTTCGAGTCTAAGTATCTGATCTACTGTAGCCTCAATATCTGAAGTTTCTGTATTAGTCATAGATTGGATGGCGATTGGATTGCCACCACCTATCTCTACATTTCCGATTTTGATTTTTTTTGTATTTTCTCTATATGTCATATTTATCACCCGTGAATAACGTTTCCTATATCATTGAAAAATACGAATATCATAAGGAGCATTAATAGAGCCACTCCTATTCCGTTTACTATTGCTTCCTTTTCTGGTGGAACTGGTTTTCCTGAAATTGCCTCTATCAAAACAAATAGAATACGTCCACCATCAAGTGCTGGTACAGGAAGCAGATTCATAACACCCAGGTTTGCACTAAGAAGTACTGCGAAGTTTATTATATTCAGCATTACGACTACAAACTGAGTCCATGCACTTTCTTCCTTCGTCTCTTCTTTTGCCTCTTCTATGATATCATTCATAGTATTACTGATACCTACAGGTCCCATAACTGCATCTTTATTAGCCTTGCCTGTAAAAATCATTTTTACTGAGCTTATGGCAGTTTTTATCTGGAACCTTACTTCAAGCACTGAATAGTAAAGCTCGTCCACTATTCCTTCAGACTCTCTACCAGTGCTGTAAAATCCAAAATAATAATTACCAGTCTCGGCATCCTTACGTCTTGTCAGTGTTGTATTATATGTCTTTCCATCTCTCTCATAAGTAATATCTACAGGTTTATCAGGATCATTCATCATTGAATAAAGAGTAATTTCGCGGTAGTTATAAATGCGGCTACCATCTAACTCTACTATCCTGTCACCTGGTTCAAAACCAGCCTCCTCAGCCGCACTGTTCTCCATAATATTTGTGAGTACAGGTTCATCTATCATATAGTAATGACAAATAATGATGGACAGAAGAAAGGCCAAAATAAAGTTAAAGAATGGTCCTGCGAAAGAAACTGAAAGCCTTGCCAGAACGGACTTATTATTGTATCCATCCTTTCTGTCAGACGCTTCGCCCATTCCTTCCATCAGACAATATCCGCCAAGAGGCAGAGCTCTTACAGAATAAAGTGTATCGTTTTTATTCCAACTAGCGATAGAAGGTCCCATTCCGATTGAGAACTCATTTACCTTTATATGGTTCATCTTCGCGAAAATAAAATGTCCGAATTCATGTACGAAAACTATTAAACCAAATGTAATTATAATTGCAATTATATTCATACAACACCAATCTTAAAAATCTAGATTACCAATCCGATTAATCTAATGATATCATCAGGGATTCTGAAACTTTTTCATAATCATTAAAATATGATACACTAACCACTCGGTTTGAGGTTTGATTCACCATTACAACAAGACAATCATTATTCTGTGAATTATGATAAAAGAATACATTTGACTTTGTACCATATATGCTTTGGATACTCTGCTTTATCTCGTCATAATGATATGTCATCTTCCTAGAAATCAGTACTTCCTGCTGGTTTACTGAAACACCGTAGAATTTATATTCTCTACCATATGTATTAAATCCAACCCTTTGATTGTTTATATAGATAATATTCAGCTCTCCATCAGTTTTTACCTTTACACTGTCATCAGTATAAATAGGGATCTGCTTAACAAGCGTTGGGTCATCATGGAACGTTGTATCCAGTTCAGACGAGATGACATTATCAGGATAAACAAATACATAAGATATTTCTCTTCCGCCAGAATTCAGTAGATATATAATTCCCTGATAACTGAAATAAATAAAGAACGTAGCTACTGCAACAATTACTATCTTGCTTATTATCTCAATCAAGAATCTGGCAGTTTTCTGATTAAGAAATCTAGGAAGTGGGATGACTGTAAGATCTGAATAATAATCATAATCTTCCCCATTTGCTATACTCCTGATACTACGTATGAGCTTTGTAATCAGTTTAGTAAATACTCCTTTTATAACAAGCAAAAGGAAGATAAAAAGTAGTACAACAATTGTGACGATCGGAGATACTTCTATTTTGTTTAAGTAATTAAACAAAGAAAGAATGATGCTCGCCAGAATAACATAAAGTATCAAGCCAAATGCCAAGCTGCATATAATATGATTCCCGCCATGTGCCTCTGCTTTCGCCTGAAATCTCCTAAACAATTTCTTTAACGCATCGCTAATAATAATATAGAAAAAACCAGCTAAAATTACTTTTAAAACATATAAAGGAATTGAATCATTATTAGCATAAACCCATTCAACAAATTCTTTCCAGGTTAGTTCTATAAAAAACCTAAGCGATTCAAACATTGTATTTTCCTCTAAGTAGAGCGTCGGTTGCATCTCTTGTTTCGAGTATTCCCTTCAGGTCAACGTCAGGGATTACTGTATGCTGTGACATAGCATATTCAATCATTTCATAGATTTCTAAGAATTTGATTTTACCTGCCAGAAATGCAGCCACTGCGTGTTCGTTAGCCTCGTTCATGACTGTAGGCATAGAACCACCAATTCGGCTTGCTTTCTTTGCAAGCGGTATTCCAAGAAATGTATCATATTCAGGTTTTTCAATGACTATGCTGCTGATCTTTGTAAAGTCCAGCCTCTCCCCTGCAAGATATCTTCTCTCAGGATAGTAAAATGCATACTGGATTGGCAGCTTCATATCTGGTGTTCCCAGCTGTGCTATAACTGCACCATCTTTATACTCAACTGCCGAATGAATGATGCTCTGTGGCTGAATGAGAACTTCAATATCATCTATATCCGTATCAAAAAGCCAGTGAGCTTCTATAACTTCAAGTCCCTTATTAACCATGCTTGCACTATCGATGGTTATTTTAGGTCCCATAGACCAATTAGGATGCTTCAGAGCCTGCTCTACAGTAACATTCTCCAACTCTTCCTTTTTACGCCCTCTGAAAGGTCCTCCTGAGGCTGTAAGCAGTATTCTGGATACTGGATTATCTATTTCACTCTGAAGGCCTCTACGGTTCCCCTGGAGGCTTTGGAAGATAGCACTATGCTCGCTGTCCACTGGAAGAATCTTTACTCCTTTTTCAGCAGCCGCTTTCATAACAAGATGTCCTGCTGTAACAAGAGTTTCCTTATTAGCAAGAGCAATGTCCTTTCCAGCTTCGATTGCTGCAATAGTTGGCTCTACTCCAATCATACCTACAACTGCTGTAAGTACCATATCCGCTTTATCATATGAGCTGACAGCACAAAGTCCTTCCATACCGCTGGCTACTTTGATATTTGTATCAGCCAGTTTTACTCTTAAGGTTTCTGCATCTTCCTCAGACATAACAGAAACAAGCTCGGGATTAAACTCCCTAGCCTGTTTCTCAATTAGTTCTATATTTCTGCCACATGAGAGGGCAACAACATTTAGGTCCCCATTGGAACGAACGATGTCCAAGGCCTGTGTTCCTATCGAACCAGTGGAACCTATTATTGAAATGTTTTTCATTTTACACCTCATTAAATCAGCTATTCTATTATCCAACAACTAATCTTACGAGATAATAGATTATAGGTGCCGTGAATATCATACTATCGAATCTATCCAACACACCACCATGACCTGGTATTAGTTTTCCGTAATCCTTCACATCATTGTTACGTTTGATTGCAGAAGCTGCAAGGTCACCGATGACTGCTGGTATAGCACCAAGCGCACATACTATAAAGAGTGTCAGATAAATATTAAACTGAGTATCAATCTTTCCATTCAGGAAAAAGCCATATAAACAGCCTAGTATTCCAGCTCCTATTATTCCACCTATAAGTCCCTCTACACTCTTCTTAGGACTAAGCTTTGGAGACATCTTGTGCTTACCAAAAAGCATGCCCGTGCAGTATGCAAGAGTATCATTTCCCCATGAACAGAGGAAAATAAGAACTACATAGTAACCGCCATTTTCCATAACACGTATCTTATAGAGATATGAAAGCATAACGCTTACATAGAAGAATGACATAAACGATGCCATTATTTCTCTATCATGATATTCAGGATATCTGAAAACATAAACACCAAGTATAGCAAGCAGATATGTAATCATTATTGGAAGTACTAAGAAGCTAAGGGTAAATCCCTGTATCTTCATATTGCCCAGCATTAATGTTACATAGTAAAGCACCGTCCATACATAGGCAAAAACTGCCGGTGATCTTTTCTCAATGCCGTATACTCTGCAAAATTCAAATACCCCAACAAGTGAAAGTGCCATAGCAAAAATGCCCGTTACCGGTCCGCCAATAAACAGCACTATAAATGAAATTATAACGAGTGCTACACCACTAATTAACCTAGTCCAAAACATTTTATACCCCACCGAATCTTCTGTCTCTACCGTTATAGTAATCTATAGCCTTCTTAAGAGCTTCCTTGTCAAAATCCGGCCAGAGTGTATCGCAAAAATAAAATTCCGAATATGAAATCTGCCAAGGCAGGAAGTTGGAAATCCTCAACTCACCACTTGTCCTGATAAGAAGATCAGGGTCTGGTATATCAGCTGTATCCAGTTTACTGGAGATGTACTCTTCAGTAATATCCTCTTTCGTTATAACGCCTTCGCTAATCTCATCTGCTATCTTTTTAACAGCACGTGTTATCTCGTCACGACCACCATAATTAAGTGCAACATTAAACTGAATGCCAGTATTATCTTTGGTAGCCTCTTCCAGATTCTCAATAGCTTCAACGATATCCTTATCAAGCCTTGACCTTTCACCGATAATACGTACACGCATGTTGTTCTTATTAGCCTTATCTATGGAACGTCTCAGGAAATCTCTGAGGATTGTCATAAGGCCTGTAACCTCTTCTACAGATCTCTTCCAGTTCTCAGTAGAAAATGCATAAACGGTAAGGTATTTAATACCAAGGTCCCATGCATCCTCAATTACCTGTTCCAGATTATCAGCTCCAACCTTGTGGCCATAATTTCTAGGCATATGTCTTTGTTTTGCCCATCTGCCATTTCCATCAAGGATAATGGCAACGTGCTGCGGAATTTTATATTCTTCGCTCATTTAAGTCTCCTGATAGAAGTTTCTAATGCAATCTTATACAGTAAGAACTTCCTTAGTCTTTGATTCAACAAGCTTGTCAATCTCCTTAACAAACTTATCTGTTGCCTTCTGGATGTCATCCTCAGCATCAGCATATTCATCATCTGAAAGCTCGCCAGCCTTATTCTGCTTCTTAGCAGCTTCGTTAGCGTCACGTCTTGCATTACGAACGATAACCTTGGCATCCTCGCCCTTCTTCTTGATGTCCTTAGCAAGTTCCTTACGTCTTTCCTCTGTAAGCTCAGGGAAGTTTACGATTACGTTCTTTCCATCGTTGTTAGGATTAACGCCAAGATCAGAAATCATGATAGCCTTCTCGATTTCTTTGATCATTGATGCCTCCCAAGGAGTGATCATGATAGTTCTTGCCTCTGGTACAGATACGTTAGCAACACTCTGAAGGTTTGTTGGTGTACCATAATAATCAACCTTTATCTTATCCAGGATGTGTGGATTTGCACGTCCTGCTCTTATTGTTGCAAAGTCTGCAGTAAGTGAATCAATCGCCTTTTGCATTTTCTCTTCATAGTCGTTCATTTTGTATACCCTCCATATAAATATTAATCAGCTGTAACCATGGTTCCTATCTTCTCGCCTGAAACAGCGCGAACAATAGAATCTTCTTCACTAAGTCCGAAAAGCAGCATTGGCATATGATTTTCCATAGCCAGAACTGCTGATGCAAGATCAATAACCTGAAGCTTCTGATCAACAATATCAGACATCTTCATAAAGTCATATTTCTTTGCATCTGGATTGTCCTTAGGATCGCTGTCATAAACACCATCAATTGCTTTAGCAGATAAAATGGCATCGCATTGAGTTTCGATTGCTCTCAGCACCGCTGCCATATCTGTTGAAAAATATGGATGGCTTGTTCCGCCAGCGAAGAAAACAACTTCTCCATTTTCCATGGCTTCTATAGCTTTGTCTCTTACAAAGAGCTCTGTAACATCACCTATTGCATAAGGAGATGTAACTCTGCATTTCATTCCGGCCCTTCTAAATGCATCAGCCGCGTATACACAGTTCATAACAGTAGCAAGCATTCCTATCTGGTCTGCTTTAACTCTGTCCATATCGTTTGAGCTTCGACCTCTCCAGAAGTTTCCACCACCGATAACGATACCAACCTGTATACCTTTATCTACAACCTTCTTAACCTCAGCTGCGACTCTTGAAACCTCTTCATCTGAGAAACCATGATGTGCTTCTCCTGCCAGAGCCTCACCGCTCAGCTTCAGTAGTATTCTTTTAAATTCCACGCTGTCCCTCCTACTTGTTTATGTCCAGATTCTGAATGCCTTCACCGAAGTACTGATTTACATCAACACTCGCATATACCTGCTTGCACATTCCTTCGATCACAGCACCAGTGCTAACCTGAACTGACTTAGATTTAATATCACCAACGATAACGGCTGTAGAACCTATTTCCACATCACCCTTAACGTCTATATCTCCTTTTATTGCGCCGGAAATCATAGCATCCATAGCACTTACATTTCCAACTATCACGGAACCCGCACCAACTCTCAGAATTCCACCCGAAAGAATTTCTCCTTCAACATGAGCGCTCTCAGCATAGAAATCACCAGTCTCAATGTTACCAGTAACAACTCCGCCTACAACAAGCTTGCCAGTACATTTGATATTACCTTCAACTCTGCCGAGCATCTCAACATCGCCATCTACATCCAGGTCTCCAGTAATTGTAGTACCCTTTGTGATATATGTTGTATTCTCACTCATGCCTGTGAGCTCTTCTTCTGAATTTGTTAATTCACGTTCCAATGCGTTCCCCATTTTTTTATTTCCCTTCTTTGACTTTACAGTCTTCTCCGGTTTTTCTTCTTTAATTTCAACCGGCTTTTCTTTTACCTTCTCTTCTGTAGAAGTAACTTCTATCTTCTCTTCTACTGTTATTTCATTATTATCTGTTTTTTCTATATCGGCTTCTTTTTCAGCCTCTTCGATAACCTCGTCAAGCTCTTCGTCAATACGTTTTTTCAGCTGATCACCGGACACATTTTCTGGGCTGATATCCAGAAGATCATCCTCATCAACAGACGAAATATTATCAACTGCCTGTGCAAAATTCTGTTTTGAACCTTTCATTCTAACCATAGCTTACCTCCGAGCTTTGAACGTGTGTATTATATCATACATCATGCTTTTTTACACCACTTTTACATATATTTTAAAGTTCGTTCATAACTTATTCATATTTATAGTTTATATTAAAACCATAGATTTTTCATAACTCTCTCACCCTATGAATAGTGTATATTAAAAACACCTCGTGAAAACGGGGTGTTTTTTCTTTGTGTCTATAAAATAATAATCAAATCTGGTCATTCTATTCAGTAATTCGATTACGAACTTCCATGAATTCATCTATATACTTCTCCTCAGGTTTTGGTGTTATAAGACTTACGAGCATTATCATGGTAAATGTTGCCATCATAGATGGGATTACCGAATTAATCCCAAGCAGGTCACAAAGGGAACCCTTCACCTCTCCAACTCTGAACAAATGTGCATATTTAAACACTGGCACACTTACAAGACCTGTAATAAGTCCAGCCAAGGCTCCAAACCTGTTCATTCTTTTCCAGACAAGAGACATAAAAACAGTTGGTGATATAGAACAACCAAGGGTTGCAATAAATACCAGAATAACCGCAAAGGAATTCTGTATGATACACATAGAAAGAACCACTGTTGCAGCTCCGCAAAGAACTGCAATGATGAATAAATTCCTTCTGTCATTCTTATGATTAATCCTCATGATCCGTCCACTTATCAGAATGTCTTCATAAACTGAAGAAATGGTAGCATGAAGCGAACCTTCGAGTGCAGATGAAAATCCAAGGAATATTACAACCATATAGAATGCAGAAAAAACAGCTCCGATTGCATTCATCCTGTCTATACGTTCAAACAAAAGGGTAATATATTCTGAAAGGGAATTTGTAATCTTCTCTGGGAACAGCACTCCTCTGGATACAGCACCAAGACAGGCCAGAACCATAAAGAAAAGAATTACAAATATAAGAGATATCATCTTGCCTGTTCTTATTGCCTTGCCATCCTCTTCCGCAAAAAACAGCCCAAGCATAAAAGGCATACCAGAAGCCAAAAATCCCATTGATATCATGGAGATGTAATCCTCAAGTTCAAGGGGTTCTCCATTATGGAATAAAACGTTTAGGTAGTTGCTGACGCTTCCTGTAATATCGGTAGCCATCATATTTCTTATCAGGGTACTTATTCCAACATCCATAAGCAGGAAAACAACCAGAAATGAAATAACGACTAAAAGGAATATTGCTCTGATCCTGGCTGACTTGAGCATGAAGTTCACGCCAAACCAACCAATTGCAAGAGTGATATAAGACATAATAAGAATGGATATTGTACCAACATTCATATTGAATATCTTTCCAAATACAAATGCGGCCTCCTTAAGAATGAGGGCATTTATCACAAGAGATAGAATAATTATCTCGACAGAAGCAAAAACTCTTACATAGAAGCCCTTGCTTCCGAATCTATGTTCCAGATACCCTGGGATTGTGAGGATTCTCTTACTCCTCTTTGCGTAGCGCATAAGTCTGTAGGATTCCAGGTTCCAGATGATAACAATATTGATAAGCACGCCCAGGAACTGCCAAAAAATACCTGCACCAAAAAGATACAGGTAGAAAGGTAATATTACCACGCCAATAAAACCTGTCAGAAAGACAGACGATGTAAGGCCTATTTTAATTGGCGAAGCATCTCCTAATACGTATTTACGAATATCCATTAGTCTCTGGTCTCCAAAAGAATATAATAGTCATCGCAGCTAATAGTTGCGACCGGATCAGTAATTTCATTACTTACTGTCAGGCTATATGCCGCATCTATATCTACGTTCTCTATTTCATACTTAAAGCCCTTCATGGTAACTCCTTTAGCTGAGCTACCATATGGGAGAATGGAAATAAACTTTCCATATTGCTCTTCTTTTTTAATCTGCACTATACCTTGGCAAATACTAATGCGATTATAGGTATCAACTATAAACGCTCTTACTCCTTTCTCGAGGGCTTGTCTCAGCATACCAATACAGGACAGACTGTGGTCCATTCTACGTCCTGTACAACCCAGAAGAACTATTTCTTCAGGCTGTTTTTCGAGAGCGAACCTGAAAGCATGTTCTGTATCTGTATCATCCTTTTCGGACTGAAGAACCTCTGATTCTACTGCAGAAAGAATCATTTCTTTCTCCGATTCTTTCACAGAATCAAAATCACCGATGGCAATATCCATTTTGATATTGTTCTGAATCAGTCTCAGAGCGCCTCTGTCCGCACCAATAACAAATGGTTCACCCATCTCTCTTACTGTTTCTTTAAGAAGCTCATTATCTAATTCTCCACCGGCAACTATAAGTATTTTCATTTCATTATTCTCAGGAATTCTTTAGTATTCTTTTCTGTTTCAGCTCCAAAGATAGCTGAACCTGCAACGATGACATTTACCCCTGCATCCAGAACCTGCTGAAGGTTATCCAGTGTAACGCCACCATCAATTTCTATATCGAAGTTAAGGCCTCTCGCCTCTCTCTTTGCTACAAGCTCTTTTATCTTGTCAAATGTACTCTCAATAAAGCTCTGTCCACCAAAGCCTGGATAAACGCTCATAAGGAGCACCATGTCCACCATATCCAGAACATCATCCAGAGCGCTCACAGGAGTATCAGGGCTGATTGAAACACATGGTCTGACACCAGCAGCCTTAATAGCCTCCAGGTCCTCTTTAATGTGGTCTGTAGCTTCGTAGTGGATAGTCATATTATAAATGCCTATGCTGGCAATCTTATCCAGATATCTTACTGGATCCTGAACCATCATATGAACGTCCAGCTTTGCATCTGGCACTGCTTTCTTCACATACTTTATTACAGGAGGTCCAAAAGAAATATTAGGAACAAACATTCCATCCATCACATCAACATGAATAAAATCCGCACCGGCATTTATTGCTGTGCGAAGTTCATCTTCCATATGTCCAAAATCTATCGATAGCATTGATGGTGCAAGTAAATTCACTACCATTTCCTCCTGTCTTTTATCTCGTTATAAATATCAGTATAGCTATTATATCTTTCCTGCGAAATGCGTCCTTCACTGACAGCTTCTTTTACCAGGCATCCTGGCTCTGCCATATGAACGCATCCACCAAATTTGCATTTGCCATTTAAATCTTCAAACTCACGCATATAGAGGCGGATATCATCTTCCTCTTCTACCAGGAGCTGAATGGAACTATATCCCGGAGTATCGATGATAAAGGAATCTTCCATATCCTCTATTTCTATTATTTCTGTATGGCGGGTTGTATTCTTTCCCTTGCCAAGCTTCTTACTTATATCCCCTGTCTCGCCTTCATAATGAGGCGCCAGGTTATTTATAAGCGAAGACTTACCAACTCCGGAAGGACCGGAAAGAACAGTCATCTTGCCTTTCAGAAGCTCTTTTATTTCGTCCAAGCCCTCGCCTGTAGTGTTAGAAAGAACTATTACTCGATATCCTGCTTTACTATAAATATCTCTCAGTCTATCAGCTTCGTTATCATCTGTATCCTTATCATTCGTATCCTTATCGTTTATGGCTTCGTCTCCAGAAACTAAGTCAGCCTTACTTATGACCAGTACAGTCTCAACTTCCTGAAGCTCCATATTTATGAGATATCTGTCGATAAGGCCCAGATTTGGGGTTGGATGCGTGCAGGCAAAGATTACCATCACCTGATCCACGTTTGCTACCGCCGGCCTTATAAGCTCACTCTTTCTGTCAGCTATATCAACCAGATAGGCAGTTCTGTCCTCTTCGCTGATAAGCTCTATATCGGCCATATCTCCAACAAGCGGAGTTATACCCTGCTTACGGAAAAGGCCCCTTGCTCTACACTCATATAAAACACCAGCGGCATCTACATAGTAGAAGCCGCCGATTCCTTTAATTATTCTTCCTCTTAATATCATATCTACTCATTTGCATATGAAAGTGTAAGTGATTTGCTGTAGCTTGATGATACATCTGCACCGTTTGAATCAACAACTGTGTATGAAACAGTACCATTGTTGTATGAAAGACCACTAGCTGATCCATCTACATTGATTGTTCCACCAGACTGTGTTGTTGTATATGCAAGATGGTATCCACCATCGTCATTGATATAAACATTTACTGTTACAGTTGAAGCTGCAAGTGTTTCATCACTTGTTGAAATGCTACCTGTAACCTTACCTGAGTAAGTCTTTGTCTCTGCACCGTTACTAATAACGATATCTACAGTAGTTCCTTCTTTAACCTCTGTCTTAGCAGCAACGCTCTGTCTGATGACCTTACCAGATTCAACATCTGAATTGAACTCGTAGGTTACATTTCCAACTGTAAGCTTGTTAGATTCAAGACTTCCCTTTGCAGCTGTTTCTGTAAGTCCAGCAAGATCAGGAACCTCAACTGTCTTCTCTTCTTCACCCTGGCTGATATAAATTACAATTGAATCTCCTGCCTTTGCAGAGCTTCCTGCCTTAGGGTCTGTAGAAATAGCTTTTCCTTCTTCAACCTCTTCATCAAACTTATAGGATCTGCTTGGCTTCAGGCCCTGTGCCTCAAGTGCGGCATAGGCATCATCCTCATCCATACCCTTAACGTCAGTTACTGAAATCTCTTCAGCACCAGCACTGACTGTTATGATGATTTCTGTATCCTTAGTAATCGGAGTAGCATATTCAATGCTCTGGCTGATTACATATCCCTCTTTAACATCAACAGAATTCTCTTCAACAAACTTGTAGTTTGTGAATCCGGCTTCTTTAAGATCCTTGTCAGCAGCCTTCTCGCTAAGACCAACAACATCGATCATCTTGACCTTCTCTTCTTCTGTCACTTCCTCTGTAGTAGCTTCTGTAGTCTTCTTGTTGCTTCCGAATCTGAACCAACCCATCATGTTACCAACTACTACAAATACGATCACAGCAATAATAATAGCTGCTGCAATACCACCGATCATAACGGCTTTCTCAAGCTTTGGATCTACGTCGGACTCATCATCTGGATCGTAATCGTCATCATCATCCATTGAATAACCGTCATCGTCGTCATCTATCTTCTTCAGACCACCTCTTCTAGAAGGTGTATCATCATAAAAATCTTCGTCCTCCTGATTAAGAAGCGCATCAATACGGCTTCTGTCAGGTCTAACTTCAGAACTGTCTGCAACCATTGTGTTATCCATCGCATCGTACTTATTAGCAGAACCATTCTTAATCTTCTCCATATCCTCAGCTGTAAACTGCTGTGTAGGAACACCTGTAAGTGTTGATGGAGCTACAATTATATCTATATTTGGATTATCTTTAACTCTGTTAAGATCAGCTATAAGAGCTGCAGCTGTAAGGTATCTTCTTTCAGGCTTTTTCTGAGAAGCTTTCATTATAATCTTCTCAAAGCTTGGGTAGATGTCTGGGTACAGCTGTCTTGGTGGGATCATATCATTCTGGATATGCATAAGCGCGATGGCTACGTTTGTATCGCCTTCAAAAGGAACACGACCTGTAACCATTTCGTACATCGTGATACCAAGTGAATAGATGTCACTTCTCTCATCACTGTATCCACCTCTTGCCTGTTCAGGCGAGATGTAATGAACTGAACCGATACCGGTGGTAGACATTGTTGTAGAGGTAGCAGCCTTTGCAATACCGAAGTCTGTTACCTTAATATTTCCACTCTTAGAAACAATAATATTCTGTGGTTTAATATCTCTGTGGATTACATGGTGCTCGTGAGCTGCCTCAAGACCTGATGCTATCTGAATTGAGAAATCGATAGCCTGCTGCATTGACAGTCTTCCATTGAGGTTTATATACTCCTTAAGAGTAATGCCCTCAACTAGCTCCATTACTATGAAATATCTTCCGTCATCTTCGCAAACATCATATACGCTGACGATATTAGGGTGTGTAAGGCCAGCTGATGACTGTGCTTCCGCACGGAACTTGGATACAAAATTCTGGTCAGAACTATAATCGGACTTAAGAACCTTTATAGCAACAAATCTTTTAAGTCTCTCATCCTTAGCGCGATATACAGTTGACATTCCCCCTGTTCCGACAACATCTATTATTTCATATCTATCGTCTAATATTGTTCCAGGTTTTAACATAACTTAAACTCTACCTCTCTATATAGAAACTATTATTACTGAAATGTTATCATTTCCGCCATAATAGTTAGCTCTACTTATTAATGTGGATACGGCCTGATCCAGGACAGCATTATCCTGAACGATATCCTTAATTTCATCATCCTCAACCATATTTGAAAGGCCATCTGAACAAAGCAGAATATGGTCTCCCTCTTCAACCGTAAGTTCAAAGAAATCAGGCATAGCCTCATCTCTGGAACCCATAGCTCTGGTTATAATATTTTTCTCTGGATGATTTCTTCCTTTATTCCTCTCCAGCTGTCCACTTCTTATAAGCTCTTCCACGAGAGAATGATCCATGGTGATCTGCTTAATGTCATCATTAATGATATAAAGTCTACTGTCCCCAATGTTGGCTACATACAGTTTATCATCAACTATAACTGCAGCAACCATAGTGGTTCCCATACCCATCTTATCCTTATCCTTCTCGGCTTCCTTGTACAACTCATTGCTGGCATACACAAGAGCTCTTCGAAGTAAGGAGATTGGATTTGATACAGTTGATTTACTTATAAAGTCAATAACAATACTAATAGCATATCTGGACGCAAAGTCTCCTGCTGCGTGTCCACCCATTCCGTCTGCAACTATATACAGGTTAGGAAGAGGTCCAACGGGAGTATTGCTGACAAATATGCTATCCTGGTTATTGCTTCTTTTTCTACCTTTGTCTGTTCTACCAGTAGATACTAAACTCATAAACCATACTTCCTTCTTAGCTGTCCACAGGCAGCGTCAATATTTCTGCCCATACCTCTCCTAATAGTAACATTTATTCGATATTTTTCAAGTATTTTCTTAAAGCTGGCTATGCTATCACTACTGCCAGCCTTGTATTCTCGCTCATCTACGGGGTTTATAGGAATAAGGTTTACATGGTATATTCCCAAATGATTTTGCCCTTCAGAAGTAGAATTCGTAGTTCTATTAATCATTTTTGTTGATATCTTATTTCGTGACGCAAGGAGTTTACCCAGTTTTTCGGCGCACTCCGGAGTATCATTAACCCCATTCATAAGACTGTACTCAATTGTAATACGGCGTCCTGTCTTCTGGAAATAATAGTCTGTGGCATCCAGAGTATCAGCTATCGTGTACTTGTTTGCTATTGGCATTATAGTTTTTCTCAGTTCATCTGTCGGAGCATGAAGAGAAAGAGCGAAAGTTACAGGAAGTCCTTCATCTGCCAGTCTCCTGATGTTCGGAACAATACCACATGAAGAAACTGTGATATTTCTGACACTGAGATTATATCCTTCTTCGCTGGTTATGATCTTTATAAAGCGAATAAGATTATCATAATTCTGGAAAGGCTCACCTGTACCCATAACAACTATATTGGAAATTAGATGATCATTCTTCTCTTCTATCTCTTTATTGACAAGATTCATGGCCATATAAACCTGACCTAGCATTTCACTTGCTGTCAGGTCACGAATGCATCCACCTATAGTCGAGGCACAGAACTTACAACCCATTGCACAGCCCGCCTGAGAAGAAATACAAATAGAATTGCCATGATAATACTGCATAAAAACAGTCTCTATCATCTGCCCATCTTCCATCTCAAAAAGAAACTTCCTGGTGCCATCATCACTGTCCGTCTGATGAGTCACATACCTAACATGAGTCATCTCCTTATCAAGCTCTTCCCTCATGTCCTTGGAGATATTCGTCATCTCCTCCGCAGATGAAACATGCTTCTTATGGAACCACTCATAAATCTGCTTCGCCCGAAACTTAGGATAACCCTTTTCCACACAATATTCAGTTAACTCATCCAAATACAAAGAATTAATATCCATACTCTCCTCATAAGTCAATGAGACCCGGTCCCACTGACTCCAAGATCTGTCCCCGTTGACTCCAAGATCTGTCCCCGTGACTTATTACTTTCCCCTATTTTACTTACTTTTCAATTGAATAAGTCAGTGGGACCTGGTCCCATTGACTTACAGATCTGTCCCTAGTGACTTATTTTCATTATGCAATAATAGAAACCATCGCTACCATCAACACCCTGCAAAAAGGTTTTATCTTCTATTATTTCAAAATCATTATCAACTATAAAAGACCGTATTACTTCACCATTCTCTTTAGGGTTTATGGTGCAGGTACTGAAGCACAGTGTTCCATTTTTCTTAAGATAGTTTGAGGCGTTTTTAAGAATCTTAAGTCCCTGCACGGCAAGTTCTTCCATCGATTCTGAAGTTACGTGGTATTTGATATCGTTCTTCCGACCGATTATTCCTAGGCCTGAGCATGGGACATCTGCTATTACCACATCAAATTTTTCATCATCTGGAAGCTCCGCTAAACCTTTATCTAGTTCGGTCGCGTCGCCCAGTTCCAAATTCATTCCTGGAAAATATGAATGAACAACCTCTACAGACCTTTCATCTTCTACAGTTCTCACAGGAACTCCAAGGCGTTCAGCGTTTTCCTGGACCTTACCTAGTTTTTTATCCGAAATATCTCTCGAAACTATCACGCCAGCTTTGTCACCATCCGTGGCAAGTTCGTATGCCAGCAGGCTTTTGCCTCCAGGCGCCGAGCAAATATCCAGAACCTTATCTCCTGGTTTTATTCCGATATGTTCAACAGTATATGTCGAGGTTTCGTCCTGAACGGTAAAAAGTCCCTTATTAAATCCCGGCAGTCTTCTTATGGAATCATAGCCGCTTATTCGAAGGCATCTGTCAGATAAAATGCCATCTTTAACATCAACTCCTGCTTCCTCAAACATCTTGCGAAGTTCTTCTTTACTAGTTTTTAGTGAATTAATACGAACTACTGTGTCGTGTTCTTTATATTGATCTTCAAGAATTGTTCTGGCTGTTTCTTTTCCATATGTTTCTACCAGGAAGTCACAGAGCCACTGTGGTGTAGAATATCTCACATCCATACGGCTGACAAGAAAGCTATCCAGTTTTTTTTCTTCCTTGGCTCTGACTACGTTACGAAGAAGTCCGTTAACATATCCTGTCATCCCATCAAGTCCCAGCGCCTTAGTAAGATCAACCATCTCTGAAACCGCAGCTCTGTCAGGAACAGACTCCATATATTTAATTTGGTAAATGCCCATTCTAAGAATAATCCTGATATCTAAATCCTTGTCATTTTTCTTATAATCGGCATCATTCTTTTTAGTTTTCCCAGATTTCTTTGAAAACTTCTCAATCAAAAAATCCAGAGAGATTTTACGCTCCACCACGCCTTCAACCAGGCGCGTTATGAAGGCTCTATCTCTCTTATCATTAAACTGCAAATGGCGAAGTGCATTATCCAGCACTTCGCCCACAAAAATATCTTCAGATTCAATTTTCTTTAGAATATCAAATGCAATCCTTCTCGTATCCATATCCTAATTCCCAGATCATTCTAAATTACATTCCAACTTCAAGTTTATATCCATTGAGAAATGCCACCGTATCCATCAGTTTCTTTCCCTCTGGCTGAAGTTTCTTAATCTTAAGACCTTTCTCACCGCACTTAATTACAAAATACTTCTTTGTAACTTCGCAGACCTTACCGACTTCTACAGAATCATCTGCAACATCCACAACCTCGGCTTCAACTATCTTAATATTCTTATCACCAACTGTAGTGCAGGCACATGGCCATGGATAAAGACCTCTTACGCATCTTTCAAGCTCTACAGCCGGCTTATTCCAATCAATAACGCTCATGGATTTATCCAGCTTACCACAGTAGCAGCTTTCTTCATCATTCTGTGGAGTCCTCTTTGCTGTTCCTGCCTCAATATCAGCCATTACTTTAACTACTAAATCAGCACCAATCTCTGAAAGCTTAACTGTAAGAGTTTCTGTATTATGTAAACCTATCTCGACTTCCGCCTGATCAATGATATCTCCTGTATCAAGACCTTTTGCCATATACATAATGGTAACGCCTGTCTTCTCATCACCACTCATTATGCTGGCTTCTATAGGAGATGCACCGCGGTATTTAGGAAGCATAGATGCATGGATGTTGATGCAGCCATACTTTGGAATGTTAAGAACATCCTCAGAAAGTATCTGTCCATAGGCAGCTACAACTATTATGTCAGGACTAAGAGTCTTAAGCTCCTCAACAACTGACGCCTCTCTTAGTTTTTCTGGCTGATAAACCTTGATTCCCAGTTCCTCAGCCGCAACCTTAACGTCAGATGGCATCAGCTTTTTGCTTCTACCTTTAGCCTTGTCTGGTTGAGTGTAAACACCAACTATCTCATGACCAGCTTCTTTTATTTTTCTAAGTGGGCGCACCGCAAAGTCGGGGGTGCCCATATATACTACTCTCATATTATCTCCCAAACAAACTTAACTTATTGAAACCCGCCTTCTTATTCTTCTGTATCGTCACTCTCTTCCTGAGATACAGGTTCCACCTTATAAAGTCCATCAATGGCGAGATCCTTATATAATATGCCATCCAAATGATCAAGTTCATGGCAGATAGCTCTAGCAAGAAGACCTTCGCCTTCTACAGTGATTTCCTTCATATCTCTATCAAGAGCTTTGCATACAACATGTTTTGGTCTTGCAACATCACCCTGAAGTCCTGGCAAACTGAGACAGCCCTCAGGGCCAACCTGCTCACCGTCAGATTCAATGATCTCAGGATTAACGAGCACTAATGGATTGTCCTCATATGTATCAATTACAACAATTCTTCTAAGCACGCCAACCTGTGGTGCAGCAAGTCCAACACCGTTCGCCTCGTACATAGTATCGAACATATCGTCGATAAGAGTGCTGAGACGCTCTGTCATCTTCTCAACAGGTTTGCATTTCTTTCTAAGAACTTCGTCGCCGTCTTCTCGAATATTTCTAATTGCCATGGTTTTCCCTCTTTCTGTGTTTTTCAATTACAAACTATCTTTGTTTCTATTAACTAAACTTCCATTAACTAGATTTGAATTACTTATTCAAATAATCCTCATCGGATTAAAGTCATACTGTACATCCACGAGCCCTGCCGGTAATTCCATGGACGTAACAATGCTGTCCGCTATCTTCACCGACTCCGTCAGATTCTCGTACACATCTGACTTTAGATATATTACTCTTCTATAGATGTTATTCATTCTATAAATATAAGCCTCTGCCGGCCCTATACAGTCCAGGCTTCCATTCAGCCCATCACTCTTCCTGTATTCCTTTAGAGCCTCCGCAATCTTATCAGAAACCTCAATTGCCATCTTTTCATTTTCAGAGCTGACACAAATTCCCAGCATGTCATAGACTGGAGGAAAATGAAGCATGCTTCTATAAGACATTTCATAATCATAGAACGCCTTATAATCCTGGTCAGCCGCAGACGTAATGGCATAATGATCTGGCTGATATGTCTGAATCACAACCTGTCCAGGAAGCTCATCTCTTCCTGCACGCCCTGCCGCCTGTGTAAGAAGGTCAAATGTCCTCTCAGCCGATTCGTAGTCTCCATCAAAAAGACTTAGATCCGCCAGGATATTTCCAACGACAGTAACCTTCGGAAAATCATGTCCCTTTACTATCATCTGAGTTCCGATAAGACAGTCCGCCTTACCTTCTCTGAACTGCCTTATGATAGCCCCGTGGCTTCCCTTTCTCAGAGTTGTATCTTTATCCATCCGTAGAGTCTTGATCTTAGGAAAAATCTTCTTAACCTGTTCTTCCAGACTCTCAGTTCCTATTCCATAACCACCAATCATATTGGATTTACATTTAGGACAATTATCCGGCATTTCTTCGCTATGTCCACAATAATGGCAAAGGAGTCTGTGATTTCCATGAAGCGAAAGCGAAACATCGCAATTAGGACATTTAATTACTTCGCCACAGCTTCTGCAGGAAACAAAGGAATTAAATCCTCTCCTATTTATGAAGAGCATTGCCTGCTCTCCTCGGTCAAAAGCCTCAGTCAGCTTATTATAAAGCGAATTAGAAATTATGCTCCTGTTACCAGCCTTCAGTTCCTCACGAAGATCAACAATCTCCACATCAGGCATCAGGCTGCCTTTAACTCTTTCAGTAAGACTATACAGCTTGTACTCTCCCTGCTCTGCCTTATAATAGCTTTCAATACTTGGAGTAGCTGTTCCAAGAACAACCCTCGCGCCCTCAAGTCTGGCTCTTTCTATAGCCACCTCTCTGGCATGATACTTAGGAGTCTTTTCACTCTTGTAAGCTCCATCATGCTCCTCGTCTATGATGATAAGTCCAAGATTTTGAAACGGAGCAAACAGCGCCGACCTTGGTCCTATCATAATATGAGTCTTGCCCTCACGAGCCTTCATAAATTCTCTATATTTCTCACCCTTACTAAGCTGAGAATTGAGAATGCAAATGCTATCCTGAAAATAACTACTGAACCGTGCAACTGTCTGATAAGTCAGGGCAATCTCTGGAACAAGAACTATAACATCCTGTCCTCTGGCAATCACCTCTTCAGCCATCTTTATATAAACTTCCGTCTTACCACTTCCTGTTACACCATGAAGCAAGTAAATATTAGGAACAGTCTCGCGCGCATCATCAGAATCAACATTTAAAGGTATATCCAGATCTTTAATAAAATCTTCTACGATTTCCTTTTGCTGATTTTCCAGTTCTTCTATAGGCTGAAACTCTGGTATGTTCTCTCTTATATCAACCTCTGTCTTCCTGTTTCTAACCTTTTCTTTAACAGGCATAACAGTCATAAGAGCACTTATCATTGTGCAGCCATATGTATCTCGCATCCATTTAGCAAGTTTTATCAGCTTACTTTCAACGCTGATGGCATTTGCCGAAACCTCACTAATGGCTTTTATCTTATCAATATCATAATTAGGCTCATCTGCAAGTCCAATTACATAACCGGTTCTGATCTTATTGCCCTGTCCAAATGGCACCTTAACAACAGAACCTATCTGAACCTCTTCAAGAAGTTCTTCCGGAATACTATATCTAAAAGGTCTGTCTACATTACTCTGTGAAATATCTATTATTATATCCGCATATTTCACTGACATCTTCTTCCTCCAAAATCTCGCGTATCAGATCACGCTCGTCCATATGATGCTTCTTACCTTTGATTTCCTGATAATCCTCGTGGCCCTTACCGGCAAGGATGATAACATCTCCCTCTTCAGCATTCATAATGGCATATCTGATAGCTTCCTTACGGTCAATTATATCTACATACTTGCCACCTGTCTTATCGATGGCGCCCTTAATGTCATCCAATATAGCCTGTGGATCTTCATCTCTAGGATTATCGCTGGTAATGATACTAAAATCTGCATACTTACCAGAAACCTCACCCATCTCGTATCTTCTTGACTTAGCTCTGTTTCCACCACATCCAAAGAGGGAAACGAGTCTCTTAGGATTATATTCTCTGATGGCCTTAAGCAGCGACTCAAGCGACATTCCATTATGTGCATAGTCAATCATCAAAGTGAACTTATCAGAAATAGGAATCATTTCCACACGTCCACGAACCTTGATCATCTCGAGAATTCGCTTAATCTCATCAAAGCTTACGCCCATACAATCCGCAACAACAATGGCTGCAAGAGAATTATAAATGCTGAAATCACCTGGCAGGTCAACTCTAACATCACCCTCAAGCGTACCCTCAAGCTGGTACTCAATTCCGAGGATACCATTTTCAGAATAAAGCTTATGACCTACAGCAATATAGTCAGCATCCTCTGACTTGCCAAATGTAATCGGTCTGGCTGTACTTCCTTCCATCATATATGGTGTTTCAGGATCATCTAAATTGTAAATGCCCATTCTTGCAATAGAAAAAAGCTTCTTCTTGCAATCTCTATAATCTTCATAATCTGAATGCTCGTTAGGACCAATATGGTCTGGAGACAGGTTCGTGAAGATAGCATAATCAACATCAAGGCCTGATACTCTGTGAAGAAGCATGGCCTGAGATGAAATTTCCATTACTACTGCTTCGCAATCGTTGTTAACCATGTCGCGAAGGGTCTTCTGTATAACTATTGATTCAGGAGTTGTATTGAGCGCTGGGATGTGGTTTGCGCCATCATCTATCTCAATCGTACCGATAAGACCTGTTTTTATACCGGCAAGTTCAAGCATTTCTTTAACCATATAAGAGGTTGTGGTCTTGCCCTTTGTACCTGTGATACCAATAACTGTAATCTCATCAGATGGATTGCCATAGAACTCAGAACTGATGATACCCATGGCAACTCTTGTATCTTCAACCAGAATGATAGTCACCCGGTCTTCAACAATCTCCTCAAACTCACCATTAAGAAGCATATCGTTTTCCAGAATATGCCCCAGCTTCTCTTCTGATTTCTCAGTAATAATAGCAGATGCACCTTTTCTGATAACTTCAGGAATGAACTCTGCGCCATCCACCTTAGCTCCTGGAACAGCAAAATAAAGTCCACCATCTGTGACCTTTCTGGAATCATTTGTTATATCTGTAATCTCTGTGCTTACATCCCCACATATAACTTCATATTTTAAGTCTCTTAATAGTTTTTCTAAAGTCATAACCCCACTTCTCCTTCTCGAAAAGAAAGCGAACATAAAAATGTTCGCTTTTTTTACAGTAACTTATTATTCATCGTCTCCAACGATCTTAATCTTGCCTTCGTATAACTCTTCTACTGCAATTGACAGCGGCTTCTTGCCTTCTGTTCCATCAATAAATGGCTCATCTCCAGCGATAAGCTGTCTTGCTCTCTTTGCAGTCGCAAGTACTATTGAATAACGACTCTGAACTACCGGCTGCTCTCCTGGTTCTACACCTTCGTTTGCAACCTCCATTAGATCACTATATGATGGATGTATCATATTATCTTCCTCCTAATTTATCCCGAGCAAAATGTCTCTAATTGCTCAAACCTAACTTGTATTATCTCAATAAATACTGCTATTTGTCAAGAGATTCCAGCTGATTCTTAATATCGATAAGGAACTCAGTAACATTTTCCTTCTTGCAGGACTCACTGACAACAATAGAATTAACTGCATCCACGCAGGTATCCAGATCATCATTTACTACGATGAATTCATAAGATTCCATGGATGTAGCCTCTTCAGCAGCTCTTGCAAGGCGCTTGTTTATCACTTCCGGAGACTCTGTTCCTCTGTTTGTAAGTCTTTCTCTGAGAGTAGGAACATCCTTTGTTGTAATAAAGATGAGGATTGCATTTGGATACTGGGACTTAACGTTCATTGCACCCTGAACCTCAATCTCAAGAATAACATTCTTGCCAGCGGCCATCTCCTCCTCTACGAACTTTCTAGGAGTTCCATAGAAATTGTCTACATACTGAGCCCATTCAATCAAACCATTATAGTCGATAAGAGATCTGAACTCAGCCTCAGACTTGAAATAATAATCCTTTCCATCCACCTCGCCCTCACGTGGCTGACGTGTTGTGGCAGAAATAGATAAGCTGTAATCATATTTTTCTACTAACTTCTTAACTACAGTACCTTTTCCTGCACCAGAAAATCCTGATATTACAATTAATTTACCCTTACTCATATATTTATCCTCTTATTCTAAGTTCTGTATTTGTTCTCTTACTTTTTCGATGCATGTCTTCATATCGATTCCGATATCTGTTACTGACAGTGTATCTGACTTAGAAAGTGTTGTGTTGGCTTCACGGTTCATTTCCTGTACTATGAAGTCCAGACGGCGTCCAATAGAATTGTTCTTTCCTTCTCCACTTTCATCATCTGAGTTAGCCAGCATATCCCGAACTGCAGCTATGTGGCTGTGAAGTCTTACAAGCTCTTCGTCTACTGCAACTCTGTCTGCATAAATTGTAACTTCCTGTACAATACGATTTTCATCAATATTAGCTGTCTCAAGAAGATTTGAAACCTTCTCAGTAAGCTTAGCCTGATATTCTTCTATGATCTTTGGAGCCAGCTCATCAACCTTGCATGTCAGGTTCTCAAGCTCATCCATCTTCTCCAAAAGATCCTTTGTAAGGTTAGCGCCTTCCTTAGCACGTGACTCCTTAAACTGTTTTCCAGCCTCATCCAGAACCTTCTCGATTATCTGATATTCTTCGTCTTCTACAAAATAGTTTTCTTCAATTGTAAAGACATCTGGATATCTGGCTATAACTGTTGGCTTGTAATCCTCTGTTAAGCCAAACTCCTCTTCCATTGTTTTAAAATGCGCCATGTACTGATCAAGTACATCCTTATTATATTTAACAACTGCTCCGGCACTCTGAAGACTGCTGTATGTGATAAATACATCTACCTTACCACGCTCTACGTAGAGCTTCAGTCTCTTTCTAATCTCCGGTTCAAATCTGCTGATACTACGTGGAAGCTTAACGCTTATATCGCAATATCTGTGATTAACGGATTTCATTTCGATAACTACTCGTCTGTTCTCGTCAGAATACTCGCTTCTGCCGAAGCCTGTCATACTATAAACCATTTCTATTTTCTCTTTCTATATTCATTTATTTCGTCACTCAACTCGGTAACGATAAATTATTCACTTAAAACAGCTAACTATTATAATCTAACGCTTATTACTGCGTCTCCAGATCATGCGTTTCTCAGCCTCTTTTATAAGCTCGTCCCTGAAATCCGGATGAGCAATGGAAATGAGATCCTCAGCTCTTTCCCATGTGGATTTACCTTCAAGGTTGACCACTCCAAATTCAGTAGCTATAAAATAAACCTGACTTCTTGGAGATGTAATTATATCTCCATTAAACTGTGGTGTAATACAGGACTGGTATGTTCCATCCTTCTCTTTAAAACGGGATGCCATACAAATAAATGCCTTCCCACCTCTGGATGCACTGGCACCAGTCAGAAAGTCCAGCTGTCCACCTGTACCGCTTATCTGTCGTCCACCGAAGCTCTCGGATGCCACCTGCCCATAAAGGTCCACAGCAACGCAGCCATTTATTGAAACCATATTATCAATCTGTGCAATGATAAATGGTCTGTTAACATATTCAAGCGGAAATGCAGCAACACTCGGATTATCATCCAGCCATTCATAAAGGTCCGTAGAACCTACCGCACAACCAAAAACGCCTTTACCCTTATCTATATTCTTGAGCCTGTTTGTCAGCTTTCCGGATCTATAGAGCTCCAGGTATGCATCTGTACAAAGCTCCGTATGCATTCCAAGGTCTTTAACATCCGACTCAGAAATCAGAGCACCGACTGCATTTGGAATACTACCAATTCCAAGCTGAAGAGTTGCGCCATCAACTATATAAGGGATAATGTGATCTGCAATCTGCCAATCAATATCTCTTGGCTGTACAGGAAGCAGATTCTTAAATGGCTCATGCTCTCCTTCAACTATATAATCAATATCTGAAATGTGAATGCATTCATCATAGCCACCATGAATCTTTGGCATATTCTCATTCACTTCAACGATTACAATGTCAGCCTTCTGACAAATAGGTCCAGCCACGCCGGTATTAACCGAAAAGTTGAAATAGCCATGCTTGTCCATTGGAGCAACACTGACCATAACAACATTTACATCTATAAAGAATTCATAATAAGCTGCATTATATTGGAATACCATAGGAATGTAGTAACACATACCCTTATCGCAGAGCTTTCTCTCATAGGATGAACAATGCCAGCTATGATAAACGAAATGCTCCTGTTCAGGATCGCATTCTGCTACTTCTATAGGTCCAGGAATAAGGTTGCCTCGGATCTTCACATCCTCCAGCTCATCCTTGCGTTTTGCAAGGGCTTTATCAAGAAGAACAGGCATACCAAGAGAGCTGGTATAATCAACCCAATCACCACTCTTAACTACGCTAACCGCCTCCTCAGGAGTCCTCAGCTTATCCTTATATTCTCTGCTGTAATCAATTAACATTAACCTTCTCCCAAAATGTCTCTTATGAAATCAGCTTTAGGTATTGGCTTTGAGAAGTAGAAGCCCTGCTGATAATCCACCCCAAGACTCTCCAGCAGTTTGATCTGGCTTTCAGTTTCAACACCTTCAACCACTATCTTCTTCTTCATCTGCCTTATCATATTTATACTATTTGTAAGAATAGTCATTCCAAGCTCGCCCTTTTCGGCTGCCCAGAGAATACTCTTATCTATCTTAACTACATCGAAATCAAGCGAGAAAATGGACTGGATATTTGAATAACCAGTACCATAATCATCCATCGCAAACTGATAGCCACTGGATTTAAGCTCTTTGATTATATCGCCAAGCTTTTGATAATCATCAGCGCCTACAGACTCTGTGATTTCAAATGTAATCATACTCTTTTTTATATCATATCTCTCTACTATCTTGTTGATCCTGTCAACAAAGCCTTTCTGCATGCACTGGATCATGGAGAGATTAACATTAAGAGTCTGCATACCCTTTCTTTCAGGAAGTCCGCTCTCAACAAATTCACAGACTTTTCCAAGTACCATGTCATCCACTTCATCAATGAGACCCATCTGCTCAGTTACAGGAATGAATTCATCCGGATAAACCTCACCCAGAACAGAGTCATGAAGTCTGAGGAGCGCCTCAGCTCCATGAAGCTTCTTTGTATGAAGATCATAAACAGGCTGATAATAAACCTCAAACTCCTCATCAGAAAGACCACGGCGGATTGCATTTTCCACCTCTGTTCTTCTAAGGAGGTAGTTCAGGTCCGGACCTTCAAGAACCTGCTTTTCAATCTTTTTAGGAAGAGGACTGTCTATGAAGAAGAATACATCTTCTACAGTCTCAAAGGTTTCAGGCATGTTAGCCTTTAGAATAATTGGATTGAGAGAGAACTTTGTCTTTCCAATATCCCAGTTACCTTTAAACCTCTCAAGTATATCCTCTATCAATTCATCTGCATCTGCAGATGCCTCATACTTTTGGAAAATTTTCCTGAATTTGTGATTTTCTGCATTTTTATCAGCATCAAGAAGAATAATAAACTGACTAGGGTCTATATTATAAATATAGTATCTCTGAATCTTAGTCTTAAGGAACTCTGCCACTTCCTTGGTAAGATAATTAATATTTGTAATACCAATACTTCTAAGGCTTGTACTAACATCAATGATTCTTAAACTAATGATATTAATACTATTCTTCAGTTTAAAATTCGAATCCAAATCTATTTCCAGACCGTGCCTGTTATAAATTCCAGTTTCAGGGTCAAGCCTTTCATCCTCGGATTCCATAAGGAGCATAATACCCAAAAGACCAAGAGCTTCTGCGAAAAGCTCACATCTGATATTCTTATATACAAACTGTACAGCCAGTCCTATAAGTACAACTCCAAGGAAACAAATGAGCGACAGTCTTTTTCTCATTGTCATAGCAAACCAGTATCTAAAAATGCATACCGTTGCCGCAAAAATGAAGATAGCTGCAAAGAAATAAATAACATATTCTCCCCAGTTTCTCTGGAAATCTCCATTACTGTCATGATAATACATAACACTTGTAAATGGGTCAGATAATATCAGGAGCTCCATTACAAATATCGGAACCATAATTAGCGTAATATGAAAATCGGAAACCTTTTTTATTGCATCCGAAAGACATAGAACATATATAAGAAATACTGGAGCAATAAGAGAATGGAAGACAAAATAAAGCATGTGGCATATATCGTCCACCATAAGAGCTGCATTTGATTCAAGAATATGAGGTCTTGCAAATTCACCAACAAACTCTGTTAATGAATTAAACATAATGATGGAAACAAGAAAAATAAAAACGATATTATGAACCCTGTCAGTACGTTTTTGGATAAAAGATTGCATCAAAATAGTAAATGACACAAGAAGCGCCACCGAATAAAACGCCAGATGGAATTCATTTATATGTCCATGCATCCCTTATTAATTCCTTTACTATTACTGATCATCCACCTGCTGAACTCCAGTTTTCTTTGGCTCAGCCATCATCGAATAATTCGTATGATAAATTACATATCCTGGTTTTGCCTGAGGCGGTTTCTTTAGATTCTTCCTTTCGGTATAATCTATCTCCACCTTTGGTGCATCATTTCCGCTGGAGTAAAATGCAGCCAGCGAAGCTGCCTCTTCGAATACACTGTCTGGCACATCATCAAAACCTTTATCATCAGTTTTAAGTTTCACTATTACATGTGAGCCTGGCATTTGCTTGGCGTGGAACCATATATCTTTCCCCACTGCCAGACCAAATGTAAGTTCATCATTTTGTATATTATTCTTACCTACAAATATATCATATCCTGCAGAAGATAAAAAGTGGAGAGGCTTTCCTGCCGCCTCTTTTCTGGCCCCCTTTTCTCTTCCCTTTTTCTTAAGAACCTCAGCCGCCTCAAGTTCCTTTCTTATCTGAACAATATCGCCGTCCGTCTCTGCCATATCCAGAGAATGCTTCGCAGACATCAGATAATCAAGCTCTTCCTTTGTCTGTTTCAGGAAATCTGTAAGAGCCTCATAGGTTCTTTTCTTTTTATTATATTTAGCAAAATATTTCTGAGCATTTTCCTGAGGTGTAAGTGTTGGATCTATAGGAATCTCCACCTCGGAATTATCATAATAATTGGTGCATTTCAGAACCGTATCATCAGCGCCCAGCTCATATCCATAGGTATTGATAAGCTCTCCGTAAACTCTGAACTTATCTCTATCTTCCGTACTCTTTAGCTGTTCTCTCTGAAGATCATATTTCCTTGCAGTCCTTGCAATCACAGTCTGAAGATGCTTTCTCATGTCACTGGATTTGGATCTGATATTAATCCTCTTCTCTTTATTGCTATAGAAGTCTATAAGGAGCTTTGACATACTGCCTTCACTGTCACCCACGGCAATATAATCCCTTGGTATTCCTTCAGCATCCATAATAAGCGTTGGATGAAAGTTCCCATTTTTAATGTCTTCTACAACAGCTGTGAGGGCATCAAAAAGCCTGTCTTTTTCTTCAACCGTTATATCTTCAAAACTCTTTCTACCATCCACTCCGGCTCTTGCCACAATCTGTTCAGATGTGGATTTAGAAAAACCAGAAAGACTTGTGAAGATAGCTTTTGGGATAGGCATATTCTTGGATACAAGGTACTTCTCGAAAGCATACCTGTCAAAGCCGTCTAGAACATTTATCTTTCCCTGAGAATCCGGAGTCTCGTACTCCTTTCCAGGATAAAGAATTCTCACGTTGCTATCATCATCTTTTGAAATCGCATCACAAAGATCTGGCATTACACGCCTAATGCAATCGAGAATAATAAGCTTTTCATCCGTTAAGATGATATTGCTCTGCCTTCCCATTATTTCAACAATGAGATGTCTCTCGGAGATATCTCCCATCTCATCCATATGTTCAAAAACGAAATCAAAAATTCTGTCAAACCCAGGCTGATTAATTGCTACCAGCCTTCCGTTTGATATATGCTTCCTTAACAGCATACAAAAGGCTGGAGCCTGCATTGGTGCCTGTGGAAGTGTTTCCGCTATATAAACTATTGGTAACGAAGCATTTACAGATAGATAAATCTTAGTCTGCCCTTTAAACCCTTTCACTGTAAGTGTTATGGTATCAGGGGATGGCTGCTGCACTTTTACAACTCTGCCACCCAGACATGCGGTTATAATCTCATCTATAACACTGCTTATTACTATTCCATCGTAAGCCATACAAAACTCCAAGCTGATTAGTTAAATAAGGGATGGTCCATTCTAAGACAAACTGAACCATCCCAAATATAAGTCTATATTTAGATCTCAGAATAAAGCTGTTCGTAAATCTTTGCACTCTGATCCCAGCTATAATCCTGCTCCATCGCTCTCTTCATCATTCCCTGCCATGCAGCCTTATCATCGAAGAATACATGCTTAGAATAATTAATAGTGTTCAGGAGTTCTCTTGCATCATAGTTAGCAAAGCTGAAGCCTGTTCCTGTTCCGTCATATTCATTATATGGCTGTACAGTATCCTTAAGACCGCCCGTCTCACGAACTATTGGAAGTGCGCCATACTTAAGAGCCATCAGCTGTGTAAGTCCACAAGGCTCAAACCTTGAAGGAACGAGTATAGCATCACAACCTGCGTAGATCTTATGAGATAACTCATCACTGAAATAAATGTTTGCTGAAAGCTTAGCTGGGTGGAAGCCCTGATAGTATTTGAACATTTCTTCGTATCTTCTATCACCGGTTCCAAGAACAACCATCTGAGTTCCATCAGTCATGATGTCATTCATAATGTGATCTATAAGGTCGAGACCCTTCTGATCTGTAAGTCTGGATACAATACCCAGCATGTAAGCATTTTCATCTTCAGGAAGACCAAGCTCCTTTTGAAGTGCAAGCTTATTCTTAACCTTATTCTTTTTGAAATTTCTTGTAGTATATTTACATGCTATCTTTTCGTCCTTAGCTGGATTGAAGATATCATAATCAATACCATTTACAATTCCCCAGAGACTCTGCCAACGTGCCTGAAGAAGACCATCAAGACCTTCTCCGAAGTATGGTGTCTGAATCTCATGTGCATATGTATTCGAAACTGTTGTAATCTTATCTGCATAAACAAGTCCGCCCTTCAGCATGCTTGCGTCCTTGTTCATCTCTAGCTTATCAGGTGTGAACAGGTCACTTGGAAGTCCTGAGTAATCCTGAATAGTCTTGATGTCCCAACGTCCCTGGAACTGAAGATTATGGATTGTCATTATAGACTTAATGCCCTGATAAAATGGATTGCTGGCAAATAGAGTTTTAAGATATACAGGAACAAGTCCTGCCTGCCAGTCATGACAATGGATGATATCCGGTCTGAAGCCAATGCTTGGAAGGATTGAAAGCGCTGCTTTACAGAAGAAGCAAAACTTCTCAATATCCCACTTAACATCGCCATAGATATTAAATCCATTGAAGTAATACTCATTATCAATGAAATATACTGGAACACCTTCGTATTCCATATACATTACACCAACATACTGTTGCTTCCAGCCAATATCCATATGGAAGTGTGTAAGATACTTCATATTCTTCTTATATTTTTCTGGAAGGCACATGTAATTTGGTAAGATGATGCGTACATCATACTCATTTCTATTAAACTTTTTTGGAAGTGTTCCAACTACATCTGCAAGACCCCCCGTCTTGATAAAAGGAACGCATTCCGATGCAACATATGCTACTCTTTTCATATTCAGGTCCTCCATAAGTTAATTAAATACCTATGTTTTATTATATCAAAATAAGCTGATTTTGGATATTACTTATTTAGTTTGATTTCAAGAAATTTCTGTATAAGTTCAACGCATCCGCTTATTCCATATTTTGATGTATCCAGGGAGAGATCATAGTTCTTAATATCTGTCCATTCACATCCTGTATACTTGAAATAATAGTCTGCTTTTCTCTCGTCTACCTTAGCCAGATAGTTGCGGAGTTCCATCTCAGGCATATAATGTCTGGAGGAAGCACGTTTTAACTTAAAACCAATTGGTGCATGAACAAAAACGTGTATTGCATTCGGATTATCCTTAAGAATGTAATTGGCACATCTACCAACTATAATACATGACTCACGGTGAGCCAGCTCTGTGATGATCTCTGACTGGTAATCATAAATATTTCTGATGTATACCATGTCATCATCTTCAAACTTTGTTGTAAGGAAATCATCCACCTCCGGTGTTGGAAGCGGCTCAGTATATACTGATTTTGCAACATCGAAAAGAGATGTGTTCTCTATCATTGCATTATGTGCTACTGCGTCGTCCTTCATGTTCTCGTTTTTTGATACAAGTCTGAACATCTCACTGTTATAACAGTTTACACCCAGTGCTTCAGCTAGTCTGGTACCTATTTTCTGACCACCGGAACAATATTCTCTAGCAATTGTTATAACGAATTTCTCCATACACTTTCCCCTTTTTTCTTTTTTAATCATTCACAGTAATTACTAACCCATTCGGAAAGTCCGCACTTCGTGCTCTACTGTTTGCTTCGCAAACACTTTCCTCATGGAGTTATTAATTCCTGCTTCGCAGGTACGGTATGTAAGAAAAACTGTCTTTGTCTGCAAGCAGCCAAGTCAGTTTTCTTACATACCTACTGTGAATAGTAATTTTTTATCCCACGTTTGTGTACACATCCTGAACATCATCATCTGCGTCGAGCAGGTCGAGGATGCGGTCCAGGTTCTTCTGTGTCTCCTCATCTGTAACTTCTACATAATTCTGAGGAATCATTGTAACCTCAGCAGATGCCATCTTAAGACCTTCTTTATCGAGTGCATCTCTTACAGCAGAAAAATCATTTGGTGCTGTAATGATCTCGAATGAATCTTCCTCTTCTGAGAAATCCTCAGCTCCTGCATCAAGTGCAAGCATCATAAGGTCATCAGCTTCCATTTCTGTATCTTCTTTAGCAATGATGATCTGTCCCTTTTCATCGAACATATAAGAAACGCATCCTGTAACTCCAATGCTTCCGCCACCCTTTGTGAATGCACTTCTTACATTACCAGCAGTTCTATTATTGTTATCTGTAAGACATTTAACAATGATAGCAATTCCACCAGGTCCATAACCCTCATATGTGTTGTATGAATAGTTTACGTTCTCAAGGTCTCCGGCAGCCTTCTTAATACCTCTTTCAATAGTATCGTTAGGCATGTTGTTCGCCTTAGCCTTTGCTATAACATCACGGAGTCTTGCATTGTTATCTGGGTTTGGGCCTCCCTCTTTAACTGCTACCGCGATTTCTCTTCCGATTACTGTAAAGGCCTTTCCCTTAGCAGCATCGTTCTTCTCTTTCTTAGCTCTGATATTCGCAAATTTTGAATGTCCTGACATTTTTATTTTTCCTCTTTCTTTTATATTACTTATTCAGACTCCTTATCATTTGACTCAGAATCTTTTATTTTGGTTATTTTTACGGACTTTATAAGCATATCCTCTATCTCAAGTGACTCAAAGGAAAATCCTCCGTAATCAATCTTGATATTGCCTTCGTCCTTTGGAAATCCTCCGAGCTTATAAAGAAGGAATCCATTTAGTGTTTCTATATCAGTATCTGGAAATTCAAGCCCCTCTATTTCATCTTCGAGGTCATGGAGCTTTATCATTCCATCTACTACATATTCATCCTCTGAAGCTTCTTTTACCTCTTCTGTTTCATAATCATGCTCATCCCAGATGTTTCCAACAATCTCTTCCAAAACATCCTCAAGCGTAACTATTCCTTCTGTCTGACCATACTCATCAAGCACAATAGCCATATGCGTCTTTTCCTTCTGCATATTCTTGAGTAGCTTTAGAATGTCATAGGTCGGATGAATAAACATAGCATGATCTGTTATATTCATAACCTTGGTTTCTTTATCCTTCAGATAAACTCTCGTCATATCTTTAAGATGAAGAACACCAACTATATTATCTATATCCTCTTCGTAAACAGGGTACCTGGAAAATCCACTCTCCAGACACTTCTGAAGAACATCTTCTACCTTTTCATCTTTATCTACAGCAAAGATTTTATTTCGGCTGGTCATAACATCCCTGACAACCTTGTCATCCAGGTCCAGAATGTTGGAAATCATCTCAACCTCATCCTCCTGGATGAAGCCAGATTTCTGACCTTCTTCCACCATAGATAGAATCTCTTCTTCTACCTGTTCTTCGTCTTTTTTCTTAAACATAAATCTCCTAAATCAAAAGTTTTCGTAACTATATTATTTTACCATAATCTATTCATTTAATCGAGCCGTGTTGATAAAAAATACTATACCAGATAATTAAGTACTGACTCTTCTTTTTGATTCTTTATATAAACCCTTGGAACACGTCTGCTTATATTACAAACTTCCTCGTAATTAAAGCTGTTTGCAGGTTCTGCTACCTCTTCAACCGAAATAGTCTTATCCCCCTGTGTTCCAAACAAAACAACCTCGTCATCAACCTTAACTGTTTTACCTGACTTATCAATCTCAGTAACATCAACCATAATCTGATCCATACAAACCCGACCAAGTATTGGTGCATATTCTCCATTGATAAGTACTCTACCCTTATTGGAAAGGGCTCTAGGATAACCATCAGCATATCCCACTGAAACAGTGGCAACTCTTGTATCCTTTTCAGTCACATATGTCCATCCATAACCAACGCCTCGACCAGCTGGAAGAGTTTTGATATGAATAACCTTAGCCTTTAATGTCATGGCTGGTTTAAGAACAACTCTCTTATCTATTTCCTCTGAAGGATAGAGACCATAGATAACTATTCCGAGTCTCACCATATCGTAACCTTTAGAATGTATTTCCATAGCACCAGCACTGTTATCTATATGTTTTATCTTAAACTCGGCGCCGCGCTTTTCCATTTCAGTAACAAACCAGGTAAAGTTTTTATACTGTTTCTCAGCGTCACCTTTATCCATATAATCAGCCTTAGCATAGTGAGTGAAAATGCCCTCTACATCAAGGCCTTCCATATTATAAATTTCAAATGCGTCCTTAACGCCTTCTTCATCACATTGGAAGCCTATACGGCTCATACCACTATCGACTTTTATATGTACCTTGGCTTTCCTGCCCTGTGACACAGCCTTTTCAGAAAGGACTTTCATTTCCTCTACATCGTATACCGCAAGAGTAATATCATTTGTAATTGCTCTTTCAAAATCTTCTACGTCAGTATATCCAAGGATGAGAATAGGAGTTTTCACTCCCTCGTTTCTAAGTTCTACAGCCTCATCCATAGTGGCAACTGCATAATAATCTGCAAGATCTCCAAACTCTTTTGCCAGCTTAACTGAACCATGTCCATAGGCATCTGCCTTTATAACCAGACATACCTTTTTATCTGGCGAATTAAGATTTTTTACTGTCTCTATGTTATATCTTATAGCATCTAAATCTATATCTGCTTCAACTCTTCTGTAACTCATTAGATTTCCTCGATTATTTTATACAATGTAACCTTAGCGGCCAACTTTCATTATAACAAAAAATGCTATGGTTTAAAAGCATTCCGGTATAGCTTCTATAATATCTCTGGCTATCATTGATCTTTCGCCAACTTTGTCTCTCGCTATGTCCCCAGCTCTGCCATGCAAAGAAACTGCAGCAATAACTGTATCACTTGTAGAAACCTCTCCGCTTTTGCTTTGAGCCAATAGACCCGCTATCATACCAGCCAGAACATCCCCAGAGCCACCTTTAGACATGCCGGAGTTTCCAGTAGTATTTACATATAGCGAAGCTTCACTTAAATAACCAGATGTTTCTTTCGTCTTATCATCAAATGTATAGGCCACAACAGTTCGCGCATCCTTTAGTACTGTTATAATGCCATTATTATAAGACAGGTTATAAACCTGACTCTTTCTATAATCCTTTAAAAAATCTATCTCAGACCTAAGCCCAAGATTTTCGATCATAAAATCATATGTCTTTTTATCATATCCCGCTCTTACTATTCTGAGCATCTCCATCATATGTGGTGTTATGATGACATTTCCAATTCCAGCTTTTTGAGTAATTGCTTTAAACCATTTTGATGGATTGTCCATTGATATGATATTGAGTGCATCTGCATCAAGTATCAGTTTTTGACCTGATGATAAGGAATCTGAAAGAATTCTCATCAGCTTTTGAGATACCTTGCCTGTTCCAAGACCAGGCCCCGCTAATACTATGTCAGCCCACTTTATGGAATCTATGAACTCCTGACTAAAACTCCTACCAAGCTTATCTGTATCATAGGTTAGCATCATAGCTTCCGGAAGCTTATCACATAGAACATCTCTATTTCTAATATCTGTAACAACCTTCACAAGTCCTGCACCAACTCTATATGCCGCCTCTGCCGCCATATATACAGCACCGTATATCTCCTTAGAGCCAGCTACTATAAGCACTTTTCCATAAGTACCCTTATTCGAATCAGCCTTTCTTTTAGGGATAAGACTATTGATTTCTTCCGGATCATATTCATGACATACATATATATTGTCAGCATAATTTCTGTTTGTATTTGGGTCTTTATCATCTATCATAAAGACCTGCTCTTCTCCTAGCACCCTTGCCATCTCAGAAACGCTCTCTGGAACATATAATCCTATATGTTCACACTTTATATTTCCCGAATACTGACGACCTTCGTTCAGGAGCATTCCGTATTTAACAAATTCAAAAGTAACCGTCATATCGCACTTAACAGCAGCGCCTAGTATGTGCCCATTATCAGCACTTATTCCACTAGGAATATCAACACCTACTACAAATGGCACATTCTCTTTCTCACCGTTCTGAGCCTGTTCTTTTGCTCCATTTATGGCTTCGACTACATCCCTCTGAACTCCTGTCACCTCTCTTGTAAGTCCAACTCCGAAAATGCCATCTATAATAACATCGTAGCCTGCCAAATCCTCTAAATGTGATTTTAAATCTACAAACTTAACACCGCGTTCTTTGGCTTTCTCTACCTCTATCTTATAAGAATCCGTTTTCCTGCTGATTCCATTTATCTCGTAAATATAAGTATCGTAGCCCTTCTCCTTTAGCATCCAGGCAGCAGCTACTGCATCCCCACCATTATTTCCACTTTCTACTACAGAAAGAATCTTCTCTTCAGATTTATCTAAAGAAGCTTTTCCTTTTTCATCTAAAAAAATCGCACTATGAATGGCATCTGCAAGCTTTGAAGCTGCAGATTCCATAAGTGCGATTCCGTTAATTCCCAGCTTTTCCTGGGTATATTTATCTATTGCCTGTGCCTGTTTTCCTGTTGGATAGTATTTCATCTTAAAGCTTTCCTAAAGAATATATACGATTGATATCACCTGAGAATACATCATATGGCCAGTACTTACAGCTACGCTCATAAGAACCTGGGTCATTAACCATGAAGCCATTCTCGTTATAACCATAAATCACTATGAAGTGTCCGGCGCCAGAGTGAGTAAAGTTACCGTAGTGCACACTAAGTACCAGCATTTCACCGTTATCTATATGGGCTTTCATCTCAGCCTCGTTGTTTGAAATTTCATTGCAATAGAGGCCGAAATCTGAACAACCCTGAGTAAAGAGTGCATGGGATGTACCAGCTCCCTTTACATAGTAATTATGATTCATACTGTATGTCGCAACCAGAGGTGGCGATGCATTTGTTATATCAGTAAGTGCTGTGATTACCATCGCAAAACATGTAGGTCCGCAGGCAGATGACTTCATAGTACCTGTACCATAAGGATAGCTTGCCCATCTGGAGTCATACTGAAGAAATAGTGGATGGTCGGCAGCAAGTTCTGCTTCTGTAAGTGTAAGAACATAGTCTCCATCAAAGGAAACCTGGTTCATACTGGAAACAACTTCAATACCATTGTAATTGATGGCATTGTTATTCTTCCAAGCCTCTTCTTCAGCTGCAGCTATAATGGCCTCTTCCTCATCGGAAAGATCTCCATCATAAGATACATCCGGCGCATCCTCTTCGGCGTCACCGATCATATCATCATATTCTTCATCATCAGGTGCCAGCTCTGGTATTTCTGTAGTAACCTCTAACACCTCACGAGTAGACTGTGATTTCTGGTACTCAGCAAGAAGCATCTGATTTATCTCTTCTTCTTTAGAAATCTGAGACTCTGTTGTTGGTTCCTCATGCTTACCAATCTGTCCATCCCATACAAGAGACACCACAAAAACGGCCACTAAAAGCACCGGAAGGACAACAAATATTAAGATTACTTTCTTCTTAGTACTCAAAGAAGTCTCCTCTTTCTAAGTTTGTAATATTAATCGTGAAGCTTTCTCTTATCAACAACTCTTACAGCCTTACCTTCGCTTCTAACAATTGACTTAGGAGGAAGGAGATGCATCTTAGGTCTAATGCCAAGCATCTGAACCATAGCGCCTGTAAGAGACTTTCTAGCCTTCTCCAGATCCTCATCTTCCTTCATCTGTTTGAACTGCTCTTCAGAAAGCTCTACGTTTATATCGAATGTATCTTCACTACCAATACGATCAACCATTATCTGGTAGTTTGGTGTATAACCACACTTCAGGAGAACAGTCTCAATCTGTGATGGGAATACATTTACTCCACGGATGATCATCATATCATCTGAACGTCCCTTTGGCTTACACATCTTGATGTGTGTACGTCCACATGAGCACTGCTCTCTCTTTAGAACTACAAGATCTCTTGTTCTATATCTGAGAAGTGGAAATGCTTCCTTATCGAGAGATGTGAATACAAGCTCACCCTCTGTTCCCTCAGGAAGAACCTCTCCTGTATCTGGATCAATAACCTCTGCATAGAAGTGATCCTCATTTATATGCATTCCTGTCTGTGCTTCACACTCAAATGAAACACCAGGTCCACTTATCTCTGTAAGCCCATAAATATCATAAGCTTTAATACCAAGACTCTGCTCGATGTTCTGTCTCATCTCCTCTGTCCATGGCTCAGCTCCAAAAATACCAGCCTTGAGGTTAATATCATCTGCAGTCATACCCATCTCATGAAGCTTCTCTCCAATGTAAGCTGCATAAGAAGGTGTACAGCAAAGGATTGTTGAATTAAGATCCTTCATAAACTGAATCTGTCTCTCTGTATTACCAGATGACATTGGGATTGTAAGACATCCAACCTTATGAGAACCATCATGAAGTCCAGCACCACCTGTGAAAAGTCCATAACCATAAGCTACCTGAACAACATCCTTTTCGGAACCCCCAGCTGCCACAATAGCTCTGGCACAACATTCTGCCCACAGATCTATATCATTCTGTGTATAGAACGCAACTACTCTTCTACCTGTTGTACCACTGGTTGAATGAATACGAACGCAGTCCTTTACTGGTCTGCAAAGCAGTCCATATGGATAAGCCTCTCTAAGATCATTTTTTGTAAGGAATGGAAGCTTGCTTATATCCTCCATACACTTCACGTCTTCAGGCTTTACACCCTTTTCATCCATAAGATTACGGTAGTACTCATTATTCTCATATACATACTTAACCTGTTTTAAAAACTTTTCTTCCTGAAGAGCCTTAATCTGCTCTACTGGCATTGTCTCAATCTCTTCTTGAAAATACATTTTCTTTGCCATCTTAATAAAACCTCCGATCTGGCATTTATTCCCCATATAACAAATAAATCAGGGTGATTGTAACTAGACAACCACCCTGCATTTTAACACATATTCAGCTCAAATAAAAGAAATTCTATAAATCCATACTTCTTGCTGGAACACCCTCAAACTTAATGTCATCAAGATAATCAATATGGTCTGGGAACTGCTCTCTCTCAGGTGGAAATTGTGTGTAATCTCCATAGTAACTTCTAAGAGAGGCATCATATCCAGCAGGCGCAAAGAATTTCCTATCTCTTATAGGAAGCTCAACCTTCTTTTTATACCATTCCTTCTTGTAAACGCTATCAGAGATATATGTAGCTGATACGTTAGAAAGAACGTAGTATTTGCACTTCTTATTCTTATTATACATTTGAGAAACCTTTTCATACCAGGCAAAAAGCTTTTTTAATGGAATAAAAATACCAATACGACATAAGATGTATACGGCAAATCTTGCAAAAGGATTGGCTGGAACATCATATGTCAGATTATATCTCCTACTTGTTCCAAATACATATAACAATTTCAAGTAAAAAATATGGAGTTTTCCTCTTATGCCGCCAGGATTATTATCCATTACAAAGAGATCCATGAAGAGGTGATCACAGTTATTATGATCATAAAACCTTGCTTCTCTATCATCCTTCTTTATTGAAACTCTTTCATCTACCATTCTTGTAGTATAATCCCAGAAGTATCCATCCTTACCATCTGGTATATGAACTCTGTATGGCGCAAGCTCATCCTTATGAGCCAAAAGCTTTTCAAAATCTTTTCTCTTGAAATAGATATCAATATCATCATCCCAAGGAATGAAATCCTTATGTCTTGCAGCACCAATAAGAGTACCTGCTTCCATAAAATAAGTTATATTATTCTTCCTGCAAACATCATCCAGTTTGCAGAGCATTTCATATTCATAATCGTGAATCTTATCAACTATTTTTTGATCCTGTACTTTCATAAATACCTCGCTTGTTTTTTAGACTCATCAATTTTCTCATAATGATTTCTTTCAACAAAAGAAATATAACAGATTATCAAGAATAATGCGAGAAGTATTTCATTATTTAGAAATACTCCTCGCATATATTATCGCTTTATATGTTTTATAAGGCTAAACTATTTCTCTGCTTCTTTATCAGCTGACTCTTCAGTCTTCTTAACCTTAAGCTCTCTCTCTTCGTTCTCGAGAACATCTTCATCTATCTCAACTTCGTCAAAGAATTCAGCTGGTTCCTCGTTGTTATCAATGTATTTACGAGCATCCTTTATGAAGCTGGCAATTATCAGGATAATAACTATACCAACTGGGAATGCAGCTATGATAGAAACTGACTGAATGTTGTTCATACTACTCTCACTGAAGATAAGTGCAATTGGGAGAAGTATAAGAAGCATTGCCCAGAACAGCTTCATCTTCTTAGATGCCATTTCATTACCCTTCATGTTCTTGTATGAATATGAAGATGCAACAAGTGTGATTGAATCAAATGATGTAGCATAGAATGCAATCATTGAAAGAATCAGAACAACAAGTACAAACTGATAACATGGAATAGTCTTGATTATATCAATAATAACTGCATAAAGGTCATAACCATTTGCTTCATAAGCTCCGATTGCATCGAACTTTCCTGTAAGCTGAAGGTTAAGTCCATAGTTACCAAGTACGATGAATGAAATAAGTGTTGAGAAAAGACCAAATACATATGTACCAAGAATTACCTGTTTAACTGTACGTCCTCTTGAGATGTTACCCATGAAGAATGGAGCTGCAACGCACCATACTAACCAGTAAGCCCAATAATACATTGTCCAGTTCTGTGGGAAACCATTCTCTCTAAGGGAATCTGTGTAAGTACTAAGAACTGGGAAGTTCTGTACCATAAGTCCAAGCTCTGAGAAACCACTTTCAAAGATATATACGGCCTTTCCACTTGAAAGAAGTACATATAAAAGAAGTGTACCAAACAGGAACATACAAATCTTTGAAAGGTTATTTACACCCTTCATACCAATCATAACTGAAGTTGTATAAGTAGCACATGTAACAAGAAGAATTGCAATTGTTACCCACTTTGTATATTCAATACCAAAAAGTGTTGTGAGTGCATTTCCAAGAAGTGGTGTAGCTACGCTGAATGTTGTAGCTGTACCAGCAATAAGTGCAATAACTGCAAGAATATCAATAGCCTTACCAGCAACACCGTCTGTGTGCTTTCCAAGAATTGGACGGCAAGCCTCACTGTACTTCTGCTTTCTACTACCTCTAACGTGGATCATAAATCCAAAGCATGCAGCAAGTACTGCGTAGAAGCTCCAAACGATTGGTCCCCAGTGGAAAAGAGGCATTGTATTTGCCCAATCCTTAATAGGTCCCATCTCAGCTACTCTAGGCTCTTCTGCATAATAAACCCATTCACAGAATGAATAAAAAAGAATATCAGCAGCAAGTCCACAACAGAAAACCATTGCTCCCCATGAGAAGAAACCGTACTTTGGTTTCTCATCCTTGCCACCAAGGCGAACCTTACCAAGATCTGAGAATGCAATGTAAAGTGAAACTAAGAAAATGCCAAGTGCAACAATCAGATAGTAGAGACCAAGCTCTGTTCCAAGGAAACTTCTGATTGCAGAAAGAACAGATGTTGAGCCATCTGGATTGATAACAAAGATAGCGCATAAAATAATAAGTATTATTAGTGGAATAATCGTTGTAGATGGGTCAATTCTGCGGCCCTTAACTACCTTTGTCTCTTCTTTTTTCTTTGAAGTGTTTTCGTTACTCATAATTTTCAACCTTCCTTTTATATGAATAAAATAACTCACCTTTTAACATGTGGCTTGTAGCCCTCATAGGACTTATCTGCAGCCACCAGCTCATTAAAGCTGTCTATCTCAACCACATCTCCTCTATTCATAGGAGTAATGCCAAGACTGAATTTATCAAAATGTCTGAACATGGCCACATCATCCCAATATAGATGTCTGTTGCCTGCATGGTCAAACTCGTATTCAAGATATTTCTTAAGCTTAATGCAATCTTCTTTTGACCATCTTGAAATACTGAAAAGAATCCATCCTTTATCACCACCTGTTCTACTACAGGAAGTAACTGTACCCTCTTCATCTACCTGCATCAGCCATTCATCTGTTTTTTCCTCAGTCCAGATGGCGCTGTAGCCTGATCTTTCAAAATCAGCGTGAAGTATTTTGTTATCGCGAATGACCAGGTCACCATCAAGTATCATGCAGTCGCCCTGCTTTAGAATATTCTTTGCAGCATACAGAGATGAGATGTTGTTATACTCTGTATAGAACTGATTTGATATCAAATGGATGTCAGGATATTTATCGTAAAGCTCGTGGAACATTTCCATCATGTATCCTGTTACTATGTATATCTCATGGATTCCATTTGCCTTAAGACCATCGATGATAGTATCTATCATTCTCACGCCGTTAACCTCAACCAGAGGCTTTGGTTTATCAAATGTGACCGGCGCCAGTCTTTCGCCTTTTCCAGCGGCCATTATGATTGCTCTTTTTACTGTATTCATAAATCCTTAAATCCTTTCGGATACTAGTTTAAAGTAATCCTTAGCATATCTATACTGTCTCAGTGAATATTCACCGAAGTCTACACCCAGGCCTCTCTTATATTCACACCAGTTGCTCCACAGAAGACCGCACATTGAAATATATGCATAAATCCTCGTTCTTATGGACTCATCTGTTTTCTTACCACCAACAGCAAAGTATGTATCTATCAGATTATCAACCTGTTTCCTGTCATAAAGTGAATAGATAGAGAACATAGCCAGATCAACATATCTATCCTGCATTCCTGCATATTCCCAATCGATAAGCTGAATGCTTGTCTCTTCTCCATCCTTCTCGATTATCATAAAGTTATCTGGAACAGCGTCGATATGAGTAAGTGTCATTTCTATCTTCTGTCCATCAATATAATCACGTAGAGAAAAAACATTTTTCTTAGTTTCTTCATAATCGCGATAAACTGAAGCAACTCCATTCCAGAGTGATTCGTAATACTCAATATGAGCAAAGATGTCAAATGTATGCTTAACGCTGAGCTTCATATCATGGAAGTCTCTCAGCTTCTTCATACACATTTCAAGATCTTTCTGATCTGTTGGATCGCAGTTTCTTGAATTATTGATGAAACGAGTTATCTTGTATCCATTCTTAGGATTAAGATAAATGTTATCGTCGCAAACACCTTTTCCTTCAATAGCGCTGTACACATCAGCTTCCATATTTCTATCGATCAGCTGACTTGTACCCTCGCCAGGAATTCTCATTATATATTTTTCATTCTTACAGCTGAAAAGGAATGAACGGTTTGTCATACCCTTTTTAAGAACTGTGATATTCTTTATCTCTGACTTATCAACTCCCAGAACCTCTGCCGCAACACTTATGGTATCGTTCTCAAGGTTTCTGCTTTCAGAATCAAGTTCTCTAAGCTGTTCGTATGTATTTACCTCAGTAGTTTTATTATGAGGAACAACCTTTGCACTCAGGAACATTCTGTCCTTCTTAAAAGCTGCATCCTCCCAAAATCTTTCGTCATAAAGAGGATTCTTATCCATCTCTACAAGCTTTTCACTAAGAGCCTCGGCATCCTCTCCACATACGTAGGAAATACCGATCATTCTGTTACCGATCTTATCACTGTCATCTCTCTTGCTCTCATCTATAACGCGAACAAGCTCAGCTTTACGGTTTACTCTTATCCAGCTGTCCTCATCCAGGATGTCGCTTACCATGTACCAGGAATAAGCTTCTGACTTTGCAAATGGATTTTCCTCACTCCAGATGTCGCAAGGAACAATGTATGTATTATTTATCTTGTCAGCAGCAAGTGCCAGTGAATGAAGATTATTCTTTGTTGAATAATCATTGTTGTAGATCATCTTCACATCATATTTATCAACCAGATAGTCGTAAGCTTCCATCATGAAACCAACAACCATTGTGATGTCCTTAATTCCAACTTCATGAAGATGCTCAATTGTTCTCTCAACTAGTGGAACACCATCAACAGTAAGCATACCCTTTGGTGTCTCTGTGTTGATAGGAACCATTCTCATGCCGTAGCCTGCCGCAAGAATGATTGCATTCTTTGGACTTGAGGCTTTGATGAAATCCTTCGCCTTCTTTGTAAGTGCCATAGAATCATCCAGCATATTTTCCTGTATTAATATATTTATGGATTTGTTTACAGAACCTATGGAATAACCTGACTGATCCATAAGTGTACGTTGATTTGTATAGCCAAACTGAGATAGTGTAAGTAGAATGTCCTTATCGATTATAGATAGTTTCATGTTTACTCGCCTCTCTAGAAATACGTTAAATGTTTCACAAAAGAAAAATCCGTTCTTGTTCACGAAAAATAGTTTTCTCGCAACTCAAGAACGGATTATACTCTTATGTTTTGTTCATGTCAATATTAAATTTTACTTTTCGTGAAAGTTCACGAACAAGGTAACTTATGAAACCTTTTCAAACATGTCTTTACTAAGACCACAAACTGGGCATACCCAATCATCTGGGATATCCTCGAATGCTGTTCCAGGAGCAATACCGCTATCTGGATCTCCAACCTCTGGGTCATAAACATAGCCACATGGGCAAGCATATTTATCCATATTTAACTACCTCCTCTGATATATATATAAGATATACGGATTGCCCCATTGCTGAAGCAATTCTCATAACTTATTTTACAATTTTATTGAGGAGGGTGTCAATCAGTCTTTGCGGCAAATCAGGCTTCCACCATCCACATCAATTAGTACATTATCGCCTACCGCAAGTGTGTTGCTAAGTATAGCTCTGGCAACAAGTGTTTCAACATTCTTCTGAAGGAATCTCTTAAGTGGTCTTGCACCATAAACCGGGTCATAACCTCTGTCGATAACGAAGTCTCTTGCAGCATCTGTAAGGCTTATGCTTATCTCCTTCTCTGCCACACGTGAATTCAGATCCTTCATAAGCAGATCAACTATTCCGGAAATATTTTCCTTAGTAAGAGGCTTAAACATAATAATCTCATCAAGTCTGTTCAGGAACTCTGGACGGAAATGCATTTTAAGCATTTCTGTAACCTGCTTCTCAGCATCCTCTTTAATGTTACCGTCATCATCTATTCCTTCCAACAGGAACTCAGAACCGATATTAGATGTCATTATAAGGATAGTATTCTTGAAGTCGACTACATTACCCTTGGAATCTGTAATTCGTCCATCATCCAGAATCTGGAGCATTATATTGAATACATCCGGATGTGCCTTTTCAACCTCATCGAATAGAACTACCGAATATGGGCTTCTTCTTACAGCATCTGTAAGCTGTCCGCCTTCATCATATCCAACATATCCAGGAGGCGCTCCAATAAGTCTGGAAACACTATGCTTCTCCATATATTCACTCATATCGATACGGATGATATTTGCCTCATTATCAAAGAGGGCTTCAGCAAGTGTTTTAGCAAGCTCGGTTTTACCAACACCTGTAGGTCCAAGGAAAAGGAAGGAACCAATAGGTTTTGTAGGGTCCTTAATTCCCGCCTTTGATCTTATGATAGCTTCACTTACCAGTGAAACTGCCGTGTCCTGACCAACCACTCTCTTATGAAGTTCATCTGCAAGATGAAGAGTTTTATTTCTCTCTGATTCAGAAAGCTTTGATACAGGAATACCAGTCCACTTGGAAATGATTTTTGCTATTTCTTCATCTGTTACATTCTCGTGAAGAAGCTGTCTTTCCTTTACAGTAGAAGAATTCTCAAGAGTCTCAAGTTCTTTCTCCAGTTCAGGAATCTTACCATATTGCAGCTCTGCAGCCTTATCATAATTACCCTTTCTCTGAGCAATCTCAAGGTCATCCTTTGCATTTTCAATCTCTTCTCTAAGAGTTCTAATACGCTCAACCTCAGCCTTCTCATTCTCCCAGGTAGCTTTCATGCTATTGGCTTTATCCTTAAGCTCAGCCAGTTCAACCTCTATGCTGGCCAGTCTTTCCTGAGAAAGTCTGTCATCTTCATTCTTAAGAGCTGTAACTTCAATCTCCAGCTGCATAATCTTACGCTCAATCTCGTCCACCTCAGCAGGCATAGAATTAAGCTCAGTCTTTATCATGGCGCAGGCCTCATCTACAAGGTCGATAGCCTTATCTGGAAGGAAACGGTCTGTGATATATCTGTTAGAAAGTGTAGCTGCGGCAACAAGCGCATTATCACTAATCTTAACTCCGTGGAATACCTCGTATCTGTTCTTAATACCTCTAAGAATGGAGATGGTATCTTCGACGGTAGGTTCGTTTACCAGAACTGGCTGGAACCTTCTCTCAAGTGCCTTATCCTTCTCAATATATTTACGATATTCATCAACTGTTGTAGCACCTATACAATGGAGCTCTCCTCTGGCAAGCATTGGCTTCAGCATATTTCCAGCATCCAAAGATCCATCTGTTTTTCCGGCGCCAACGATTGTATGAAGCTCATCAATAAAGAGGATAATCTGTCCATCCGACTTTTTAACCTCATCCAGAACAGTTTTAAGTCTTTCCTCAAATTCACCACGATACTTGGCACCTGCAATAAGTGAGCCCATATCAAGAGCAAAGATTTCCTTATCAATAAGAGAATCAGGAACATCACCCTTAACTATTCTTTGAGCCAGACCCTCGATAGCTGCTGTTTTACCAACACCAGGATCACCAATAAGTACAGGATTGTTCTTTGTTTTACGGGATAGAATTCGAACTATGTTTCTTATCTCCGCATCACGGCCGATAACAGGATCCAGCTTCTGCTCACGAGCTCTCTGTACCAGATTGTAACCAAACTTCTCGAGGGCATCATAGGTATCCTCAGGATTATCGGACTCAACCTTCTTGCTTCCTCTTACCTCAGCAAGAGTCTTCATAAAATCATTCTTCTTAATACCAAACTTCTTAAGCAGATTCTTTACATCAGCAGAGCCCTTATCCATAAGAGCTATAAAAAGATGCTCAACGGAAATGTATTCATCTCCCATCTTTTTGGCTTCTGTCTCAGCTGTCAGAAGAACACGGCTCATTTCCTGCCCCATATAGATGTCCTCTGATGATCCAGAAACATGGGGTTTATTCTTGATCAACTCCAGAACTTCATCTATAAAGGCTGATGTTGCTATGCCCTGTTTATCAAGCAGCTTCTTTATAAGACTGTCATCTATTGTAAGAAGACTGTAAAGAAGATGTTCGGAGGAAACTTCCTGATTATTATATTCCATTGCAAGTCTCTGGCATTCCTCCACTGCCTCAATGGATTTTCTTGTTAACTTATCCGCATTCATAATCTCACTCCTTTCAATTTTTAGTTTTGTTAGCACTCTCGTGTGGTGAGTGCTAATCCATTTGAATATGTTATAACACCCTCTCGGATCAATGTCAACACCTTCCTGCTAAATCTTCCACAAAAAATAGCGGCTCACAACGGAGCCGCTAAATATCTATTGATTTGAAAACTAGATGAGTTTGTTTCCACACTCTGGGCAGAACTTTGCACCATTTGTAGGTGTTCCACACTCTGGACAGAACTTAGGAGCTGTACCAGTTGCCTCACCTGTTGATGCTGCCTGTTGTGGAGCTGCCTGCTGAGATGCTGCCTGCTGTCCACCAAAAGCACCACTCTGGTTCATATTATTCATCATCTGGCTTGCCATTGTAGCACCCATCATCATCTCAGCCATGTTACCCATTGTTGAGCCTGCGCCATTATTTCCAGATGCAGCCGCATCTACCATACTGATCTGTGTATAAGAATTAAGGTCGCCAACCATTGAATTAGCTGCTGCCTGATTAATCTTCTTCTGAACTTCTTCTGGATAATTGAAGCTATTGATACTGAAGCCAGTTACAGAAATACCATCCTTGCTTGTCTCCATATCAAGATCTTCTTTAATACCATTGGAGATATCATAAGCACTTGCCTGAAGGTTAAACATATCCTTACCTTCTTTGGATATCCACTTCATAAGAAGCTGATCAAGGTTTGTGATTATACGGAGCTTAACATCTTCTACTGTATATGACTGCTTAATACCAGCAACCTTATCAATAAGTGTTGCATAATCAGAAACAACAATATTAGCAGTACCATTAGCTCTTACAGGTAAACCACCAGGAAGCTTATCTGAAGGAAGCATTATAGGTCCCTTTGTTCCCCACTTAATAATGAACTCTTTTGTATTTACGAAGAGAACCTCAGCTCTCATTCCTGAATTAAATCCAAACTTGAATCCCTTAAGTGTTGAAAGGAATGGAATGATCTGTGACTCAATATCATAATCACCCTCATCCTTGAATACACCTTCAATCTTTCCCTGACTAAGGAAAATGGCATCCTGACCTGGACGGATTATAAGACGTGACCCCTTCTTAATCTCCCTATTAGTCCATTTCCAGAAGATCATATTCTCATCAAATTCTTCCCACTCAACTACATTTGCAAATTGATTAGATAGTATACCCATACTTACCTCCATTGATTGTTCTTATTCATTATCAGGTCCGGAAATATCGATCATCCCATCACCTGAATTAGTATCATTTCCATCATACTTGTCTGCAAGACGTTCAACATCACTATAGTCCTGCATTGGACCTGACTGACTCAGCTCTGCCAAAGCATTTGCCTTATCAATAGCATAATCCGCTTTTTCATTTATCTTGCTATACATTGGATCTGTATAGTTTATACCTGCACCATTTGTTTTGATCTCGCTAAGCTTTGCTTCAAGAGCTGATATATCAGCCCCCAGCTTATCATTCATCTGAGAAAGGCTGTCCATATCAAATTTAGTCTTATCCAGCTTTTGCTGAAGTACCTCGCCATCACCCTTCACGCGTTCAAGCTTGCCTTCATAGATTCTGGCATTTGCAGTATTACCTGCCTGCTTGGACTTTATTATATATCTATCCAGTTTTTCCTGTTCATCCAGATTTTCATCTACCGCTCTCTTGGCTCTTTGGTATTCCATTCTAAGAGCTTCGGATTCAGAATTAACCTGTCCCAAATCGGACCTTAACTGATTCAGATACTTCTCTATAGCCAGCTCAGGATGTTTTTCATCTTTATTAAAAACAGAATGGATGTTAGATGCCATTATGTCTTTAAATCTTCCTAATATGCCCATACTTTTTCCTTTCACCTATGCAGCCCTTATTCCTTGGACCACATATATAAATAAGCCTGTGTTCTTGCGGCAAAACGCACGGTCTTCAGAAGCTCGCGCACTTCGCTCTTAGTATACCACGCAGCCTCAATCTCTTCAAATTGAGAATCACTCATTTGTATGTCACCCTTGCAGGTTCCAACTACGCAGACATTCATCTCGTTTGAAAAGCCTACAGCACTATAGCTCAGGCCAATTATATCCTCTATGGAAACCAGTTTAAGACCTGTTTCTTCTCTAAGCTCACGAGCAGCTGCAGTCTCTGCATCTTCTCCTGGATCGATAAGTCCAGCCGGAAAATTATAAACCCAATAACCGCAGGCCATTCGGAATTCTTTATTAATAAGAATCCTTTCTCCGTCCTCACTTGTCATTATAAGGACTACAGCATCTGGCTTATTACCATGCAGCTCTTCATAAGTTTCTATATCTTTATTACGACTTATCATTTCATAAGTCTTTGGCTGTCCATCCTCTGTCTCATACTGTATATCATATCTTGTGATGAACTTACCCTCTGACTTCTTGTCGATTCCTCTAAATTTCATTTATGCCATCCTGTCCAATTAGATTATATCTATCTTACGCAGCATATCAGCCTCAGTATAATTCCTATACTCTTTAGGAGTTACTCCCTTAACCTTTTTAAATACGCTGATAAAATAACTATGGGATGAGAATGAAAGATCTGTAGCAATTTCAATACTGGTCTTATCTGTATATCTGAGCAACCAGCAGGCTTCTGCTATCTTCTCATCTCTGATGAACTCACTAACTGTACAATGCATTTCTTTTTTGAATAGCTTTGAAAGATATGTCTCGTTCAGATCAACAACCTCAGCAAGCTCTGAAACAGTTATATTGCTGTGAATGTTTTTACGGATATAAGTCAGGCACTCTCTTATCTGTTTTGAAGTAGCACCCTCGTTTCTCTTTTTCATCATATATTCAGCGAAGTTTTTAACCATACTAAGCTGAAGCTCCTGAATGTCCTCAACACTGTTAAGCTCATCCGCACCTTTTATATAAACATCACTTAACTTATAAGCAAGATCCTCAGGCATTCCCTTAGCAATACAGAATCTTGTAACGATAGCTGTCATTGTAACCATGTGGTACATCATATTACGTACAGGATCCTCTGACAGAATACCTCTCTCAGTCGCATTTGATTTTGGAGCTCTGGCCCATCTTTCTCTAACCTGATCAATTTTTCCATCCGAGATAAGATTATAGAGAGCCATCTCTTCATCAAAACCTGGATGCTTTATCTCACTTTCTCTTTCTGAAAATAATACCTCTGTTACCTGTCTTTTAATATCTGGCATGAAAGACCCCCTTACTTACTTTTCAAATAAACATAGTAAATCTCTTATTTTAAATCAGAATTTTTATATAATTCGCTCGTTTTTTGTAGACATAAAAAGTTAATAAGCATATAATTGGCTCATAAAATAAATAAGCCCCCTGTTTAAGAAGATTTCATCTTCTTAAATCATATAAATACTTTTAACCTTCACTAATGGTAGGAGGACGAATTCATAGGAATTCGTCCTTTTATCTTTTTACAGATAAACATATTTAATTATACTATAAAATCTGCTTATTTTACAACTGATAAATCCCTTTAGATGGTAAAAAAATTAAGCCTCTGCACTATATATTGCAGAGGCTTTAATCTTTATTTTAGGGCTATTCCATATTGTCTTCTATCATCATCTCATTATATATCTTCTTCAGGGTGTTATTAAACATATTGTACTCTTCATCTGAGAGTTCATTCTTAAGACGTCCTTCAACGATCTCCAGATACTTTTCATTGATGTTGTAATAACGGTAGAACTTCTCGGTCACATCTAAATAGAATTCTCTCTTATCTTTATCAGACTGTACCTTTTTCAGATAACCTTTTTTAATAAGAGAATTTACCTTGTAGGTCGCATTTGGAGATGATATTCCAATATAGTTTGCAAACTCCTGAATTGTAGGCGTTCCAAGACTGTGAATTATCTCTACACAATAAACCTCAGTAGTCGTCAGAGAAAGCTCTCTTGAGCTGATCCTGTGGAAAACCTCTCTGTAATAATGCACTCTGAATTTGGAATAGAGTGCTGAGAGCGGATTTCTTTCCAATCTCTCCTCAGGGGTTATATTTTTTAATTCTTCTAAACCGGTATTCATATTGCTTACCTCTTTACTGTTTATCACCAATCGCAAATGAAATCTCTGCCTGACAAGCAACCTTACCATCTACTTTGGCAACACCCTTACCAAAACCAAGAGGTCCTCTTCTCTCAGTAATCTCGCATCTCAGCTCAAGAACATCTCCTGGCTTTACCTGCTTACGGAAGCGGGCATTCTTTATACCACCGAAAAATGCAATCTTACCCTTAAACTCTTCTGAAGAAAGAATTGCTACAGCTCCACACTGTGCAAGAGCCTCTACAATAAGTACGCCTGGCATAACATGCTCTTCTGGGAAATGTCCCTGGAAGAATGACTCATTTACAGAGACGCATTTAATTCCTTCTGCCCACTGGCCTGGCTCAAAATCTGTGATCTTGTCCACCAGCTGCATTGGATATCTATGTGGTATTATTTCTCTAATCTGATTTGAATTAAGTTCCATTTTTATTACCCCTCATACTTAGCAAAAAGTACAGCTGCATTGTGACCACCGAATCCAAGTGAATTTGAAAGAGCATACTTAATGTCAGCCTCGCGACCTTCGTTAGGTACGATATCAAGATCACATTCTGGATCTGGAGTCTTATAGTTAATAGTTGCAGGAACGAATCCGTCCTTAAGTGCCATTGTTGTGAAGATGGCCTCTATAGCTGCAGCAGCACCCATAAGGTGTCCTGTCATTGACTTTGTTGAGCTGACCATAAGCTTGTAAGCATGGTCACCAAATACAGTCTTGATAGCCTTTGTCTCACCAGCATCATTAAGATGTGTTGATGTACCATGAGCATTGATATAGCCAACGTCTTCTTTAGAAATGCCAGCATCTGCGATTGCCATTTCCATACATCCTGCTGCACCAGCTCCTGTTGGGTCTGGAGCAGTAATATGATATGCATCACAGCTTGCGCCGTAACCTACTACTTCACCATAAATCTTTGCACCACGTGCCTTTGCATGCTCAAGCTCCTCAAGGATAAGAATACCAGCACCCTCACCCATAACAAATCCGCCTCTTTCAGCATCGAATGGGATTGAAGCACGGTTAGGATCCTGTGATGTACTAAGTGCCTGCATTACTGTAAATCCACCAACTCCCATCTTGCAGATGCAGCCTTCTGCTCCACCTGTAAGCATTACATCCTGATATCCATCACGAATTTTGTGGAATGCTTCACCGATTGAATTGTTACCGCTGGCACATGCTGTTACTATTGATTCACAAACACCCTTGAAACCTGTCTCAATAGCGATTTCTCCGGCACACATATTTGAAATTGACATAGGAATGAAGAATGGGGAAATTCTTTCATAACCCTTCTCAGCACCACGCATAGTCTGATCTGTAATAGTGATGAGTCCGCCGATACCTGAAGAAACGATTGTTCCACATCTGAATGGATCTTCCTTCTCAATATCAAGTCCACTGTCCTTGATAGCCTCTCTTGCAGCTATCATACCGAACTGTGTATAACGGTCCATCTTACGAGCTTCCTTCTTATCAAGGAAGTTTGCTGGATCATAATCCTTAACCTCTCCAGATACCTTTACCTTGAAGTCTGTTGTATCGATCTGCTTTGTGAAGTCGATACCGCAAACGCCCTTCTTAATGTTCTCCCAGGCTTCTTCGAGATTATGACCTACTGGGTTAATTGTTCCTATACCTGTAATTACTACTCGTCTCATTTTTTCCTCCTATTTACATTATGGCGCTTAGCTTAACGCCACCTGCCCGCAAAGGCACACAAGTGCCTTTCCGGCACCGTGGCTTGCTGATCGCTTCGCTCCTCCACGATTGCAGAGCAATCGTGGCCTTTAACAGCTCATCCCTCCTGAGCATTCAATAACCTGACCTGTTACGTACTCAGCCTCATCTGATGCAAGGAATGCAACAACCTTTGCAACATCCTCTGGCTGTCCTGGTCTTCCAAGTGCAATGTTCTTAACCATTTCTGCCTTAAGGTCATCTGAAAGAACCTTAGTCATATCTGTCTCAATAAATCCAGGTGCGACAGCATTTACTGTAATACCACGGCTTCCAAGTTCCTTAGCAAGTGACTTTGTCATACCAATAACTCCGGCCTTACTTGCAGAATAATTAACCTGGCCTGCATTTCCATAAATACCAACAACACTACTGATGTTTACAATGCGTCCATAACGAGCCTTCATCATTGGACGCGTTGCAGCCTTCATCATGTTATATGTACCCTTAAGGTTAGTTGATATTACAAGATCAAAATCCTCTTCCTTCATTCTCATGATGAGATTGTCTCTTGTAACACCCGCATTATTAACAAGGATATCTACCTGACCAAACTGCTCAGTTGCCTGCTTGAAAAGGTTCTCACAATCCTCAGCAACAGTTACATTTGCTGGGAATGCAGCAGCCTTAACGCCCTGCTCCTCAATAAGCTTAATTGTTTTCTCAGCAGCCTCATTGATAACAAGATCACAGATAACAACATTTGCACCCTCAGATGCAAGCTTAACACTGATAGCTCTACCAATACCACGAGCACCACCTGTTACAATAGCAGTCTTGCCTTCTAATCTCTTACTCATATCTTCCTCCTTAATAAGTTAACCAATCACTTCAAGTAATTTATTTATATCCTCAACAGTTTCTACACCATATACTGGAATATCCGGGGTAGTCTTCTGTACAAATTTTGAGAGTGTTTTTCCTGGGCCGATTTCTACGAATGCCTCAACTCCCATATCAGCCATAGCTTTAATAGAATCATCAAAGTAAACTGACTTCTGTACCTGCTTTTCAAGAAGTGCTGGAATAGTCTCTTCAGCTGTCTTCTCTCTTCCGATGCAGTTGAAGATTACTGGGATGTTCATCTCTCCAAAGTTTTCGTTCTGGAATCTCTCTGCGAGTGCATCTCCAGCAGGCTTCATTAGTGATGTATGGAAAGGTCCGCTTACCTTAACTGGAAGGCATCTCTTTGCGCCCATCTCTTTAAGAACTTCTGCTGCCATATCTACAGCTTCAGCATCACCAGATACTGTAATTTGTCCAGGACAATTGAAGTTTGCAGGCTCTGCTATGAGGTCTGACTTTCCAGCTGCCTCAAGCTCCGCCTTAACCTTTTCACATCCCGCAAAAACTGTTTCCTTATCAAGTCCAAGAACAGCTATCATCTTGCAGTCTCTTCCCTGAACAGCTGTCTGCATTGCGTTTCCTCTAAACTGTACAAGAGGGATAACCTGCTCTTCTGTAAATACTCCTGCCTCATAAAGCGCACTATACTCACCAAGAGAAAGCCCTGCAGCACATACTGGCTCAATACCAAGGCTCTTCAGAACCTTTGTCATACCAACTGCAAATGCAACCATACAAGGCTGTGTATATTTTGTTTCATTAAGTGTTTCGTCTGGTCCCTCGAAGCAAACCTTCTTAAGATCAAAATCAACACCTGTTACATTATCAAATGTCTCTTTAAACTCAGGATATTTCTCATAGAGGTCGAGGCCCATGCCCACCTTCTGAGAACCCTGTCCTGCATATATAAAACCAAGTTTCATATTTATTCTCCTAAAATTTTCATTCCGTCATTATAAATATCAGCAAGGATGTCAGCTACTGGGCGAACTTCTTTCAGCTGTCCACAAACCTGACCAGCCATAACAGAACCGTTCTTCATATCACCATCTGTTACTGCTCTGCGAAGTCCACCAAGTGTTATCTGCTCAAGCTCCTCACGAGAAGCAGCCTGTGCTTCAAGCTTCAGATACTCTCTTGCCATCTGATTCTTTATAATACGTACAGGTGCATTAAGACTACGACCTGTAACTGTAGTACTATTATCCTTAGCCTTGATAAGCTCCTGCTTGTAGTTATCATGTATTGGACATTCCTCACTGACAAGAAGGCATGTTCCTATCTGAACACCAGCAGCGCCAAGACACATTGCAGCAGCAAACTGTCTTCCATCTGCTATACCGCCTGCAGCGATTACTGGAATATCTACACAATCAACTATCTGTGGAACCAGCGCCATAGTTGTCATATCTCCAACATGTCCACCGCTTTCACCACCCTCAGCTATAACTGCATCAGCGCCCTGCTTTTCTACTCGACGAGCAAGAGCACTACTTGCTACAACTGGGATTACGATAGCTCCCATCTCTTTCCATTTTTCCATATACTTTCCAGGAGTTCCTGCACCTGTTGTGATTATCTTAATCTTCTCTTTAACAAGAAGGTCGGCAATGTTATCTACATCAGGATTAAGAAGCATAAGGTTAACACCGAAAGGCTTATCTGTTGCCTGACGTGCGTCATAAATCTCCTGCTCAATTCTTGCTGCATCATATCCACCTGAACCTATAAGACCAAGTCCGCCGGCATTTGAAACTGCAGCTGCAAATTTACCAAGGGCGATGTTTGCCATACCACCCTGTATTATTGGATATTTTGTTCCAAGTAATTCGTTGATCATTTTCATTTCCTCTTATAAAATCCTTCATCAAACGAAGGATGACATTTATTAACCAAGCACTGCTCTGTCTATGTTACGGAATTTTTCGTAACGATCACGTGCTATCTCTGAACCGCTCTTTCCCTTGAACTTACGCAGCTCACGAACCAGCATCTCATCAATATCACGATAAACAACACTAGGATTATGATGTGCTCCGCAAAGTGGCTCTTTGATTATTCCGTCTATAACCTTAAACTCATAAAGATCCTGAGCTGTAAGCTTCATAAGCTTACATGCCTCATCTGCCTTTGAAGAATCCTTCCAAAGGATAGATGCAAATCCCTCTGGAGAAAGTACAGAATAGACTGCATTTTCAAGCATATACACTGTGTTGGCAACACCTATAGCAAGTGCACCACCACTACTTCCCTCTCCTGTAACGATTGCAATTACTGGCACACGAAGTGCACTCATCTCAGCAAGGTTATGAGAGATTGCCTGGCTCTGTCCATGAGCCTCAGCATCAAGTCCTGGATAAGCACCAGGTGTATCGATAAATGTTATTATTGGACGTCCAAACTTCTCAGCCTGCTTCATCATACGAAGTGCCTTACGATATCCTTCAGGCTCTGGCATTCCGAAGTTGAATTCTATATTTTCTTTAAGATCACGACCCTTACGATGTCCAAGTACTGTTACTGGCACACCATGGAAGGTTGCGATTCCGCCATAAATACTCTTGTCCTCTTTATTCAGAACATCACCTCTCTGAATAAACAGATCCTCGAAGAGTGCATCTATATAATCATCAACCTTAGGTCTTTTTGCATGTCTTGCAAGGTAAACTCTGTCATGTGGAGTAAGGTCCGCAGCAAGAGATGCAGTCTTATCATATTCTGCATGAAGATCACTGAGCAGCTCAATATGATCCATGCTATCCTTGATAGAACCAATCTGTTCTTCAAGGGCTGTAAGCTTGTTATCTATTTCTCTTATCGTTGCCATGACTTCCTCCTTTTCTCATGGAGTTTAAGAATCTGTGCAAGGCTGTCTCTCATATCAAGTCTGTTTACAATGCCATCTACAAATCCATGTTCCTCCAGATACTCAGCTCTCTGGAAGCCTTCTGGAAGCTTTTGACCTATTGTCTGTTCAATAACACGAGGTCCAGCAAATCCTATAAGAGCTCCCGGCTCTGCTATAGTTATATCAGCGAGCGTAGCAAAGCTGGCACTGACACCACCCGTAGTTGGATGTGTAAGTACTGAAACGTAAAGCCCGCCGTTATCACTAAATCTTTGAACTGCTGCAGACGTTTTTGCCATCTGCATAAGTGAGAGAATTCCCTCCTGCATTCTGGCACCACCACTGGCTGTAAATATGATTACAGGCAGTTCCATCTTCTCAGCTGCTTCAAAAGTCTTTGTGATCATTTCCCCAACAGCTATACCCATGCTTCCCATAAGGAACTCACTGGCCATAACCGCAACAACTGCTTTATATCCTTTAATCTCGCAAACACCAGACAACACTCCTTCATCGAGTCCTGTCTTGTTCTTGAGCCCTGTTATCTTCTCCTCATATTCCGGATAATCTAGTGGATTATTGAATGGAATTTCATTTCTGAATTTTCTAAATGTACCGGGATCTGCTAGTCCTGCAATACGCCTTCTAGCAGAGATTTTAGAATGCTTGCCACACTTTGGACAAACATAAAGATTCTTTTTTACTTCAGCAAGAGGAACCATAACACCACAATCGGAGCAGGTAAATACCTGCTCCGATGTTGTATCATCATCTAATTCCTCGTTTACAGATTCGACTAATTCGATCTCATCCTTGGCAGCTTTTAAACTGTCAGTGTTCTGACTATGCTTACCAAAAAGTTTCATTTCATCATGCCTCCGAACGAGTTATCGTGTTACTTATTTATGTGACTCAACGTAGTCAACAAGATCCTGAACTGTCTTGATATTAGGAAGATCCTCATCAGCGATTGCTACACCGATTGCATCCTCGATTGCCATACCAAGCTCTACTGCATCAAGAGAATCTGCACCAAGATCATCTGTAAGAGAAGCCTCAAGAGTGATCTTGTCCTCATCTACACTAAGTGTTTCTGCGATTACTGTTTTGATCTCATCAAACATTTCTTTAATCTCCTTTTTTTTACATTTACTTTTAATTTTTTTGTTAAATAATTTTATTTAAAATTTTTTAACCTTTTCCATTATATCCTTTATTGAGATAATGTCAACCTAAAAATCAGCTCAATAAAAAAAGACAGGAGACTTCTGTCTCCTGCCCTCAAAAATCATATTATTTATCTTCCCAATCCTTCTTCTTGATTTCGGCTCTTCTGACCTTACCACTGGATGTCTTTGGAAGCTCACTAACAAAATCGATATACTTAGGTCTCTTATATGATGCCAGATTACTCTTAAGATATTTCATAGTATCTTTTCTAAGTTTATCTGTAGCTGTATAACCCTTTGTCAGTACAATGGACGCTTTGATAGCCTGACCCCTGACTCTGTCCGGCACACTTGTTACTGCACACTCCAGAACATAAGGCAGCTTCATTATCTCATTCTCAATCTCAAAAGGTCCAACTCTGTAACCTGCTGATTTAATAACATCATCAGCTCTACCTACATACCAGAGATAACCATCCTTATCCTTGTAAGCTGTATCTCCTGTATGATAAAAGCCATCATGCATAACTGCATCTGTCTTCTCTTTATCCAGATAATAACCCTTGTAAAGTCCGCATGGCTTAGACTCATGAATGTCTACGCAGATTTCACCAGTCTCGTTTACACCAGCTTCTCGTCCGCCCTCCACAAGAATCTTAACATCATACAGCGGACTAACCTTACCCATTGAGCCAGGTCTAGGTTCCATACCCTTCAAATTTGCAACAGTAAGTGTGGTCTCAGTCTGACCAAAGCCCTCCATAATCTTAAGCCCTGTAGCTCTATAGAACTTCTCATAAACTTCAGGGTTGAGAGCCTCACCAGCTGTGCTGACATTCTTAAGGCTTGAAAGATCAAACTTTCTCATATCAACATGCACCAGCATTCTGAATACTGTAGGTGGTGCACAGAAAGATGTCATCTTATACTTCTCCATCATGGAAAGAATTTCCTTGGCGAAGAATTCATCGTAATCATATGTGAAGATAGGTGCTTCGCAAAGCCACTGTCCATATATCTTGCCCCAGAGAGCTTTTCCCCATCCAGTATCACTTATAGTAAAATGCATTCCGTCCGGATCTACCTGATGCCAATATCTTGCTGTCACATAATGACCAAGTGGATATTTATGTGTATGCAGAGCCATCTTAGGATAAGAGGTTGTTCCAGATGTAAAGAACATAAGAGCTGGATCATCACCACAAGCTACATTCGATGGCTTTTTAAAATCTGGTGAAAAGAATCTGATATCTCTATTATAGTTCGACCAGCCCTCTTTCGCGCCATTTACGATTATCTTAGCCTTAAGGCCAGTGTAATTCTTTGTAGCCTTTACAACCTCGTCGGCCACATCTCCATCTGCTGTACAAATAACTGCATTGATGCTACCGGCTGTAAGTCTGTATTCAAAGTCCTTCTTTGTAAGAAGGAATGAACATGGAACTGCAATAGCTCCAATTTTATGAAGTGCTACAAGAGTGAACCAGAACTGATAATGTCTCTTAAGTATCAGAAGAACTCTGTCACCTTTTTTAATTCCAAGATAATGAAGATAGTTCGCTGTCATGTTGGAGTACTTCATCATGTCTCTGAAGGTAACTCTTCTTTCCTTACCCTCTTTTGAAACATGGAGCATGGCAGTTTTGTTAGGACATTTTTCAGCCAATGCATCTACTACATCATAAGCAAAATTGAACTTATCATCATCATGTATATCTATAGCTTTCAGCAGTCCCTTACTATCCTCGTAAGTGGAAATAAACTTTCCAGCTATTCCAGGAACCGGACTTAACTTATATTCTTTTTTTGTATTTGTTTCGCTCATTCTTTTACCTTTTTCATTTCAAATCAGCCACATTTTAGCCATAAAAAATCCAGCACGTAGTTTTCAAAACTACGTGTTGGACGTATTATAATATTATCCAATTTATAAATCAAGTTGATTTTAATTTAAAGATTAATTTCAAGCTCAACAGGACAATGGTCAGAGCCATAGATTTCGGTATGGATCTTTGCATCCACAATCTTATCCTTAGCCTCTTCTGAAACAAGAAAATAATCTATACGCCACCCTGCATTTCTCTCTCTTGAATTAAATCTATATGACCACCAGGAGTAAGCCTCCTCAAGATCCGGATACTTATATCTGAAGCTGTCTACGAATCCGCTGTCGAGTAGTGTCTGGAACTTCTCTCGTTCTTCGTCTGTGAATCCAGGATTCTGATGATTGGAAGATGGATTCTTAAGATCGATATCCTTATGAGCAACATTCATATCCCCACAAACTATAACAGGTTTCTTCTTTGCCAGTTCTCCTGTGAAGCTTCTGAAATCGTCCTCCCACTTCATTCTGTAGTCCAGACGTTTCAGCTCATTCTGAGAATTAGGAACATAAACTGTTATGAAATAATAATCTCCCATATCCAGAGTTATAAGACGACCTTCCTGGTCATGCTCTTCTATTCCCATTCCCAGCTTTACATCAAGAGGTTCTTTCTTTGTGAATATAGCAGTTCCTGAATAGCCCTTCTTGATTGCATAGTTCCAATATTGATGATAGCCCGGTGTATTAACTATCAGCTGATCCTTTTGCATTTTACTTTCCTGAAGCGCAAAGATATCTGCATCCAGTTGAGCAAAGGATTCATCAAATCCCTTCTTAACACAGGCTCTTATTCCATTTACATTCCAAGATACAAATCTCATATTCTAGTTCCTATTCGTTTGTTTTAGGTGCAGGCTGCTTTGCTATAGATGAAAGTCCGCCTGCCATCATTACAAGTACACCAAATGGAATTGCTGCAGCAGTGAAATCCACAAGGTAATAAAGTTTAGTTAGTTTAAGTAATTCTCCAAGACCAAAGAATACTAAAGGATTAAAGAGGAGTCTTGCCTTTGAAACTCTCATCTTTCCGTTCCACACAAAATGCATATAAGCAACTGACATTCCACCAAGAGAAATGATCAAATAAGCAAATAATGGAATAGCTATATAGAAGAACATTCCTTCTGTTGTTGAAATGATATCCGCGCCCATCAGATTAGTTCCGAAAAGGAGCTTATAAACCAGAGCCATCATAATGTATCCAGACTGGATAAATAAATATGAAATAGTATAGGAAACTGCACCTATCTCAAAAAGAGTACCCATCTGTCTATTGTATGCCCCCCTTTTTCTCTTAAGATATCTGAAGAGCTTAATGTATGCCTGCAGACCCACATAATTCATTGCAATACCTACAGCCGAAACAATAAGCGATATCTCAAAGCGCATATAAGACATCTTAGGCCAGTTGCTCTGTATATATCCATTTCTTACGTTACCCTTGCCGTAAGCACCACTGAGCCAGCAAGCCACCATACAAATGGCTGCCCCAACCATGCCTATCAGCATGTCACGCATTAGTTTGTTCTTGTTCTTCATCTTTCTGGTCTTGATCCTTGTTTCTTAATGTATAACGCCATCTTATGACGCCAGCACCAATTATTATAACATATCCGATGACACTTAGTATATCTGGAATTTCATCGAAAATCCAAACGCCCCAAAGTGCCGCAAATAAAACCTGTGCATAATCGTAAACAGAAATCTCTTTTGCAGGTGCATAGGAATAAGCTGCTGTAATATTAACCTGTCCACCCATAGCGCCGCATCCAGCAAGAATCATAAAAATAAGCTGCTTGGTTGACATTGGTTCAAATCTGAAAATCAAAAACGGTAGAGTTACCAGACAGGAAAACAACGAGAAGCACATAACGATTATTATTCCTCTCTCGCCCTGACCTGTTGCTTTCCTAAGGAAAGTATAGGCGGTACCTGCGCAGAACCCTCCAAAGAGTCCTACCAGAGCAGGAATACTCGCAAGTCCCATACCTGGTTTAACAATAAATACAACGCCGACAAATGCCATCAAAACGAGAAGCCATTCTATGATATTTGGTTTTTCCTTCAGAATAAAAACTGACATGATGATTGCAAAGAATGGGGACATCTTATTCAGCATATTTGAATCCGCAAGTCCAAGTCTGTCGATAGCCCAGAAATTAGCAATAACTCCAGTTGTTCCAAACAAGCATCTGAGCAAAAGACTAGGCAGGCTCTTCTTATTTATGCTGAACTTATCTTCACTTCTTGCTATTACTATGATTGCAAAAATAAGCGCAACAAAATTCCTGAAGAATGCCTTTTCCATTGTAGGCAGATCTCCAGCCAGTTTCAAAAACAGCGTCATCAGTGAAAACGAAAATGCCGCCAGCACGATATGAAGTATTCCACGTAAGTTATTATTTTTCATCTTCTATCCTTAAAACATAAAACCGGAGCCGCAAAGCCCCGGTTATTCTTTAATAATAAAGTGGTGAAAGAAGGCTTACTGCATCTTCTATTGCAGTATCTTCATTCATGGTAAATGTAATCAGTACGATCATTCCATCTACCTTTCTGGCAAACTGAGTTCTACGACCCACATTTGTCTGCTCAGCCGGAACGTCCAGACATTCATACTTAGCTCCAAGGAACGTAACTGTTCTCACACTAACATCCTCATATTTTTCAGATGCCATTGTAAGATATTCCTTGGCAGAATAATCCGGCATGTTATATTTTGATGGATTTATATACGAAACAATAATGGTTGAACCAGATTCCTTTTCAGATACGATAGCCGCATAGGTTGTATCTTCATCATAAGGGGATTTATAGCCATACCACAGATTGTTTACGTAGTCTTCAGTCGCACCAGTAGCAGATGCCACTTCAACTGCATCATAGAAACGCCATGTATCACCATCGACCTTAATCTTGAATTCAGCAAGTCCATTGTAGTATGTATTTCCTTCGTAAATACCCATTGGAAGGGCGTCGGTCAGTGATGCTGGAACGGCATCAGTTGAAGATGCATCGCCCAGTGTAGCGTCAGTATAGCTGGCGATCATAAGCGCATCAGTCAGACTTGCATCTGTTTCTGTTGCATCGCCCTCTGTACTATTATCTACTTTTCCATCAGAGAATGAAGGTGAGGAATATGGATCTTCCTCTTCCTTCCCACAGCCTGACAGTGATGCGAGAACAAGCATCGCTATCATAATAGCTGATATTTTTTTAATCATTTTTCTTCTTCCCAGCCTTTGTAGTCTTCTCTTCCTTTTCCTCTTCAACTGGCTCTTCTTTTTCATGAGCAGCTGAAGCACTCTCAACTTCTGCAATAGCTTTCTTGTGCATAGGGATACGGCAGTTCTTGTTGTTACCGAACTCAACGATTACTGTATCATCGTCGATAGCAATAACTGTTCCGTAGAAACCACTAGTTGTCATTATAGTATCACCAGGATGAAGACCTTTCATCATCTCTTCCTGTGCGCTCTGCTGCTTCTTGCTTGGTCTTACAAACAGGAAGTATACGATAGCAACAAGGAAAATAATGTAAGCTACAATGAAGCCTACAGAATATGTCTTTCCGCCTGATGCATTCAGAATCATTAACATGTTATCCATAATATTTCTCTCCTTATCTTTTGAAGCAAAGTATTGCCTCTATTAATCAAAAAAATCTTCTCTATAATATCTTAAAAAGCAAGATATTGCAATAATTGAATGATTATTATTCCCAGATGTGATCCTCTTCTATCACATTTAACTCAAGATAATCAAAATCAATTTCTTCCATAAAGTTTACATCTCTAAACCTTGTCTTGGCATGCTTGATAAATTCATTATTATTAGCATCCAGCCATACCGGCACAGCCAGGTCAAACTCATCACATAACATTTCAAGCGACTTGTAAACCTTCTGTGTTCGTGACATTTCCTTGCCAGGAAGCTCTATTACCTTATCTTTAATAAGATGATTTTCCTTTATAATCTTTCCCCAAATACGAAACATATCTGTCTCCAATCTTATCAATTCCTCAGTGAGTATAGCACAAAATCTCTGCTGGCAAAATATCAAAACCCATTTTGACGATTTTTTGACATATTTTTTACAATTGGATGAAGGAAATATTATTACAGGAAATATATAATTCTAACCAAGTGATGAATTTGGATGAAAGGAAGTGTAATAATGTTAGAATATCATGATCCTATGAAACCAGATGAAAATAGTGGAATGAACACAGGTACTCAACCTCAGCATCAGATGAGACCTCAGATGCCACCAGAGCAGAGACCTGTAAAAAAAGAAAAGAAAGATAGCTTCGGAAAGAAGCTTGGAAGGACGGTGATTCTTGCTCTTGTCTTTGGACTTGTAGCAGGCATTGTGTTTCTTGGAGTTGGTCTTGGAGGCGCAAAACTACGCAACAGGAATGATGTAGAAAAAGAATACTCCGATAAAGACTACGAAGAGCTTAGAGAAGAACTTGAGAATCTTAAAGAAGAACAACAACAAACTAGCGCAAAGGTTGAGACCGAGAAAGATGAGGATGATAAAGATGATACCTCAGATGATTCCCAGGATATAGATGTACAGCAGGTTTCCAGCTCTGCAGCAACAACTACCCTTGATTACGATGTTGCTGATATAGTTGAGAAAACTCAGCCATCTATTGTTTCTATCACAACAACAGGAACAACTCAGTATCAGTACTTCTTCCAGACATATGAGCAGCCTACATCTGGCGCTGGCTCAGGAATAATAATCGGTCAGGATGACGATGCACTCTATGTTGCAACCAACTATCACGTTATTAAAGATTCCGACGAAATAAAGGTTGGTTTCAACGATGGTGAAGTTGTTAACGCTGAAGTTAAAGGCTATGACGAAGATGAGGACGTTGCTGTTGTAACAGTTCCAAAGTCAGATATGAAGGACTCAACAAAGGATGCCGTTACCGTTGCAAGTATTGGTGATTCCACTACTCTTCAGGTTGGTGAGCCTGCTATTGCAATAGGAAATGCCCTCGGTTACGGTCAGTCTGTAACAGTTGGTTACATCAGCGCTTTAAACAGAACTGTTGAAGGAAGTGACGGTACATTTATCCAGACAGATGCAGCAATCAATCCTGGTAACAGTGGTGGCGCTCTCATCAATTCAAAGGGCGAAGTTATTGGAATAAACTCTGTTAAATATGTTGATAGTACAGTTGAAGGAATGGGATTCTCAATTCCAATAAACGAAGCAATGTCAATCATTAATGATGTTATTTCGGGAGTTCAGAAAGCAGAACCTTACCTTGGCGTAACAGGAGCAGCCATTGATAGACAGTACGCTCAGGTTTATGGATTCCCTATGGGTATATATGTAAAAGAAATCGAATCTGGTTCACCTGCAGAAAATGCAGATCTCCACGCTGGGGATATAATTGTTGAATTTGATGGACAGGAAGTTTATACTAATGATGCTCTTGAATCCCTTATAAAGAAGTGCGATGACGGAGACAATGTAGAAATGGTAGTCTACAGAGCAGATGAAACAGGAAATTACGAGAAAATGACACTTAACGTCACATTATCTGCTAAGTAGCTTGGTATGATTTATGTATAAACTTATTACTAGAGATGGTAATGCAAAAAGAGCAGATTTTGAAACGCCCCACGGCGTAATCAGAACCCCAATGTTTATGAATGTTGCTACTGCAGCAGCTATCAAAGGGGCCGTTTCAGCTGCTGATCTTGAACAAATAAAAACCGAGGTTATGCTGTGCAATACATATCATATGCACGTCCGCCCCGGAGAAGAGATAGTGTATAAAATGGGCGGGCTCCATAAGTTTACAACTTGGAGCCGGCCTATTCTTACTGATTCAGGTGGATTTCAGGTCTTCTCCCTTGCGAAGCTTCGCAACATCAAGGAAGAAGGTGTAACCTTCAGTTCACATATTGATGGTCGAAAGATCTTTATGGGACCAGAAGAAAGCATGAACATCCAGTCAGCACTTGCCTCTACTATCGCTATGGCATTTGACGAATGCCCTCCAGCAAAGGCTGATCGAAAGTATATTAAGAATTCCGTAGCAAGAACAGAAAGATGGCTCCTACGCTGTAAAAAGCGTATGGACGAACTCAATGCTATGAATTCAACTATCAATAAAGAACAAATGCTTTTCGGAATCAACCAGGGTGGCGTAATAGATGATATCCGAATTGATAACGCTAAACGAATTTCCGAGCTTGACCTTCCAGGCTACTCTATCGGAGGTCTGGCAGTTGGTGAATCACACGAAGAAATGTATCATATTCTGGATGTGACTGTTCCACATCTTCCACTTGAAAAGCCAACTTATCTTATGGGTGTTGGAACTCCAGAAAATATACTTGAAGCTGTAGATCGCGGTGTTGATTTCTTTGACTGTGTTTATCCATCAAGAAACGGACGCCATGGTCAGGTATATACCAACCATGGCAAAATGAATCTTAAAAATCAGCAGTACGAACTGGATGATACTCCAATCGACGAAACCTGCGACTGCCCAGTATGTAAACGCTACACCCGCGCTTACATACGTCATCTCCTCAAACGTGACGAGATGCTTGGTCTCCGTTTCTGTGTTATCCATAATCTGTATTTCTACAATACCATGATGGAAGAAATCAGAGAAGCTATCGAGAACCACAACTGGAAAGAATACAAATCTTCTAAACTGAACAAGATTAATGGAAGATAAAACTCTTCAATATAAGTATTAAAAAAGAGCGGTTATTTAGCGTAACAACCTTTACGCTAAATAGCCGCTCTTCCTGCAGTAACTTCTATTATTTCTTGCTTTAATCTGTCGCATTCTTTTTCTGGAACTGTAGCACTTATTACAACTTTATCAGTATATGCCACTTCCAGCGATGCGCCTTCTATTTTTTCAATCAGACTTTTTACTCTTTCAAAATCGCCATAATCCAGGGTAATATCAAATGTCTCAGTAACCCATACTGTGGTCTTCTCTGCCGCTTTTACTGCCTCCTGAGCAGACTCAGTATAAGCTCTCACCAGACCACCCGTTCCCAGAAGAACGCCACCAAAATATCTGACAACTATAATAATTATATTACTTACGCCTGAGTTTGTAACTACATCAAGTATTGGTCTGCCAGCAGTTCCGCCCGGTTCTCCATCATCTGAAAACTTAAGTGATGGATTGTTATCGCCTATACTATAGGCATAGCAAACATGACGTGCTGAGTAATGTTCCTTTCGGATAGCATTTAATAGCTCTCTTGCCTCTTCCTCCGAGTCAACATTTGCCGCTATCCCCAGGAATCTTGATTTTTTAATTATAACTTCGGATGTTCCGGTTTCTGTAATTCTTATTCCACTATCCATAGCTTCTCCAAACAAGTCAGTGGGGATACATCTGATAACTTATTTAAGTATCTTCTTCAGCTCGTCCATGAATGTATTTACATCCTTGAACTCTCTATATACGGATGCAAAGCGAACGTATGCAACGCCATCAAGATCTTTAATCTTATCCATAACAATCTCGCCGATTGCATTGCTATCAACTTCTCTTGTTTCAAGATTATAGATTTCAGATTCGATTTCGTTAACACAAGCCTCAATCCTCTCCATTGGAACTGGACGCTTGTGACAGCTTCGAATAAGACCCTGAACTATCTTCTCTCTATCGTAAGGCTCTCTTGATTTATCTTTCTTGATAACCATAAGAGGTGTTGCCTCAACCTTTTCAAATGTTGTGAATCGCTTACCACAAACATCACACTGACGACGACGTCTTATAGCAGTATTATCGTCTGCTGGTCTAGAATCGATAACTCTGGTTTCTTCATCTCCACAAAATGGACATTTCATAACTTTTACCTCACACTTGTTCTTGTTCTTATGTAGTAACGACGGATTGCTATATGCTTCGCATATAACGCAATCCTAGAAACATTCGCATTTTCACGATTTTCTGCGCAAATCGCTTCATGCTCATGTTTCTGCGCGCCATAAAGTCAGAAAGTTTGTTTTGCAAGCAAAAAACTTTCTGACTATGGCGCTGGTTACTACATATAGTATCAAAAAAGGGGTAATGTTGCAACCATTACCCCAAATCTTGTACTTTTATTTATTCCGTTATGAATTCATCTTAAAATGCTAGATGTTTTCTCCATTGCACTCTATCACTTCTCTGAACCAATGACCTGAATCCTTGATAATTCTTGTCTGATCACGGTAATCAACGTGGATAAGTCCAAAACGCATATCGTATCCATGAGCCCACTCAAAGTTATCCATCGCAGACCAATAAAGATAACCCATAAGTTCAACTCCGTCTTCACCGGCACGTTTAAACTCTTTAAGATATCTGTGCATAAAGTCAATTCGCTGTGGATCGTGAACCTTGCCATCAAGGGATACAGTATCATTAACTGCCATTCCATTCTCTGTAAGAAGAAGTGGCAAATGATATCTCTCATAAATAAATTTAGGTGACCAATACATTACCCTTGGATCAATAACCCAGTTTAACGCATTTCTAGGAATACCTGTGTACTCATTGTCACGGTATCCTGAATCAACATCATCTGCAGCACTGTAATAAATATTCATTCCATAAAAATCTATTGGCTGTGAAATAAGCTCCATATCCCCAGGAGCAGGCACAACCATATCATCTCCGAATACTTCGTAAGCATCATCCGGATACTTACCAAGAACAATAGGATCTGAATAAATAGCGAGCGAGAAGAACATATCATTCATTGAGAAGGTATCTCTTCTTGCAATCTCTATGTCATCAGGATTGTTTGACTTTGGAATGCGGGCTGGAGCTATAGGTGCAATTCCTATCTTTGCTTCACTCTTCGCATTCTCTCTTATGTATTTAACTGCTTTTCCATGAGCCAGAAGATAATTATGAACCATTCTGAGTACAGTCTTATTATCACACTGCAGGAATGGTGCATGTCCACCGATCCAGAATCCATTTCCAATGAAGCACTGAGGTTCATTAAATGTAATCCAATAATGAACTCTGTCTGATAATGCATCTATCACAACCTTTGTATATTTCTCAAACCAGTTTGGGAAATCAGGATTTGCATAAGCACCCTTAAGATAAAGTTCATAAGGCAGATCCCAGTGGAACAATGTGATGAGCGGAGTAATACCGTTTGCAAGAAGCTCATCAACAAGGTTGCTGTAGAACTCGAGACCCTTTGGATTTACCTCTCCATCACCATCAGGAATTACTCTTGACCAGCTTATGGAGAATCTATAGTATTTAATTCCCAGCTGTTTAAAAAGCTGTATATCCTCTTTATATCTGTGATAATGGTCGCATGCCACATTACCATTTTCAGAATGCTTAACCTTGCCAGGTATGGATGAAGTAACGTCCCAAATATTAAGACCTTTTCCATCCTCGTTATATGCACCCTCAACCTGATAAGCTGCTGTAGCTGCGCCCCAAATAAAATCTTTTGAAAAACCCATACGTAACTCCTTTACTTTTAAAAACTCCAAACATCATTATAACAAACTTCTACCCTGTTTTGCGATATAAAAATCTAACTTTATTATCCCTGTAATTCATCCCACTCAGTATAGAGCTCTTCCAATTTGATTTCTGCAACTTCCTTCTTCTCTGATAGTTCAAGAAGAAGCTCAACATTTGTTCCATTTGCGGGATCATTAATCTGAGTATCGATTTCTGAAAGCTTAGCTTCAGTCTGTTCTATAGCTTTTTCAACACGCTTGATGGCATTTTCGCGTTTACGCTGCTCAGCATAGGAGGCTTTCTTCTCTTCGTATTCCAGACGACCTGCCGACTTCACTTTTCCTTCAGATTCTGTTTCTGCATTCTCGATTGCCACATCGCTATGCTGAAGATTAAAGAGCTCATCTCTCTTCTCTTCAAAATAATCATAGTTTCCCTTGTAGTTTGTCAGAACCTTTTCACGTAGCTCTAGAATCCTTGTAGCTGTCTTGTTTATAAAGTACCTGTCATGACTTACATAGAGCACGGTTCCTGCATAATCCTTAAGAGCATCCTCCAAGATTTCCTTTGAAGGAATATCAAGATGGTTGGTAGGCTCATCCAGGATCAGGAAGTTAGCTGGTGAAAGCATAAGCTTTGCAAGAGAAAGCCTTCCCCTTTCACCTCCGGAAAGATCGCCGATGGTCTTGAATACATCTTCTCCTGTAAAGAGAAATGCGGCCAGCACGTTTCTTATTCTTGTATTATTCATATCTGGAAAGGAATCCGACATCTCGTCAAATATGGTCTTGCCTGTATCCAGATCATGGTGTTCCTGATCAAAATATCCAACCCTTACCTTTGCTCCAAGCGCCACATTACCTGCATCTTTGGAAAGCTTGCGCGCAAGAATTTTGAGGATTGTGGTTTTTCCTGTTCCATTACCACCGATCAGTGCCACATGCTCTCCGCGCTTAATATCAATATCTAAATTTTCAAACAGCTGGTTATCACCATAAGCTTTAGAAAGCCCTTCTACCATGAGTACATCTTCGCCTGATTCACATACAGGTTCCAGCTTAAGTCTCATATCAGTTTGAACTTCCGTTGGTTTATCAAGTCTGTCAATCTTATCCAGCTTTTTCTCACGGCTCTCAGCTCTCTTAATAGACTTCTCACGATTGAACTGCTTAAGCTTTGTTATAACAGCCTCTTCATGAGCAATCTCAGCCTGCTGCTTTATATAAGCATTCATCTCGGCCTGTCTACGCTTCGCCTTTTCTTCTCTGTAATAAGAATAGCTTCCGTTATAAACCTGTGAAACGCCCTGATCTATTTCAATGATCTTATTAGTTATCTTGTCTATAAAGTATCTGTCATGGCTTACAACGATAACAGCACCCGGATAGGAAGAAAGATATCCTTCCAGCCATTTTGTGGATTCCATGTCCAGATGGTTTGTTGGCTCATCAAGGATTACTATGTCAGGATGACTAAGAAGCAGGCGGCCTAATGCCACCCTCATTTTCTGTCCTCCAGAAAGACTCGCTATAGGTCTATCGTAATCCTCTTTGGTAAATCCAAGACCTGCAATAACTCCAGTGATTTCACTTTCGTATGCATAACCATTTTCTCTATCGTACTGTGTAGAAAGGCGATTATAGGCTTCAAGAATTGGAGCAAGCTCCTGCTCATTCTTTCCCTCCATCTCCTTCTCCAGCTCACGGATTCTTTTTTCCATTTCGAGAATATATTTCTTTGCTTCCTGCATGGCTGAATAGATGGTATTGTCCAGTTCAGTATCCTGATTCTGAGAGAGGTAACCCAGCCTCACGTCACGGGCCATTACCACATTACCGCTGTCAGCCTCATATTCTCCCAATATAACGCGAAGAAGTGTGGTCTTGCCGGCACCATTTATGCCGACTATTCCACACTTATCATTTTTCTCAATATGAAAATTTACATTCTTCAGAACCTGCGTATCAGCAAAGCTCTTAGCCACATTTTGACAAGCCAGTATCATTCGTCTGTTTCCTTTAAATCTATTACTACTTCTAAGCCCGGATCCCTGTTATAAAGCTTCAGACTTCCGTCCATTCTTCCCACCAGTTCGTTCACAATATAAAGTCCAAGTCCAGAACCATTTTCATCACCAGCATTCTTTCCTCTGTAGAACTTTCCGGTAATAAATGGCATCTCCTCATCTGGTATTCCAGGCCCGAAATCTCTGAAATGAAGTTTAACTCCATCAGTGTTTTCCAGGCTGATCTCAACCTTGGTCTTTGCATACTTCTCGGAGTTACTCTTTAAATTCTCTATTATCTGAAGCAGTCTCTTCTTATCCGCATTTACCAGAATAGCTTTACTCTCATCATCTGATTCAGGAAAGATAATATCCACTTCATCTTCACTTACAAAGAGTCCACGCACATCCTTATCAAGAAACTCTATTATATCAAAGCTCTCCTTATTTACGTCAAGCTTATTCATTTCTGAAATTGAGTGAATAAAGAGGTCATTCGTCAGTTTTGAAACCTCATCACATTTCTCCATAAGAACTGTCAGATACTTCTGCCTCTTCTCCGGAGTTGAATCCATATTAGCTTCAAATGCTTCAGCGTATGCTCTTATTGAAGCCATAGGAGTTTTTATATCATGGGAAAGGGTTGCAATGACAGTCTTATTGTTCTCGATTGCATTTTTCTCTGCAGTACGGGATTTGATTATTTCCTTGCGCATATTATCGAAGGCCCATGTAAAATCGCCGAAATAATTGCCCTTGCCCATCTTAAGAGATACATTCAAATTGCCTTTGGATATCTCGGTTGCATATTCCTTTAGTTCATCAAAGGGCCTCAGAATTCGGACGTAGATAAAAACAAGAAGGGAAAGGATCATTATTATGCAAAAAAGCATCATAGCCCATACACACAGAACTTCCTTCTGGATGATGGCATATGTAATCTCCTCATCCTTGGAACTGATATTATCGACTGCATCCAGCGCTCCATCAGTATCGCCAAAAAGGATGAGCTGCTCCAGTTCATTTTCTGCAACCACTCTGTCATTTCGAAGCTGCTCTACTTCCTTATTGCTTGAAAAAAGGACCATCATTATTGCAAAAGCAAATGTAGCCAGAATCAAAATATATATTAAAGATATATAAACTATTTTTTTCTTCATCTTCATCCGATCACTTGTTCAAAATATATCCAACTTTAAAAACTGTTTTGATATGCTGCGGTTTTGAAGGATCATCCTCCAATTTTTCACGGAGCCATCTGATATGCACGGTCAGGGTTGATGCATCCACCTCACTGAATGCACCCCACACCTCAGAAATAAGCTTATCCTTTTCAACAGCAGTATCCATATGTTTACACAGATAAGCCAAAAGGTCAAATTCTTTTAGAGAAAGGTTTACTACTTTGCCAGACTTTGTAACTGTACGGGATGTAAGATTAACCTCCACATCACCGAATGTTGCGGTCTCCTCTTCCTCAAAGCCATAGGTTCTTCTTATGAGTGCATTTACGCGCACCAGCAGTTCTTTCATAGAATAAGGCTTAGGAAGATAATCATCGCCGCCCATCTCAAAGCCTGCAACTCTGTCATCTACGCTGGTTCTCGCGCTGGCAAAAATAACAGGCACGGTAGAGACCTTGCGCAGCTCCTGACAAACCTCAAATCCAACTCCATCTGGCAAATTGATATCCAGAAGTATCAGATCGAACTTTCCATCTGTCAGAACCTCGTAAGCTTCATCCACGCTAAAAGCCTGCCCCACTTTATATTCATATGTCTCAAGCATTTCCCTCGTAATATCCGAGAGTGCCCTATCATCATCAATAATAAGAATCTTCCTCATCTGTCCCTCCAATAAGTCAACGAGACCCGGTCCCAGTGACTCCTAGATCTGTCCCCACTGACTCCAAGATATGTCCCTAGTGACTTATTATAACATAGAAAAACGTAGATGCCGAGCAGGTCTGACAAACTCTTTTCGAGACCGTCGCGGGTCTCGGTGCTTAGCGATTCACGAGCCTGAAAGGCGACGTGAGAGCTTAGCAAGCCGAAGCTTCTTTTCGAAGAAAGGAAGCCGGCGTCCGCTAGGGGCTAGCCCGCGCCGAGCGGAAGCGATGTCGAGAAAAAAGTTGTGTCAGACCTACTCGGCCATAACATTTTTCCTATTCAGTTATAAGTTCTCTAGCGCTGACCTTTTTTACCTTGCGAGAGGCAATATATCCAAATACAAAGTATACTACCAGGAATACAAGGATAGGCTTCATGAAGAACCAGAAATCGAAGTCTAGAACTACATGAGGTATTCCGAACATAGTAAATACTGAGGACATCATCTTCTCAGAGAAGAGTCTGGCTATGATGATGCCGAAGACTGAACTGATGAGACAAAGTATTGTGAATCTGGTTGCAAATTGTCTACGGATACTTCCAACAGAGAATCCGATAGCTCTATATATGCCCAGATCTGTACGCTCCTGGATAAATGCTTTGTTGCACACCATGAGGACAGTAACTATTGCGAAGATAAAGGACAGTGTATAAATAAGAATTCTCGAACCATCTGCTGCGGTATAGAAGTTATTTACAAACATCGCCTTATCTTTCTCAAAGTCGCTGAATTTAATTTCTACTTCATCGCCATATTTCTCTTTAACTTCCTCTTCAATCTTCTTGCCATCACTTGAATCTTCCAGGATTATACCGTGCATACTTAACTGATTGTATTTATATTTCTCGGTTTTATCCTTCTTCAGTCTGTCAAGTCCTTCGAGCGACATAGAGATACATTTTCCTGTATCATTCATAGTCTGGAAAATGCCTACTACAACATAGTCTTCGGACAGTTCATCACGACCGATGGAAACTGTATCGCCCACATTTATATCCAGAAGATTGCTTATCTGTTCTGTAATAACTATCTCATTATCATACTTGATATCTCTGCCCTTATAGACAGTAGAAAGCTGGTCCGGGAATGCTTTAACTATACAGCTTACATTTTCGCCCTCTATAGACATATAAATATGTGACCAATATTGTTTACTCTTGATATTAGAATATTTCTCAACAATTTCTTCAATATCTTCTGTCGTATATTTAGGTTCGTTCACATTAAATGCGTATTCAATCTCATAGAATGGCTCGCCCATAGATTCGAGAGCTTCTCTGGATTGAATGAACCCGCCCATTAGTTCTACAGTTATGATAGTGAAAATAAGAAGCGAAGTAACAACTATAATGCTTATATATCTCTTTGGTGCAGAGGTTATCTGGCGAAGTCCGAGCCAGAAGCCCTGCCCCTTCTTATAAATAGGTGAATTAAAAATGCTATCGAAATAGAAATCATCTCTACCCTTTGTTATGGCTTTAACAGGGGAAGTCTTAGATACTTTTCTAGTAAAGAACCAAACAAAGATAACTGTTACAATAAACAGGGCAAGCATGAAAACTGCTGCTTCAAGTACAGGCACCTGCTTAGCTGGAACGATTGATGTCAGTTCAAAGAATACAGAGCTCATTACTCTTTCCAGCGGAATAGAAATGATGACTCCTAGTATAACTCCTACCAGTTCAACAAACAGGTACTGAATCACATAGATTGTACGGATTTTCTTATTCGTAAAGCCCTGGCTCTTAAGTATACCGAGGTTTACATAATCTATCTCCATCTCAGTGCTGATATTATGACCAGCTACAATCAGGAATATAGCCAGAAGGAGCACTGCAAATCCAGTTATTACAGCTAAGATTATATTTATAAAAATTCCTGTATAGTGTTCAGAGGTCTCTTTTGAGAGTGATGCAATTGATAGATCATCAAACTTAGTAGCCAGATTCAATTTTCTAAGAAAGATATTTGATGACTCATCCGCTTTGTCGTTAGGGAATACATAGGCAATTTTTCCGTAAAAGGAATTATTATTATCCTGAAGTTCATCTGACTTTTCCTTTACGTCAGCATATATTTCATTAAAATCCTCTTCACTTAAAAATACTGTTTTCCATCCCATTATGGAAGAACCCATATATGCATCCTGTACAAAACCTTTAACAGTGAATTCCTTGGTTTCATCCATGAAGTCTATAGATATCTTCCCTCCTGCCTCAGCACCCAGGGTTCCATGTATTCCGTATGGTAAATAAATTTCCCCCTTCTTAAGACCAAGCGAAGCATGTTCATTTGTGCCTGGCATAATGAGGTCAGAACAATCACTATTCATAATAGGCAGGGTATCTAGCATCTTGGTTACAAAATAGCCATTACCTTCCTCTTCTTTCCCTACAGTAGCATTTCTTCCAACCAGAGCATCGTAAGACTCTACATGATCTACTGTATCCTCAGCTTCTACCTTCTTCTCAAGGTCATCGGAATATTTATTATTATCAAAATAAGCGAGTATTACGCCTTTATCTTCTATCTTAAAGGCCTCCTCTATTGCTGTCTCATAATTCTTTCTGACACCGATCATAGTTATTACACTGACTACGATGAACATAGTAAGAAGCATGAAGCTCAGCATGGTACCTTTTCTATTTCTAATACTCGCCTTAACAAGTGAAATTGTTTCCATTTCCTTCCTCCTTACCAGTCAAGGGACTCAAGCCATGCATTAACCTGCGCCTCGCGAGATTTATTACTCTGAAGCAGCTCTCCATCGCTATTCTTCTCACCATATCTGGTAAGCTCGAGTTCGCCAACAATGTTTCCATCCTCGAGGTAGAGAAGTCTGTTACCTCTGATAGCAGACTTTATATCATGAGTAACCATCACTATACTTTGACCTTCCTTATTTATGTCAGTCAGAAGGTCCAGAACCGCTTTAGTATTCTTTTTATTCAGCGCTCCTGTTGGCTCATCAGCGAAAAGAATTGTAGGATCATTTATAACCGCTCTTGCAATGGCGCATCTTTGCTGTTCACCTCCAGATACTCTGGAAGGAAGATGATTTTTAACTTCACTTAGGCTCATTCTATCCAGAAGTTCCTCAGCCTTTTTCTTTGTATCCGCCGAACTTCTACTCTTGTCCAGATAACCTGTGACAGCCACGTTTTCAAGAAGAGTCAGGTTGCTTACCAAATGCATCTGCTGAAAAACGAATCCAAAGTCTTCACTTCTTAGCTTAGACATCTGTCTTTCCTTAGTCTGAGTGATGTCTATCTCTTTTCCATCATCTCTCTTCTTGCTTGTAAAGAGAACCTGTCCTGCAGTTGCTTTGTCCATTCCAGAAAGCGCATAAAGGAGTGTTGACTTACCAGAACCTGAAGAACCCATGATAACTGTGAAGTCATCCTTGTATATATCCAGGTTAACATTAGTAAGAACAGATGTTATTTCTCCATTGTTTGCAAATGATTTCTGTACATCTTTTGCTGATAAGATTATTTCTTTCATTTTTCTACCTCAACATTAAATTCTTAGGCAAGTACTCTTTTATTTTATCATTACTAAATTAGAAAAGGTACTGTATGCCATCTGCTTACAGTACCTTTATAACATTTAAGATATTAAGGAGTCCTTAAGAACTCCAAATTATTGCAGGGCTATTATTTCCACAATAGTAAGACCTATTATAAGTATTGTAAATAAGATAACACCCACGTTCAAGAATACAACTTTACCAGCGCCATTTACTGGAAGTGGTGACTGACTATCATTAACCTTCATCCTCTTTGCATTAAGGATAAAGAAGACTAAGCCAAGAATGGCAAATGCAATCTCAACCAGGAAATATACCAGAAGCAAAATGAATGCAGGATTAGAATAGATTTCCATAGCCTTATCAAGTGTCGCTGGATCATTCAGATTTCCGGATGAAATGCTATCTAATACAGACAAATCAATATGCTTCATTATAGCCATAGGTACAATTCCACTAAAGAGATTGACCAGCATATGAAGAATAATCGAATATCTTATCTTTCCTGAAATAGTATAGATATATCCAAATACAATTCCAATTGCCGTAGCATAGAAGAACTGATGAAGGTTTGTATGGAACAGTCCAAACATTATTGCTGAAAGATAAATTGCATATCTCTTATTATACTGTCCAACCTTATCAATAATAAACTTTCTAAATGCCAGCTCTTCACAAATAGGACCAAGTATAACAGCAAACAAAATTGATGGTAGAAGCTCCTGTTTGTTTATCAGATCTATGGTGGAGTTCTCAATAGTAAGCCCTGTAATACCCTGAAGAATAGAAATAACTATTGTACCCATTATATTTGTCGCAAACATAAAGCATACAGTTATAAAATAAAACTGAGCCATATATTTAGGCCTTATATCATGAACCTCAGGCTTCTCACTTTGAATCCTGGTAAGGAATAAAATGCAGATAGGAAAACCGATTGCCCATATTGGCAAAAGACCTAATGCATAAACTGCCCAGCTGTTTTCTCTTAGAGAATCTTTATAATCAGAGAGAATAAGAGATAAAGCTACTGACGCAGCCTCATACATGAGTACAAATATAAAATAACTAAATCCAAGCCATGAATATTTTTTTCTGATATCTTTAATTTCCATATTTACAGTATCCTGACCAGTTCATCAATCACACTCTTCATATGATCGTCAACCAGACCAAAGTCCATCTCCTTATAACTCCATGCTGCTCTTCCAATACCATGCTTTTCAAAAACAGAGCAGATCATCTTATACCATTTCATTGTATCTTCAGCTGTTGCGAGATTTATAACACCATACTCTCCACAATAAAGAGCTACATTTCTTTCCTCAGCAACTCTTACAGCTTCACTTACGAGATTCTCAAAATAATCAACGCCCATCACCTTATCTGGATCGAAATCTGAGAAATCAGCAGCATATCTTGCCAGATTCTGTTCAGTGTATTCATTATATTTTCCGTAAGTTACATCGAATGGCATTCTGAAATTTGTATCCATTCCTGCTACCCAGTATCCACCCTGATGAGTAAATACCAGAGGCTCATAACAATGGAAGTTATAAACTATATTTTCATCAACAGGAAGCGCAAGATCTTTAAGTGCCTCAATACTATTATTATAGTATCCGCCAAGAAGGATCTTTATATCAGGTGCAATAGCTCTGATACGCTTAATACACTTAGTTGATATCTCATTCCAGATATCACAGTATTCCTTATCTGTTACTTCATTCAGAATCTCAAAGCAAAGTCTGTCAGAATACATTCCATATCTCTTTGCGAACTCTTCCCAAAGCTTATAGAATCTTTCCTGATAAGATGCATTCTCAAAGAATCCTGTCTCTGCTTCTCCATCATCAAAACTAAAACCAAATGTTTTATGAAGATCAAGGATCATATTGAGGCTATACTTCTCAGCCCAATCCAGAACCTTGTCAAGATAAGCAAAGCCATCCTCTTTATAGTTGCCCTCGTTATCCTCTACAAGATTATAATCAATAGGAACTCTTATATGGTCCAGTCCCCAATTCTTGATTACTTCTATATCTTCTTCTTTTATAAAATTATCATAACGCTCTTTGGTGTGATCACACTGAGACAGCCAGCCCCCAAGATTAACACCATGCATATAGCCCTCAAGTTTTTTCATATTATTTCTCCTGTTACTAAATTACTACAAATTTATCGTCTCTGTTCCAGTTCTATAATGCCGCTTTAAATGCATCTAAAAGATCTGAATACTCTTCATAAGCTGGCAAATCAGGATAATCCTTCTTTATCTGTTCAGTGGATCTGAAAAGGAATCCTGCCTTGCTGGCCTGGATCATTGCCAGGTCATTAAAACTATCTCCAGTTGCTATTGTATCAAAACCACAAGACTGAAGTGCCTTTACTGTTGTAAGCTTTGATTTCTCACATCTCATTCTAAAGCCTGTAATCTTTCCATCCTCTGCCACTTCAAGTGTGTTACAGAAGATAGTTGGCATTCCCAGCTTCTCCATAAGTGGTTTTGCAAATTGTTCAAATGTATCACTGATTATAATAACCTGAGTCACATCTCTTAACTGATCAAGAAACTCCTTTGCTCCAGGAAGTGGATCTATCTTTGAAATAGTCTCCTGAATCTCCTTAAGACCAAGTCCATGTTCCTCAAGAATTCCAAGTCTCCAGTTCATAAGCTTGTCGTAATCAGGTTCATCTCTGGTAGTTCTCTTAAGTTCTGGAATACCACTCTCCTCTGCAAATGCTATCCAGATTTCTGGAACAAGAACTCCTTCAAGATCTAAACATGCAACATTCATTCCCATTTAATTTTCCTCCAAAAAAAACGCTATCCATATGATACCAAAAAAATATGAATAGCGCTACATTCTTATTCGATTATTTATAGCATCCAAAGTGCCATGCTATAAGGAATAATATAAACAAATGAAGTGGATAAAATACATAGAAAAACCATTTATTAAATGCACTCTTTTTTCCACTCTCACCGTTATAAAACACAAGTAGAAGTAATGGAACCAAAACAACTCCTAATTGAAAAATCTGCTTCCAGCTGACCATTATAACAGCGCCAACCCAGATTGCACTAATTATAAAATAGGATATCCACTGTTTCTTCTTGTCATCCCTGTAAATGTAGAAGAAAAATACCCACAGTACACAAATCGCATTCCAATCACAAGGCATAGCAATTATACATATAATAACCAGAAGCACTATCTTTACTGCTTTTGGAAGATTAGATTCATCCCACATCCAGATTGCAATAAAGGAAAAGAACAATGCCGATATTACACTAAATGCAGCTGTAGGCCATTTACCATATTCAAATAAAGTAAATGCAGGCCAGGATATAATCGAAAAAATAAAAAGCCTGAGTGCATAGTTCTTTTTATTCTTTGTATATTGATAACCTTCAGCCAAAAGAATTGCCATTCCTGGTCCGGTAAGTCTTCCCACAAAATGCATAACCTGTCCCAGAACACTTCCAATAGGAACAAACCTCCAGGCAATATGGTCTATCACCATGGCTATTATCAGTATGTACTTTATCTGATTCCTATTTAATACTTTCAGTCTATCCATCTCCACTAAGTCCTTTTTTCTTTAACATACATCAATAGTTATTAAGAAGTCCTTAAGAACTATATTATATGTAAAGCTTCTCCAATATTTGCTGCATACTGAATTTCAACACCAAGATTTTCAATATCAGACTTAGCATTTGATTTAGGAACTATTGCCTTTGTATAACCAAGCTTTGCCGCTTCTTTAATTCGTTGAGAGATATTCCGAACTCCACGGATTTCTCCGGCCAGTCCTATTTCACCAATGATGACAGTCTTGCTGTCAATCGCCCTATCTCTAAAAGAAGATGCAATCGCACACACAACTCCAAGATCCGTTGACGGATCATTTATCTTAAGACCGCCAGCCACATTTACATAGCAGTCGCATCCTGACATGCTGATACCACCACGTTTCTCAAGGACAGCTGTAAGCAGGCTGACTCTGTTATAATCAAGACCTACTGCCGTTCTTCTAGGCATACTAAAATTAGAATCTGTACAAAGAGCCTGGATTTCAACCAGCATTGCCCTTGTACCTTCAACTACACATACAACAGCCGAGCCAGATGAATTTTCCGGTCTACCATTCAGGAAGAATTCTGAAGGATTAATTACCTCCTCAAGTCCACTGTCAGTCATATTGAAAACTCCAATTTCATTTGTAGAACCAAATCTATTTTTATTGGCTCTCAGAAGTCGGAATCCACCACTATCATCGCCTTCAAAATAAAGAACGCAGTCCACCATATGCTCAAGGGTTCTAGGACCTGCCACAGTACCCTCTTTTGTAACATGACCAACTATAAAGACTGCCGAGCCCTTTTGTTTAGCAAGCTGAAGAAGTCTTGCTGTAACCTCTCTTACCTGAGAAATAGTTCCAGGCGCCGCCTCAACATTAGAAGCCTCGATGGTCTGGATAGAATCTATAACTACAACTTCAGCTGAAAGATTTTCAATCTGACCTTCAATATTATCCATATCGTTATCACTAAGAAGCATAAGCCTCTCTTCCATAACGCTGCCTTCATCTATCCCAAGTCGAACTGCGCGGGATTTTATCTGAGACGTTGATTCCTCTCCGGAAACATAAAGAACCTTTGTATCATCCTTTACCAGATTACGACACATTTCCAAAAGAAGAGTTGATTTTCCAATACCTGGATCACCGCCTACCAGAACAAGCGAACCTTTAACAATACCGCCACCCAGAACTCTGTCCAGCTCTGAAATATGAGTACTGATCCTTGTTTCCTCGGAAGATGAAACATTCTTAATACTGGTTGCTCTAGGTCTGTCAGCGACTGAGACAGTTTTATTAGCCCTTGTCTTTGTAACCTTCTCTTCTACAAAGGAGTTCCAGGCCTTACAGGATGGACACTGACCCATCCACTTACCGTATTCATTCCCACATTCTTTACAATAGAAAATCTGTTTATCCTTTGCCAAAATAACCTCCAAATACTAAAGCGGAGGAAGAATCATCTATAAACATAGATCCTTCGCTCCGCTCTGAATGACATTTTCGTTATGTTAGTTCTTTTCTATTACTACATCAACCTTATCATTCTCTTCGAGTTCTGCGCTGATGCTGAGTTTACCGCCCAGATTAGTCTTCATTTTACCAACATAAACATCATCTACGTGAACCTTGTATTCAGTTTCAGGCTCAAGTTCAAGTGTTAACTGTGCATCACTCTCACCCTCTACACTGAACATTACCTTTGAATCATTTGCTCTGAACTCATGAACTGTAGTTCCTGGCACTGACTCATAAACGAACATTCCGTTCTTTTCAAGCTTTGTTATTTCATTGAATGTTTTTATCTTATAGCTATCTCCGTTATATTCAAAACCATCCTTTTTAGTCTTTTCTGGCAATTCATAATTACCAAAGCTTATAGATCCGTTATCCTCCTCACGAATGAGTTCGTCTATAACTGCCATTTCATACCTCCTAAATAATAACAATAAATGTGACGCATATCACACTTTAATAATAACAAAATTCAGTTCTGATTACTACACCAGAATTCTTAAATTTTCCTTAATAAGTCAACGAGACGGGGCTCGACTCGGTACGAGTCGTGTCGATTCCGTTGGAATCGAGCCCTGGGTCCCACTGACTCCAAGATCTGTCCCTGCTGACTCCAAGATCTGTCCCTAGTGACTTATTTTAAAATCAAGTTGGTTTTTGACTACTGTGATACTTACCTTGTCTCCCGAAACTATCTCTCCCCCCAGCATCTTTTCAGCCATCACGTCTTCGACGTATGTCTGGACTGCACGTCTTAGTGGACGGGCACCATACTTTTTATCATATCCCTTATCAAAGATATATTTCTTGAGTCTGGCACCATAGGTCAGTTTGATATCAGATGTTTCTCTAACTCTCTTCTTCAGCTCTGCCAGCATCAGACCAGCTATCTCCTGAATCTGTTTTTCTTCCAGAGTTCTAAATACAACAATATCATCCAGACGGTTAATGAATTCTGGTTTGAACAAGGTCTTCACTTCATCCATTATCATATTCTTCATTTCTTCGTGCGTCTTTTCAGCATCAGGCTGCTGACCAAATCCGATAGTCTTTGGATCGATTATCTTCTCTGCACCAAGGTTAGAAGTCATTATGATAATTGTGTTTTTGAAGTTTACTTTTCTGCCCTGAGCATCTGTAATGTGGCCTTCATCCAGAACCTGAAGCAGAATGTTGAATACATCTGGATGGGCCTTTTCAACCTCATCAAAAAGTACCACACTGTAAGGATTTCTTCTTACCTTTTCAGAAAGCTGTCCACCTTCATCATAGCCAACATATCCCGGAGGAGAACCAGTAATCTTTGAAACTGTATGTTTCTCCATATATTCGGACATATCAACTCTTATAAGACTCTTCTCATCCCCAAAGAGTTCCTCAGCAAGTGCCTTTGAAAGCTCAGTCTTTCCAACGCCCGTAGGACCAAGGAAAAGAAATGCTCCAATTGGTCTTTCCGGTGATCTAAGTCCAGCTCTGCTTCTCTTAATAGCCTTAGCTACTATGGAAACAGCCTCGTCCTGACCAATTATTCTTTCATGAAGCTTATCCTCTAAAGCAAGAAGCTTATTCTGCTCACTTTCACTAAGCTTTGTTACAGGAATCTTTGTCCATACAGAAACAACTTCAGCTATATCATCTTCAGTAATATTTGGAGTTTCGAAGATGTCATCTTCCCTCTCCTCAATTTCTTTAAGCTTCTTTCTGCGGCGGGAAGCCTTTGCAATGTTACCCAACTGAAGATTAAGCTCAATCTCTTCATTCAGCTTTTCTTCAATAGAACCGCCCTTCTTGGAATATGCAAAGTCATTCGGTATACTTTCCAGCTTAACTCTTGCACATGCCTCATCCATAAGGTCAATGGCCTTATCTGGAAGAAAACGGTCATTTATATATCTGACAGAAAGAGTCACTGCAGCCTGAATAGCCTCGTCCTCTATATTAACCCCGTGATACTCCTCATACCTTGGAGCAAGTCCCTTAAGGATCTCCACCGTTTCCTCAGCAGTTGGTTCTTCAACTGTTATAGGTTGAAAACGTCTTTCAAGCGCTGCATCCTTCTCAATATATTTTCTGTATTCGTTCAGAGTGGTCGCGCCGATAACATGTATCTCTCCTCTGGAAAGAGCTGGTTTGAAAATGTTAGCTGCATCGTGAGAGCCTTCAGCTCCGCCTGCTCCAACAAGAGTATGAAGCTCATCTATAAAGAGAATGATATCTGGATCCTCTTTTAGTTCAACCAAAGCCTTCTTCAGCCTCTCTTCAAATTCACCTCTATATTTAGTTCCCGCCAGCATAGCGGCAAGATCAAGATTCAGAATTTTCTTATTCTTAAGATTCTCAGGAACATCGCCACGCACTATCATCTGGGCAAGGCCCTCAACGATAGCTGTCTTACCAACACCCGGCTCTCCAACAAGGCATGCATTATTCTTGGTTCTTCTTCCAAGAATCTGCATAACTCTCACAATCTCGTCATAACGGCCAACCACAGGATCAAGCTTCATATCTACAGCCTCTGCAGTCATATCTCTGGAGAACTGTTCCAACATTGACTTAGTTTTCTTTGTGACTTTCTTCTCCTGACCAGGAGCGTAGATGTGTTCCTTTACATACTTCTTACTATCCTCAGCAGTAAGACCTGTAGCAAGGAGCATTTCCTGACAAATTGAATACTGATTAAGGTTTTTACCCTTAAAAAGACTTACAATATAAGGGTTTCTATCCCTTACTATACTCATGAAAATGTGCTCTGTACCAATTTCATTTGCACCAAGGCGCTTTGCGTCCTCGGCAGCATTTTCAAGAACCATTATAGTTCTGTCTGTATATTCGCCTGTAGAACCTTCATGTCCCACAGCATTAGACTCGAGGGCGAGACTTTCCACTAATCTGTGGATTTCTCCCCCTCGAATATCATTTTTGAGCATAACTCTATAAGCCAGACCTCTGTGCATTGTATAAATAGAAATCACAATGTGTCTGACATCTATATAATCATTATTCATTCTCTCCGCCAGACTCTTTGCAGAATCCAGCACGTCGCTGGCGGTTTTAGAAAACTCTAAACTACTGTTCATCAATCGCTTTACCTATATCGTGTCTCATATACTTATTATCAAAATCGAGAAGCTCTGTAGCTTTATAAGCATTAGCTCTTGCCTGTACCAGGTTTTCACCGAGGGCAGTTACACCAATAACTCTTCCTCCGTTCGTAACAACCTTTCCAGCATCATCAAGCTTTGTTCCTGAATGGAATACATAGTATCCATCTTTATCCTTAAAGTTCTCAAGACCTCTGATCTCATATCCCTTCTCGTAAGAAACAGGATAACCATCAGATGCAAGCATAACGCAAACAGCTGCATTGTCTTCAAACTGCAGATCAACCTGATCAAGTGTACCATCAGCACATGCAATCATTACATCAAGAAGATCATTCTTAAGTCTTGGTATAACAACCTGAGCCTCTGGGTCACCAAAACGGGCATTGAACTCCAGAACTCTAGGTCCCTTCTCTGTAAGCATAAGTCCGCAGAAAAGAACGCCCTTAAACTCGCGGCCTTCTGCAGCCATAGCATCAATAGTTCTCTGATAAACATTCTCCTCACAGAACTTAGCTATCTCGTCTGTATAGAATGGGCTAGGTGAAAATGTACCCATACCACCTGTATTAAGACCTGTATCTCCGTCTCCAGCTCTCTTATGATCCTGAGCAGATGTCATTGGAAGGATAGTCTTTCCATCTGAGAAGCAAAGAACAGAAACCTCACGGCCTGTCATAAACTCTTCTATAACAACCTTGTTTCCTGCCTCGCCGAACTTTTTATCAACCATGATTTCTTGAATTCCAGCCTTAGCCTCTTCAAGAGTATTGCAGATAAGAACACCCTTACCTAGAGCAAGTCCATCAGCCTTAAGAACATATGGAGCTTCCTGAGTCTCAAGATAAGCAAGAGCCTCGTCAGCTGATTCAAATGTTTCATAAGCAGCCGAAGGAATGTTGTACTTTTTCATAAGGTCTTTTGAGAAAGCCTTAGATGCTTCAATGATAGCAGCATTCTTTCTTGGTCCAAATGTCTTAATGCCTTCGTCAAGGAATGCATCTGCAACACCTGCAGCAAGTGGATCATCTGGTGCGACTATTACAAAATCAATTTCCTTTTCCTTTGCAAATGCTACCAGTGAATCCGCATCCATAACTGATATATTCACACACTCTGCAAGCTCAGCTATTCCTGCATTTCCAGGTGCAGCATAAAGCTTGTCACATTTTGGACTCTTAGCAACAGCCCATGCAATCGCATGCTCACGGCCACCGCCACCAACTATCATAACTTTCATCTATTCAATCTCCTTATTCTCAGTAATTTAATTTCTCATATCCACTGGTCTCTTGTATACAACCTCTCCATTGGCGATCATATTGATAGCCTGAGGAAGTATCTTCCACTCAGCTTCTTCCATTATTCTCTTCTGAAGTGTTTCAGGAGTATCTCCATCCTGTACATAAACAGCCTTCTGAAGAATTATAGGACCTGTATCTGTTCCAGCATCAACAAAATGCACAGTAGCACCGGAAACCTTAACACCTCTTTCAAGAGCAGCCTTATGAACCTTAAGACCATAGTAGCCAGTTCCACAGAAAGAAGGAATAAGCGAAGGATGGATATTAATTATCTTGCCTTCATACTTATCAATAACTATTTGTGGAATAACAACCAGGAATCCAGCCAGCACAATAAGATCTGGCTTATATTCATCCAGTTTCTCAGCAAATGCTCTGTTAAATGAGGATCTATCAGGATAATCCTTAGGAGATACAACCTCATTCTTAATGCCAGCATTTTCAGCTCTTGTTAGCGAATAAACATCGTGATTATTGCTGATAACACCAACTATTTCTGTATTTGTTATAGTTCCGTTTCCTACGGCATCAATGATAGCCTGGAGGTTTGTTCCACCTCCGGATACAAGTACTAATACTCTCATACTAATTCAACTCCCTTTTCTCCGCTGACTACTTCACCAAGTACACATGCCTTATCGCCTGTACTTTCAAGAGCGCTGATAACCTTGTCCTTATCAGCAGGATCAATTGCCAGCACCATACCAATACCCATATTAAATGTGTTATACATCATCTGCTCTGCTATATCGCCCTTATCTGCAAGGAGCTTAAATATAGCAGGAACTTCATATGCATTCTTATTAATTACAGCCTTAACTCCATCAGGAAGCATACGTGGAATATTCTCATAGAATCCACCACCTGTAATATGGCTGCATCCCTTTATTGTAACTCCGGCATTCTTAACTGCCTTAAGTCCCTTAACATAGATTCTTGTTGGCTCGATAAGTGCCTCACCAAGAGTCTTGCCAAGCTCATCATAATATGTATTCAGAGACTGTTCAGTCATCTCGAAAACACTTCTTACAAGTGAGAATCCATTACTATGAACTCCACTTGAAGCAATACCGATAAGCATATCGCCAGGCTTAATGTTTTCTCCAGTAATAAGATCCTTCTTATCTACAACTCCTACTGCAAATCCAGCAAGATCATAGTCATTTTCTGGCATAAGTCCTGGATGCTCTGCTGTCTCACCACCAACAAGTGCAGCCTCAGACTGACGGCATCCCTCTGCAACACCGCTTACGATAGTTGCAATCTTCTCAGGGAAATTCTTTCCACAAGCTATATAATCCAGGAAGAAAAGTGGCTCACCACCTGAGCAGGCTATATCATTTACGCACATTGCAACTGCATCAATACCGATTGTATCGTGCTTATCCATTACAAATGCAAGCTTAACCTTTGTACCGCATCCATCTGTTCCTGACAGAAGAACAGGCTCTTCCATCTCCCTAATCTTGCTAAGATCGAATGCTCCTGCAAAGCCTCCTAAGCCGCCCAAAACCTCAGGTCTCATTGTTTTCTTAACATGTTCCTTCATCAGTTCAACTGACTTGTAACCTGCCTCAATATCTACTCCTGATTTTTTGTAATCCATCATTTTTCCTCCTGATTTGTTTTTATAAAATTACCACCTTGACATTATATTCTATATGCCAATTTTTGTAAATAAAAGATGTAGCCTTGCTGAGTGCTAGGCTACATCCTCTTTCTCTACCAATTCTTCAAAAATACCATAAACCTCAGGAAATGCCTTCTTAAGATTCATAGGTTTAAACTCTGTATCAACAAACGCATGTGAAGTCTGAGCTGTATGAAGTACTTCGTCAGTTCCTGATCTAAAAATCACATACTTAAGTGTAAATCTGACCGGGCTAAGTTTAATGATAGTCGGTTTGATTTCGATTACATCTCCATATGTTATTGACTTTGTGTAATAATCATGAAGCTCTAAAACCGGTATGATTATCCCCATCTCTTCCAGCTTATCATAGGAGAGTCCGACCTGGTCCATCAAATGAAGCCTTGCCTCCTCCAGATATCTGGCATAATTAGAATGATGCACTACCTGCATCTGATCAGTTTCATAATAATTAACTACTCTTACGTATGACTCAAGATTCCTCATCTTTTTTTTACAACCTCGTTTGTTCTGTCCATTATTTCTATTTCAAGTCCTTCTTTTTCACCCTCATCAATCTTAACAGCAGTTCTGTCAGGACTGATTGGTGGACGAGCATTATCCTGCTTAATCTCTGCTTCCTGATCCTCACTAAGGATAAGACGCATCTGATTTCTTTCTTCTCTTTCCTTAGCCATAGCTTTCTTTCTCTCATTGTAAAGCTCTACAGAAAGAAGTTCGCTAAGCTCTAAGATCTGAGCGTATCTATCGCTGGCTTTAAGTCCATTCAGGTTACTCATTAACTCAGCCTTATTCTCTGCTATATCCTCAATCTTCTGTCTGAGGGTACTTCTCATACGAGAATATTCCTGTTCAATCTTCTCATAGGAATCTGCTACCAGGTGATCAACCTCAGTAAGCATTTCATCTGTATAAATAAGAGACGCAGCATAAATGTCAGATGCAGTCCTAAGACTGTCTTTTTCTTCCTGACTCAGATCAGCCGGTCTAAATGCAGGCGGCTCATTATCCTTTCTCTTCGTTACACGTATACGGCTTGCAGTTCTTTCTGCCTGATAAAGGATTTCCTCAGCTTCGTCCTTAGCTTCCTTAAGGATTCTCGCTCTCTTATCATTAACCTCTCTGTAGGCATTAAGTTCATTCTTAACCACCTCAGAAACTTTATCTATAAGATTCAGGAGCTCTTCTCTATCCAGCACAGCCTTCTCAGAATGAAGCGCTGCGGATGGCGCATCCTTAACTCTGGTTTTTAATCCTTCAAGCAGTATCTCTGCTCTACCTTTTTGTTCCATATGTTCTACCTCTTAGTTAAAATAATGCTTCTTAAAACCTCTGATCGTATAAGAGAACATTTGCAAAATACTGGCTGGAACACCCAGCCCTATATATCTATATACTTTGAATGTCATTATAGCAGATTTTGCTTTATTTCCAGATTTACTTGAATGACTGCTTCTATAAAAAAGAAGCGGTCTGTTAATTCCAGCTGCATATCCGCCTTCTCTGAGAATACTTAGCCAAACAGCATAGTCCTCATGAAAATCCCCATCTGGAAAAGGATATTTTAATGCATAATCCTTTTTTAGCATAACCGAGGAGCAATTAATCTGATTAGATTTTAGCAGCAGTTTGTAGTCTACCACTTTATCACAACCAATGTAATGACCAGTGTCATTTTCCTCTTCATCTATTATCTCTCTTCCCGAGAAAACAATAGCTGGAGCTTTAGCATTTCTCCTGAAACGGTTCATGACCTTTATCTGCTTTTCAAGCTTGTCAGGAGCCCAATAATCATCCGAATCGAGATATGCTATCAAATCCCCTTTAGCTTCTGAAACTCCAATATTACGAGCCTCAGCAGCCCCAAGAACCTCGGCATATTCTATAAGTCTTACTCTTCCATCACTAAGTATATCATCACTTAGTTCTGGAGAAATAATACTTCCATTGTCTACTATTATCAACTCCAGATTATCATAAGTCTGATTTAAAACAGACCTGACTGCAGTTTCCAGTGTGCTGCCGCTATTATGGCTGGGCATTATAACACTTACCATCTCTTCTCCTCAGTCGATTAAAAAGCCGACAACAGCTAGTTGCCGGCTTAATTAAACTCAAACTAATTTCTTTTATCCTCTTTTAAGGAAATCAGGAATTTTAAGGCTCTGATTAGCGTTTGTGTTGATCACATCCTTATTACCTTCCAGCGCTGTATCAGTTGTCTCAGGCTTCTCCATTATTGGACCACCAAGATTAAGTGGAACTGGTGTAGCCTTCTTAGCTGTACTTGTCATTGGAGGTGTCTTAAGAACATCACCAAATGTTGGAGCCTTTGGAGCAGCCTTAGCTGATGGCATTACAACTGCGCCCTTCTCAGCATCCTCAAGTCCTGTAGCGATGATAGTAATGCTTACATCCTCGCCTGCAACATCGTTATCAACTGTACCGAAGATGATATTTGCCTCTTCTCCAGCAACTTCTGAAAGATATGTGATAGCATCGTAAGCTTCAACGATACCAACATTTCCAGAGAAGTTAACGATGATATCTGTAGCACCATTAACTGTTGTCTCAAGAAGTGGTGAATCCATAGCAGCCTTGATAGCATCAACGGCTTTGTTATCTCCACTACCATGACCAATACCGATATGAGCAATACCCTTATCACGCATTACTGTCTGGATATCAGCGAAGTCAAGGTTTATGAGACCTGGCTTATTAATAAGATCAGTAACACCCTGAACACCCTGCTGAAGAACCTCATCAGCCTTCTTTAAAGCATCAGGAATACTTGTTCTCTTATCACAAATCTGAAGTAATTTATCGTTAGGAATAACAATAAGTGTATCAACATTCTCGCGAAGCTTTGCAACACCGTTAAGAGCGTTAGCCATACGAGGCTTTCCTTCGAATGAGAATGGCTTTGTTACAACACCAACTGTAAGAATACCAAGGTTTCTTGCAATCTCTGCAACTATAGGAGCAGCACCTGTACCTGTTCCACCACCCATACCGCATGTTACGAATACCATATCAGCATCCTTAATGATGTCATTTATCTCTTCTCTGTTCTCTTCTACAGCGCTTGCACCGATCTCAGGCTTAGCTCCTGCGCCAAGTCCCTTAGTGAGCTTCTCACCAATCTGAATCTTAGTAGTAGCTCTACTAAGTGAAAGTGCCTGCTTATCTGTATTAATTGCTATAAGTTCTACACCCTCAACATTTTCGTCAATCATTCTGTTTACAGCATTATTTCCTGCACCACCAACACCGATAACCAGTATTCTTGCAGGATTCTTCTCATCATTTGACTTTATCTCAAGCAAGGTTCTTTCCTCCTTAATTTATAATACTTTTAAAGTCTAGTCACACTTATCTTGTATTGTACTTAATTTTTCAAGAAATAGCAAGATAAATATTATGTAAATTAAAATTTTTTATCATATTTATTATGATTTTTATTTAACCTTGAAACTGGCTATCGGATTATCCTGACTGTAATCCTTCATGTACAGAACTCCAGTCTTACCTTCCAACTCTTCAGAGTCAAGGATATTACCAAGATTCATTAGCTGAACTGCCAGGTTCGAGCCATCACCCAGTTCTATTTCAATGTTATCTTTCCTGAGGATGATTTCTCCATCAGCAGTGAATTCAATTCCCTGTATATCCAGATCATACTTATCCAGAAGCTGTGTAATAGTCAGGATCATGTCGAACTTCTTCTTGTTCTCAATAGGAAGCTTCTCTCCAAGCTGCCAGCTCTTAATGGATAGTCCCTTTATATACGGAACGCCTTCATGCCTCTCCTTCGACGTCTCCATTACTATACCGTCCTTATCAAAGAAAACATAGCTTTCCATATATTCAATACATCCTGCTACCGACTTTTCATAAACCTCAACTTTTACCTTGTGCTTATCTACAAAGTCAATATCCAGCTTGGATACGAAAGGAATCTCATCTTTCTTGCCGAATTCATTATTCAAATATAGAAGTATTGTGTTCCCCATAAGGGCTTCTTTCTTAACAGCCTTCTCGACTGCCTTCTCATTGGAAAGGTTGCACCCAACCACTTCTATCGTCTTAAGTGTATAAGTACTGCAATATAGAAGTCCTATGAGCAGGATGACCAGAAACACAATGGGGACAATATGAACTTTATGCCTCACGCCTTACCTTCTCCCGCCTGCTTCCTGCAGGTTCAATTTGTCTCGATACGGCCAGGAGCAGTCCCATCTCAACCATGAGGAAGAATATGGACGTTCCACCGTAACTAATAAACGGTAACGTAACACCTGTATTAGGAAATATATTCGTAACAACGCACATGTTGATAACCACCTGGGCTGCAACGTGCACGATAATACCAACTACAATGAGAGAACCATATCTATCAGGAGCTCCCTCAGCAATAAACTTGAATCTCCAGAGCATAAAGATGAAAACCAGTATAATTCCAACAGCTCCAACTATTCCCAGCTCCTCGCAGATAACCGAGAATATCATATCGTTCTGGGCCTCTGGGATACTACCCATCTTCTGAAGACTCTGTCCAAGTCCTCTACCAAAAAGTCCACCAGAGCCGATAGCATAAAGACTCTGAAGTGTCTGATAACCCTTTTCTGAAGCCTCTGGATTAAGCCATGCTGTAATACGGTCACTTCTGTATCCTCTGCCAAAGATGAACATTGCTATAGCAGCCGCACCAGCTATTCCGATTGGAACAAGGTACTGTACTCTAGGTGTGGCAACGAACCAAACACCAACGGCTATAGATGCACATATAACAGCTGTACTCAGGTTTTCAACCGCGATAGGAACAACAAGTATTCCTACCGGAATAAACAACTTGACTGTATCTTTAAATGTATAGAGCATTTCCTGTCTGTCATTGCAGGCATATGCCATATAAAGAATGATAACCAGCTTAGCAATCTCTGAAGGCTGGAATGACATACCACCAACTCCCAGCCATCTGGCGGAACCGTTAACGGCTACACCAATAAAAAGAACGATAACAACCAGGACAAACTCAATACCTATGGCAATAAATGTAAGGTATTTAAGTTTCTGGTATTTTATATGCGATACAAAGAACATTCCTATAAATCCCAGAGAAGCAAACATAAACTGGTGATTAAGGAAATGCGTTGTATTTCCAAAGGTTCTATAAGATATAAAAGAGCTTGAACTGTATACCATTACAAATCCAAGGAGGGTCAGGAAAATAATATAGAAAAGAGAAGGGTAATCAAAATAAGTACCCTTCACTACCCAGGATCTAATTTTTCCTATAAGACCTCTTTGCATTTACTTCTCCTCAAGTCCATTTACATATACTTTAAATAAAGTACCACGTTCTTCATAACTCTTAAACATATCCCAGCTTGCACATGCAGGCGACAGAAGCACACTGTAGCCTGGCTTTGCATGCTCATATGCATACTCTACTGCACCCTTTAGATCTTCAGCTCTGAATATCTGATTAAATCCGTGTTTTTTGCAGCAAGCTTCAATTTTATCTGCTGTCTCTCCAATAAGAACAAGCATCTGGACCTTTCCGCCAAAGCTTTCAATCCATTCATCATACTCTGACTCTTTGTCATAGCCTCCACCAATCAGTATTGTTGGTGTTTTCATAGCCTGTACAGCTTTAATAGCTGCATCTGGGTTTGTACCCTTAGAGTCATTATAGTATTTTACTTCATTAACTTCTCTAACATATTCTATACGGTGCTCAACACCCTTAAATGCATAAACCGTATCTCTTATAACATCTACTGGTACCTTCATGTAGTAAGCAATAGTTACTGCCGCAAGTACGTTTTCAAGATTGTGCTGACCAAGAATCTGAATCTTATCTATGTCGAGGATTTCTTCTTCCCCTCCAGCTTCTTTAATATAAATCTTTCCATCTCTTGCAAATGCGCCCTCATCCGGTTCTATCTCATGGCTGAAGTAAATCTTCTTCACTCCTGTAATAGCACCCTCTCTTGCTCTCAGCTCAGGGTCATCATAGTTTAGAACTACAAAATCTGACTCTGTTTGATTCTCAGTAATCCTGAACTTTGCATTTACGTAATTATCAAATGTATAGTGTCTGTTCAGATGGTCTGGTGTAAGGTTCAGAACCGCAGAAACATGAGGTCTGAACTCGTGTATTGTCTCAAGCTGGAAAGAACTTATCTCAGCAGCCACAAGAGTATTTTCTGTAGTTGAATCCGCAAATCTGGTAAATGGAAGTCCAATATTTCCAACTACCAGATAATCATCTGTATAATTCTTAAAAATCTCACCCACAAGGGTTGTTGTTGTTGTTTTTCCATTAGTTCCGGTTATAGCAGCGATAACTCCCTTATTGAAATAATAAGCAAGCTCTATCTCGCCCCAGATTGGAATCCCCTTATCTCTAACCTTATTTACAAAAGGAGCATCCACGGGAATACCAGGACTGATAACAAACAGATCAGCGCCTTCAAGAATATCATCAGTTAATTCTCCAAGTCTCACATCAAAGTTTGGAGTTTCAAAATTCTTTAAAAGCTCTTCTCTATCCAGCTTTTCATTACCATCATAAAGAATAACATTTGCATTATTTCTAATAAGAAGTCCTGAAGAAGCTATACCACTTTTTCCTGCTCCTGCCACTATTACTTTTTTTCCCTGCATGTTTGCCTCCCTTTATTCACCAGGCTCATTGGCCTGTGCACCTTCTTCTGTAGCCGCCTCTGTTGTCGCTTCAGTAGGTGCCTCTGTTGTTGCATTTTCTTCTGGTGTTGAACCTGCAACACTTATATCTGGTGCATTTCCTTCAAACACTGGAGTTGCTACTTCGTCTGTGCCTGTAGCATCTGAAGGTGTTGCTGTTCCAGTCCTGTGTATATTCATATAAGGCAGAAGTTCTTCTGCAATCTTATTAAAGAGAAGAGTTCCGGCCGCTGAACTTGCCTGATCATCTGCTCCTGGCTCATCTACTACGCAGTAGATAACAACCTGTGGATCACTAACAGGAGCAAAACCTATAAAGGAAAGAATGTATTTTCCATTTCCTCTAGGAAGCTTCTCGGCAGTACCTGTTTTACCACCTATCTCGTAGCCTTCTACGATAGCCTTCTTACCGGTACCTTCCTCAACAACCTCTTTAAGAATCTGCTTCATCTCATCTGAAGTTTCCTCAGAAATAGTTCTTCTAACAAGAATCTTGTCATAGTTCTTAACCAGGTTTCCATCTGCATCAAGAACCTTCTTAACTACATGTGGCTGATAATAATAACCGCCATTTACTACTGAACAGAATGCTGTACCAAGCTGCATCATTGTAACAGTAACACCCTGTCCGAATGAAGATGTAGCAAGCTCAACAGGATTAAGTGTATCCTGATGGTAAACCATTGTATAAAGGTCCTGATCACTTGCCTCACCTGAAATATCAATATTTGTTTTCTGGCCAAATCCGAAAAGTACCTGATACTTATCAAATGTTGTTGAACCCTCAAGTGCAGCTATCTGCATAAGGCAGTCATTACATGAATACTCAAGGGCCTGTGGCACTGTAAGCATTCCATGACCGTTAACATTGTGACACTTAATATCATAATCAGCTACATGCTGAATGCCATCGCAATAGAACTGTTCATTACCTGTAATAACGCCGTCCTCAATGGCACCAGACACTGTAAAAGGCTTAAATGTAGAACCTGGCTCGAAGGAATCACTGATAACGAAATTACGCCAAACGTTATTCAGATGCTCAACCTTTTCTTCATCGCTGAGCCCGTCTACTACCGCCTCAAATTCTCCATCTGTCAGTTCTCCATCATCTTCAAACTGATACTTTGTTGAATCCATGGAATAAGCATTATTGGGATTATATTGATGTGAGTTGTAAAGGGCAAGAATCTCGCAATCCTTTGGATCCATAACAAGAACAGAAATATTCTTAGCCCCCATATCCTTCATGAACTCATCACATTTAATCTGAACAATACGCTGAGCCTCACTATCGATTGTAGTCACAAGGCTATCGCCATTAGTTGGCTGCTCAACCTGTCTTGTAAGGTTATAATCTTCTCCAAGGTATGAATAGGTACGACCATTCTGACCATTCAGGTAAGAATTATAACTACCTTCAATACCACCTATACCCTCATTACCACTTACTACGAATCCAAGAATATGACATCCCAGCTCGTTATTTGGATAATATCTCTTATATTCCTCTTCAAGTCTTACACCTACCACGTTGTTCAGCTTACCAGCTCTTCTGTCGGACTGATAATCCTTAACCTCGTCATAAGTAAGTTTCTTTCTGATAACCTCATACTGAGAGTCAGACTTTGCAAGATATTTAGCCATCTCCTCATCAGAAACATTGAAGTACTTCTTAAGTGCTTTACTTGTAGCCTTCTTCTTTGAATCAAATTCAAGGATATTCTTTGGTTCGATGATAACATTGTAAACCATTGTGCTTGTAGCAAGAAGAGAACCATTACAATCGTAAATATCTCCTCTCTTATAAGGTACGGTTACGCTTTCATAGCCCTTCTGACTAAGTATCTTCTCGTTATAATCGTCACCTCTGACAATATTGAAATATATAATTTTACCTACAATGACAACAAAAAAAAGAGTAAAAACGATAAGCAAAACCTGAAGACGCTTACGCATCCTCTTGATAAATACTTTTCTTTTCCTCTTTTTTCTCTTCTGCTCCATAATATACGTCCCGCTGTTTATTCTAATTAAAGTCCAAAAGACCACTAATTAGTGGTCTTTGGTACATCGTCATATTGTTTTACGTAATCACCCTGAGCGTCTTCATAATATATGATAGCACCATTTTCAGAGTATACCATACCTAGCTCGTTTGTGGCTATAGTATATATATCATCCAGCGAGTACATACTTTCCAACTTGTTCTCATAAGCAGCGTTGTCAGCTTGTACATCCTGTATCTGCTGTTGTATGGATTCTATTTTTCTTTCTTTGCTCTCCACACTTCCCTGAACTGCCAGCATGATTACACAAGAAACAATTACCATGATAAGCATTGTCGCCAGGACTAATGTATATCTTAGATCAAAGCCCTTTGACTGTTCAGCTTTCTTGGCTGCCTTTGTATATGTTTTTCCTTTTTTTCTTGGGCGAGCACTTGGTCTTCTCTCAGGACTTGGTGCTGGCTGCAATCTTCTGACTGCTCCGCCCTCTTCAATATATAAATCTCTCACTCTAGTTGCCATATATCTTCCCCTTATATGGTTTTATTTTTTCTCGAACACCCTAAGCTTTGCACTGCTGCTTCTAGGGTTAATCTCAAGTTCTTCATCATTTGCAACAATAGGTTTTCTTGTTATTACCTTCCCCTTTGAAACTCTGCCGCATGTACATACCGGAAACTCTGGTGGGCATATACAAGGATTTTCAGCAGTTCGAAAAGCACTTTTTACTATTCGATCTTCCAAAGAATGGAATGTTATGATGCATAGCCTTCCATTCGGTTTTAACATTTCTATCATATCCTCCAGGCTATCTTCCAGAACCATTAACTCTTTATTAAGCTCAATCCTGAGTGCCTGATAGGTTTTTTTGCATGGGTTGCCACCCTTTCTTCGAGCGGCAGCCGGAATAGCGTCCTTTATTATGTCGTTTAACTCAAATGTCGTCTCTATTCTTTTGGTTTCTCGCTTATTAACTATGTTCGCTGCTATTCTTCCAGCAAACTTTTCTTCTCCGTAATCTGAAATGATTCTTCTCAGCTCGTCCTGTGAATAATCATTCACTATATCCTGTGCCGTATATGGCACCTCTCTGTCCATCCTCATATCCAGAGGAGCATCCTCTCTATATGAGAAGCCTCGTTCTTTATTATCAAACTGGTATGATGAAACTCCCAGGTCCAGAAGTATCCCATCAACTCCATCTATTCCTTCATCCATAAGCACGTTTTTCATATTCACGTAGTTACTATGGATGATCTTTACATTTTTATATTCTTTTAATCTTTCACTGGAAGCCTTGATAGCATCCATATCCTGATCTATACCTATAAGACGCCCTTTATCAGAAAGTCTTTTTACTATTTCCGAAGAATGCCCTGCTCCGCCAAGGGTTCCGTCTACATATGTTCCATCAGGTTTTATATCCAGACCTTCAAGAACTTCATTTAGCATGATAGGTATATGTTTAAACTCCAAAACCTGCCTCCTTAAAGAGGATTAAACCTGAAGTCCATACTTAGCAATTAGATCAGTAATAGCATCGCCGTCTTCAGTGATATCAGCAAATGTAGCTTCGTACTTCTGCTTATCCCAAACCTCAGCTCTTTCTCCGTTACCTATAACAACAACTTCCTTTGCTATACCGGCATACTTTCTAAGGTTCTGTGAAACTATTATTCTTCCCTGAGAATCCAGGTCGCACATTGATGCGTTAGCCGCGAAGAATCTCATAAGGTTTCTTCCTTCAACAGAACTTGTATCAACCTGTTCTCTTAAGTTATTCATGAACTTATCCCATTCTTCTACTGAATAAATTCTTAAACACTTATCTGGGTCTGTCGCAATTACTATCGTTGAACCAAGACTATCTCTGAATTTTGCAGGAATACTAAGTCTGCCCTTAGCATCTACGTTATGAAAAAATTCACCAAACATACTAAGTGCCACTTTCGTTTTCCTCCTTTCTTAGTCTTGGTAATTTTCGATTGTGCGGGTTCGGTTGAGTTTCCCCACTTTGTGGGTAGGATATGGAAAAACTCAACACTTTCCCCCACATTCTTCTCCATCTTACCCCACCTCTCCCCAAATTGCAACATTTTTTTTTCACAAAAAACCTTTATTTTTAGCCAAAAAATAAGCTCCCACGATTTCCCATCGTAGGAGCTTTTGCTCATAATAACAATATATATGGTTGTCAGTTTGGACAAGGCACTAAATATGGTATTTTAGTCCTCTTCCCCACTTTCATCCACTTTTTTATCTTTTTCTTCTATTTCATCAATTTCTTTTTCGATTTCTTCGTTTTCTTCTAAATCTTCTTCTATATCTTCGCCTTCTGATGTTTCAGTATCTATTTCGTCTGATTCAGAATCTTCATCTACTTCTTCAACTAAATCACCTTCGATATCTTCATCGTCTTCAGTTTCTTCATCCTCATCATCTTCCTTGGCAGGAACGTAGTTGATCTTAGGTTCCTTACCACGCTTGATATCCAGACGATTCTTGATGATAACTCCGACCGCAACGATAACGCATAGGATTGCAACCACCTGACTTACCTTAAGTGGTCCTATCATAAGTGAATCTGTACGAAGGGCTTCAACCCAGAATCTTCCAAGTCCGTATCCAGCTATATAGATCATAGACATTTCGCCATCGAACTTCTTATGCTTTCTATATAAGAAGAGACCAATAAGAAGCGCTGTATTCCAAAGTCCTTCATAAAGAAAAGTAGGATGAACCGTAAAACAAGGAACTCCCTTTACTGTTTCAAGGTTTGCCCACATCTCTGAAGTGATAACGCCTTCGCTTGTCAAATGACTAAGAAATCTATCTGAATAGTATTCCACAGGTATAGCCATTCTAAGTGGTCCATCTGTAAATGCACCGAAAGCTTCTCTATTGAAGAAGTTACCCCATCTTCCAAGTATCTGGCCTACCAGAACACCCATTGTGATAGTATCACCGAAGAGCGGGAAATAGAGTTTTTTCTTCTTCGCAAAGATAGCACCAGCTGTAACACCGGCTATAAGTCCGCCATATACAGCAAGTCCACCATTACGTACGTTGACCATATCGATGATAGTCGCACCAAAACTTTTACCAGGCTCTATAAATCTGCCGAGATTAAAGAGAATGTAGTAAAGACGAGCACCGACTATAGCAGGGATGATAAGCACAAGGAAGAAATCCAGATAGTCCTCATCATTCTGCCCCGTCCTCTTAGCTTCCTTCATAGCCACAAACAGAGCCAGAACAAAACCAAGGGTAATTACGATTGCATAAATAGTAATATCAAATTTGAATATTCTAATATAGGAAATAACCTTTTCAAAGAATATGTGTAATCCAGGAAAATATATTCCGTCCATAAAAACCTCTAAACATTAAATTTAAAAAGAACTACGTCTCCATCCTTCATAACGTATTCTTTTCCTTCCTGACGAACCAGACCCTTTTCCTTAGCAGCAGTCATACTGCCCTCACGGATAAGATCGTCATAAGCAATAACCTCTGCCTTGATAAATCCTCTCTCAAAATCAGAGTGGATTTTACCAGCAGCCTGAGGAGCCTTTGTTCCCTCTTTAATTGTCCATGCTCTGGACTCCTGCTTTCCAGCAGTAAGATAACTGATAAGTCCAAGAAGTGAATAGCTTGCCTTGATAAGCTTATCAAGACCAGACTCTTTAAGTCCTAAATCTTCAAGGAACATCTTTCTCTCATCATCATCAAGTTCTGAAATCTCAGCTTCCATCTGAGCGCAAACAGCAAATACTGAAGCACCTGTTTCAGCTGCATAATCACGAACCTTCTTTACATAGTCATTGGATGCGCCGTCATCAGCCATATCATCCTCACCTACGTTTGCAGCATAGATAACCTTCTTCTCTGTAAGGAGTGCATATTCCTTTATCCAGCTGTTTTCGTCATCATCATTTTCATCTATCTCGAATGTTCTTACCGGGTTACCAGCTTCGAGATGAGCCTTTATCCTGTTCTGGAAATCAAGTTCCTTTGCAGCCTGTTTATCATTACGGGCAAGCTTAACTGTTTTGGATATTCTTCTTTCAAGAACCTCCATATCAGAAAAGATAAGCTCGATATTGATAGTCTCAATATCTCTGATTGGATCTACAGAACCATCTACATGGACTACATCCGAATCATCAAAGCATCTGACAACATGAACTATAGCATCACACTCACGAATATTTGCAAGGAACTGGTTTCCAAGTCCCTCACCTTTTGAAGCACCCTTTACAAGTCCGGCAATATCAACGAACTCTATAATTGCAGGAGTTGTCTTATCCGAATCATACATCTTTGTAAGTACATCCAGACGTTCATCTGGAACTGCTACTATACCTACATTTGGATCTATAGTCGCAAATGGATAATTTGCAGCAAGCGCTCCTGCCTTTGTAAGCGAATTAAATAATGTAGATTTTCCAACATTAGGAAGTCCCACTATACCTAGTTTCATTTTTATTCCTCTTTCCTTTATTTGTAAGGCATTCCGAAGATACCCCCGGAATTATACACCATTTTTACGCCATTTTGGCTTTTCCCGCCCTGAATGTTTTACGCCACTCAGCGCATAACGGGTGTATTATATCATCCCGACCTTTATATCTCAATAGTTTCACATTTTTATATTCTTGTCACTTCTGTTTATGTCTAGCACGGCTCATTAAATTATATGATTTCTGCAATATTCTCGTATCGCATCATTTATATCAATGCCTTTATTATTAAAACACCCTCTCTTATTTCCAACCGTATCAAGAGCTTCTCGATAACATCCTTCATGAATCAAATATATTGATTTCATTTCAACCCCATGATAGGAATTTACATCAATATTATTGATAAAATCATCTATTGTGGCATCATTAATACTGTCAGCAAAATGCTTTACATATGATTCTAGTATTTCTCTTAACTCATCTATAGTTCTTGATTTCAATATGATCCTATTCTTATAAATTCTTACACCATGCAAAGCAAATGCACCAACAGCCCTCAAAGAATCAGCTTCATTAATATTGCTTTCCATATCAAGGAGTTTCCAAAGAATATCATCTAAATAGAGTGGTTTTATCAACTCTTCAGTCTCACAATACCAAACATCGTCACTCGGAGTTGTTATTGATATGATAGCCTTGTAGAACATATTCTCTTTTTTATAGAATAAGCTACCGTCTTTTTTCTTTATTTTGTATTGCGCGCACAATTCTTTTATTATTCTAGATAATTGTGTATTCAATTCTTTTAATTGTCGCTGCTGTTCACGTGTCATTAAATCATCCTCACATCCTATATTGCCTCTGCCTCTTACCTATACTATTGTTCTAATTCTATCGACATCAAATCCTCGATGAATGAATTATAATCAAGCTTGGATTTGATTTTTTTAACAGCTTGAATCACAGTATCTCTTATTATCTTAGTCTTTTCATAACTATCAGCTTGAAGATATTCTTCATAGTCCATTCTTATACAAATACTAGCGCATGCTCCATATCCTATAAATCTTTTATATTCTTTCCATAAGCCTTGTTCATATAATTCTTTTGGTGCTGCTACGGGTATAATCCCAATAGTAGAAAGAGTATCACTATATTTTTTGGTTTTAAAAAAATCATGCAGCCTTTGACAATATCTATATACATTGTCATCCACACCGTATATATCTTTAAAATAAGCCGGAGTATTCATGTTAAATTCCATATTCTTATCTCTCCACTCCACACATCTGTATATTAATCTCTATTATCCTTATACCATATTTCAAACAATGCATAAGTTTTGATAAATATCAATTAGTATATTTTATTTATCATATGCTTCTACTGTATCTAGCATCGAAACTAGTGATTCCATCTTAAATCTCCTAAATCAAATTTACTCATTCATATATTTCCCCTACATAAAATATCTTCGCCAACTCCTTGAAATCAAGTTGCTCAAATTCATCATTCCCATGTAAATCCGACCAATCTCTAATCCAAGCAGCTATGCTCTCCAAGTAATCATCTATACTCCAGTTTTGCCACTCATCATGATTATTCTTGTAATCTTTGGCCAGCGCATTAAGGAAACGAGCGAAAGATTCCATATCTGTAATATTTTCAATCTGATCAAAAATCGCCATTTTAACCTCTAAAAAAAAATTAGTCGTTTTTTCATCTAACAATTTAGACACATGTGTAGATTCCATTATAACAAAAACCGTCTACCGACACATTACTATTATGTCCAAAAACTTGCAAGCAACGGAAAACCCTTGGTTTTCCCATATTTCTGGGAGTACTCAATCCCCTGCTTCGGACTTTATATCCTTAAAAATATAAGGCAGCTATGAATCACTTTTTCATATTAATCCTCGAAAAAAAAGATGGCGGGGTAAATTCCCGCCAGACGGTGGATCAAAGACCTCTCGGTCAGCCCAAAATATATATTCATATACTATCAAAACGCTTTACAATAATCTTCTTAGAGAAGTCTTTTCTGAAATCTCTCTTGTTATGAAAGATATATTGTTCTGACCTTGATATACTCTCTCCTTCTTCGAATTTTTTGTTTATCAACTCTATAGTGCAAATTAAATCCGCAACTTGAAATAGTCTGTAGTCACTCGGCTTAACTTTACGCACATCATATTCTACAATCTCTGTTGCAAGAATAGTATTTAGTATTCGGCTCAATTGTTTCTGCCCGTTATCATAATATAATATGACATTACTAAACGATTGAAAATAAGTAAGATTCTCACGAATAAACCGAGATATATCTCGTGCTATTCTAGCTTCAAGTTTCATTTCATCATTAAATTGCCGTTTTTCAAAAACAAATGTCTTATATGAGATATTGCAGTTTTTTGCAAAGAAGAACAACTTTGTAAAAATAGCTCTTCTTTCATTTGGCGTGAATGCCTCATATGGAGCTTCTCTTCTTATTAATGGTTCTGTATGAACAGCACCCTGAGGACACTTTAATTCAGCAAGTGCTTTATCCAGCTTATTTAGTTCGTTACTGATATCATTTTCTTGCTCATGAAATACAAGAGTGATTATATAATATGTTTTACCTTTATCTTTTAAACCTAAATCCCCTGATTCATCAACAAAAATACTTATGTTTTGTTTCAATACACGAACTCTCCTCTTCTTCAAAAAACAAATGGCGGGGAGTCTCCCCGCCGATTAGGTAGGACCTGGGTCTTACGACCAGCCCACAGTTGCATCACTGCAACCTTCTGCCTATAATATAACATATAGCCCGTCAATTCTCAACAATTATTTCGATCTTATTTTTCACTAATTCCCCACTGGGAAAAGCATAAACAATACCACCAATGGTAGGTTGTATTTTATTGTATCGAACTCGTGGAAGGTTCACTTTTAAATATATATTTACACCACTCTGTTACAAAGATATAAAAAACTATGAAAACTTATATGTAAAAACGATATTATCCAGGATTGCCGGCTATAAAGATATATCAATCTATATCAGGATATATCAACTTGCATCTTTCTTATAAGCCGATAGCTATACCTAGTTTCATAATAATTTCCTCTTTCCATATTTATAAAGACAGTTCATCGGCCTTTCCATCGTATCCTAATACATAGGAAAGTGCTTAGTATAACTGTTAGATGTTATCATAAAACAGTATACTTTTCAATGAATTTGGCGTCTTAAATAGAATCTTTAAATCATACTGAGCAGGAACAAAGAGGAATATAACAGAAACCGAGCAGGCTATTGCTGATGTTCTCTCGCTTTCAAGAGAAGCCGTGCACAGCTGGCGATTTGAGAAGAACTGACCTTCTGATATAGAAGTCATAAAAAGCCTGGCTGAGTTTCTAAAGATTGATGACTATCGAATTTTACTGATTAAAAAGATTGGAGAACATAATATGACAGCAAATGATAGAATACTTGATTCACTTAAAAGAATATACGACGAAGTGATACTCTATCTTGATTATTATGATACTTCCTTTGCTTATCTTACAGATTTTTATGAATTTAAAGATGAGAGGCTTACTGATGAGGAGGCCAGGAACGAGTGCTACTATCTTGCCAGTGAATGCCTTCACGAAGTTGAGATTGTCCTCCAGCAGGAATATATAATACTTCACAAGCTTGATATCTACTCTACCCTTGAAAGTTTCGTACACAGGGATCTCTGTGATATCTGGGACAGAAAGCTTGATTACGTTGATAATCGGGATAAGATAACCGATGATAATACCGGCATGTATTGCCATGAACAATATGAGGTTGTTTACCAGAAGCTTAATGAAATCGTGGATGAATTCTTCTAAAACAAAAAAAACTATCGAGCCTTTTAAATGGTTCGATAGTTTTATACTCTTTTATAGACAGCAAATCACATAATATCGTCCTCTAAAGGAATTTCCTCAGCAACCGCCCTAATTTTCAACAATGCTTTTGTTTCCCTATTTAGATCTGGTATATGAGCTAACAATTCAATTATATCATTCTTTTTCAGCCTATCATCTAACATGGAAAAGATATAATAATAGTAGTCCTTCGTTTTCTTATCAACATCAAGTTGATTTACAGATTCTATATTAGGGGCAAAATCCAAAATATACTGATTTATATATTCCCTCAACTTATTAAATTCCAAAACAATATACCGAACATAAGGTGAATCCTTATCCTCGCGAGTAGAATAAACCACATCACATAAAGAAATATCTTTTATATCTAGTGTGTCCATTCCATCAAACTCATTATATAAATGATAACTCTGCATAAATGCAAAAGAATCTATATTGGAATTATCATAAAATTCATTTAAATCAGATTCTTCCATTGACATGAGAAATCCAAATAAGTCATCGATTTTGTCACTTTCACCAATGTCAGATATATTATCTTCATCAAATTCTTTTTCATTAAGGCCATCCAAAAGCATACACATTTTAAGTTTCATTTTAGTGGCTGACTCTTCAGTTAATAAGGATAATCTCTTATCAACATAAACCGAAATAATCGGATACTCTAAAGGGTATCTTTTGCTATTTTCTTTAAAAATCTCAAACTCAAATCTTATATGATTTTTCATTGAATCTGGCATATTCACAAGAAGTGATGTTTTTATATTATTCCAATCTTTAATTAATTCTTTGTGTACTTCAGTTAACTCAAATGGCTCATTATCCAAATTATTACTTCCAAAAATCTGGAGATTCATATCTTGAAACATAATAATAATCTTCATATCAAAGAACATCTCTCTTACTTTTTCTTCTTCAATTGTTTTAATCTTGTCAAACTTATAATTTAACTCTTTGATATTTTCCGCTTCAGATATTAGTTTTACTAATTCATCTACAAATATTTTGTACTTACTCTGAGGAACAGTAATTCTTATCTTTTCATAACTTAAACCAAAAGTATAAAAACTATCTATCAGCTCATCCTTGGTAATTTTTCCTTCTAAATATTCGTTTTCGTAATCATACTTAAAATCCATGAATGCTTCGTTAGAAAAATCAGAAAACCCAAGCAGTATAGTCAAAGGAGTAATTTCATAATCATCAAACTTTTGAATATCTGCTTTTGAAATCTCAACATTACTCATAGCATTTATGATTAAATAATAAACACCATCAAATCCAGATTCGAGCGCTCTATTATACTCAAAATCTATTAAAGCTGAAGATATTTCTTCAGAAATCCCTAATTCTTTCATAGAAGCAATAAAAGTGCTTTTATTATCTTCAATTAATTTCCTTATATCTTTTTGATTAGTAAAAATGGGATATTTCATACTATAATAACCCCTTTCATTTATGTACTTAAAATTATATCGTCATAATAATCATTATACATAGCATCAAGTTCATCAGCGATACCATTAAATGACACTCCTATTTTACTGTTTATAAAATCCTCTTTTACTTTAGTAATGAATCTTATATCACTGAACAATCTTATAATTGTTACTATTAATCCACCAACATCCAGCATCTTAGGATCTTTTTTTATATAAGCTATAATCACATTACTTGTGGTCGCTATACAGTTCGAATATAACAAAATCTTTCTGGTTCTCACCTCATATAGCTTTCTGTCAATTGATTCATCATACATTAATCCATGAACCATGGAAATTATGGTGTTAATTAACACAGATAAACCAATTTCTGAACCAACTCCTGCCATGTCAATTCCGTATTTCGAAAGCTTATCGGCAAACTGTGGAGAAACAACGGATACAGCTGGTAATGGTAGGCTCAATTTAGTATTAATATCTGACTTTAAATGTAAAAACTCTCTAAGAATTGCACAACCTAATGCAAGCTTTCCATCAACTCCTTCATGAATAAATCTATTAGAAACCTCTTCAAAAATCCGACCAGTATTGGCTTTTGCGTAAATCATATTCTCTCCACCAATATTTTTGATGTGAGCAGATTGAAAATCATTTCTAGTCATTGTATTCGTCATTATATTAGCTGTACCAAAGACCCAACCAAGCATTGGATCATGTCCAAGCGTTGCCATTCTATGATTCTTTGAACCTTTTAAAAATCCTTCTATAGTACTTTTACCAGCATACTTATTACAGTCAAAAGGCACTCGGTTAGTTAAAATACTATCCGTACTAGCATAATACCATCCAGGTTCAGCATTATTCTTTCTACCCATCTCATCATTACTTGAAGCTCCTGATCTTTTACTTTTTAACCATGGATCTAACACATATTGTCTTGTGCACTGAAGAGCAATAGCAGTGATTAAGAACATAACATCAATTTTACTTAAGCCGGTTTGTTTTTTGAACTGAGCATTTATATCATCAATTTTATTATATGCATTCATAAAATCTGAACTATTAAGTAAATCTTCAAACCCAATATTATCTTGATAAATATCATTAGCTTCTTCTACTAATGTATCCCAGTCACTTATAGTTTGTTTCTTAACATATTCAGATGTCTTTACATCAACATCATGATTATTTATATTCAGTTTATTTTCAATGTCATTTAAAAATGCCTCATTACTACTTAAATCATTTTCAATTGTTTTATGAGAAGTGCTAAGTTCTTGAAGCGCACCTTCACTTAAATCCTGATTCATTTTGGCTACTTTAAGAAGATTCTTTTCTTCATCTGTTAAATCATATTTCTTCATAGGCAATTACTCCCCGATTATGCGCTTTTTAATTCCTCATTTGCCAATAATATTCCAATAATATATTTGTAACGTTCATTCTGCTTAGCGGCTTCACCGTATTTTTCTTTGTAATATTCCGCTTCTTCCCTTAAATCTTTAATAATAGTATTCTGTTTTTTTAGAACCTCCTGCTTGAGAGCCTCTACTTCCTGTTCTTTTTTCTTTTTTTGATGTTTTCCAACTGCAACACCAGCTGCCAGACCTATACCTGCACCAATAATTGTTCCTACAACAGGAACAGCAGAACCAGCTGCTGCGCCTGAAGCAGTAAACGCCGCTGTACTGATACCTCCCGTCATTAATCCAGATGCCAAGCCTAATCCACCTGTTGTAGCCGTTGTTACAAGTGTTCCACTAACAACACCAGCAAGTCCACTTGCAAAGCCAGTACTTATTGCTAATTTAGATTCATCTTCAATTATTCTTTTTACTTTAGTATTATTTACATTTTTAATTGTTCTGTTTTTATCACTTTGTGCAAGTTTTATTTCTTCCCATAAATCACACACATCTTTAAAAGAAATATTGTCAGACATACACATTCTCCTTTCAATCTTTGTTTTATACTAGTAAACAATTATCAGTTATTAATCGAGGATTTTAATATTACAATCACATCTTTACACTAAAACGTTTATTTGATTCGAAACACTTTTTTACTTTTTCATTATCAAACGGCCCATATCCATATATATTTTGCATTTCTTTAAGAATTATATTCATATAGCTATCAGGCAAAGAAATAGTATAATCTAATTCAGTACCAGTATATTTCAAATCAAATTCATTATTATGAAATGTTGGACAAGTAGCTTTGAATAAGATCGTATATGGATGTTTCTTAGATATTTTATACACAATTAAATTTAGCACAAAATATGTTATCATTTTTTATTTTTCCTTTTTTTTCAACACCTATAGAATATTTAATCTCTAAAGATTTAGCGTTCACATCTATCAAAATTTATCAACATATCACATTTAATCACACTAATGCATTTACACTTTCAAGATACTTATAAATCGCAATAGTACACTGTAAAAATTTCAGTTCCTTTGCTGCTGTTTTATTCTGAATGCTTTGTATGCCTGATATCACACCCCCCAAAGACTCACCAGCGAGAATAAGTGGAGCAAAAAATGTTCCTACAATTCCCATAATTATTTTTATATCTGTATCCTCATCTTTGATATTCTCGTCATATAGTTCTTTTATCATGGATCTATATTTAACCGTTTCAACACCTGATGGAATTTCAATTTTATATTTTTTGTTAACTTCTAATGCAAGTTTTACTATGTCATCAATCTCTTTATTTTTTATTTTTCTCACAAGTATAACGGTATTATTTCCGGACGAAACATATCTCATACCGAGGTTACTATATTCCCAATTTCCTTGATTAGCATGTTTATATATTTCTTTGCTTTCTTTTGTGTCTCCAAGAAAAATCACGTGCGCACCTGACGCTTCCAATTCAACTCTTTTTTCTTTATACTCATCAATACTAATAGCACTAGGATATGGCACATTTTCAACATATCTGTCAACTTTTTTTCTATTTTGGTTTAACAGTTCGTCTTTAAAATATATAGCAATATCTTTATAGGAATCTTTATAGACTATAACTATACGTTCCTTATAGAACGGGATTGCTTTTTTCGCAGCAATTTCATTAGCCATTTGCTCAGACTTATTTGATTCAACTTCTCTTTCCAACATTTCATCTAAGCTTTCATCTTTATTCCAATCTGGTTTCCAATCAGCTAAATCAATTGATTTGGATGGAATAGGAATAATATACTTTAAATCATTCTCATCAAGAATTACATTTAATTCTTTGTACTTTATAGATGCTTTTTTTGAATTATCAGAGTTCGAGTCTCTCATCATTTTTATATATAATCCGCTTAAAATCTGAACATTCAAAGAATTATTATAATTATTATTTACTAAACGAGAGAATAATCTTGCAGCATTCTCATAATCTTTTATTCTTAGATAAGCAAATGCACATAATTCAATGACATCATTTGCATTTCCCGAATACTTTTCAGCAATTTTAATTAATTCAATTGCTCTTTCAGGATTATTGTCAGCGTTTAAATCCAACAATTCTAAATATTCCAAAGCCCATGACGAAGTTAAAATATCATTTCTTAACAAATTGAATTTATTAAGTTCATAATATTTTTCAAAACATTTTATAGCTTCTTTTTTCTTCAGTTCTTTTATATCAGAATCTTCAGATTCCCTATAGACACTGTTAGCTGCACTTCCCATCTGATACCAAAAAACAGGATATGCATCGAACATCGTATTCATCGCTTCTAACTTATTAAACCTTCTTAATGAATTTTCCTCCATCAAAGCTATCGTATAATCTTTTATTTGGCTATCCGTAAGACGATATTCATCTGGAAAATCATATTCATCAGCCATTCTCCAAGCCGTTTCAAATAACTGTTTTTGAAGACCATTTAAATGATCCATGCGATTACTTTTGATATTCCATTCAGCCTTTTCTTTTTCTAATGCATATTCCGATTTATTTTTCCTATAATTCATATAACCTATGCCTACTTGAGTTGCCAAAGTAACTCCCATAGCTACAGGATTTGCAGTGGCAAAAATAGCCCCAACATTTGGAACTGCTGACCAAACAGCGTTTTTAACCTTATGTCGGTACTCTTTTTCAACAAATTTCAAATCCCCTATGGATTTAAGCGAGTGTGTTATTTCATCCATTATTTCTTTGATGACATCCAGTAAAGCCTCATCCTTTGGCATATTTTGCAAATTTATATTATTTACAATTGTATCGTACTCCTGTTTTAAAATATTAACGTCATTATTCTCAATTATCTGAGAAATAGACACCGTCCAAAGATTAAGCGCATAAGCAGCCTTCTTCATATCCATAACATCATACATTTTCACATCCTCCTCATATATTTATACTCATCACGATAGGCAAATGATCAGAAATATTCTTTCTGTAATATGTGTAATCCCCATCACAATACTTGTTTACTACATCTATAACCCCACAATACACATTATCGAATTCTGACAATTCTGGACTGTACGTGAAATGATCATAATTATTTGCATAAACATCAGACTCATCGATAATGACATTAGTTTCATCCTCTTTTAAATTCTTTAATGTAGATAGCTTTTCCTGAATAGTATACACAGAGTATTTTTCCGTTGAATCATTATATACTCCTAAAACGTTACAATTTTTTGCTTCAGTTTTCACAAAAGGACTTAGAAGATTTAGATTGTAATCTCCCATTGCAATCGTGTACGGTGTACGAAATGTACCGTAGCGTTTTTTACTAATCTCCGGATAAATGATTCTAGTCAAATAATCATATTCAATTCTTCGAGAGTTTATTTTATCTTCAGTTCTATCACCATAATAAATATGTATGTTAATCAACCTTAATTCAAAATGTCCACCATATACAGGTTGTAATCTAATATAGTAAGGGGTCCTCGCAAAAAAGGATACGTCTTCACTCACATCATTTGATAATGAGTTTATTATTCTAGGTTCAAACGTTCTTTTTTCCATGAGTTTCCTATACTCTAATAATTTAAATTTTTTCTTGTTCCACAAGAAAGCATAACCTTCTCCTCTTTTATCCCCACTACCATCTTCTAACATAATATCATCAAGTTTTGAAATATCTTTAGACTCTCGAGGTTTATTCCAAACAAAATCCCAATTATATAATTCTCTACTTACAAAATCCTCCAACAATCGTTTTACACCTTTGCCTTCACTTAATACTTCCTGGAAAGCTATTACATCAAATTCCTCTTCCATAATTATTCGAGCTAATATATTAAAATCTCTCCGAGAACTTTCACCTAAATTTTTTAAATTGAATGACCCAATCTTATAATTCAAAAAACCACCTCCGAATGAAGAGTTTTATATCAAAGTGACATTATCACCTTGACTCCTTAACCACATATCAATACCATCACCAAAAACTTCAGCTTCTACAATATATCCTTCTTCTGTTTCATCAAGAATCTTAGCTGTTGGTAACCTATCTAGAACAGATTCAATCGATAGTCCAGAATACTTAAACTTAACCTTACGAAGTTTTCCACCAAACATAAACTGTATTCTCTTTCTAAACTCCCCTTCCTGGAATCTATTCTGATATGGAATATGATATCTTTCATCAAGGACCTTAAGTTCTTTTATTCGATCTATTCTATAAATGGTAGGAAATGCATCATTAATAACATCAAAATCTTTTCTTGTTTCTTCACTGTCGATGAATGCCGCCATATAGAAGTAATAATCCGAAAACATTATTGCCAAAGGCTGTAGTTTTCTGACAACCGTCTTTCTCTCTTTGAGTCTAGTGTAAGTAACTTCAACATACCTACATTCATATACAGCATTTGCTATCTTCCACAATTTATCCAAAAATTCATTCTTATGCCGTGGTTCAATATAGTGAAACTCTTCGTTATTAATTAGGGATTTAACAAGATCTTTGTTTTCTCTTGGGACGCAACAGTCCACGAGCTTATCCATTAATACCTCCATCTCACGTTTTGTAAAAGCTCTACTATCAAGCAAGATTTTACTGATAGCAAGTATTTCTGGATTAGTTAGTTTAAGACTGCTGGTAGATTCAAGTTTGTATCCCTTCTCCTTATAGTCGTAAATAATGGAACTAATCATTCCAATGTCGACAGACTGAGTGTCAAGATAGGCTCTGATGTCATCTATATCCCTTTGAATACTTCGTTCATTGACATTGAATTTATTTGCTAGATAACTCTTCTTAACAGTATTTCCATTAAGAAGTTGGGTATAGATATAAAGAGTCCGCTCAATCTTTGCGCTTTTATCTTCTATCATATGCACACACCCCATATATATATTGAATTATCACCCCAAAGTTTTGAACAGACTATATTCTATAAGCCCCCTTTAAATATATAATTATGCAATGACAGAATGTGTCATTCATAAAGAATAATGCAAAAAAAGCACTGCAGCTTGTGCGAGTGCTTTTACATCCATACATTCTGCAACTGGCTGCCATAATCAAATGTTACATTTTAGGCCCTATAGCTTTGCGTCACATAGTTTCCCATGCTTTGCTAAATCTGTTCATTAACAAGTATCATTATACTCTATTAACAAACCTAATTCAATTACAATCCACGACATTTTTTATTATTATAGCATCTAGTTAAGACAAATTATGTCATTATCTTAATCATCTTAATCAAGTCTATTGATAAATTCATCTGATAGTCTAATAACATCACAATGAAAATCCATATACATTTTATTTGTACTGGTATCCTTTATAAAATGGCCGCAAATATATATTTTTTCTTCTGTCTCTTCTAATTCCTGCAACCATGTAATATCATTTTGGCAAATACACATTTGGCCTTCGATTGTCCCTGATTCATCTTTAATTGTTACAGAAATCGGATAGTTATTTATATCATTCACCTTAATAGAACAGAAAACATGTGCATATCCCGATTCTGTTAACTCAGCTATTTTTTTATAATTCAAAAATTCCAACAAATTTTTATCAAATAATTCATTTCTCACAGAATCAGTTAGCCCTATTACCTTGGAATTATATATCCAATCAAATACAGATAGATGTGAACACATATCAATTTCATGATAAGAAAGATCGATTAAACCAACCCCATCATCTTTCTCATAATAAAGAAAATGATACCAGCATCCATTTCCATCCATAGCCGAATATAAACCACCATACAATTCATCAGGCATAAATGGAGTTTTTAAATAAACGCTTTCACCATATTTATACGGAAAACTGTATCTATCCAAATCTGAAACCGAAAGCATCTTTACCACTTCTTCTGAATACCCTTTTAAAGATGCCCACTCTTCCGACACAGTAATATGAAATATATCAATTTTATTGCCAAAATACGCCGCCTCAAAAGATATTTCTTCCTGATCATTTTGACCAATATTTTCATATGAAATCACGTCCCCAACTATGTAGTCATAGTTTTTTTTATATGAAAAATCAAAAAGGTATTCTTCAGCAGCCTCTTGATCTTTCACTTCATAGTCATTTATAAAATCATTAAAAGATTTATAAATATGTCCCGGTGAAACACTCATTGATTTTTCATAGGAATTACAGATCTCATCATTCCAAAACATATTTCCACGTGCTATATTAATAAACTGACCTCCTCCTAGATTATATATTGTATTAAGAGCATCAGTAAGAAGCTTAGAAACGTAAATAACTGTTTTTTTATCCTTTTCAGAATCAATTTCTTCAGTAAGTTTATTCAATGAAGCTATCTTATCTTTAACTGTTCTATAACTGAAAATTATTATCCTTGCTTTATCTAAATCAGAAAACACCTTGTGCTTTTTCATATATTCACGAATATCTCCGTTCCCGATAAATGAATATATATCAAATTTATCTTTCATATCCATTTCATCCTTTAATACAAACTTTATAATCATCTATATATAAAAAAATAGGACACACCACATCACTATCACAAAAAACCGCTTATCATTACACCATTTTATTCTATACTAACGCAAACCCTGATATTAAAATCCAGACGAAAGAAATTGATCCGAGAATATAATAAGTGGTTTTTAACTTGTTAAGTGGTTTTTTATATATAATTCTTATTAACAGATCTAATATGATGAAAATATATAGGTAAAAACCGAGACAGTATTTTATACAAAACACTATCTTATGAATTTCTGGGGTTATTGATATTAAAAATATAATATACATTATTTCTTTCATAACGAGATATTCTCCTAATATCTACACACCTATCTTCTTTTTAATGACTTCCAGCTGGGCACCAAACTCTGCATCCGTTTTCTTCTTTTCCTCTACCTTCTTTATACCATTAATTACTGTCGCATGATCCTTACCGCCAACAACATCACCTATATCCTGCAAACCTTTATCCGTTAATACTCTACATAGATACATCACTACCTGTCTAGCCTGAGCTATACTTTTGGTTCTTTTCTTTGATTTGATATCATCAACTGAAACCCCTAAGTGTTCAGCAACAACAGACATAATAATCTCAGGAGTAATCTCCTGTTTCTCATCTTTCGAAATAAGATCTCTGAGAATCTGCTGTGCTAGTTCTATAGTCACTTTCTTTTGTCCTAATTGACCGTATACTCTTATTTTATTTAAAGCGCTTTCAAGTTCTCTGACATTAGAAACTATATTTTCAGCAATATAAACCAATACATCTTCTGAAATATCCGTAAGATTACTCTTTTCAGCCTTATTTTTTAGAATAGCCATTCTCGTTTCATAATCAGGAACATGGATATCTATAGGTATTCCCCATTCAAATCTGGATCGGAGTCTCGCCTCAAGCGTCTTCATTTCTGATGGTGGTTTATCAGAAGACATAACTATCTGTTTTCCTGCTGAATGAAGCACATTAAATGTGTTAAAAAACTCAGCCTGAGTAGATTCTTTTCCTATTATCACTTGAATATCATCAATAATAAGAACATCTGCGCTTCGATATTCCTCTTTCACCGTGCTAGTAGTTCTATTTTGTATAGCACTGACAATGTCAGAGACAAATACTTCTGCCGGTACATATATCACTTTCAGCTTTGAATTATGCTGCAATATATAATGTGCTATAGATTGGATTAGGTGAGTTTTGCCCACTCCACTTTCACCATATAAAAAAAGGGGATTGAGATGACTCTGACCAGGAAGATCTGCTACTGCCGTACAGGTTACATAGGCCATATTGTTAGAATCACCTACAACAAAGTTTTCAAAAGTATAATTCGGATTTAAACCCATTTTTTCAACCTGAGCACTATAATAATATTTATTCGAAAAATCTAATGAAAACCCATCCGTATCTTCAATATTGGCCAGTGAGTCAATTACTATTTCAACACTTGCATCCTGTAAAACCTCACGTATAGCAGATTCGAGATATTTATCATACCCTTTTTTACCTAGAAATTCTAAAGCATATATACCAGGTTTCTCATATTCATCAACACAAAAAAATACTGTTTTTCCTTCAATCTTATGAATAGTGAGTGGTTTAATCCATGTCTGAATTATTATGTTGCTAATATCATAATGAGTTTCGAGTAGCATCATTATTGATTCCCATTTTTCCTTTATAATCTCTTCCATTTCTAACCTCTCATATCTATCATTAATGAATCAGCCAAATGCAGCTTTATCTTTTATTGTATAAAAAGAGAGTGACAGAATATGTCACCCCCCCTAATTCCTTCCATTAATGACTTTCATACACTCATCAGTAAAATGCACCTGATAATATGCAATCCTCCAGCATGCTTCAACTATCGAATCAATATGAACTCTTGGGAATATCTGTTCACGGATACATTCTTTTTTTAATTTCATAAAGTCGTCTTCTCTTCCATCCTTTATACAGTTCTCGAGAACCTGTTCTCTATAATAAATACCAGCATCTACAAAATCTTTTTTAACAAGCGTCATACTAATCGCTTTAGAAATATCATCCAATGATAATGGGCATACCTCGCTTATCTTATACTTTGCCTCGTCAGTTATAAAAGGTATCTTATAGTTTGACGTATTTTCCTCTTCATCATCCGAATTCTGATTATAATATCTGTAATAAAACACATCCATAGTATCCGCATCATATGATGGAATACATCTATTCTTAAAGGCTGTAACAGATTCAAAATCTGAAACCATATAATCATCCACATAAGAAAGATAGATTCCTATATCCGTCGCTCTATTCTTTATAAGTATTAGTGGATCTATTTTAGAATAGTTTTCACTGGAATCTAACAGTTCAGCTATCCTTTCCATTACTCCACAATATGAGTCAAATGTCATTCTTATATTACTTGGATTAGGATCAAGCAAAGAATTATTGAATCCATAAAATAATTCAGGATAATACTTCGGTGACTTTGCAAAGATTCCTCTCATTCTTTTCTCTGCTCCTACTCCTGTTAATCCAAGAAGATTCGGAATCACAGCGCCCCCAGATGTGCCGTAAGCAATTATCTCGCTTCGATCTACTAGTTCTTCATCAAAAGCCTTTGTAATGATGTAAAAGAGTCCAGCTGTATCAGTCTTTATTATGTACTTAAACTCTTTTGTAATCTGATCAAGTATAATATTGTCCGGAATCGAATCATCTCCGTATCTCTTTAAAAAATCAGTGGTCCTTTCTTCTATGAGATTCCAGAGTAATTCATTCTGATTTTTAAATCTTGGATATTTTTCATTTATTCCCATAGTATTCCTCACTTATTAGGTTATATAATATCATCCAGTTCAGCTTCACTAATAAGAACGTCTCTTGGTTTTGTTCCATTATCAGGACCTACAATACGAGCTTCATATAACTGATCTATAAGTCTGGCTGCACGGTTAAAACCTATTCTATATTTACGCTGAAGACAACCAATCGAAATAGACTCTAAGGTAACCACGTATTTTGCAACAACTTCAAATAATTCATCTCTTTCTCCGCCATTTGCTTCAGTACCTCCAGATGCCATCATTGATATTACATTTTCAACTTCTCGCCTGTATATAACCGGATCATTATTAGCTTTTATATAATTCGTAACAGCTTTAACTTCATTTTTAGACACAAATGGTCCTTGAACCCTTATAAGCTCAGACATTCCGTCATCATAAAGCATATCACCATTTCCGAGGAGCTTTTCAGCGCCGACAGTATCCAGAATAACTCTTGAATCTGCATTAGAAGCTGTCTTAAGAGCTATCCTTGTAGGTATATTAGACTTTATTTCTCCTGGCATAACCTTTGCAGAAGGTCTCTGTGTAGCTAGTATGACATGTATTCCTGCTGCTCTGGCTTTTTGTCCTAACCTCATAACATATCCGGCTATATCTGTCTTTTCTGTCATAATAAGATCCGTAAACTCATCAATAACAACAAGTATCTGAGGAAGTTTATTCTTTAGATTTCCTTCTTCATCAATGATTTTATTTTCAGTGATATAATCGTTATAACTATATATATCATTGACAAGACACTTTTCGAATTTCAGGTATCTGCTTTCCATTTCGTTTACTAGCCATTCAAGTGTGCCAGATGCCTTCTTCATATCAGTTACCACTGGAATAAGAAGATGTGGTATATCGAAAAATGGCGTAAACTCAACTCTCTTTGGATCTATTATTACAAGTCTAACATCATCTGGAGAACTCCTGTATAGAATACTCATAAGAATAACATTCAGGCATACACTCTTTCCTGACCCGCTACATCCTGCTATAAGCATATGAGGCATTTTTTCAATATCGCCTATTATCGTCCGACCTTCTATATCTTCTCCTATGATTACTGATAGTGATGACTTACCAGAACCGAACTCTCTACTTTCAAGTAATTGTCTGAGATAAACCATTTCTTTAGTATCATTCGGAACTTCAATTCCTACAGTACTCTTACCAGGAATAGGCGTAAGTATTCTTATAGATCTAGCTGAAAGGCCCGCCATAAGATTATCTGAAACATCTGCTACCTTTTTTAGTTTTATCTTAGGATCAACCTGTAATTCATATAGAGTGACTGAAGCTCCCTGTATACAATTAACTACCTTTGCTGGAATATCAAAATTTAATAGAGTTTCTTCAATAATAATTATGCTTTCTTTAATCTGTTTATTGTCCTGTACTATTTCAGTTTCTTTAGCTTCAAGCAAATTAATTGGAGGAGCTACATAGTTGCCGCGACTATAATTTACAAATTCCGGTCTTCTTTTGTTGATTCGTTTCGACACATTGGCTGCTACATTTTTAGCATTTTTTGAATTTGAACTCGAAATATTTTTTCTGTTTCTATACGACTTTTTGTTTATCGAATTATCAGGTGTTTTTTTCTCAACTTCTATACTATATATATTTTCTTCATAATCATAAGAATCTTCATTATAGTCATCATATTCCTCATAATTATCATAATCTCTGATTATGGTTATGGTGAAAAAGCCTTTAAATAGCTTAATAAATGAAAAACCTGTAATCTGGATAAATGCTATTACATATATGAGTGTCGTTATAATAACTGAACCAACTTCACCTATATACTTGTAAATATATTTCAGTATCCCTCCGAACAATAAACCGCCACCCGTCCTTTCTTGCATACCAGAAACAAACATCTGTTTTACTCCGACAAAATCAGTCTGTCCTGCTATCTGAAAAGAAAATGATAACGCAATTAACGAAATTCCAAGCCATAGTATTATTCTCTTTGTATTTTGACGTTCCCATGCATAAAGCCCCATTACTATTGCTATTAATAAATATAAAGGAACGATATACTCTGTACATCCAAATAATCCAAACAATAAACCACTAACATAATTTCCAACAACACCACACATTCCGAGATTACTACAGAACAAGAAGACACTCATTCCTATAGTTAGAAAAAGCCATATTTCCTTATATTCTGAAAGGTTAAACCTTGTTGTTTTATTATTTTTCTTTCTTTTATTTGATCCTGCCATTGTACCCTTTCCTATTAATTATCAAGATGTATTAATCACAACCTGTTAATAATACCAAAGTACAATGACAGGATATGTCACTGATTAAACAAATAAACCTTCAAATAATCCTTTAATAGCACCGCACGTACCACCTATAACAACGCCAACAGCTTTTCCTGGAATACCAAGTATCTTATCACCTATCTCTCCACCAACATATGCTCCATAATCAGTTTCTAACCATACACAGGTTTTAATAGAGCTCCAGATGTTACGCTTTATTTCTTCCTTATACTCCTTCTCTTCATCATCAAAGAGCCAGTTATCAACATCAGGATTTATGTTGTCAGCCAGTGCAAACCTTTTATCTTTAGGAATGGCTTTTATAATATAATAAAGCAGCTTTGTCAGATTATATGGCTTGCACTGTTCGCCACCTTCTTCTTTATATCCAGCACTATAAAAAACAGGTCGAATATCAAGTCCGGTTCCTTCCAGAATTCTGTTACGTACCGATTCAGCTTTCTTTTTAAGGTAATCTAGAAGCACTTCATCCGGTTCATTCTTCTCAGAATCCCAATGCTTACCTTTCATAGCAATATCTGCCTGATTCAAGCAAACTATAACCCTTCTAATCTTATCATTTTCTAGACAAGGAATAATGATATTATTGATAAGGTCATAAGAAGTTCCAAGATCTTTGGAAGAAGCATCCAACACAACAAGTACTAGATCGATTAATGGATTTCCGTTCTCATCAAGCTCACTTAGCTTATCAACCAACATCCGATTATAAGCTTCATCATTCTTAACACCATCACCTAGGCCAGGAGTATCCCATATAGTCAGATTTTCAAGTTCATAGCTTGTAATTGTATCTGTTTCTGGGTCAACACCCACACCAACCTTGGCAACCTCCATATTAAATAGAGCATTTACCGTTGAACTCTTACCACTACCTGTTGCTCCAACTAGAATAATGTTTACTTTTTTCCCTCTAACCTTAATAAGTCGTGAGAGTTTCTCAATCTTTTCGGGCATTGGCAGATCAGAATTCATGATGTCATCTTCAAGAAGATCATAAATATTCTTCACTGATGAATTCTCAGCATCTATCTCTTCATCATCTGCTTCCCTAACATCCTCTTCCTCAACTGCTAAATCTGAAGTAGTTTCCACTTCTTCTATTGAGGCCGTCAAAACACCATCTTCTACATTTTTTAAATCAACTGTTTCTTCTGTTTCTGGGCTATCACTGTTTTCAAAACCCTCTAGTTCCTCGCTAAACATATTTGCTTACCTCCTTTTTAATTGATACTATAATCAGGCTATTATTTAGCCTATAACTGAATAATACGATTTTGCATAGACAGAATATGTCATTATTATAATTTATTACGAAAGATTTTGTCTTTTAATATTTTAAAGAACGTAATTGAAAGCTATGAATATACTACGGCCAATTATTCATAGCTCTCTTTCATACGAAAGGAAATCAATCATGGATGATTATTCTAGACAAGTAAGATTATAGCTGCCAGAATAGACAGTTACTGTCATCATCCATAAATTTCTGAAGTATTAAGCAAATAAAAAAGAGAATCAATATTCAAGACATATACTAGAATGCCTCAATTATATTGATTCTCATTTTAATGAAAAAATAACCCTGGAATCACTTGCCGAGAAAGTAAATCTCAATCCAAGCTACCTGGCAACACTATTCAAGAAAGAAACCGGAAATACTCTCGGAGCTTATCTTATGAATATTCGTATAAAAGCTTCTCAGGCGCTACTAACAAGAACTGATTATTCTTATTCACAGATAGCATATTCTATGGGCTTTTGCTCACAGAGTCACTTTACAGTTGCCTTCCGAAAGATCAGTGGGCTTACCCCGAAGGAGTACCGAATGAAATACTATAACAAGAGTATATCAATCAGCTTATTTAATCTCCGTCATATGGAATAGTGCCAGCCTCATAAACTTTCTTGCCATCCCGCTCCACCATGATATACTGAATTCCTATACAGTCTTCATTCCAGTATTTATAAATATATTCAACCTGAATTCTGTAGTCGCCATCATCACCATCATCAGGTCTTACAATAACGCCAGCAAACGAATCACCATTAGTTACATGGAATGTATTCGTTCTAACCTTTGCATTCGTAATATCATTACCCAGACGGTCAAATATTTCTTCGGCATCATCCTTTGTCAGAGGATCACCCTTAACACTCTTCTTCGCAAACAGATCTGACAGTTCATCCGAATCGTTCGACTCAAATGCTTTCTCAATATTTTTATCAAAAGTTTTAACCTCTTCAGATGACATCTCATCACCAACTGTTAACTTCAGTATTCCAAATATAAAAGCAACGAAGAACAGTCCAAAAGATGCAATTATACCAAAAACACCAAGTATCACTTTAGTGACACTTGTCTTCCCATCCTTTTTCCTGACTGCTGCAGAGATCAAAAGAATTATTCCGACTACTAGAGCGATAACCCCGAGCAGTCCCGCAACTATTGCGACATATTTCATTATTCCACTTGCATCCATAATTATTTCCTCTCACTTAAGATTAGTTTTTTTAGTTCTTCTTTCAGATATTCGTATCTGAGTCTTTTTTCTTCTTTTGCAAAATGCACTTCACGGAATTGTTCTGGATTATCCTCATAACTCAGAATCTCATCCCCAAACTGCTCGCTGGTCAGGTCGAAAACATGGCCATCTACATCATTATAACAATGATAATTTCCACCAGGTCTTAGTATCCCATAAACCTTTCCACCAAATATATCCTGAACAAGGAAAGCAGTTATGGAACACTGTCCCAGTGTCTGATTATCCATACTCCACTCTCCCCTAAGTCTTGGGGCACAGGTATATTCGCACCAAACTGATGTAAGTGCGTCATAAAGATCCAGAGGAGTATCGATTCCTCCATACTCCTCTGTCTTAGCACTAATATTCGCATCCTGCCAGCCATAGAATTTATATTCTCTAGCCTTATTTATAATACTCATTTCTTACTCTCCAGCTTCTTCTCGATAGCTTTGATAACTATCTTGAGAGCTTTAATTCTAGCATACTTTTTATCATTTGACTCCAGAATGTACCAAGGAGCAAACTTAGTACTTGTCTTCTGGATCATCTCATCAACAGCTTCCTCATACAGATCCCATTTTTCTCTGTTACGCCAGTCTTCATCAGTTATCTTCCACTGCTTCTCAGGCGTATTCTGTCTATCAGTAAATCTGGCAAGCTGTGTATCCTTATCAATCTGAACCCAGAACTTAATCACAACTGCATCCCAGTCTACAAGTTCTTTCTCAAATTCATTTATCTCATTATAAGCACGCTGCCAGTCATTCTCTGAACAGAATCCCTCAAGACGCTCAACCATAACTCGTCCATACCAGGTTCTATCAAATATGGCAATGTGTCCGTCCTTAGGAAGTCGGTTCCAGAATCTCCACAGATAATGCCTCGCCTTTTCAGCAGGCTCAGGACTTGCAATAGGATGAACCTCATAACCTCTTGGATCAAGAGCACCAGCTATACGTTTGATGTTTCCGCCCTTACCAGCTGCGTCCCAGCCTTCATAAGCAATGATAACAGGTATCCTCTTATGATAAAGTTTGTTATGAAGCTCTCTAAGTCTCTTCTGAAGAGCATCCAGCTCTTTCTTATATTCCTCATCAGTTATGGTCTTATCCAGCTTAATCTCTGAAAGCTTTGGAGTATTCTTTAATGGGAATGTATTCTGCAGAAGTGGTGCATTCTGCTTTGACTTTGCATTTGCAAGAGCTGTATCAATACTTGAAATAAGAATCTCAGTAACCTGAAGCTCTGCCCACTTCTTTTCAGATGAATCAACGAAATACCAAGGAGCAACAAATTGATTTGTAGCCTCTATATATTCATCAAAAACATCCAGGCATTCATCATAATGCTTATTCTGCCAAAGATCCTTCTTTGAGACACGCCATTTAGTATGCTCATTCTTCACTAACTCTTTTAGACGTTTCTTCTGAATCTTTTCGCTTATATGGAAGAAGAACTTAACCACAAGATAGCCATTATCATTAAGAGTTCTTTCAAAACGTTTTATGCTTGTAAGATGCTCTTTGTATTCTTTCTTGCCAACATCTCCCTGAAGGTAGTGCTGAGTTACTTCACCCATCCAGCTTCCATCGAAGAATGAAAAGCTTCCAGCCTTAGGAATTCTTACGAAATATCTATAAAGGAAAGGTCTTCTTATTTCCTCACTGGTTGGCTCCGTAAGAGTCTCAACCTTGAAAAATCTTGGATCCATGTTTTTGATAACACGGCCAAGTACGCTTCCCTTACCAGCCGCTCCCCATCCATCAAATACAACCAGAACAGGAAGTCCTGCTTCCTTTACCATCATCTGACGCACAGCCAGTTCTGCTCTGGCTTTTTCCAAATGCTCAGATAATTCTTCATCAGATAGTTTTTCTTCTTTTACCCACTCTTTTAACATAGTACACCTCCCAAAAACTTCTCCAACAAGCCGCCTTAATACTCAGTCTTTATTTCGGTCAGACCATACATCTCCATAAATCTGTCCTCGTCCGCCTGAGTCCGGATAAGCATAACATCTACAAAATGCCCATCCACTTTGTTTTTAAACCCCGCAACCTTTTCACCTGTACATATGGAACTACGTATCACCGCATACTGCGTTTCAGGATCAAAGGTGATTACATTTTTCTTTTTTCTATCTTTAAATATACCCATATCTATTTAGATTCCAAAGCCTCAACCAGATTCTTATACTCTGATACAACACAAAAGCATTAAGATTAATGCTTTTTTACGTTATCTTTTTAAGGAAGTTTCCATCTATTCTAACTCCCTCATCTTCTACTATAAATGCTCTCTCATCATAGCTCTTAACAATAGCCTTTAATCTTCCCACTTCATATTTACTAAGATATATGATGAATATTCTGACAGGTTCTCCAGTGAAGATTCCCTTGGCATGTATCTCCGTCATACCTCGGTGGAGCCTTCCCATAACCTCTACTTCCATAGGCTTCGTATCTTCAAGCTTCGTGATTATCGTAACCTGGGTAAATATATTCTGAGTATGAATCTTATCAGCCGCTATGGAACAGAATACCGAATATATAAGTGAATAAATAACCGTAGGAACATCAAAGAGGAAAAGCATTATCGTATATAAGACTGCATTTGTCGCAATATTTATATGACCAACACTACCCTTTCCTCTGATATTGATAAGGATCATCCCTATTATGCTCATTCCGCCATCACAGGCACCGGTCCATAGCATTATTCCAACACCCGCTCCACAAATAAGTCCTGCCATAATAGTATTAGTCAGGCTATCTTCCATAATAGGCGAATTAGGAATAGGTATAATCGACAGAAGCACAGTAACCGCAGTAACTGCCAGAAGTGTTTTTAAAATAAACCTTCTTCTCATCTTCTTAGCCGCTATAATGAGCCCTGGTGCATTCAAAATATAATACAAAACACCAGATATATTGAAATTATGTAAGTTCACTCCGGCTCTCGTCATAAGATCCTGTATCAGCTGTGCGAATCCCATAAGTCCACCTGAATAAAGATGCAGCGGTCTCAGGAACAGGTTCATTCCCACAGAATAAATGAGCGCACCAAGAATAATTACAGGGATCTTAAGACTTTCCTTCTTGGCAGCCTTAACACCTGTATCATCACGAGCCATCTGTTCCTCTTCCTGAACAACCAGCTCTTCTACAGATTTATCCTTCATTTTATCTGACATAGATCGTACCTTACCATTAAACCTATTTTTATATTTTCTCTATCAATTAACATTATATATTATTTTAAGCAAATGTGTGCAACAAAAGAGCAACATTAATTGATAAATCTTCACATAAAACTCTATACTTTTTGCCCCATTTATGCGAATATATAAAGTATAAACCTTGGTCACTTTAGAGATTTAAAGGGAAAGGTATTGGAAATGAGAATATTAATATCTAATGATGACGGAATTGATGCACCAGGACTCCGACTGCTCGCAGATACAGCAAGAAAATACGGAGAGGTCTGGGTTGTAGCACCAGATGGTCAAAGAAGTGCAACATCTCACTGCTTCACTTACGATAAACCACTTATAATTAAAGATTATGATTTTGGAATGGAAGGCGTTAAGGCCTTCTCCTGCAGTGGTTCTCCTGCAGATTGTGTGAGAGTTGGAATAATAAGTATATTGCCGGAAAAACCGGATTATGTTTTCGCCGGAATTAACAACGGTTACAATATGTGCTGGGACATCCAGTATTCTGGTACAGTTGGCGCCGTTATGGAAGCCGCATTCCACGGCATTCATTCAATTGCTTTCTCTCAGGGATCTTTGGATTACACTGACGTAACAAAAAAGTATATCTATGATCTTATGGGAGAATATATGAAAAAGCCTTTGAAACCAGGTCAGATTTGGAATATAAATTTTCCAGCCTGCTCTCTTGAGGATTGCAAAGGGGTACTCCGAGATCAGGTAGTTTCCACAGATCCATTCTATGCTGATTCCTATGATATAGAGGAATTGGAAGATGGTTCAAAAAGCTATATGATCTCTGTAAACAGAGTTTGGGAAGCCACAGAAGGTACTGACCTTAAGGCCATAATGGATAATTATGTTTCAGTAGGTATTGTTAATAACTTAGGATAAGGAGTTATGGGGTTATGCAAGGTTATAGGGAAACTAATGGTCTTAGAAGACATATTCTTATAGTCGATGACGAAATGATAAACCGCGAAATACTTGGTAATCTTCTAAGCAAGGATTACGAAGTACATTTTGCCGAGAACGGAAAAGAAGCTCTCGACACTCTTCTTCTCCGCGAGCACATCTATTCACTTATACTCTTAGATCTTTTAATGCCTGTCATGGACGGGTTCGAACTTCTGGATAACATCAAAAAAAATGAAAAGCTAAGAAGCATTCCTGTTATTGTAATGACTTCAGAAAAGGACGCAGAGGTAACAAGTATTAAACTTGGTGCTGCCGATTTCATCACAAAGCCTTATGACATGCCAGAAGTCATTCTTGCCAGATGCCAGAGAATCATCGAGCTCCAGGAAGATAAGAGCATAATTCATGCAGCTGAAAAAGATCATCTTACAGGTCTTTACACAAAAGACTTCTTCACAGAATACATTAAGCAGATAGAAAAATATAATCCTGACAGAAAGATGGATGTTTCAGTTATAAATATAGAACACTTCCATCTCATTAACGAGCTGTACGGACGTAAGGAAGGTGACAAGGCACTTATATGCATCGCCGATACCCTCTCTGAACTGCTGAATGAAATGGGTGGTATAGGCTCCAGAACTGAAGCAGATTATTTTTACATATATAACGAAAATAATGATGACTATGATAAAGTCCTTCACAGGCTTTTAGATTCATTATCAAAGGAAATGCCATCTGCCCATGTCCGTCTTCGTATGGGCGTTTATAAAGAAGTCGACAAAGAGCTTACAGCTGAGAACTGGATTGATAGAGCAAAGACAGCCTGCGACCGCATCAGAGGCGATTACAGTAGGCATATAGCTTACTATAATAATGAGTTCTATGAAAAATCCAAATATCAGGAAAAGCTTATATCTGATATAGAAGGCGCTATCACTAATAAAGATCTGGTAGTCTACTATCAGCCAAAATATAATATCCAGGGTGATGAACCACATCTAAGAAGTGCCGAGGCCCTTATCAGATGGAACCACCCAGAATTTGGAATGATAAGTCCAGGAGATTTTATACCTCTTTTCGAGAGTAATGGTCTGATACAAAAGCTCGACCATTATGTATGGAGAGAAGCCGCTGAGCAGGTTGGCAAATGGAAGAAAAAATACGGAATGTCAGTTCCAGTTTCAGTAAATGTATCCAGGATGGATATTTATTATCCAAAGCTAAGAGATGATTTCATAGCTTTGCTAAAGGAAAACGGTCTGGATAATAACGAACTGATGATGGAGATAACTGAATCCGCATATGCAGATAATGCCGATCAATTAGTAAATGTTATCGAGCAGCTCAGAAATGATGGTTTTATGATTGAAATGGATGACTTTGGTTCTGGCTATTCATCACTGAATATGCTCACCACCATCCCAATCGACGCACTTAAGATGGATATGAAATTTATCCGTAACATGCAAAAGGATGAAAAGAGCATGAAGCTTGTGGAGCTCATCCTTGATATTGCAGATTTCCTTCAGGTCCCAGTTATAGCAGAGGGTGTTGAAACTGAGGAACAGCTACTAATTCTTAAGGAACGTGGATGTGATATTATCCAGGGCTATTACTTCTCAAAGCCTGTTCCACCAGAAGAATTTACTACATTTATTGAAAGGGAATTACAATGATTACAATAGACGCATTAAAAGAATATGGAGCAAATGTTGATGAAGGATTAGGACGTTGCATGGGAAACGAAGTCCTCTACTTAAAACTTGTATCAACCATTCCAAACGAAGAAAAATTCAGTGAACTTACGGAAAGCCTTGAATCCAATGATCTGGATTCCGCATTCGAAAATGCTCACGCATTAAAAGGTGTAACTGGAAACCTGGCTCTCACACCACTTTACGATCCACTGGTGGAAATTACAGAGCTTCTCAGAAGCCGAACAGAAATGGACTATACAAATCTAAAGGAGCTTATTAATTCCAAGAAAGAAGAACTCGAAGAGCTTTGCAAATAAAAATGTGCCGCTATTTAGCGGCACGTTTATTTTACTCTCTAGTTGCTTTCCAAATGAATTCTTCCAGTGTCTGATAGAGCCTCTCTGGCTCAACCGGTTTTGAAAGGTGAGCATTCATTCCTACCTGGAGCGAACGCTGTACATCTTCATCGAATGCATTTGCTGTTAACGCAATAATTGGAACCTTCTTGGCATCTTCTCTTTCAAGAGCCCTGATTCTTCTTGTAGCCTCAAGACCGTCCATTTCAGGCATGCTCATATCCATGAGAATAGCATCATAGAAACCAATTTCGCTGGATTCAAACTTATCCAAAGCGATTCTACCATTCTCAGCTATCTCAACCTTCATGCCCTTCATCTCAAGAACCATCACCATTATTTCAGCATTTACCTGCATATCTTCTGCAAGGAGTATTTTCTTTCCAGCAAGATCAATCTTCTCATCTTCAGATCTTCCCTGCATAGTCTTTTTCTTAAATGCAGTCTTAAATTCTTCAATAACTACATTTGCAAATATTGGTTTAGGAATGAAGCTGTCAACTCCAGCCTGGAGGGCATCTTCAAGGACATCATCCCATTTATATGCTGTAAGGATTATTATTGCTGATTCATTTCCGACAATTTCTCTTATTCTTCTCGTGGTTTCCACTCCATCCATTTCAGGCATCTTAAGATCCACAAGAATAAGATTATAAGGCGTTCTTCTGGCATGTTTTAACTTCACCATTTCAATAGCCTCAGCACCAGAGGTTGCCACCTCTGCAGAAATGCCCGCCTTCTCAAGAACGATGGTTGCATGATCACAGGCAACCTTGTCGTCATCTATTATAAGAACGCTCATCTGTTCAGGTGTTATTTCTACATCAGACCTTCTGTCATCATCTTTATCTACACCTGTAAGAGTTACAGAAATAAAGAATGTAGTACCTTCACCCTTTTTGCTTTCAACCTTTATTTCGCCATTCATCATCTCCACAATATTCTTTGTAATGGCCATACCAAGACCCGAGCTGCCATATTTCCTTGTGGTTGATTCATCTTCCTGAGCAAATGTATCAAAGAGATGAGGGAGAAACTCATTGCTTATTCCTATACCTGTATCTGTTATTTCAAAGAGAACTGTTGATTTTCCATCATAACTTGCAGTTCTCTTTACATCTAAATTAACACTACCCTTATCCGTGAACTTAACAGCATTGCCAATAACATTTATAAGTACCTGACGAATCTTTAGACCGTCACCTATATAATAATCATCCACATCACTGCTTATATGACATTGATAATCTATTCCCTTATCCTGACACTGTCCACTGAACATAGTATTAATAGATTCAAGCAGCTGCGGGAAGGAAAACTCTTCATTCTTGATTGTCATTCTACCCGACTCTATTCGAGACATATCCAGAATATCATTAATGAGGCTGAGCAAATGATCTGCAGAGTCTCCAATCTTACTAAGATAACCCTTTGTTTTTTCAGGAGTTTCCGGATCATTAAGGGCTATACTGTCCAGACCAATAATAGCATTCATAGGAGTTCTTATCTCATGACTCATATTTGAAAGGAATGCCGTCTTGGCTTTATTAGCCTGCTCTGCAGAGAAAAGAGCCTCGCTGAGGATTTCATTTCTAGCCATCTCCTCACGCATTTCTTTATCAATAATAGTAAAGCCCACACCAACACTATGAACAATTCCGTCATCTCTATTTTCAACAAGTCGAACGCCTGCCATACGGAGCATTTCATAATACTCTATATCCCCGTAACGAACCAGATATCTATATGTTATAAGTCGACTCTCTGCAAGAGCATTTCTAATATTATCTATATCAATAAACTTAAGAAATCCCTCTCTGTATTCTTCTGCAACATGGTTCTCTGCATAATACTTGAATCTCTCACTAAATTTGAAATGCTGTCCCTCTGGACTTTGATCCTCATCTAAAGGATCCTCTCTATAGCAGACTGCATCATCCTCATCAAGATTGGCATAATAAACACTTCGATAATCTGATGCCATAGCAGTAATGAGATTATCCTGAAGAGCTCTCTTTTTCTCTTCTTCAATAAGCTTTTCCTGAAGATCAATTTTTTCCTGCATCTCCTGCTGTTTAACTCTGTTTTCTGCATCAGCAGTTTCTTTTTCAAGAAGAACTCTTGAGTTCCTTCTTATCTGATAAATAATAAATGCAAACAAAACTATCAGACATATACTAAGGAGTATGGATTGTAAAATGCTTCTGACGATAATGCCATTAGTGATGGAACCTATCTCATCACTAATAACACTTTCTCTGACAAGATATGTCAGCTGCCAATCTGTTCCTTCAACAGGTTTAAAACTCAGGGTTTCACGGATACCATTATAAGTAAATGAAACCGCACCACTTTTACCCTCTGTAAATTCAGAAATAAACAGATCATAGGAATAATTATGCGCATAATCCGCAGCCTTCATAGCAGAAACAAGATTATCCTCTACTGCAAGACCTCCAAGAATAGTGTTACTTAATGCCACACCATCCTGAGTGTAGATATTACAAAAAGTAGCATCATCCTCACCAGATTCCATGGATACACCAGAAAGCATCTCATCCATATCTTTTTCCATAAAGCAAACCTTAAGTGTATCTCCATTAAATGGAATATCTACTGGAATAGCTATAACGACCTTTTTATCAAGACTGTCAATATTGAGTATTGATATATCTGGTTCAGTCAAATTTTTATAATCAAAAGAATAATCATCAATATTATCCTGAGGACCAAGTGCTGTGTAAATTACGCCAGTTGTATCAACGAAAGCAAACTTCTCCAACTTGTAGATTTTCTTCATTCTCGTCTGATACTCCTGAAGATGATCAACACTGTTTGTGTCATCATCAGTCATCAAGTTAACCGCAATCTCTATATCCTCAATGTTATCTTGCAGATTATTCTCAACAACCTGCTCACGTCTTCCAGCAAGCTCATCAAGATAAAGCATACTGACCTTATGAACAGCATCCTCCGTATCTGCACTTGCGCGTTGACCCATTATCAGAGTTCCAATGGCCATGATTGCCAGAAATACTAACGCCCCAATTATATAAATAGATGTTGTCTTTTTTTGCTGATTTTTCAAGACAATCCTCCCAAAACATTCCACTTTTATGTTATAAATCTTATCACTCTACTCTTCTACAGAATCACTACTTACAGGGAATGTAAAGTATGTATCTGGATAAGGTTCATCTTCAAGTGTAAAGTGCCACCACTCCTCATCCAGTGGTTTGAATCCATGCTTCATCATGGCATTTCTAAGGATCATTCTGTTCTCATACTGTTCATCAGTGATTCCAGTATAATCAGGATGAGAAAGCTCTCCAAAGTAATCAAAGGTTCCGCCCATATCCACTTCTTTCTCCGTCTCCATATCAAAGAGAGTAAGATCGACAGTACTACCTCTACTATGACCTGAGTGTTCTGCTATATATCCCTGATCGAAAAGCACAGATTTATCAAGTTCAGGATAGAAGTAATCCTTCATTTTTGTATCATCAACATCTTCAGCCCATTCAACAAAATTATCTACAGCCATCTGAGGTCTATAAGCATCAAATATCTTAAGTCTGTAGCCCTGCTCTTCAAGGTCATCACTAACCTCTTTAAGGGCATCCGCCGCCTCCTTGGTGAGTAAGGCAACTGGTTCTTCATATCCATCTATTCTGTCACCAACGAAGTTATATGTTGAATAATATCTAATTTCAAGAATAGCATCTGGAACAGCCTCACTTAATAGAACAAAATCAGATGAATCCTCCTCCGGAGTGGTTGCCTCCTTTGGCTCATCTTCCTTATCCTCTTCTTCATCCTCATCAGAAGTATCCTTCTCAACCTTTTCAATATCCTCAGACTGATCTATAGTAAGATCAAAACCTGCGAACATCTCATTATCCGGAAGTGCCATCTCAAAACCATCTGTAACATCCATTCCCAGATCCGCTTTACCTATTTTAAGACCGAGAACATGACCACCCTGAGTTTTATTTGAAGAAACAAAATGCATATGCCATCCTGTCGCATTTAGATCTGACATATATGGTGGGCAATAAAGACCAACTACAGTTCCTTCAATATCTTCATAGTGGAAGAATGTCTGATCTGTCTCAAGCACCTCTGCAAGAGGTTTATATGGTTCTTCTTGTGCATTTTCACTTCTGACATTCATTTCATCGAATGTTCCATCTATACGAATAAAATAGAATTTATTCTCTCCAAGCTCAGATACTTTTTGATTCAGTTTATCTTGAAGTGCATTAATATCATTCACTCCGTTAAGTATATCTTTTACATCCTCATCAAAGAAAGTAACATTTGAAAATGGAATCATGGTATCATCCGAAACCTCTTCCACACTTCCGTCACCTGCAGCACGGTAAACCTTACCATCAACAGCAATCAGCTCTCCATTCAGCCCATCAAATGTTCCTATACCAATATCGCCCCTCTTCTTAAGATCAGCCACAGAAACACTACCATGGTAATCACCAAAAGTAAGCCCCTGTAGAAGCGAAACCTGATAAACCGTCTCCCTGTCATACTCAGCAACTGCATTTGTGTTTGTAGCTGCTTCCTCTGTGTTATCCTTCGCCTGTTCCTTAGCACCACATCCTGTGAGACAAAGTGATACCGCTGTAATAAGTGCGACTACCTTTCCAAACTTTTTCATAAGCTTGAACTCCTTCCGCCTAGTTTTTTGTTATAATATCCAGTTCTTTTCTTGGAAGACATTTACTATATCGACAAGATTTTGGGAGTTTTCTTCTAGCTTCTCTAAATTTTCTCTTGTCTCATCATCTAAATTCTCGTTACTTAGCGCTTTTTTATTCAGCTCAATAATATTATTAATTGAGGAAATGAATTCTTCTCCTCTATCAGAGAGGAAGGCTTCCTTTTCACGATTCGCCAAAATTTCTCGTATCTCAGAATCAGCATATTCAATACCCAGGATGATATACTTTTTATCCAGCATACGGGATATTTTCATGCTAACATAGAATGGACCGTCATTCCCAATCATTCTATATGTCATTACAAAAGTATCTTTCTGTTCTAATGCATTCATAAGTGTTTTTCTGTTCATTGCTGCAAGGAAAGCGTCTCTGTCATCAACAAACACCTTCTCAGAAAGCTCTATTTTACAATCACTAAAGAAATGCCATCCACGACGAACTTCTGAGATTGTTTCATCTTCATCACCCTTGCGATACTGAATAAATTCTTCCGTATCCGCATTGATATAGTAAAGATCAATATAATCACGAGCCAGTGTCTGTGCAATATTAGTATAAACCAGCCCCGAACTAACAGCCTTTTCGTAGGCTTCCTGTGTCATCGCCTGCTCATGCTGAATACGAATCATATCGGTAACATCCTGAGCCATACCAAGAACGCAGAGTCTGCCCTCTGTATCTCTATATTTTATTTTTGTTGTCTGAATCTGCTTTTGATTGCCAGCCGCATCCGAAACATCCTCAAAATATGCATACGGTTTCGAAAGCGAAAGAGCTATTTTGTCGTCTTTCACAAAATGAGCCGCTGTTTCAGCATCAAATAGATCAGCATCTGTAAGCCCTATAACACCATCTGGATTCTTCTTATGAGCATACCCTGCAAAAGCCTGATTACACGCCAGGTAAACACCTGTCTTGGCATCTTTTGTAAAAGTCATTCCAGGCATATTGTCAAGAATAGAAATAAACCTGTTTTTTAATTCTGTGATTTTCTTTGTCTCTTCCCTTCCACGCCTGTTTTCTTCTTTTTCTTCACTTGCAACAAAAGAATGAAGCATACAGGTTCCAAGCATATAAGCTATAGAATAAATTGGAAGCAAAGGATAAAACAGCTGAATTAAAAGACAAACAGCCATAATAATACCGAATGAAGCAAGTATTCTAAACCTGGAACGTTTTTCCTGTGCTTTTGGGAACCTTATCATTGAATATATGCAATATACTGAAATAGTAATAAGGAGCAAAATCTGACAGACCAGACTGATATCTCGAACAGTCAGATCATGATAAACACAGTTTTTATCGATCACGAATAATACAGGAAAAAAAATGTTTATAACAACAAGACATGTAATCACTCCCGCAAATGTATTTCCTGCAAATATTAAAAAGTAACCAAATCTATTATTCTCATCTAAGTAAGCCACTGTATACTGCGCCCAAAAGGCTATGCCCACAGCCATCGCAACAAAATAAATAGTAGTATCAATAAACAAAGCTGTTGAAAGCTTTTTACTATCGATTATCCCCCACAAAATATCTGTAATATAGTATACAAGAACAGCAAACAAAAACCTCCTGTATACTTTCCATGCAGGTTTATTATATGAAACCTTCGGGTCAAGAAGGATATCCTGATTTACAATTAATAATACCAGGACCGCAAGCAGTCCTATCACAGAATAATACATAATGTCCTACCCTTTTTGCTTTTTTGCCTTTAGAACACTCTTGTTTTCATACATCAACTCATCTGCACGTTCATAAACAGGTGCTACACTCGAATCATTTTCAAACCTTGCCATACCTACTGCAATAACAACGCCGCCACTACTAGTAGCTTCCTCATTATGCTGATGCATCTGTTCGATAAGCTCATCAATTCTGGCATAGTCACTTCCCTGAGAAAGAACGCAGAACTCGTCACCTCCGACTCTGAATACCGGACTTCTCTTAAAAGTAGTACAGATGATTTTGCATGCATCTCGAAGATACTGATCACCAGCCTTGTGTCCCTCAGTATCATTAACCTTCTTCAGATCATTAACATCTAAAATAGTAATAGAAAAATCAGCAGCACGGTTCATTTCTATCTGTGCATTAATTCTCTCTTCGTATACCTTATAAGCATTTCTATTCTTTACTCCTGTAAGAGCATCAATATTAGCTTCAATACGAGCCTGGGCAAGGCGTCTTCCATACTCTTCTTCCTGACGAACCTGGGCATCAATATCATTCACTCCAACAATGAGTTTCTGACCTTCTTCCTCCTCTACCATAGCAGCCTTGAGCTGAACATAACGAGGCTCACCATCCGTTTTAAGACGGTAGCTAAGTGTAAAAATGCCATTTTGTTTAACTTCTTTCAGGACATTATCTCTTGTAAGTAATGATACAAATCTACTCTGATCTTCCGGATAAACTATTGATGAAGCTAGTTTTCTATAAGCCGCAAAGAAGTCTGTTCCTTCACTTGGAATCTCAAAGTTGTTAAATCCTGTTGTTGCACTAAATTCACGATAACTACCATTTTCAGGTTCAACAACATAAATACAGAAGAATTCACCTGCAAGTGCAGTTATTCTATTATATGCACCCTGCTCCTCGAGAATCTTCTGAGCCGCATTACGCTCCCTAAGCTCTTCATCTACATCAGCTATTCCAAAAATGATATAACGCTCATCATCCTGCATTCTGGTAACTCTCATACTGGCATAACATGGTTTACCACTTCTTAAAATCCTGAATGTTGTCATAAACAATTCAGTTTTATCCAGCTCAGCTAAAAGAGTTTTTCGATCCATGACGTTAGTCACCATTTCTCGATCTTCTTCATATACTAATTCGTTAATTTCATCCACACATTGTTCAAAGAAATGCCATCCTCGGCGAAGTTCACTCAGGATTCCTGTCTCATTATTTACACGATATTCAATAAACTCCTCAGAATTTACATCAATATAGTAAAGATCAAGATATCCATAAGCCAATGCCTGAGCAATATGAGTAAAGATAATACCACTGTTACGAGCTTTTTCATATGACTCTTTCGACTTAGCATCATTTCTATATATTTTGAAGGAATCTGATGCATCCTGGAACATTCCGAGCACACATAGCTTTCCATTAGAATCTGTATATTTTATTTTAGTTGTCTTAACTTGCTTTGAATTACCATTCTTATCTGTCATATTTGTGAAGAAAATATATGGTTCATCCATTGAAAGCGCAACCTTATCATCTTCAACGAAAGCCTCTGCTTGTTCAGCATCAAATAATGCATCTGCTGTAAGACCTACAACCTCTTCAGGATTCTTTTTATGAGCATATTCTGCAAAAGCCTGATTACACGCAAGATAAACTCCAGTTTCTGCATCCTTCGTAAAATTCATTCCCGGCATATTATCCAGAAGTGACGAAATTGTTTGCTTAAGATCAGCAATCTCCTCAGCTTCCTCCAAAAGCTGTTTCTGCTTATTAGCCCTTCTGTCAGCTTTCATCTTCTGAACAAGCAGGAAGATGATAATTGAAAATACTAAAATAAGACTGACAAAAACTATGAGCCAGTTATCCTTTAAAAACTTAGCATAGGTAACCTTTTGATTAGCGGTTATATAAGAAGCGAGCGCCGCATCCATCTCCTCGCTCTTTGTAATTATTGCAGTTTTATTTAGAAGAAAATAAAGCTCAGTATCCCACTTGTCTACCGCAAATGAAAATGGTAAAGACTCTCCTGTTGGGAAAGAATAAAGATTGTATTTATCTAAAGCATCTTCAACCGCAGGAATTCTATATGAACTAACAAAAACACAGTCTGCATCACCATCTGATACAGCCTTATAGCATGCATCAAGGCCTGGATACTCTTCTCTGCTGGTCTTAGGATACAAATCCTTTGTGAACGTATCAATGTTCATCATTCCTTGGTTAATCGCAAGCTTAATGGTGCTTTCTTCAGAAATAGAGCGTTTATCTGTAACACGCATTATAGCGTTGATCTCAGTTTTCATGGCTGGATCAGTAAGTCTTATCCCCATCTGATCTGCTTCATAGCTACTAACATAAACAGGGAAAATACAATCTACTTCACCAGAGTTTAGTGCATCCAAAGCATCTTTTGTTGTTTCAAAAGGAATAGCCTCAAACTCTACACTTTGACTATCCAGATTATTTTCTGCATGAGCCAGATAATCCTTTAATGCTCCCACCAACTCCCCTGATTTATCATCAAAATCACAGAACGGAAGATAGTTATCGCGATATCCGATTTTTATAGCACCATGACTCTTAACCCAGTCCTCCTGAATTGGTGTAAGTAACGCAGTAGTTCTCTCACTATATAGTCTTTCTTCAGATATTTTTTGACTAAAATATGGATCCTGATCCTGAATCTCAGCAAGTGCCATATTGAGTTCAGAAAGAAGATCAGGGCGGTTCTTATTTACCGCATAATAATAATCAGATCCACCAATTCTGCTAACAGGGATCACGCCATCAGAATTAAAAGAATAAGTAGTGGCATATCCATCAAGCTCACCTTGAACCACCTTTTCCATTGAAGCATCTTCTTCATCATTAACTGGAACAATTTCAAAAGAAAGATTGTTCTCATCCTCCCATGCCTCTAAGAATCCCTGCTGCATACTATCTTTATTAACACCAATCTTTTTACCATTCAGGGATTCCAGATTTTTAGAAGTGATTTCTCTATTATCCGCACTTATGTATATATAATAAGACTCCGTTCCCATAGGAAGATCAGGGTAAAGCATTTTTCCTTCACGTTCCGGCTTATAAGAAACATCACTAAGAAGATCAATCTCACCATCTTGAAGCATCTGCAAAAGATTAGGCCAGCTATCCTCTACATACTCATAAGTCCAACCAGTATATGCTGAGATTTTTTGCTGATATTCGTAGTCAATACCACATCTTCTTCCAAATTCATCATAATAACAAAATGAAGAATCGTACCATCCCACGCGAACAACCTTATGTTCAGCCTCCTGGGCGATTGCATTAAACGATATTAAATTTATTACAAACGCAAAAAACAAGATAATTACAATAAACTTTTTAATCTTCTTTCTTGATTGCATATCGTCCCATCTCCTTCCCAGAACGCTTTATTGTACAGTAATATTGTTTTTTATAATTTATGACAGAATATTACTATTATTCTACCATAAAATACTAGTTTTATGAACAATCTTTTATGTTGATTTACAATAAAAAAGTGGATGCATTATAATGCACCCACTTAGTATTTTAATATTGATCCAATAATTGATTTTTTATATTCTTGTAGTCATTCTCCAGATCACGGGCACTTAACATCTTAGAGTCCTCTCCTCTTATGATCAGCTGTATAAGCCCATCTGATGTTGCCACCGTAATATCGAAATTCTTAGAATTTTCCACCGTGAACCTGGCAATATACTGATCGGCAGTTTCAGCCTCCTTTGTATAGACCACATGCACACCCATGTAGTCCAGCTTTTCTGTAAAATGCCCTCTCACGTTATAGGCATCGAAGACAACTATTATCTCCGTATCCTTCATTGCTTTATATTCTGACATCATTTCAAGGAGCTTAAACCTCGCAGCTTCAAGACTAAGAGATTGTCTATCAGCATTCGAACTTCCATCCTCCAAAAGAGACTTAAGATCAGCCCATGCGTGAATAATATTATACCCATCCACAAGAAGGTACTTTCTTCTCTCCGCCGCATTCTTCCTGATAGCAGCATTCTTCCTGCTTCTATTTTCTGCCTGAACAGTGCTCTTACTAAGATAAACTCTTTTTGTTCTACGATTCTCCTTACCTGCATTTGAATGAGTGGCACTCCTAAGAATATCATCTATCTCATCCGTACCTATAGCCTGAAGACCTTCCTCTAATGAGCTTTGTCCTCTCTCCTTTGCAAGCCGCAGATTCTCAGCCTCGCGAAGCAATCTCTCCTCCTCGCTCTCCTCATCCACATCCAGATAATCACTTTCTTTGGAAGGAAGATGCATAAGCTCCTCACATTCATACCAAGGAACATAATAGCCCGCTCCATGGGAAATAAAAATACTTCCCGAAGGATTATTCTTATCACTATCCGGATCATAGCCTTTATCCTCTATGATTTCTTCCATAATTTGTTCAGGCATATCCTGATATCCACTGAACTTTAGCTCAATAGTTCCTTGTCCGGATGTAAACTGAGTAAGCTTAGACTGATAATCCGAGATGCATCTGGCCGGAGCAGTTCCCACAAGAGAACCATCTGCAGAAACTGTACAGCTTCCACCCATATCAGAAATATCCGTCATGACTCGACCTACTGATTCAGCCGGAAGATTTACTACAAAATCATATACAGGTTCAAGAAGCAAAGACTCTGTTTTCATAAGTCCCTGCCTGATTGCCCGTCGAACAGACTCACGAAAATCCTGACTATCTGTATGCTTCAAATGTGCTTTTCCTGCAATCAACGTAAACCTTATATCAGTAAGCTGAGCCCCCGTCAGTACTCCAACAGGCAGATGCTCAGTTATTGTAGAGATTATGGTTTTCTGCCAGTTAATATCCAGATCATTTACGCTGAGATCACTTGCAACTTCAATTCCATTACCCTGGGCAAGTGGTTCCATAAGAATCTGTACCTCAGAATAGTGACGAAGTGGTTCAAAATGTCCATATCCAATAACAGGATATTTTATAGTTTCTTTATAAACAAAGCTGCCTTTAACAAAGTTTACCGATACATCAAATCTCTCTTTTATAGTTTCCTTCAGGATTTCCATCTGGAACTCACCCATAACAGAAACACTTACTCTGTCATCATCCGAAACCTCAAGTCCAAGCAGCGGATCCTCCATGGCAAGTTCTTTCAGTTTAGGAAGAAAAACTCTAAGAGGTACATCTTTCGGTAACTCCAAATCGTATCTAAGTACCGGCTGACAAAGAGGCTGTTCCTCATCAAACTCTCCTCCAAGCCCCATTCCGGCATATGCACTCTCCAGGCCAACAAATGTAACAACATCTCCAGCTTCTGCCATATCTGTATTTTCATATTTTCCGCCGCTGTAACAACGTATCTGGGTTATCTTTTCACCTGCAAGACGTTCGTCGTCAATTTCATTTCTGACAGAAACACTTCCTCCAGTTATCTTAGCAAAAGCAAGTTTATGTCCATCCTCATAACCAACCTTGAATATCTTTGCAGAAAAATCCTTTCTATATTCAACGTCTGGGATGTATCGGGTAATTGTTTTAATAAGAAAGTCTACACCAGTATTCTTTAGCGCCGAACCAAATATTACAGGATGGAACCTTCTACTGAAGATAAGATTCTCTATATCTTCATCGGAAATACTCCCTTCCTCCAGATATTTCTCTATAGTGTTTTCAGATAACGATGCTATATCTTCTTTGCTAGCACCTTCATACTTTAGGAATCCTTCACCAAGTATGTCGCTTAGCTCTGTTGTTATCTCATCTTCCGACCTCTGACACATATCCATCTTGTTGACAAAAACAAAGTATGGAACCTTATAGCTTTTCAGCATGCCAGCAAGACGTTTTGTAGATGCCGTCACCCCATCCGGACCACTAACCAGAAGAACAGCGATATCAAGTATACCCAGCACTCTCTCTGCCTCACCTATAAAGTCTGTATGACCAGGTGTATCAATAATAGTAATCTTAATATCATCTCCCGAATCATTAAGCTCATCATCTTTATTTAACTTACAGATTGCCTGCTTAGAAAGTATAGTAACCCCTCTTTTCTTTTCCAATGTTTCTGTATCCAAAAAGGCATCACCATTATCAACTCTGCCCGCACTTCTAATCATGCCTGTGTCAAACAGAAGGCTTTCTGTAAGTGTTGTCTTACCTGCATCAACGTGTGCAAGGATTCCAAGACTCAGCTTCTTCATCTAAACAAATACCTCTTAATCTATATACAAAGTTTATTCTTTCCTTTAAAAAGAGGAAGTGAATACCACTTCCTCTTAATGACATAATATCATATATTTAACAATTTGTAGAATTATTCTACTGTATCTTCCCAAACATCTTCATCAGGAGTGTAGCCCTTTTTAGCCAGGATCTTCTCAATGATTTTTACAATGAAGCCACTGAAGAAGCAAATTGCCAGAATGAGCCATCCACCAATTATATTAGATGCAAGTGAATATCCTGAATCAGCACCATATATTCCACCGGCTTTAAACAGAGCATAAATGTTCCAAACAAAGAAACCAGTGAGTGCAAGTGGTGCAAGGAACTTGATAGAAGTTACAAACCACCAAGAAGGCATTTTGAAGCCTGCTGTATTGCGGTTAACTTCCTTCAGAACCTTCTTTGGATCAAACAGCCAACCTATAGTAATAGCCTCGAGTATACCTACCATGATAAGGCTGAATGCATTACACCAGTTATCAACAATATCCAGCCATGCAAGTCCAGCACCAGTTACAAACCAGATTGATAAAATGCTGGCCACAATACAAAGTACAAGAGTCGTCTTCTTGTGTGACAGATGGAACTTATCTGATATTGCTGTAGATACACCTTCGATGATAGAGAATGCACTATCAATAGCCAGTGTACACAGGCAGAAATAGAATACAAATGCAAATATAGCATTTGCAACACCATTATTAGTTAAAAGAACTATAGACTGTGGATAAACAATAAACGCAGTTCCAATACCTGAAGCAGTCATATTCTCTAACTGACCTGTTCCGCTCATTGTTGTAAAGAGCACGATACCAGAAAGAACACTGATAGCAAAATCAGAGAATGCAATTATAACTGAGTCTTTTGCTATGTTACTATCCTCTGTAAGGAAAGAACCATAAGCTACCATGATAGCCATCATAATTGACAGTGAATAGAATACCTGTCCGATAGCATCAATCCAAATGTCCGCACTTGACAGAGATGAAAAATCAGGAACAAAGAACTTTGTTAAACCTTCCATTGCTCCAGACATTAACATACCTTTTATTGCAAGAATGAGAAGACAAATGATTGGAAGGAATACTGTATACTTTACAACCTTTCCAACTGTTCCAGGGCCATTACGAATACATGTATAAATAAGTACCCATGCTATAACAAGACATCCGAGAACTGGTAATGATATTGTTCCATAGCCAGATGTAGTTCCTGTAGTTTTGATCAGCTCAGCCCAAATGCCGGAAGCTGATTCAGAATCACCTGTAAGTCCAGCAAACTTGTAGCTGGCAAATGACATCATGATTACCCAAGCAAATACAACAGCGTAATAAACAGAAATGACGAATGCATTTGATACGGCAAACCATCCAATTGGTTCGGTTGGTTTTTTGATTGCACGAAGTGCGCCAGGAACTCCACGGTGCATCTTACGACCAATGGATATTTCCATCATAAGGAATGGAATACCAATCCCAAGCATAGCAAGTAGGTATACCAGAAGGAATGCTCCACCACCATGCTTTGCAGCAAGTCCTGGAAAGCGCCATGCATTTCCGAGTCCAACTGCAGATCCAATCGATGCAAGAATAAACTGGGACCTGGAACCCCAGCTATCACGTTTTTCGTTACTCATAACTATCCCTCTTTCTTTTTTATAATAAACAAACAGTACTAGTCTATCACACTTTTACTTTTTTTTGAATAGTACTCTTTTTTATTCTTATACATCATCTCATCAGACACCTTTTGCATCTCTTCAATATCCATTCCCCCATCCGGGCTGTAGCTATATCCTATAGCGCAGCTGTAACGGGTTTCAGATACTCTGTTCTGAATACGTTCAATAAGTTTTTGTACGTCTTCTTCAGATGAACGCCTGCATACTATTAAGAATTCATCACCGCCGATTCTGAATACAGAATCCTTTGAAGTAGATGCCTTCTTAAGACAGGATGCAAGAGTTGCCAGAGCAGTATCTCCTGCCAGATGTCCCTCCTGATCATTTATAACCTTAAGGCCATTCATATCAATTGTAACGATTGCATTTATTTCTTTTTCATCGTTACTAGTTGCGGAATAAAATGACTGACGATTTAACAGACCAGTAAGAGCATCCTTCTCTGTAAGCTGAAGGATTAAGAATACATAGTAAACAAATAAGGCAATAGTTATGGTCACGCAGAATATTTTCGAATAATCCTTACCCAGTACAAATGGAAGAACCAGCCCAGAAGTAAATGCAAGACATAAAAACGCAATAGGAAAGATTTCCGAAGCACGCTTGTTACTCCGTTTTATTAACTGATAGACCAAAAGCACGGAATAAAAACCAACCATGATATATGGCAGATACCCCAACGGACCGCGTTTAAGAGTTCCCTCATCACTTATACCGAAAACTATTCCTGTAAAGACAGAAATAAAGTCAAGGATTGAAAGAATAATAGCCGGAACAAACACCGTCCAGGTTTCATGTTTTGCAAGAGTATATATAATAAAAGCTATTACTATCGGGGTTGCACTATACCGGATGGCCATAAGAACAAGGCGAGCATCTGCATACTCGCCCATTCCCTCCAAATAGAACTCCGCATATACTAAAAGAGAAAAGATAAATAGTAAAAGAATAAGTGCATATAAGCGGAGAATGGTTCGTTTATCCAAAAAGACTGTTGAACTGAGCAGAATCGCAAATGCCAACAAAATAAGTACATTTGCCCAGTTTTGTATAATTAATTCTTTAAACATTCTGACAGTACCTTATGATACATAGTTTACTTCTGCTTATTTCTGAGTAAAACTTTTCCAGTCAATACACATATTATAACAGTTATTATCATATCTGGTAGCGTATTTCCTACTATTATATCAAACTTCATAAGAATTCTGTAGAGAATAAATCCAATAACCCAAATAAATATATTAGCTATACCCAGTTTCTTCTCTTCCTTTGAGTCAGTCTTTAAAATGAAATAGTCAGCAATCTGTATTGCTATCATAGGTGCAAACACTGAACCTATAAGATATAAGAAATTAGTTATATCATCCATTGGGAAAATGCATGCGGCTGCAGTTCCAATGACTGTAACAATTATTGCTGCCCATTTCTCATTTATCTTCTTCCAGATAGAAACACTGGAAACACCAGCTGAGTAAGCATCAAGGAATGTAGTTGTAACAGTTGAGAAAATGATAATGAGAAGACCTGCTATTCCAAGTCCCGCCTTAACCATGATTGATGCTATATCATATTCTCCTGTATAGATAACTGCACCCATACCAATAATATACATGAATATACTTACAAGATTATAAACAACTACTGAAGCTGCTGTTGCTTTGGCAGGTTTCTCTGCTTCTCTTGTGTAATCACTTATAAGTGGCAGCCAGGAAAGAGGCATTGCTACACTAAGCTCAACTGCCGCACCGAATGTAAGACCATCGCTAGGTACTGCATTTGCTGAGCCCTTTCCAAAAAATATAACCTTGAAAAGTATTAAACTCAGGATAAACAGAGCCGCCATGGCAACTGTATTTATCTTGCCGAGATTTGTAATACCTACAAGTATCCAAAGGATAATAAGCACTCCAATTACTAACGCCCAAATCCATGCACCTGTAGAAAAAATACCATCAGCTGCAAGGGAACCATCATAGATCATTATTGCTGTCCAGCCTACAAGCTGAAGAACATTTAATAGTGAAAAGAATTTTCCACCATATTCGCCGAAACTCATCTTTACAGTTTCCATGGCACTTTTGCCTGTACTACCGCCTATCATACCAGCAGCGAACATCATAAGACCGCCAATAATGTGACCCAGAACTATAGCTACAATACCCTTGGCAAATCCAAGTGATGCCAGATATGTACCTGTTAGAATCTCAGCAATAGATACACCTGCTCCAAACCAGATAAGGCTATTGTTGAGGACCGATGTCTTCTTTACTTCTTTTTCCTGATTAGCCATTACTGCACCTCCCTATAATCTGCATCTATCTTAAATGCGTGGTTCATAGGGCCGCTGCCCTTACCAAGATCAAGCATAGCTCCAAGAGCTCCTGATATATAATTTTTTGCATAGAGAACTGCATTATCAAGGCTTTCGCCCTTTGCAAGATTTGATGCTATAGCACTTGAAAGTGTACATCCTGTTCCATGAGTATTTGGATTATCAATCCTCTTACCATTAAACCATACATATCCACCATCTCTATAAAGAAGATCATTAGCATCATTAACTTTATGACCACCCTTAAGAAGGACAGCACAGCTGTATTTTTCATTTATAAATTTCGCCGCACGAATCATATCATCTTCCGTCTTTATTTCCATTCCTGAGAGAACCTCGGCCTCTGGAATATTTGGAGTGATGACAGTCGCTAGTGGAAGCATTTTAGCCTTAAGTGTTTCAATTGCATCGTCACTAATAAGCTTTGCTCCACTGGTTGCAACCATAACTGGATCAATAACTACATTTTTAACCTTGTACTCAGTAAGCTTTCTGGCAATAGTCTCAATGAGTCCTACTGATGCAACCATTCCGGTCTTAACTGCGTCCGGATAAATATCTGTAAATATAGCGTCAAGCTGTTTTTCCAGAAACTCCGGTGTTACTTCCATAATGTCTGTTACGCCGGTTGTATTCTGTGCAGTAAGTGCTGTGATAGCGCTCATGGCATAAACACCATTTGCTGTCATAGTCTTGATATCTGCTTGGATACCGGCGCCTCCACAGGAATCACTTCCTGCGATTGTTAATGCTGTGTACATTTTTTTTACCTCTTTCTTTGCATTAATTTTGTAGTGCGACATGAGGTGGTGCCCCCAACATGCCGCGTTTTTTTTATAATAAAGCCATCAGGCCACTTAAGTCATCATAGCCTTTTAAATAAAGCTTAGCGTTTTCTTTAAGACCCGCCTGGTCCTTCTCTCCTCTGGCATCATGTATTCCAACTGTCACATACCCAGCTGATTTAGCAGTTTTCAGAGCATAGAGAGAATCCTCAAAAACAAGTGTTTCTGAAGGAGCTGTGCCCATATGCTCGGCCGCCAGATTATAGATGTCGGGCTCATGCTTGCTAACGCCAACTTCTCCATTTGTAAATATCCTGTCAATAAACTCAAGTAAACCAACTCTGGTTAATGCTTTTTCTACATGACCTCTAGGACTTAAAGTTGCTGCTACCATTTTTATTCCACGTGAATTAAAATCCTCCAAAAGCTCTTTAACTCCTGGCTTTGCTTCAACTTCGTTATAATAAAAATTCTTAGAAATATTATTGATGTCATCTAGAATTTCAGGAATGCTTTCATCAATGCTGTACTTATCCTTTAAGTACTCAGCACCCTGTTCCATACTCATAGAAAAAAGCTTCTCCGTAAGACCTTCTTCAGGTTCCTTTCCAATACTCTTCAGATATCTCTCACCCAAATCAGTCCATATGATCATAGAATCAAGAAGCACTCCATCTATATCAAATATCACACCTTTGATCATTTTAAAACTCCAATTTAGATTTAATTAACAACTTCTTCTACAACCTTTTTCAAGTCTTCAGATGCTTTACGTATATCATCCTGAGCATAGATTGCGCTTATAACAGCAACGCCACAGATGCCGCTGTCTTTTAACTGAGATGCATTCTCAAGAGTTATACCACCTATAGCAACTACAGGAATTGAAACCGCATCACAGATAGCTTTCAGAGTTTCATGAGATACATCTTCTGCATCATCCTTAGAACCAGTTGGGAATACCGCTCCAACCCCAAGATAATCAGCTCCACGCTGCTCAGCAAGTATTGCCTGCTCAACTGTCTGTGCTGATACACCAATTATCTTATCTGGTCCAAGCTTTGCTCTGACGTCCCCTGCTTCCATATCACTCTGACCAACATGAACACCGTCAGCATCCATCTTGATAGCAATATCAACATTATCATTTATAACAAATGGAACCTTATATTCTTTACAAAGCTCTTTTAATTCTATGGCTTCTTTAAGGAAGTTCTCATCATCAAGATTTTTCTCTCTCAACTGGAGAAATGTAACACCACCGTCAAGGCTTTCTTTTACAACCTCATAGAGTGTACGACCATTTAACCAGTGGCGGTCAGTTACCGCATATACCAGCAGATCCTTCTTATCGCACTTCATACTTAGCCCCCTTATCAAGAATATCTCCAGTCATATTGAAAATTGCATCTATTATACGATTGCGATATGTTGAGTTACCATCACCTTCCTGCATGTTGCTCCAACCAATCTCACCAGCAAGACCCATTGTACATACAGAAGCAGCTGCTGCTTCCAGAAGATTATCAGGATTAGCAACAAGGAATGCTGTCATCATTCCAGAAAGCTGACAACCTGTTCCAGTAATCTTACCCATCTCAGGACGACCATTTCTGATAACGAAACATCTTTCACCATCTGCTACAAGGTCGATAGCTCCAGTGATCGCAACAATAGAACCTGACTTCTTAGCAAAATCCTTGGCGAACTTAACTGCATTATCAAGTGTCTCATCTGTAACTGCATCAGCCACATCTGCATCAACACCCTTTGTAGTTCCACTTCCGAGAGCAAGAGTTTTGATCTCAGATATATTTCCACGAATAACAGTAAATTTAATCTCGTCCATAAGCTTTACAGCAGTATCAGTACGAAGTTTAGATGCACCTGCTCCAACAGGATCCAAAAGAACCATATGGTTTAATTCATTTGCTCTTTTTCCAGCCAGGAACATGCCCTCAATACTACTCTTATTCAGAGTTCCAATATTAATGTTCAGACCACCACAAATTGATGTTATGTCAACTACATCATCTGGTTCATCTGACATTATAGGACTTCCACCACAGGCAAGAAGTACATTTGCCACATCATTAACAGTTACATAGTTTGTGATATTGTGTACAAGTGGTGTGGTCCTCCGCACATTTTCAATACAATTTCCTAGCATGATTATGCCTCCTTCTATTTTTACCAAGAGTTTTCCTCTGGTATATTTTGTAAAAATAAATAAAGCAGATATGCCAAATATGGCATATCTGCTGCATTATACAAATCAGGCAAATCCCTACGTTGGCATTATCCAAATCAGGTTATGGGTCCAGACGATACAGTCTGTTCTCAGCCTATTTACACAAGCTCCCCTAAGTGATTATCGTTTTATTTAATTTAAACATGCTACATTATAGGACTGGAAGAATGTATTTGCAATACCCAAATTTAGAAAACATACAAAGCCTTTATCTTTTTTTCTTGTGGGATTTCTTTGCAGATTTCTTTACAGAATAACCAAACTTACCAAGTTTCTTTCCCAATGCAAAATACTCACCATGAGAATAAGCCATAAGATTCGCCGCACCAAGATCAAAACGTCCTTTTTTATCCATGTGTTTTTCATCTACAGTAACTCCTACAACCTCTGCAATGAACATGTCATGAGAACCAAGTCTTTCAATCTTTTTAACCTTGCAGTAAATATTAACAGGGCTTTCATCTATGGCTGGAACACCTAAAAAATCCGACTTATATTCAGTCAATTTCATTTCCTTAAACTTGTCAAAATCACGACCGGACTTAACGCCGCACCAGTCACATTTTTTGGTAAGCTCGGAAGTAACAAGATTAATAACAAATTCTCCCGTCTCTTCTATAATATCGTGAGAATATCTCTCGGATCTTACAGAAATCGAAACCATTGCCGGATCAGAACAAATGGTTCCTGCCCATGCAAGAGTTATAATATTGGCCTTCTCCCCCGGTCTCTGACAGCTGACCATAACTGCAGGTACAGGGTAAAGCATATTTCCTGGTTTCCAATTTTGTTTACTCATCTTTCATCCTTTTTAAATGTTCTATAACTTATTATTAAACTTTTGAATATCCAAATATTATAAACGTCGTGATACTTCTGCACACGCTTCCATAGCATCTATCAAACTTGCTCTGAAACCAGATTCTTCAAGAACCTGTACAGCTTCGATAGTTGTTCCTGCAGGTGAACATACCATATCCTTAAGCTCTCCTGGATGCTTTCCAGTTTCAAGAACCATCTTCGCACTTCCCAGAACAGCCTGAGCTGCGAACTTATATGCTTTATCTCTAGGCATTCCTAATTTTACAGCCCCATCAGCCATAGCTTCTATCATCATAAATACATAAGCTGGTGAACTTCCAGATACTGCTACAACAGCATCCATTAATTTCTCAGGAACAATCTCAGCATTTCCAAATGAAGAAAGTATGGTAAGTGCTGTCTCAAGTTCCTGATCAGTAATTCCCTCACTTGGACTAACACCAGTCATTCCTTCACCAACAAGTGCAGGTGTATTAGGCATGGTTCTCACTATCTTTAGTTTTTTACCAAACGCCTCGTTATACCAGGCAATTGTTTTTCCTGCAACGATAGAGATAATAAGCTGTTCACCAGAAACGGTGTCCTTTATCTCTTCAACTACAACTGGAACAACCTGAGGTTTAACTGCCAAAAGAAGAACTTCCGCTGACTTTACAACTTCTATATTACTCTCGCTTACATTTATACCAAATGCATCTGCCGCCTTTGTTCTTTCAGCCTCAACAGGTGTTGAACAAATAATTTCATTTGCAGGGATAATACCTTTTTTTATAATTCCACCAATTATGGCACTCGCCATATTTCCAGCGCCGATAATTCCTAACTTCATAGTTACCTCCATTTATATAGTGTTTCAGTGTGTCATATTATACTCCTACACATGAAACCTTGTCCAGTAATGGCTATTACGTAATCAATCTTTAACAGACTTATCATACATATTTCTTTATATTAATATTTTCATCACAAACCTTTCCTGATTATGTTTGCCAAATTTAAAAAATCTTTAGCCTTCATGATAGCCATTCCCTGGGATTCATCCCCGAGCACAACTAGTTTATCTCCCGAAGATATATCAAAAAGTTTCCTGGCCTTTGCAGGAATTACTATCTGTCCTTTATCACCGACTGTCACTATACCAAAGAGGTGTTTACCCTTAGGAGGTACATCCAACCCCATATTCTCATCTGGTACATAATTAGCGAGGTCATCAAGGGATACTTCAAAAAGATCTGCAAGCATTCTACATTTTTCAAGATCAGGAATAGTTTCCCCCGACTCCCACTTAGCGACTGCTTGTCTGGATACTCCAACTGCCTCAGCTATATCCTCCTGAGTCATTTGTCTATACTTTCTAAGTCGAATTATATTTTCATTAAACATATTTACCCCCATATTGGTTTATTAATTCTCACTCTCAGTCTTCTGAACCTTCTTCTTGCTAATTCCAAGTACTGCCCATCTGAAGAATGGTATTCTCGAGATGATTGCATATAATCCATATCCGAATACGAAGCCTGCTACTAAACTAAGCAGGTAGCAAAGAGGTGCAGGAAGGATTGCATTCTTTGCAAAAACAAGGGCCACTGTGGATATTCCAAGATAATGGAATACATAGAGTCCAAAACTGTGAGAGCTCATCCACTTTGTAAAGCTGTTACTGAAGTCTCCAAATCTTGCCATACCAGCGAGCATTGCAAGTGAACCAAAGTATGCACATGCTGCGAAGAGTGGGCCTCTGTTGACCGGCTTATCAGCATAGTTAGTTCCACCACGAACGATGAAGTTTAATACTGCAAATGTAATAGAGAGCGCTACTCCAATCACTATAATTATCACTGCATATTTCTTCAGCTTATCCATTACTTCTTCATTTGAAAATACATAATATCCCAGCATGAAGAATACAAAATAAAAAGCACATCTATAAACTGATATGATTGGGGCATTCAGCACCTGTGCCGCTCCCCAGATTGGGAAGAAGAAAAGAGCTATCAGCCACAGTGGAGTCTTCGAACCGAGCGTAAGGAGCTTTTCCTTCTCAATCTTTCTTACAAGCGCAAGTATAACGCTATAAAGCCACAGAAGATGAACAAACCAAAGCACTCCACTTCCCGAAGCGACCATTATCAGGAAGATAATAAAATTTGGAACTCCTGCTGATTTAAGATCTGCCGCTCCATCTGCAAGATGCATACTTACATATCCCTGAATAAACTGGAATACGAAAAGTCCTATAGTTGATGGAACAAGAAGCTTAGTTGTTCTGCTCTTTATAAATTCCTTATTCGTATGCTTATCGAGATACAGCCTTGAGCTTATGCCTGCTACTATAAATAGCACCGGCATAAACCATGGATATACAAGATACTGAAAGATATCATAAGGCTGAACCGCCAGCTTTGTAATCTGACCAATTCCTCCTAACACTCCCTCAGCATTGTACATATAAAATACATGGTACAAAACAACGATCACAACTGTAATCCATCTAATGTTGTCTAAGTAATACTTTCTCATA